>CAYXYF010000012.1:0-63777 GCA_964469265.1 uncultured Bdellovibrionales bacterium
CGACCACAATGCAGCGGGATCCGATGAAAGCATTATCTTCAATGATCACGGGTGTTTGTCCGATGGGTTCGAGGACACCGCCAATTTGCACTCCCGCCGAGAGATGAACATTCTTTCCAATTTGAGCGCAAGATCCCACCGTTGCCCAAGTGTCTACCATAGTTCCTTCATCCACATAGGCACCGATGTTGACGTAAGAGGGCATAAGAATAACGCCTTTATTCACAAAAGCTCCTTTGCGGACCACCGCAGGTGGAACAACGCGAACACCGTCTTCTAAGGTAAAGTTTTTAAGAGGAATCTTATCTGCATATTTAAAAATGCCAGATTCAAGCTCTTCCATTTTTTGGATTCTAAAATAAAGAAGGATAGCTTCTTTCACCCATGTGTTGACCTTCCATTCGCCACCAGAATTTTCAGCAACACGGATTAAGCCTTTATCCAGATCATTAATTGTTTTTTGGACAGCATTTTGAACTTCTGCTGAGTCTAATGGTAATTTTCCTGCATATGCATCGTGGATGATTGAGCTCATGGGTTCTCCTTAATAAAAATTATTCTTAAGCAAGTTTTTCTGTGGTTTTTAATGCTTCTAAAATGGCAGGAACGTGCGTTGCTAGAATATCTTCGCAAGCAAGTCCTCTCTGAATCTCATAGGTGAGAGTTGGAATATCTCGTTCAAGGCCCGTGTATGTACCAAGACATCCTGGTGTCGGATAGCCAATATCTTCTTGAATGGGATAATTGGTCATGCGTTGGATGACTTCTGCTTCTTTACGGCATTTTCCATTCACATTGAGTAAAGGGTTCCAAGAGTGCAGACTGAAAATAATACGTGGCTTTTGACTGTCGATAAAGTGAGTGAGCGCCTGGTTTTCGACTTCGCTATTGGCCCTTGACCCTGGATAGTAGCGCGGGTTTAGGACTTCGGAAGTCCAATCCTGCGTCGGTAAATTTCGATTAAGATCAACACCGCGCTTATTCTGGCGTGTTTTTGCTAAAACGCCGTCGATGTTAAACATCGGAACCACTGTCATTTTCAGTTTGTAGGTGTAAGATTTTTGAAAGGCGTTGAGCAAGCCATAGGCTGCTTGAACACCTTCCACCTCGTCGCCATGGACTCCGCCGATGATTAAAACGTGTGGATGTGGTAAATCCCATTGATATGCAGGGATTGGAAGGCCTGAAGTCGATTGCCCGAAAACAAAGCTTTTCATCTAAATTCCTCTTGTGGTAGAAGGTTTGAAGAGCTTTTATATCAGAAAGTGGCGGTATGGGCAAAACTGAAATCTGTGTCAAAAAATTTGGTGGGACCTCTGTTGGTTCGGTAGAAAAAATTGATGCCGTGGCAGAGCGCATTTTGAAAGAGCAGGAAAAATCTAAGCAGCCCACTGTTATCGTAGCAAGTGCAATGTCTGGCGAGACAAACCGACTCATCGATCTTGCAAATCGCACCTATCTTGGATACCGCGGCCCAGCTTATGATATGCTGGTGGCCTCAGGAGAACAGGTTTCAATTTCTCTTTTGACGATGGCCTTAGAGAAAAAAGGTTTAAAAGCGAAACCCTATCTTGCTTATCAAATGGGAATCAAAACAGATTCTATGTACTCCAAAGCGCGAATTCGTGAAATTAAAACAGATCTTATTATGAAGGATATTGAAAAAGGAATTATCCCTGTCGTCGCGGGATTTCAGGGAGTCGATGAATTCGATAATATAACAACACTTGGGCGCGGCGGATCTGATACTTCGGCGGTGGCGTTAGCGGTAGCTCTTAATGCCTCAAGCTGTGAGATTTATACGGATGTGCCAGGTGTGTTCACTGCTGATCCAAGACTGGTTCCGAAGGCGCGCAAAATTGATAAATTGTTTTTTGAAGAAATGGTCGAGATGGCATCTCTGGGTTCAAAGGTTTTACATATCCGAAGCGTAGAGATTGCAGCCAAGTTTCAGATTAAATTACATGTCCGTTCAACGTTTGAACAGGCAGAAGGAACGTGGATTATGAGTGAAAAAGATTTTTCAATGGAAAGTCCAGTGGTCACAGCAGTGACCCATGATGCAAATACAGCAATATTTAAATTGGCGCCATTAAAAAGTGGAGCGGGCGTCTTGGCGGATTTATTTAACAACTTATCAGAACTAGGAATTGTTGTTGATGTGATCTCGCAATCTCAATTATCAGATGGTCAGCATTTAGCGTTTTCTGTTCCTTCAGAAGACATTCTGCCTGCGCGCAACTTCATCGAAAAACAATACTCTGAAGTCGACTG
Organism: uncultured Bdellovibrionales bacterium; assembly: GCA_964469265.1. Taxonomy (GTDB): domain Bacteria; phylum Bdellovibrionota; class Bdellovibrionia; order Bdellovibrionales; family JAEYZS01; genus JAEYZS01. The sequence goes on from CAYXYF010000012.1 coordinate 2,275, forward strand.
CGCCGTGATGGATAACGTGGCTAAGATTAGTATTGTGGGTGTGGGAATGAGAAACCATCCAGGTGTTGCTGCGAAATTCTTTGAAACTTTAGCGAAACATAATATTTCGATTTACCTTGTGACCACCTCAGAAATTAAGGTGAGTGCAATTATTGAGAAAGAACATTTACAATCGGCTGCAAGTGTACTTCACAGTGCATTCGGTCTTGATCCTAAATGATAAACAAATAAGAATACCCTATGCTTGAAATCAGAGATGAAAGTTTATATGTGGGAGGCCTCTCTCTTGCTCAAATCGCAAAAAAAAATGGCACGCCAACCTACGTCTATGACGTGGATGCCATGGTCAAAAAGCTGCGAGAGCTCAAAGATGCTTTTGAGGGAAAAGCCGAAATCCACTATGCCGCTAAAGCCAATGCCAATATCGCAATTTTAAAAGCTTTTAAAAAAGAAAAAATCGGAGTGGATACAGTTTCATGGGGTGAGGCTCAGGCCGCTGTTGAGGCGGGGTTTAGCCATAAGGATATTATTTTTTCAGGTGTGGCAAAGTCTGTTGAAGAAATTGAAAAAGCTGTTCGATACCAGATTAAACAAATTAACGTTGAATCACCTCAGGAATTAATCCGCATTGGTGAAGTTGCAAAAAAACTAAAGAAGAAAGCGGCTGTTGCTTTTAGAATGAATCCGAACGTGAATCCAAACACTCATCCCTATATTACTACTGGGTTTCGTGAAAATAAGTTTGGTATGGATAGCTCATTTCTTCCAGAGTTGCGTGGCATTTTAAGAAAATACAAAAAATACATTGAGCTTAAGGGACTTACTATTCATATAGGTTCTCAGCTTATGGATTTTAGCTCTATTAAAGAAGCTATTCAAAAAACTATTCCTATTTACTTAGACTTTAAAAACTCAGGATATCCTCTGGAAACTTTTGATATTGGTGGTGGAGTAGGCATTCCCTATGATGGTGGAGAGGAAGTCGATCTTAAAAGCTACGGTAAAGAAATTCTATCGCTCCTTGAACCCTTAAAATGTCGTATCCTAACGGAGCCAGGAAGGCTACTGGTTGGACCCTACGGTGTGCTTCTTACAGAGATTCAATATATTAAAACAACACCGTTTAAAAAGTTTGCTATTGTCAATACAGGTATGAATCATCTGTTAAGACCATCGCTCTATAGCGCGGTTCATCGAATTCTTCCCGTAAGTAATTTGACGAAAAGAAAAGGGCAGTCTGAGCTCTATGATATTGTGGGGCCAATTTGTGAGTCCTCAGACTTTTTAGGTAAGGATCGATACTTACCGCCATTAAAGCAGGGTGATGTTTTAGCGATCCTCGATGCAGGAGCATATGGTTATTCCATGGCATCTTTTTATAATCATCACCGATTGCCAAAAGAAGTTGTTATCTCAAAGAGGCAGGCCAAAGTGTTACGTAAGCCCACCCTTCCTAAGTATCTTTAAGATTAAGGCGTTAACATGCTTGGATGCGGAACAATTTGTGGCTTAAAGGTTGCCCGAATCGGCATGACCTTTGTTTCGCCTGTCACCTTATGTGTTGCCGTTATTGTTGCACTCCATGTTAATGGTAATCCGTAGTACGATCTATAATCCGTAACTCTGCAATAATTTGGCATAGCCTTTTTGTAATCCTTCGGATCAGGTGTGTTGCCGAGGGTGCAGCCCTTTGCAGTGATGGTCCATTCTTCAGGTCTTTCAAGTCTGAAAATCGCGTAAGGCCCACTGTTATCGTAATAATCCCCAAAGAAGAAAGTGGCATTCACCTGATTGGATTTTCCAAGATAAATCTTTCCAGTCCACTCACATGAGCCATAAGAAGATGTCGGTTGACCTGGTGTTGATTGCCAGTTTGAACTCACTAAACCGAACCCGCAACTTGCCGTTGAAAAGTGTTGGCGAGCGGCCTTACAGTTAGCATTCTTACCGCCATTTTGGCCAGCACATGTCCAGTTGTAATTCTGCTCCGTTGAAGTGACCCCTGATGCTGTTCCTTGGCTGCAAAGATTTGTTGTTGGTGCGTTGGTAAATGTCTTTCCGTGCGATGATCCACAGAGAGCATGAATTGCACACGGCGCAGCTGAACATGATTGCTTGCTAAAACTTCCGCTGAGCGTACCGTTTGAGCAAGTTCGAGTTTCAGCATCACACGTTTTTCCGCAGGCAACATTCGATGCTTTGTAGGCAATTATTTTCTGGCCGTGAGCAACCGTTCCGCCCCATGGGAGTTTGCAACTCATACAAGCTGGTGCATGACACGCTTGTTGTGAGCTTGGTTTTTCAGTCGTACAGAAAGAATCAGAAACAATAGTTTTATCACTTCGTACACATTGTACGGTACGCGATCTGCTACCGCTTGTTCCGCAGGCGACCGCTGAGCATTGGCCCCATTCCCCAGTTTGCCATTTGTAAGTGACTGTCTGGCAACTCCCGCTAACCATTGATTGTCCTGCTGGACACTGATTACATTGTGGTGGATTGGTTGCACCGTTTGTACACGGCTCCACTGGACACGCGTCAGAAGCAGCGCACTGAAGAGGGTTTTCCGTAAAGCTTGTATCGCCTATAAATGTACCGTTTTCACAAGTGCGCTGTGCAGTTAGACAAGGTTGTCCGCACTGAGGATTTGTTTTTGCAAACTCGACTTGAGCTCCGTTTGCAATGACTTCATCAGTGAACGGATGAATACAAGATTTTCCTTTAATTTCTATATTGTGATAGAGGTACTGAACAGTTTCTTCGATATCATTATGAATACGCGCAATCACGCTATACACGCCCGATTGTTTATAAACATGGCTGAAGGACTCTGTGACGTCGCCTTCATATTCAAAAGAGCCATTATTATCCATGTCCCACGCCACTGAACCCACAAAGCAGTTCTCAGCGTTTACAGAAAACGGTGAAGTTTCTTCCCCTACAAAACCGACAAGCTGTCCGCTGATCCCAGAAGGTGGAACGCAGATATCATCTTGAAGAACTCTGAAAGATTTTTTAAGTGCGCAAGAATTTCCGTCACCCTTATCAAAGGAGAGAGTAACAGAGTATGCGCCAGAACCCTCATTGGCCTGATCAAATTTTTTAATAAATGATTGCGAAGAGCTTTTAAAGACTGGGTCCTGATCTTTTGAGATCTCCCATCTTAGAGTGCTAAGATCGGCATTGGAAGGCACATAGGCTGTGAAGGCCACATCCATAAAAGGAAAAATATTTTTGGGTGGTGATAGTTCAATTAAGCCGCAGGCGGGGACAGTAGGAGAGTTCAACATCGCAGGTTGAAACTCTTGGTTTTCTTTCTTAGTACAAGATAATATTGCGATCGATAATAAGACATATGCGAATTTATTTAATGAAGTTCTCATTAGGTGTTCCCCTCGGGCGTTTGCAAGATGTTTGCTTTACAAGGTCTTTATCGGATCATTAAGGTTCTGTTAAAGTCGACCAAGGGTTGGAAAAAATATAAGAGCGGCTATATGAACTAATTTGAAGTTTCTAAAACGACATGGACTGACTTTAGGTCTTGCAACGCTAAGATCCAGTCTCGTTGGGGGATATGGGGAAGCTGTTTTTGTACAAGCTCAAGGCAATCACGCTTTAAGACTTTACCGTCATGGAGTTCATCCATAATTGCTGCGTGAAGCATTTGAGCATCCAAAAAGGCAAGCTCGTTATTAGTGTCTTTTGCGATCAATAAAAGATTCTTCTTTGCTTTTGGTTTTTCAGATAAATTTTTGCGAAGCCTTTGTGCGTACTCATGAATATCAAATTCTAATCGTAAAGCATAACAAAACGGATTGAGATAAATATGAGTTGCAAGCTCCGCTGAATTTTTATTTGGAGCAGGTTCAAGGCTCGCTTGATAACAAACAAATTCATAATCCATAAGTTCAACCAGATAGGATTCTTCAGGTTTGAGCTTTTTTAGAAATAAAGGAAAGTAGAAAATGGTTTCCTCTATGCTCTCTGGATTGATTATGATTTCTTGCAGATATTTGGGAATTGCGTTTTCAAGGTACTCGTTCCCAAGGAGTCGATATGATAAAGGAGCGATCTTTTTTAAAGCGCTATGGTAGTGGGAAAAATCTGGTTTAGACGATTCCTTTCTCCGCAACCTCTTTAAAAACTCGCTCCCTATTAAGTTCATCTTGATACGATGACGGGATTAAGCGTCTTTTTTGCTGCAGCCACAAGGTGTAGCTTCGCTAGTTTTGTCTGCGGCTTGATCTTTTGTTTTTCTTTTGCAAGCACAGGTCTTCTGGCTGTCTTTATCTGTTTTAGTATCGGAGACTTTTTGTGCATCATCTGCTTTTTGACAGTCACATGCGTATGCGCTTGATCCTGCGAAAACAAAAGCTCCAGCAATTGTACTTAAAAGAATATGACGTAGGTTCATTGAGATCTCCTTTTTTCATCCATTTTTTATCCATTTAAAAAGAATCTAATCAGAGAAGCAACAAAAAGGTATGAACTCTCCCTCTTGCTGCTAGGTGCTACTTATCGCGGATCTTGCGGAATACCAGGATCTCCTGGACTTGGCGTGCCACCACCACCGCCACCGCCGCCTGGAGGAGGATTGCCGCCACCGCCGCCACCGCCACCATTTAATGTCGGCTTAAAGGTTGCAGTGATCGGGATTGTTTTTACTTCGCCAGTTGATTTATGTGTTGCCGTGATCGTTGCGTTCCATACAAGTGGGGTTCCGCCATAGGATCTAGTTCCGGCTTTGCAGTAATTCGGCATATGACTGTAGATATTTTTTGGATCTACGATCGTTCCGAGTGAACAACCTGATGCGGTAATTGTCCAATCATTAGGATTGTTTAATCTGAAGATCCCATAAGGGCCGCTATTGTCATAGTAATCAGCGATATGGAATACGGCATAGACTGAGTTTGAACTACCCATTGTCATTGAGCCAGCCCACTCACACGAACCATAACTTGATGTTGGTTGCCCCGCGCTACCTTGCCAGTTGGAACTAATGAGACCAAATCCGCAGCTTGCAACTTCAAAATGCTTTCGAGTTGCACTACAGCTTGCGTTTGAACCGCCGTTTTGGCCAGAGCAGGTCCAAGTGTAAGAAGATGAAGTGGTTGAAACACTTGATGCCGAACCTTTACTACATAAATTTGCAGTTGGTTTGCTTGTCAAAGTTTTTCCGTGGGATGATCCACAAGCTCCATTAACAGGACAAGCTGCTACTGCACAAGACTTCTTATCATAGGAACCACTTAATGTTCCATCCGTACAAGTTCTTGTCTGAGATTTACAACTTTGTCCGCAAGATACTTGTGAGGCCTGATAAGCGGTGACGTTCTGACCACTGCTAATCGATCCACCCCAAGGCAATGTACACGAGTTACAAGCGCGAGCCGAACAAGATGTACTTGCTGCGGGTTTAGTGCCTGAACAGTTGCTATCTGACACTGTAGTTCCGTCGCTTCTTCTGCATGTGACGGTTCGTGTTCTTTCGCCTGATGTTCCACACACTGTAGCGCTACAGTTGCTCCATTCACTCGTGCTCCAAGCGTAGGTACATGAATTGGCAGAACAGCTTGCTTTATTGTAGTTTGAGTTGCCACCAAGGGTGCCATCATTACATGTGCGGCTTTGAGAACTACATGTTTGTCCGCAAGCTACAGATGAAGAGTTATAGAATGCTCGGCTTTGGTTATGATTAACAGTAACTCCATCAAGTGTACAGCTGTTGCATGATCTTGCAGAGCAAGATTCGGATGTCGTAGGTTTTGGTGATGAACATAATGAATCGCTCACTGTATCACCATTATTGCTCTTACAAATAACAGGTCGTGTGCGCGTTCCGTTTGTTCCGCAAGCCGTTGCGCTACAGCTGCTCCAGTTACCAATGCTCCATGTGTATGTACAAGAATTTACAGTACAAGTCGCTTTATTGTAATTTGAGTTTCCGCTTAAAGTTCCGTCGTTACATGTACGGCTCTGTGAGCTACATGATTGACCGCATGCCACAGTCTCTGAGTTAAAGAACGAGTAAGATTCTCCGTGGCGCACCGTAACGCTATCGAGGTTACAGTCTCTATTTGCACACTGGTTCTCTGTCTGACATGTGTTTGCGTTGGTATAAGTAAATCCAGCAGGGAAAGAGTAAGTGCTTCCCACATTTGCAATAGCTTGTGTACATGTAAAGGAATTGGACTCACATGCGCCGCCGCAGCTTTGTGTTTTTGCGTATCGTGTGACCGATGCACCGATCGCTAATGTATAAGAGGCAGAATCTCCGGGGTACTGGATTTTACAAGATGAACAATTGGTTGCTGAACATGTCGCAGGGTCTTGTGCGAACGTCGCATCGCCATCAAAAGTACCGTTTTGACAAGTTCTGACTTGGCGTTCACATTGAACTCCGCATTGCGCCGATGGTTTTGCAAACTCAATGGTTTGTCCATGGGCAACGGATGCTCCAGGTAAGAATGGGTGAGCGCACGCTTTGTTTTTAATTTCTATTATGTGGGTAAGGACGCTCTGGGTGTTGTCATCAAGATTGATGATGGTCGTCTTTACTGTGTATGCTCCTGGCTGATTGTAAATATGAGTGACACTCTCATCGATATTAGATGTGTAATCTGGAGTGTTGTCGTTTTCCATATCCCAGACGATGGTTCCAAGGAAACAAGCTTCGTAATCTACTGAAAACGGGGAGGTTTCCTCTCCGACGTATCCAATGGATGGTCCGTTAATTCCAGAAGGTGGAACACAGAGGTCGCTTTCAAGTATTCTAAATGCGCGCGTTAATTCGCAGATATTACCATCACTTTTTGCAAAAGATGCAACGGCAATATAATCGCCGACTCCTTCGTTGGGTCCATCAAATGTATGATCAAAAGTGATGTCGCTTCTAGTAAATAGAAGGCTTTGGTTTTTTGCGATTGTCCACTGAAAGCCTGTTGTGGAGGTATCAGCTGGCGGGTGGGCTGTAAAGGTGATGTTCGTTGATGGGAAAAGTCCGTTAATAGGAGTAATCGAGATATCACCGCACCCTTGGGCCGCGTTTAAAGCTTCAGGGGTCACGGTTCTAAAGCTCACCTTACCGCAGTTTTGAAATGAAACTAAAATAATTAAAGATGAAAGTAACGATATAGTCAGACTGACGGTTTTTACACGACTATAAAAGAAACTGTTTAACATTTTCCGCATTTTAAGTGCCCCCATCTTATTTAGCTTCAATTACCTAAGACCTTTATCGGAATTTCGTTTTCTTAACTTGAGACAGTAGAGAAACTGTCTCAAAATAAGCCAAAGTACGGAAATAATTCGGCATTTAGTTAATTAATAGGGCGTGTTAGGCCGATAAAAGATATGGACAAAAGTCTGTAGGTTTGTAGACTAAACCAATATAAAGGGCGTATGGGGTTAACTTTTCTCAAGAACAGATTAAATAGCAGTGGCCTTGGCATTATTGGTGTCATGGTTGCGGCTGCACTCGTGTTGATTGCGGCATTGACGGTTTCACGATTCGTTGCTGATCAATATAGATTAAGTACGCGCCTTGAGATTTCTGGAAGCTGCCAAAATATCGCCAACAGTATTGTTGAATATATTAAAAAAGATGAGGCCTCACTTTTTATTTCTTCCTATGGGCCTAATCCAAACAGCACCACGTATCCAGCGGGTCTTGATGTCACCGATGATGGAGTTGACCGATTTGCATTTGGCCCTGCACCTGTGAGTTCATTTGTGAGTACAAGTGGAATGACCATGGACCTTCCAAACACTAGTGTTCCACTCCCTGATACTTGGAAATACTACAACCATTTAAATATTAAAAACTCCGTGAACCGTCTCGTGGCTCTATCGGCTTCTGATAACTATTGCTGTGATAGTTTGAACATGAGTGATGCATCTTGCGGAACTGTCTTTTATAGTGACTCGCAACCAGTCCCTGGATTTACAATTACTGATAAAAACGTCGAGGTGAGATTAGCAACAGCCTTTGACGGTGTTTCATGCGTCAGCCGTAGACTGGCAATGTCGGATATTCCTGACTCAAGACAAGAGACAAAAGCAAACTTTAAAGTCAGAGTGACTATCAAAAAAGGAACTCCGCAAGAGCAGAGCTGTGAAGGTTTAGGGTCTGTGCAACGTTCTCCAGATTCAACCAGCTCACTGTCAATCTTGCAGTATGATACAGACTTATGTGGAAATTCACAAACAGTACCAGCTGTGTGTGGTGGAACTCCTTCGATACAACTTCGTGTTCGTTCTTTTAAAAGTGCCTCTCAGGCGAATTGCCAAACCAACTGTTTGATGCAAACAACAAGTGAAAAAACTTGTGCAGAAATCCAAGCAGGGGAGTTGAGTTTATTTAATGGTCTTTCCCATGCATCATGTGCAAATAACTGTACGTTATCAGAGCCAGGTACGGCCTTCTTATGCCGTATTGGTGAGCATAATTGGATGCAAGCTAATCCAAACTTCTGGGAACCCTGTGAAGTGGCGCAAATTAGAGATGCAGATGGTTCAATAATCGCGCCAGTACAAATAGAGTATGTGCCTATGACAGGCGGAAATGCCCAAACTCAAAGATCGGGGCAGGCAATTATCACTCTAACAAATTTAAGAAATATGCGTGGATACAGTGCCGATGTTCGGGCGGTGGATACGGCTGGAAACGTGGGACCCGCATTCTGCGGAGCCATGGGATCTCCGAGCTGTTCAGCAACTCGTCCGCACTTTAATGTTATTGATGCAGTTGTCACATTCGGACCAGTAGCAGATACGGCTAACAGAGTTGGTCCGACCTCTGCCAGTGTTGAAGGACGTGTGACCACATTAACGAGTACATCGGGATTTGGAACTGCTCTCAATGCATTCGGTGCAAACCAGTATCAGTGTCAAAACGGCGCGCCACAAATGCAGGGAGCAATTACTTACGATCCACCATTACCAGCAGGCTTTACTCCATATCACGTTTGTACGGCGGCTCTTACAAATCCAAATGGAAGTGTGACTGACCTTCCAGCAGATCAGTGTGTATGTACAACTACGGAGTGTACAGCGACGACGGCAAGTCTCACTGGTCGCGGAAACTACTCGTTAGATATTGTTCCGTTAAGTGATTGCGGAGAGATGGTCGCTCCTCCGCCAGTCAACTGGTGTCTTGATAACAATATAAATATTGGTGCAAGCTATCCTGCGACAATCAACGCAGGTCCTACTCCGAACTTTGGCAACATTATTACGGGACCAACAACCTCGCAGAAACCGTGTGGTGTCGCAACCCTTTGTCCAACATTGGCAGGTCCATTTACGCCAGTGCTTGGAACATCTTGTAGTACAGTGCCTACGGGTTGGGTGGACATGACTCACTCGGGTTGCTTGGCCGATCCGACTTCAAACTACTGCGCAACCGTTGTGGATGCGTGCGGGCGTTTTCAAACAACAAACGATCCAGCTCCTGCAATTCAATATAGTTCAACATTAAGAGGAGTGACTTACAGTGCAAGCCCTGCAGCCAATAAGTGTTTCCGTTATAATGGTGTTCAGGTAGGCGGTAACGAGTGTGAAACTGGGGCTTACTGTTCGAGACAAGGTCAATGCAGAAACACTTGTCCTCTGCAAGGGCAGAGTTGTTCTGTTGCAAGTGACTGTGATCATGATAGCTATGGAGCGACATCCGCACAATCGGGAGGACCTCAGTGTGTGAGCGGTCAATGTACTTGTCCGACCAATCGATGGTCACCAGCAGCCAATGACTGCGGTCAAAAGTTTTGTCCACCTCTAGATTCTTGTCCTGGTACAATCGGAAGCAGTCCTGCAGGTGGAGTATGCCAGTCGTGTACTCACTGGTCAGTGGGTCCGTGGAGCTTGTGCGAAAACGGAAATAAAACAAGAACAGTGAGTTGTTCATCTTCATGTTGTATTGGTCCAGAACCTGAGAGTTCATCAACATGCCCAGATTGTACACTTTGGGGAGATAACATTCCAGACGGAACAAGCGTAACAGCTTATCAATCAGCAACTGTAAGTTGCGGCAACTCTTGTGACGATGGTGGAAATAGGGAAACAAGAACTTGTAATAATGGAACTCTATCTGGTTCGTTCACACAAAAAAGTTGTACGGCTGGGGTTTGTAATCCCGTCGACGGTGCATGCGGATCAGCTTGTACAACGACTCCTTCTTCTGCTCCGACAGGAAATCTCTGTAGTGCTGGTACTGCTAGTACTGTAGCGGGGTCGGGCCCGTGGTCATGGTCTTGTAATGGCGAAGACGGTGGGGCAAATGTAAATTGTTCCACTGGAGGTCCAGGCGGAGGCGGCGGAGGCCCTACAACTCTTTGTGATATTATTCATCAATTCGGTGGGCCTACTAGTGGTGGTATTAACACCAATGACTTTGAGATTTATAATTGCCCAGGAGCTTTTTGCGACACGGCACCTCAGTGCATGTATAATAATTTTTATCCGCCAGAGGGCGAATCAATGTGTAGACCTCTTTGTCCCGCAGGTGGCGGCGGCGGTGGCGGCGGCACTCTCCCGCTTTGTGGTGATGGCACCCCACCACCAGAAGTTTATGCATGGAAAACTGGCCCGTGTGCTGGGGCTTGTACTGTAACAAACCCTCCTCCGAGTCCAACTTCCTGCACGTTCCAGCAGGTGTGTGAGGACGTCGGAACACCTGGTACTTGTACACGCTCAGTGACATGTGTGAACTCAGGAGGCACAACTGTTGCTGACTCATACTGCCCAGCGCCTAAACCGACAGTTAGTGGATATTGCACAAGTGGCGCAGGATCATGCATGCATAGATGTGACCTCTGGAATAGCGATTACTACTGGTGCGGCGGCGGGTGTTGTTCAGTTATTAGTCCTGACCAGTTGTGCCAATAGGTACGGCCTTCCCTTTCATCTGAATACCCGTATCATGTAACCGCTCGGTGTAACAATAGAGATTGGTTCGATCTACCAATGAATGAAGTCTGGAGTATTTTTTCAGATTACCTCTATTTAGTTCATATCATGTTCGAAGTTGAAATTCGGGCATTTGTTCTAATGAATAATCACTTTCATCTTTTAATTAGAACGCCAAATGCAAATATTGGTGAAGTTATGAACTACTTTATGAGAGAAGTGAGCCGAGAAATAGGACGCCAAACCAATCGAGTTAATCATGTTTTTGGTGGTCAATATCGCGCGAGCCTAATTACAAAGGATATTTATCTGCACCACGCTTACAAATATATTTACCGCAACCCTGTCGAGGCGAGGATATGTCAAAGGGTAGAGCAATATCCTTATTCGACATTATACGGCTTGATGGGCAGCGCGCCTCTTTATGTGCCGATGAATTACGATAATATTTTGTTTCCTCATGTCGAAAATACCTTAGATTGGCTCAATAAAAGTTATCTTAACGACCAAAAGGAAGTGATAAAGAATGCCCTAACAAGAGCGGAATACAAACTTACGAGCCGCCAAACGAGCCGAAGAAAGCACGAGTTAGAATTCGACATATCTTAGGAACATGGCTCGTATTTAGCGTCTGCGAAACAAAAGGGAAGGCCGTACCTAGCGGGCTTCGGTTTGGTCGAGGCCGCCTTTGTGTCCACTTCCGCCAGAGGGAGGATTGCTTCCAGAAGGTGGTGGGTTGCTTCCAGAAGAGCTATTATTTAAGGTCGGTTTGAAGGTTGCTTTAATGGGTACAACTCTCACTTCTCCTGTAGTGTTATTTCTTGCAGTGATAGTAACCTGCCAAGTCATCGGCGATCCTGAATAACTTCTTGTTCCTAAAACTCTACAGTAGTTTGACATTTTTTTGCGATGGTCCCGCGGGTCTGCAACTTGATCAAAGGTACAACCTGGTGCTGTGATCGTCCACTGACCAGGGTTGTTTAACCTATAAATACCGTAAGGTCCGCTGGTATCGTAGTAATCTCCGATAAAGAAAATGGCTTGAACTTTGTTAGAGCTTCCCATTGTCATTGACCCACCCCAGACACACTCTCCGTAAGATGAAGTCGGTTGACCAGCAGTGCCTGACCAATTTGAACTTGTTAATGAGAATCCACAACTTCCAATTTCAAAATGCTTTCGAGTTGCGCTACAGCTGGCTTTGGATCCACCATTGGTGCCACTGCATGTCCATGCATATGATGAATCGGTCGTAGAAACTCCTGAAGCTGAACCTTTGCTACATAAGTTAGAAGTCGGTTTGCTCGTTAAAGTTTTTCCGTTAGAAGATCCACATGCTCCATTTACGGCAGGACAAGCCAGTGCAGAACACGATCTTGACGTTGCAGGTTTTGATCCTGAGCAATTGCTATCAGCCACGTTAGCGCCAGTGCTGGATTTACAAACAACGGATCTGTTTTCTGTTCCGTTCGTACCACACGCTGTTGCATTACATGCACCCCAACTTCCTGAAGACCACGAGTAAGTCACTGGGGGAGGAGGGTTCGGTGGTGGACAAGCGTCAGACTTTTTACAAGTAGAAGGATTTTGTGTAAATGTCTGGTCTCCTACAAACTCTCCGTTCTCACACGTGCGTGCTTTTGTCTCACAATCTGTTCCGCATTGTGCTGATGGTTTTGCAAATGTCACAGTTTGCCCATGGGCAACAGCATTTGAGTTAAACGGATTGATACATGACTGATATTTAATGTTGATATCGTGGGTGAGTGTGATCTGGGAGTTGTCTTGGCTGTTTACGACAATGGCTTTGACCGTATAAGTTCCTGGAGCAGTATAGAAGTGTGTTACATCTTCAGCTACAGGAAGGTGAGTGTAATCAGGGGTGCCGTCTTCATCCATGTCCCATGAAACAATTCCGTTAAAACATGCTTCAGAAGCGATACCAAACGGTGATGTCTCTTCACCGACAAATCCAGTGAGAGGTCCGCTAATCCCTGCGGGGTCAGCACAAAGATCTCCCTCTAATATTTGGAACGCGCGAGTAAGCTCGCAACCATTCCCATCATCTTTAATAAATTTCACAGTAGCAAAGTAGTCACCTGGACCTTGGGTGAAAGTATGAGTAACGGGGTTTGAAGTTGAAGTAAAGAGAGTTTGATTTCCTTTAGTAAACTCCCATGCAATATCTGTCACTGTCACACCCGTTGCTGGAACAGCTTCAAATGTCACGTTTGTGACAGAATAAAGTCCATTGGATGGAGTCATGGAAATTGTTCCGCAAGACTGTGCAACGGCTTTGGGTCGTAAAGAGCTAAACTTCACCTTGCCACAATTTTGAAAAGTGAGAAGGACTCCTAACGATATAACAATCAGTGAATAAAACGATGTCTTATAAATGTCGGAAAATACTTTTTTCATGAGAAACCCCTTCTCATTTGAGATATCGGAGTTCTGAAATCCAGTCTTGAGACATCCAAATAAAATTTGTTGCTATAGTGTAAGATACTAGACTGTTGACGGGTCTAGTGAGCGATGTTGCTTGTGGAGAACGGTTGCCATTTTGCAATCATAGCGGCAGTCATCTTCACGTGACAGATGTAGCCGTGGGTGCTCATCTCTTGATGTTGAATGACCCCATCTTTGGATAATTCAAATAATAGGTGCTTATCCGTAAGAGGAATAAAGAGTTCTGTCGTGTATTCCCGAGAGTCTATGGCTTTGATCATGGCCTCTCTGAGTTGATCAAGGCCCGTTGCTTTCTCTGCAGATATAAAAACTCTACGGGGAACGTCTTTGATTTTAAATTTTCTCTCAAGGGGAGCTTTATCAATCTTATTAAATACATGGATGATTGTCTTATGATCCCACTTTAAGTCTTTAATTATATCATTTACTGTTTCCATTTGCTGTCTCCATTGGCGATGGGACAGATCAATAACATGTAAAAGAACATCGGCATTACCAGATTCTTCAAGTGTTGCTTTAAAGGCTTCAATTAACTTCGTAGGAAGTTTGTTAATAAAGCCCACCGTATCTGTGATAACCGCTTGATAAGGATCAAGATTCAATTTACGTGTGGTGGGATCAAGGGTTGCAAACACTTGGTCTGCGGCAATGACATTGGAGCCAGTGAGGGCATTCATTAATGTGCTCTTTCCAGCATTGGTGTAACCAATAAGTGCAAAACTTGGGACATTGCTGGCTTCGCGCTTTCCGCGTCGTGTTTTCCGGGCTTGTTCAACAACTTCTAACTTCTTTTTAATCTGCGTAATCTTGTCTTTAATAATACGACGATCAATTTCAATTGCTTTCTCACCTGGACCTACGGTTCCGATACCACCACCTTGACGAGAAAGAGAGCCATGCCACGCGCCCACTTGCCGAGAGTTTTGATCAAGGAGTTGAGCAAGTTCTACTTGGAGTTTACCCTCATGGCTTTGCGCCCTTTTAGCGAAGATATCTAAAATCACTTGGGTACGGTCCACGACTGGAATTCCGACAACCTTCTCAAGGTTTCTTGCCTGTACTCCTGAGAGTTGGTGATCAATCATTACAAGTTCTGCTTTAGTTTCCAGCGCTAAAGCCTTTAATTCATCGACTTTTCCCGTTCCGATAAGAGTGGCTGGGTTGTATTTAGGAAGAGTTTGAGTCAGAGTTCCTACGACTTCGGCACCTGCTGCTTCTGCAAGTTCACCGAGTTCACCCAAACTTTCTTTGATATCGAAAAAATTCTCAGTTTTTAAACCGATGCCGACGAGTATTGCTTTCTCTCGCGTTTTTTTCAAATTGAAGAAACTCCTTTACCTACGGGCCTTCATCTCACGAATGACTTGGGTTTGAAGGGCCGTCAGTGCCACAGTATTTACTATATCATTAACACTGCAAGAACGCTGTAAAGTATGTGCAGGTTTTCTTAGGCCCATTAAAAAAGGCCCAATCACTTCTGCATGACCTAGACGTTGGAGCAGCTTATAGGCAATATTACCAGAGTTTAGATCTGGGAATATTAAGATATTTGCACCTTTCTTAAGTTCTGAAAAATCAAATTGCTCATGAATAATCGTCGGATCAACGGCAGTATCGGCCTGCATTTCCCCATCGACAATAAGGTGCGGGAAGCGGTCTTTGACAATTTCAGCAGCTTTTTTCATTTTTTGTGGAGAGGCATGCTTTCCTGCAAAATTTGAATAGCTGAGCATTGCAATTCTAGGCTCAATTTCAAAGTATTGTGCGATCTCTGCAGCATCAATGGCAATTGATGCCAGTTCCTCAGCGCCTGGTTCAACGTTTAAAGTACAATCCGAGAAGAACAAGACCTTATCTTTTAGCACAACAATAATTAATCCCGATGCAACTCCAGTTTTTGTCTTACCGATAATTTCAAGGATCGGCTTAACGGCGCTAGCGTAGTTTTGTGTCGCGCCGTTAATGACGGCATCAAGGTCTCCTAGATGAACGGCCATGGTACCAAAGTAATTCGGATCAGCCATTAACCGCATGGCTTCGGGGAGGTTAACACCTTTTCTCTTGCGCATTTCATAGAGCGTTTGTGCGTAGAGGTTCACTTTATTGTGTTGGCTCGGTCTGATGATTTCAACTTCACTGAGTTGAGAGAGCGCCAAACTTTGGATTTTTTTTCTGACAAGGTCAGGGTAGCCATAAAGAATTGGTTGGGCTATGCCTTCCTCTAAAATAATGTTACATGCTTTTAAAACTTTTTCGGAATGGGCCTCGGTGAAACCGATTCTCGGTAAATCCATCTGAGTTTTTTTAGCAGACGTTTTAACTTTGTTGATCGCAGATCGAATGAAACTTTTTGCAGCCCCTTGGAGTGCTTCAAGTTTATCATGATACTTTTCAAAGTCTTGAATCGGATGTTGAGCAACACCGCTTTCCATTGCAGCCTTTGCCACTGCAGGCGCAACCCACAGAAGAACACGGGAATCAAAAGGTTTTGGAATAAAGTACTCAGGCCCAAACTTAAACTGTTTTCCGCCGTAGGCTCTTGAAACGCTTTCTGGAACTTCTTCTCTTGCAAGCTTTGAAATGGCGTGAACCGCTGCAAGCTTCATTTCTTCGTTGATCTGAGTTGCACGGACATCAAGGGCTCCTCTAAAAATAAAAGGGAAACCTAAGACGTTATTCACCTGATTATTAAAGTCACTTCTTCCTGTTGCGATGAGGACATCAGGTCTTGCAGCAAGAGCCTCATCGGGCATGATTTCTGGCTCAGGGTTAGCGCAAGCAAATACGATGGGTCTGTCATTCATTTTTTTAAGCATTTCACCAGTGACAGCACGAGCAACACTGAGACCTAAAAACACATCGGCTCCGTCGAGGGCTTCTGCGAGGGTTCTTTTTTTAGTGTTATTTGCAAATATTTCTTTCCATTGATTCATGCCTTCGGTGCGGCCTTTATAGATCACACCTTTTGAATCACACATAATAAGATTATCAGGGTTTACACCGACACTGAGAAAAAGTTTTGAGCACGCATGTGCAGAAGCTCCGGCGCCGTTAACAACAACTTTTAATTTTTCAATTTTTTTATTCGCGATGTGTGCCGCGTTTATAAGTGCTGCAGTTGTAATGATAGCAGTCCCGTGTTGGTCATCATGAAAGACAGGAATCTTCATTGTTTTTTTAAGTTCTTCTTCGATGATAAAGCACTCAGGAGCTTTGATATCTTCAAGATTGACGCCGCCAAAGGTGGGCTCAAGGCTTTTTACGGTACTGATAACCTCTTCTGCTGTACGAGCACTAAGTTCAATATCAAAAACATCAATATCAGCGAATTTTTTAAAAAGAACTCCCTTTCCTTCCATCACAGGCTTTCCAGCAAGAGGTCCAATATCTCCAAGTCCAAGAACTGCAGTTCCGTTTGTGATAACTGCAACTAAGTTTCCTTTTGCGGTGTAATCAAAAACTTTATTGGGATCTTTTGCAATTTCAATGCAAGGAAGAGCAACTCCAGGTGAGTATGCTAACGAGAGATCGCGATCTGTATCACAGGGTTTTGAAGTTGTGACTTCGATTTTTCCAGGACGTCCGGACGAATGATATTCAAGAGAGTCTGTGTATGACATTTAGTATTCCCCTTTGAAGGTAAGACTAAGATTATGAGGCGCACACCAGATAGTCAATGTGCTCTTTTTGGCACACCTATGTCGGTTTTCTGCTACGCACAAGAGAGCCAAACGTGTGACTTTAATTTCTTAGATGACTATCATTAAAGAGATAAATCCAACATACCAAAAGAGGTACAGCATGAGTTCTGAACGTGATGTGGTTATTGTAGAAGGAGTACGAACTCCCTTCGTTAAATCTGGCACCGTTTTTAAAAATGTTCACGCAAAAGATCTGGGGCGCGCAGCTCTAAAAGAGTTGCTTCAGATGACCAACCTTGACCCTAAACTAGTTGATGAAGTGATTATCGGCAACACGGGAAGCCCGTCAGACGCTGTGAATATCGGCCGAGTTGTTGCACTGAATGCAGGCATTCCTTTAGAAACGTCGGCGCATACGGTTCATCGCAACTGTGCCTCGGCGATGGAAAGTATTGCCAGCGGTTTTGATAAGATCAAAGCGGGTGTAGCGGATGTGGTCATCGCTGGTGGAACAGAGAGCATGTCTGATATGCCTTTGATGTTTCAGCGTAGTTTTGCAGCAAAGTTTGGGGAATTTGCTATGGCAAAAACCTTGGGAAAAAAACTTGGTGCTTTAAAAAAAATAAAACTAAAAGATTTAAAACCCCGTGTAGCGATCATGGAAGGGCTTACAGATCCTTTTGTCGGCATCAATATGGGGCAGACAGCAGAAATTCTTGCTAAGGAATTCCAAATATCAAGAAAAGAACAAGATGAATTTGCGCTGAGATCTCATCAAAAAGCAGTGGCCGCACAAAAGAGTGGCCGTCTTGCCCAAGAGATAGCTCCATTTTATCTCGGGCCTGACTATAAAAAAGTTGTTGCCGATGATGTTGGCCCAAGAGAAGGGCAAAGTATGGAGCAACTTGCGAAGCTAAAACCATTCTTTGACAGAAAATTCGGAACAGTGACTCCTGGAAACTCATGTCCGATCACTGATGGTGCGGCTATGGTTTTACTGATGAGTCGCAAGAAGGCTCAAGAGTTAGGGTATAAGCCCATTGCATCGGTGAAATCCTACGCCTTTAGAGGTCTTGAGCCTGAGAGAATGGGACTTGGACCTGCTTATTCCACTCCATATGCATTAAAGAGAGCTGGACTTGAATTAAAAGACATGGGCCTCGTTGAGCTTAATGAAGCTTTTGCGGCGCAAGTCATTTCCTGCTTAAAAGCTTTAGAGTCTGATACCTTCGCGCAAGAAAAACTTGGGCTATCAAAGGCTGTGGGCTCCATCGATCCAAATATTTTAAACGTCAACGGTGGCGCAATTGCACTTGGTCATCCCGTAGGAACAACAGGTACACGTTTGATTGTAACACTCATGAAAGAGATGCAAATTAAAAATGTTCAATTTGGTCTTGCGACATTGTGTATTGGTGGTGGTCAAGGTGGGTCAATGATTTTAGAGAGAGAGGCGTAAGATGAAAGCTATGAATCTTGTCAAAGTGAACGATGATATTTCCACTCTTGAACTTGATCTGCCAGGTGAGAAGGTTAATAAGCTTTCGACACCTGTAATGACAGAGCTCAGTGAAACTCTTCGTAGTCTTTCAAATTCTTCGATAAAATGTTTAATCATTGTTTCAAAGAAACCAAAAATCTTTATCGCAGGCGCTGATATTGATGAAATCAAAGATATTAGTACGCCTGAAGAAGCCCGTGACAAAGCGTCCATGGGACAAAATATCATTAACCAAATTGAAGATCTCCCATTTCCTGTGATTGCAGCCATTCACGGCGCAAGCATGGGCGGGGGAACTGAACTTGCACTGGCATGCGATTACCGTCTTGCAACTGATGATTCATCAACAAAAATTGGTTTGCCTGAAACAAAGCTTGGAATTCTTCCAGGCTTTGGTGGTTGCTACCGCTTGCCGAGAGTTATCGGCATTCAAGCAGCACTTGATATCATTTTAGCGGGCAAGGCCGTGGACGGAAAAAAGGCTGCAAAGCTGGGTCTAGTTGATGAGTGTGTGCCTGCACCGTTGTTCAACAACTACATGGTAAAGTATGCGCAAGACATCGTCGCAAAAGGTGCGAGAAAAAGAAAAAAGATGTTTCAACCTAAGGGTGCCGTTGCAAAACTTTTAGAAAGTCCTGTCGGAAGACCCATCGTTTTTTCTCAAGCAAAGAAGATGCTTTTAAAACAAACCAAAGGGCATTATCCAGCACCTCTTAAAGCTTTAGAAGTTGTGCAAAAAACTTACGGAAGCAATAACCGCACAAAAGCTTTGGCTATCGAGGCCTTAGCATTCGGTGAAGTGGCTGCAACTGAGATTAGCAAAAACCTGATTAACCTCTTTTTTATGATGGAGGCTGTGAAAAAACAAACTGGTGTTGCTGATCCAAACGTAAAGCCACTCAAAGTTTCGAAGATGGCGGTTCTCGGAGCTGGAACCATGGGAGGCGGTATTGCGCAACTCGGAGCAGACAAAGGCTTAGATGTTCGCATGAAGGACATTAATACTGATGCCATTGCTCTAGGTTTCCAACAGGCTCAGATGATTTGGTCAAAATTAGTTAAGCGAAGAAAAATAACACGTTTTGAATATGAACAAAAACTGGGACGCATTAGTGGTGGTACGAGCTATGACGGTTTCAAAAATGTAGACGTTGTTGTCGAGGCCATTGTCGAAGACATGAACATTAAGAAGAAGGTTCTTGCAGAAACCTATAAGCATTGCAAAGAAGATGTGATTCTTGCGACCAACACATCATCGCTGAGTGTGAATGAAATGGCCCAAGGATTACCACGTCCTGAGAATTTTGTTGGGATGCACTTTTTTAATCCAGTTCATAAGATGCCTCTTGTGGAAGTTGTAAAAGGTGAAAAATCATCAGATGTCGCTGTTGCAACTATTTTTGATCTCTGTAAGAGAATGGGAAAAACTCCAGTCGTCATGAAAGATGGACCTGGCTTTTTGGTGAATAGACTTTTACTTCCATACTTAAATGAGGCTGTTTATTTACTTGAAGAAGGTTACTCGGCACAAGATATTGATAGAGCGTTTTTGAACTTTGGAATGCCAATGGGTCCGCTTCATTTGATTGATGAAGTTGGTATTGATGTGGGCGTTAAGGTTGCAAAGATTTTTCATCAAGCCTTCGGTGAAAGAGCTGCACCATCGCAGATTATGATTAAGGTCGGAGACAGTGGTCGTCTTGGTAAAAAAGGTAAAAAAGGTTTTTATCTCTATGATGATAAAGGCTATAAGCTTCAGCTCGATGAAACCATCTACGGAGATCTTGGTCTCGCAAAACCAACAAAGAAATTAGATCCAAACCTAGCTGTGGAGCGTGGAATTCTTGCCATGGTCAATGAAGCAGGTCTTGCTCTTCTTGAAGATAAAATTGTAGAAAACCCGCAAGATGTCGATATGTGTATGATCATGGGAACAGGATTTCCACCATTTAGAGGGGGCTTATTGAGATATGCTGACTCTTTGGGAAGTGAGCGCATTGTCGATACTCTAGAAGAATTTGCAGTTAAATTTGGACCGCGCTTTAAGCCATCTGCTCCGTTGTTACAAATGGCTAAGACAAATAAGAAGTTTTATTCGTAAAAATTCTTATCCTTTATAAGCTGGGCCGTTGTATGACAGTATGGGGATTTACAAAAAACGAAAGGCCAAGCTTTGAATCATTTAAAGAATGAGAAAAGTCCGTATCTCATACAGCACATCAATAACCCTGTGGATTGGTATCCATGGGGAGATGAAGCCTTCGAAAAAGCAAAAAAAGAAAATAAGCCGATCTTTTTATCCATCGGCTATTCCACGTGTCACTGGTGCCATGTTATGGCCCATGAGTCTTTTGAAGATAAAGAAGTCGCAGCGCTATTGAATAAAGATTTTGTCTCGGTGAAGGTTGATCGAGAGGAGCGCCCAGATATTGATGCCGTTTATATGAGTGTTTGCCAAATGATGACGGGCCAGGGTGGTTGGCCCCTCACAGTTTTTTTAACGCCAGATCAAAAACCTTTTTTTGCGGGAACATATTTTCCGAAACATGCAAAGTATGGTCATGCAGGTCTAATTGAGATTTTACCGCGAATCACCGATATCTGGCAAAACAACCAGTCTGAAATTGATCACACCATTCAAAGTATTCAAGCAGCTATCAAAGAGTCTCAAGCCACCGTCAGTGCCAGTGGAGAGTACAACCTCGTTGATCTAGTCAATAAGACAAAATCAGAATTAAATATTAGCTATGACAGAAACCATGGTGGCTTTGGCGTTCGTCCAAAGTTTCCTTCGCCTCAAAAACTTTTGTTTCTTCTTGAGGATTATAAAATCAATAACAATAAAGAGTCTCTTGAAGTTGTCGAGAATACGCTTCATCAAATGTTTCGAGGAGGGTTTTTTGACCACATCGGGGGTGGGTTTCATCGATACTCAACCGATCAAGAGTGGCGATTACCACATTTTGAAAAGATGCTCTACGATCAAGCGTGGTTGTCTTATGCGTATGTGGTTTGTTTTGAACTAACACAAAATGCTTTTTACAAAAAGGTTGCAGAACGCGTCTTTGATTTTGTCTTAAGAGAGATGACAACCCCTGAAGGAGCGTTTTATAGCGCCTATGATGCGGACTCTGAAGGAGAAGAGGGGAAGTTCTACATTTGGGACTATGATAGTCTGAAACAAAGCCTGAGTAAGGAAGAGTTCTCCTTTGTTGAAGAGTACTTTGATGTTTCGTCTGATGGAAACTTCAATGATGAATCTAGCGGTGAACCGACAGGGATGAATGTGTTTTACTTAAAGACTCCTCTCTTAAGAGCAGAGCCTGCTGAAGTGGACAAATTTTTTAATGGGTTTTATCCGATTCGACAAAAATTAAATGATATTCGCGAAAAAAGAGTGAAGCCCCAGTTAGATAATAAAATTTTAACGGATTGGAACTCCTTAATGGCGGCATCCTTTCTTAAGGCGGGAAGAACATTTGATGATGAGAAGTACAAACAGGTGGGGCTAAAAAATATCAAGTTTATTACAGAGGAACTGAAGTTAGGCAAACATCTCTTTCATAGAATTTGTGAGGGAGAATTACAAAAGCACGAGTTCTTAGATGATCAGGCTTCTTTTATTTGGGCTCTCACCCATGCCTATGAGGCGACGACTGATAAAAGTTATCTTGAAATCGCGAGGGATCACATCGATAAAGTGGAAAGTGATTTTAAAGATCCTTCTGGTGGATACTTTTTAACGCCTGAATCTCAGACTCCTGTGTTGATTCGAATGAAGGATTTCTATGATGGTGCTCAGCCCTCGGCAAACTCAGTTTACTTGAATTGCTTAACCAAACTAACACTCTATCTAAAAGCACCTCCGCTGCAAGATGTATTTGAAGAGAACATACGAAAAATCTATGACCAGATTTCATTTTCTCCTAGTTCTTATGCATTTACCGCGCTTTCATGCCTGTTTTTTCAACACCCCTATTGCGACGACGAACTTTGTTAGGAGTCGCACTGCATTCAAATTGAAACTCCAGATTTCGTGGGATACGAATATTTGAAGTGGGTAAAAACTTTTTCTGGGGGGATTTAATGAAGTTTTTAATACTGTCTATTGTCACGGCTTTTACGCTTTCATTCCTACATATAGATGTTGGATTTGCTAGAGGCACTGCCGGCAGTTGCGTCGGGGCCAAGAAGTACGGAGAAAATTCCGATTACATTACTGAGGTGGGGCGAGACGAAATTAAGGTTATGGCCTATAACGTCGAAAACCTTTTTGACACTATTCATGACGAGGGGAGAGATGATTACGAGTTTCTTCCCATAGATCATCCAGAAAAAGACAAATGCGAATTTAAAAGCGGCTACTACAAGCAAAGCTGTAAAAGAACCGATTGGACTGACGATCGCTTCGAACTCAAGCTCTCGCAAATTAAAGCGATGGTGGATGCTCAAGGAGATCTTCCAGATGTCTTGGCCGTTCTTGAAGTTGAGAACGTTAACACAGTCACTCAGTTGGCTGATACTTTAGGATATCCAAAGTTTTTAGTGACCTCAGGTCAGGACAAGAGAATTGAGCTTGCACTCCTATATAAAGAAGACCGCATTAAGCTTAAAGAGGTTAAAGAAGTGACGATTAAGTTTCCTTCTGCGGTAGGGGTTAAGAGTACTAGAAATATTTTGGTTGCAAACTTTAGAAGCCTAAAGGACGAGAGCCAGATTCTAGGAGTCTACGTCAATCACTGGCCATCGCAGGCGTCTCCATCGGCGGCGCGAGTGACGGCAGCAAAACATATTAAAAAGACCATCGATCAATTCACTAGACGTTATAAAGACAACTATCACGTCATTGCAGTCGGTGATTTTAACACGATCAAAAAAGACAAACCTCATCCGTTTGAAGTGATTCATGATGAAGCTTGGGACAACTCTTTAATAGATGTCGAAAGTTTATATCGTACAAAGGCACACAAAAACGATCCTCAGCAGATGCTAAAGAAGATGGCCCCTAGTTCTTATTATTACGCTAGAGAGAGAGTATGGAATCATCTTGATCGAATCTTCGTGAGCAAAAACTTGTTAGACAATGAAGGTGTTGATGTCCTTCCAGAGACATTCCGAATCATCGCACCAGACTATGCACTAAAGCCTGTCACAATTAAAAACTCGAAGAGGTCTTGTGAATTTTCGGCTCCAAAAAGATACTTCCACAACGCCACAAACCCATACGCAGCGGGATTTTCGGATCATTTACCGTTGCTGGTAAAGGTCAAACTCTAATTCGAGTTTGATCTTTTTTGGACGGTTTTTGATTAGATGTGGAGTCTGTAGCCTACGCCTCTGATTGTTTCGATGGTTTTATCGTGCACATTGAGCTTTTTGCGAATCGCACAGATATGAACATCAACGGTTCGCTCAGTGACAGTGGTTGAGCCGCTGATCTTCTGAATGATGGCCTCTCGCGAAAGAGGTTTTCCGTTCGTGCGTAGGAGCTCAGTTAAAATGTTGAACTCCATTAAAGTAAGATCAAGGCTCTGTCCGTCGACTTTAACTTTATAAGAATCAAAATCAATTTCCAGATTACCTTTTTTGAGAATGTTAGGTCCTGATGATGAGCTATTGTTTTCGTATCGGTTAAGAACAGCCTTAATTCTTCTCATGAGGATGTTCACAGAGAAAGGTTTTTCGATGTAATCATCAGCCCCTTTATCGAAAACGTTAACGACATTTTCTTCGTCTGAAACTGCTGTTAGAAATACAACAGGAGTATTTGCAAGATTTGAATCAGACTTAATCTTTTCTAAAATAGCAGAACCCTTAATGTCTGGAAGATTGTGGTCGAGAACCATAAGATTGGGTTTGAAAGATTGTAAAGTTTCAAAGGCCTTGGCTCCGTCGGGCACAGCGACAGTGTTGTATCCGTTCTCTTGAAATACAGTCTGAAGAAATTCTCTTAGTTCAGGCTCGTCCTCAACGAGTAAAATGTTATTGTTCAAAGCGCCTCCAAAAATTTCAGAATTACGAATTCTGTCTAGCAGAATATTAAATTATATCTAGGAATTATCTTAATGAAGATATGGTTAACAAGCAAATGCAATACTTACGTCCTGTGTTTTTACTTTGCTTGATAAACTCATGAAGATACTAATAAAATAAGGTACATACGAGGTGTCAATGGCCAAACAATACTTATTAATATTTTGTGTTATTTTGTTTTCTCATTTTGTCGAGGCCGCTCATGTCGATCAGGTCAAAGGAAAGAGAGCTTTAATAATTTTAGATGGTTTGAGTGCGAAGAAGGGCCAAATCGTAGAGACAATTAATCCCGCAACGGGCAAGAAGACATCTTTTTTGCGTATCAGAGCGGTGAAGGGCAATCGCGCAGTTGCAGAAATCTTAAGAGGCAAACCAGTAAAAAGCCACCAAGTCCAACCCCGCACCCGCAAAGCGGGGACGGAGCAAAAACAAATGCCCACATCCGCCTCAAAAGCGGCTCCGTCCCCATCCAAGAGCGACTCTAACTTTGCTCTCGGTGGTTTGCTCGGGGTAGGGTTTAATTCCATGGAAGTGGTTATAGGAGCTGCTCCTCAGGAGAAGGTCGATCAGACTGGGGTAGGGTTTTCGGTATCAGGTGCTGCTGACTTCTGGCTAACCAATTGGATGTCCGTAAGAGGCCTCCTAGGAATCGAACAATTCAACGTCAGCGGGGACGGAGCAGGAAATAACTGCGAAGGTACGAATGCTTGTGAGACCAAGATCACGTACTTCACAGCACTTGCTTTTGCCAGGATTCATCTCGTTGAAAGCGTATGGGTCGGCCCAGGGGTCGGATTACAGCAACCAATGACGGTAAAGAGTAATAATATTGAATCGGATTTCGGAACCACTGCTGTCTATGGCTTTGGCGGTGGGATTGATTTAAAGTTAGGACAAAACATGTATATCCCGATTCATGTGGAGTATGGAATGCAGCCGAAGTCTGATCAGGTTGCTACGTCGTATTATAGCGGCCGTCTGGGGATTATGCTACGCTACTAATCTGTGAAATATTTGATTAAAAACTCCACATTGATACCAATGACTAAGGCGCATGGCTATGTTCGAGCGGATCTGCTTATCAAAGACGGAATCATCGAATCCATTGGAACCCTCGAACCCGATCTGGGGACGGAGCTCATTGATGGCAGCGATATGTTCACTCTGCCAGGGTTTATTCAGGGGCACATTCATCTCATCCAAACACTCTTACGCCACCAAGCCGACGATCTCGAGCTGCTAGATTGGCTCAAGGAGCGCACATGGCCCTTCGAAGCTTCTCTCGACGGGGACGGAGCCCAAGCCTCCGCTCAATTAGGCGCAGCTGAGCTTTTACTTGGTGGTACAACCACTATCTGTGATTTCGGCACAACTCATTCTCACGAGCGAGTTTTCAAGGTTGTAGACGAAATTGGCTTGAGATACATCGGCGGCAAAACCCAAATGGATCAGGGGGACGGAGTTCCCGCGCCGCTGCTTGAAAAGACGGAGGATTCACTGCGAGAAGTTTACGATTTAGGGAAGAAGTGGCATAAGGCTTCGGGTGGAAGAATTCTCTATGCCGTAACACCTCGGTTTGCTGTGAGCTGTACAGAGAGTTTGTTGCGCGAATCTGTTAAGTTAGCGCGTGAAAACGGATGGTATTTGCAAACTCATTCTTCTGAAAACTTGGGTGAGGTGGAACTTGTCCAAAAGATGACCGGGCGACGAAATATATCTTATTTAAATGACTTAGGTTTTTCAGGTGAGGATACAATACTTGCCCATTGTGTGCATGTCTCAGATGAAGAGATGGCTTTGTTGCAGAAAACTAACACACGGGTATGCCACTGCCCTGGAAGCAACTTAAAATTAGCGTCTGGGATCGCTGATATACCAGAGATGTTGAAGCGTAATATTCCTGTAATGTTGGGAGCGGATGGAGCGCCTTGCAATAACCGCCTCAGTATTTTCTATGAGATGAGTTTGGCTGCTACCTTACATAAAGTGAAGTATGGTCCGCGAGCAATGCCTGCGTGGAAAGTTTTAGAAATGGCGACGGTGGATGCAGCAAAGGCACTTAGACTCGATCATGAGATCGGAACTTTAGAGATCGGAAAAAAAGCAGATATAGTAATGATTTCCCGAAACTCACTCTCCATGAACCCCAGCGGGGACGGAGCCTCCCAGATCGTTTACGGGGCTTCACCCTCTGATGTGGAAAACGTCTTTGTTGACGGTAAGTTAGTGGTTCGAGCTGGCAAGTTAATGACCATGGATCAAGCAACGATTATAGAACAAGCACGAGATGCATGGACTCAAATCCACCCAAAAATGCGCACGCACCAAACCTAACGATTACTCGTACTCAGAGGGGACGGAGCCCAAATGAGTGAGAATGCTTGGGCTTTCTTTGAATATTTTAAACTTTTGGTGGTTTTCGAATTCGATCAGTTCCTTTTAGATCGGCAAAGACGAAAAGAAATTTTTGATCGCTCACAACAAAAAATGTATCTGTTGTTTTGAACAATAGCCCGCATTTCACAAACAACAGTGGTTTAGTCGGGGTCTTTAAATAAAGGAATCCATTCCCTTCATAAGAAACAGCAAAGTAGAAATAAAATGTTGGTGTTTGTTTAAGACTAACTCGTATCGGCGCTCTGAAGCAGAGATGAAATTCTTCTTCGTTGTTCGTTTACCCAAATCGGTGAACCAATATAGGCTGTTTCGAAATTCGACTTCAACAGATCTTGCTCTCTTAGATATGCATAAAATAACTTCCGATATTTTCGCTGCCGTTCTCCTGGAGTTTTGCCAAGCTTGGTATACCACTCGGGGTCTCTAAGTATATCGCTGTCATCCTTTATTCCGTAAGCATAGTATCTGAAGCTATTGTATTTATAATTCTTTAACTCTTCTGGCGTGTACATTTTAGCGCGAATGGGATTCGCCTCAATATAGAAATGGACCCTCATTTCATGCTCAGTATTCTCAATTAAACATGTTTTAGGTCGAGACTCCGCCACCTTTCCAGACCGCTGGCTTAGCTTGTTGTAACGACTTCCAAATAAGCTATGCGCGTACCTCATATAATTAGATAGATACTCAGAAGTTTCGTCGTACGAGACAGATTGATGATAATGGTTGTCCATTACGCAGTAGGCGTGAATAAAAACATTTTTGTTTTTCTTAAGACTCTCACGCACCGCCAACATATAGAGCGCTTTTATCATCAACGATCTTAGGTAGTGCTCTTTGTTGTGGCATCGCCACATAAAATGAACGGCGGCTGAAGGTAAATATAATTGATGGGATCTTGAAATTCTCATAAATAATTATTCCTGCAAAATCTATGTCCGTCTTAAAGCAAATTTATTTGATCTAGCAAGCGATGCTTGCGGTATGTTCGGGCAGGTGTCCGATGGGTGTCCGAATGCCGTACGCCTCCCAGTAAACAAAAGTGGCTCCGTCCCCGTGGTTGGGTGTTTCATATTGAGATGGTGGGTTAAGTTTTTGGTCATTGTCTCCGATTGAGAACTACTAAGGTGGGTTTTTTGTGAAATCAATCGCGCGACTAATAATCATTCTGTTTTGCTCATCGCTGATACTTCCATTCCAAAACTGTTCTGCGTATAAATCCGAGGGTCGCGATGTCTACGAAAGCGCGTTAGTTCAAGCTGAGAACCGCGGATGCTACCCTTATATTGATACCAATATCGCCATGGGATTTATCGGAGTGACCAGTGATTCGCTCTTTATTTATAAAGAGAAAGTACCAGGCGAAGATGCCTATATATGCGATTTTATTATGGTCGACGGTCTGACGAGCCACATTAGCTGTAAGGTTTCGGAGGGCAATGCAGAGCTAGCGCTGGCGCTGGCGGAGCAGGGGACGGAGGCGTTTCCTGATATCACTGGTGTTTGGGGGGCGAGTGCTCCGTCCCTGTTTTTGGGGGAGCGGTTTGGGGGGTATTGGACTGATGATGCGGATGATATGCGTACTATTTCTTTTTTAGCGGCGGAGACTAATGATCAGAAAGGTGTGAATTGCTCTGTTCGGATGAATAAGGCTCTTCACGCGGCCAACACTTCTACTGTCCATGCAAGGCTTTCGCGGATTGCATTTGAGATGGCTATTCGGAATGTTGAATAGCACGAATTCGTTGTACGACGGGCGGATGAGTATATTCGAAAAATACCTTTAACGGATGCGGACTCATATTCGATAAATTATCCACTGAAAGTTTTTTTAGCGCTTCACTCAATGCACCAGGATGACCGTAAGTTCTTACGGCATAAGCATCGGCTTCAAATTCATATTTTCTAGACAAGTGAAGGCTATAGAGTGAAAACAAACTCGAAATTGGCGAATAAAAAATACCGAAGAACACAAAACTTGCATAAACCGACAAGTGCTCCATCTGAAAAGCAGCAAAGATAGCCTCGTTGTTAATAAAAAGTGAAAATATAAAAAGCATCAAGCCCGTCGAAACCGTCGAGACAATAAGTTGTCGCATGATATGTTTTTCCTTATAGTGGCCAATCTCATGGGCAAGAATTGCGACAAGTTCTTCCTTAGAATGCTTTTCGATTAAAGTATCAAACAAAACAATTCTTCGAAACCTCCCAAACCCAGTGAAGTAGGCATTGGCTTTTGTGGATCTTTTACTACCATCCATCCTGAAAAGCCCTGAAAGTTTAAAGTTCTCTTTCTTCGCGAAGGCTTCAATAGAATCTTTGAGTTCACCATCGGGGAGTGGCTCAAACTTATTAAATAAAGGCATTATCGTCACAGGAGCGATGAACATCATAAATAACTGAAACGCGACGATAAAAAGAAAGACCCAAAGCCACGCAAACTCGAAAGTCTCAAAAAACCAAAGCACAACTGCAAGCACTGGTGCACCGATAGCCACACTCATAAGAATAGATTTGATAGAGTCGATAACGAAGGTTTTAGGAGTGGTCTTATTAAACCCAAATCGTTCTTCAATCACAAAAGTTTCATAAATGCCAAAGGGCAAACCCACCAGCATTGTTAAAAAAGAAAGTAAACCAATGTAGGCAATGCCCAGTACAATAGGGCTTTCAAAATACTGCCTCACAAACAGATCAGTAACGTTAAATCCACCGAGTGCAATAAACAAAACTAAAAGGAGCGTTGAGAAGCTCGATGCGAGGAGCCCAAAGCGAGTGTTGACTCTCAGATATTCTTGCGACTTTGCGTATTTTTCTTGATCATAGAATCCGACAAATTCTTCGGGAATTGTGGATTTCATATTTTTGAGATTGAGAACTTCAATAACAGTAGAGAAGAAGAATCCACCGATTATTATTATATAAACTAAAGCTTCCATATTTTATCCATGAGTTGAATTTATATAAAAATATACCACGACTCTTAAAAAAGAAAAACCCAAGCCTTAAGAGCTTGGGTTTTTATGTTTATTTTAACTCACAAATGAGTGATCTTAGAATGGGATTTCTTCGTCAGAATCAAATGAAGGCTCAGCTCCGAAGTCTTGACCGAAGTCACTTCCAGCTTGTCCAGCACCTGCGCCTGCGCCAGCACCAGCACCTTGAGATCTTTCACCTGCAGCACCTAGGAACTGAACGGTTTGAGCAACAACTTCAGTAGAGTATTTCTTTTGACCAGAGGCTTGGTCTTCCCACGAACGAGTTTGGAGTTTCCCTTCGATGTAAACTTGGCGGCCTTTTGCTAAATGTTGTCCGCAAATCTCAGCCATCTTTCCCCAAACAACAATTCTATGCCACTCGGTCTTCTCTTGCATATCGCCAGTTTGTTTATTCTTCCATTGCTCACTTGTAGCAACTGAAAATCTAGCAATAGCTTGACTGTTTGAAGTGTATTTAAGTTCTGGATCAGAACCCAGACGACCAACGAGTATAACTTTGTTAACCCCTGCCATATTATCTCCTTCTCTATCAAGTCTACGTAACTTAATTGTTCTCGTTTAGATAGAGCGCTAGGGATGTTAAATCAGATGTTCTGAGGTTTTGAAATAGTTAATGCAACGCTAAAAGCTGCGGGCAGGAGTGATCCGAGGCGGCGCATAGAAGTTTTGTCCAGTCACTTTAAACAAATATTCGTTACCTTGAGGCGTCTCCGATCTTTTATAAGAATCTAAAAACCCTAAGAAAAGCCCTGCCTTGGCTTGATAGCTAGACTTTGTTTTGATTTGAATTGTAAGATCAAAGGCACCAGGGTCGACGTTCACTTGTCCGCCCGCCGTACGAAATTGAAGATTCATATTGCCTTTTATTTGAGCAAAAAGCTCATCGCTCTCTTTGCCAAATTGCGCTCTCTCGATGTTAAGGCTTCCCTCACTGATCTGTCCCTTCAAAATAAGTTCCTGAAACTTTGTATCGGGAAGATTTAGTGGACCAATCGGGGTGGGTATATTTGCTGACGTTATAGCAATGCGCACAGCTCTTAAATCCACCTCGCCATCGGGTTGAACCGAGAGGGACGGATCCCAAATGACCTTTGAGGTTAAGTTCATCTTGCCATCAAGACTCATCGGAAGATTTGCAATGGATGCAATTTGCGAGATCTCGATGCTGTCGGCATCAACAGAGATTGTTTGTTTCGTAGCGCCTGATGGAGCTTTGCTCCCACCTCGAGTAGATAAAGCAACATCTCCGTCAAATAAACCTTTAGCATAAAGGCTTACACCAGGCTTAAATGCTAAAAGCCCTGCAATAGAAGGCGCAATCGTTACACTATCACAACTGAGTGGCGGAAACTGCAAACCCTGCACACTGACATCCGTTAGCTTTAAACCTAAACTCGGTACCAATGAAAAACTCAAATCTTTAAATTTTAAAAAAATTTGATTTTGTGTCGCGCGTGCAATCTGTGTTGTGACGTAGTTACTTAAATCACCAAACGGAAACAAAAGAACCATAAACACAAGATAAGCCACAAAACCTAAGAAGACTTTCTTCTTATTGTTTTTAATGAAATTTATCAGCGCGCTTATGTACTTCACTTACTGCCTTCTTGATCCTTGATTTGCTGGTTGCTGGTTCGACTCTTGAACCATAAAACTTGAGACTCGAAACTGCACATCATAGTAATGAACATCTTCAGGCGTCGCACGCATTTCGAGGTTCAAAATCTTGACAAGAGGAGATATTCGCTCGATGTCATGCCCGATATCAACGACCTGTTTGATCGTAAGTTGCTTTAAGTTGGCCTCAACCCCTGAAGCAATAATTTGTGAAGGAATTAGCTTAGAGCCTTCTGGATTCGTAAATTGTGTTTCCGTGACAGATGTAATTTGCTCACGTCCCAAACCTCTTTCAGCTAAGATGCGGTCTACCCGTAATTTTAAATCAGCACTTGTTGTGGACGCGGTGAGTGCAGGAATATTTTTAACTTCTTGGGAGACTTCTAACAAATCATTAATAGTTTCTTTTGTATCCTCAAACTCGGCAATGGTTTGTTGTGAAGATGAAAAGAAACCATACGGAATACTGAATACGATAAGAAACGCAAATGCGAAGCTAACAAAAACAACGGCACTTTGCCCACGAGGTGAAAGGTTGTCGTATTTTTCTCTCAAAGAAATATACGTATCCGTTTCCTGAAATTGTTCCCAGCGTGCGCTGACGGTATCTTTTATCTGATCAAAAAGCTCTTTTAACTTATCCATATAGCACTACCTAACTTTCCGATCCATTTTAAAGCTCACATGAAACACCAAACGACCATCCTTTGAACTTATTGTTGGCGGCAAGTCCTGAAGCTGTTTATCTACCGCAAGGTTTCGCAATAAACTTTTCATCGTGTTGAGTTGATCTGTTGTACTGATTTCGCCTTGTAGATTTACGGTTTCGCTACGAACAGAGAGCTGGCGAATATCCACGGGTAAACTTCGCACTGGTGGAAGAGCGCTTGAGATCTTAGTGATGATATCTAGGGGAGAGTTAATATTTTTTAGGTCACCAAGTTTTTGATAATCGTTGATTTCTTTTTTCTTTTCCCGAATATATCTTCGAATATTACCAGGGCGCGCTTCTGCACCTCGCAACCCCACGGCAGGAGAACGCGCGACAGTTGATAAGGCAGAGTCCGCTTTACCCACAAGTGAAACACTAATTGCATCACGAGAATAGGAGTAGATCGTAAAAACAACGATTGCAGCTGCTGCGTATTGAATTGTTTTTTTCCATTTATTCCAGAAAAGAGTGGCGTCCGCACCAGCCTTAGCATATTCACCCTTTCTGAAGTTAATCGCAGGGTTTTTAGGTTTCTTTAGTCCCTCAATAGCAAGACCAATGGCAATGGCTGAATCTTTTAATAATTCATTAGTCTGAGCCGCATAAACCTTCATTCCAGACGAGAGATGGTTTACTGGGTTTGACATAATCCCAAGTCTTTGCGTAAAGAAAGGTCCAACATTGACTAAGTGGCTAAGGCCACCAAGAAGGCTTGCGTTTTGAACAGTGATTCCGCTTGTACTTTCAAATTCCACTAAAGTTTTTTTGATTTCAAAGATGAGTGGGTTGAGCGCATTGATAATAGCATTTGAGAAAGTAATTTGATCCTTTGTTGCACCGTCATTTTTGGTCAGTACAAATCCCTTTTCTTGTAAACCTTTAAGAGCTTCTGCGTAGGAAATGTCATAGGTTTTTTGGATCGCTTTGACGGCGTCGAGTCCGCCAATCTGTATGGATCTTGTTTCAAGAAGTCTTCCGTCTTTAACGATAACGAGAATAGACTTTGAGTGGCCTAAATGGATAAAGACTTCAGCACTTTGTGAAACGGATTGCGAAACCTCACTTGGTGATAGCCACCAGTTGGTAAATAGGTTCGAAAGTGCAAACCCGTCGGTACTGATAACATCGGGATCAATGCCAGCTTCGTTGGCAAGTTCAAGAAGTTCTTCGATATACTGATTGGGAGTCGCACATGCAAGAACTTGAGAGCCGTCGCTTGTTTGCTCAATAATTTTTGCATCAAAGATGGCTTTGTCTTGGTCAAAGGGAATTTCGTCTTCTAACTCAAATGGTAAGCTCTTAATAATTTTAATTCGTTCTTTAAACGGAAAACTCTTTTTCCGAATGCTGACCCGGTCTTGTGAAACACCGATTGAAAATTTACAAGAGTGTGGATCATAGCTTGAAGCAATTCGATTTAATGCCGCAAGAATTTCAACATGTTTGTCTTGAGAAATATCTAGGCTATAAGGGATTTCTAAAAAATCGCGCACGACGATGGAGCGACCTGCGAGCTCTACATCAGCAACTTTTATGCTGAGAGTTCCAATATCAATCCCGATGCTTCTCATGTCTCAACCTATTCGCGTAAATACTTAAGATGACTTCCATTTTTATTTTCTAATAATGGCGATAATATAGCAATTTGTCAGTGAAGAAAAGCTAGACAAAGGTACCGAAACGCCCCCAATTTTAGGAGCTAGTTTTCCCACCAATAAATAATTCTCGGTTTGGTGGTAGAAGGCTTCTGTTGTTGCTGCTGATTCTGGTTCTGATTTTGGTTTTGATTCGTATCCTGGTTGTTGTTTTGATTCTGATTTTGATCCTGGTTATCGCTTTGGTTTTGGTTATTTGGATCGGTCTGCTCGCTATCAAGTATGGTAATTAGCTGATCTCGAACAGCCTCAATATCATAGACTATCGCAATGATTTCGCGAGTGACATTTTGAAATTCACCAATGGAACGGATTCGGAAGTTATATTCGCTCCCAAATAGAAGCGGAATTTTTGATGGATTGAAAGTCTGTTGATTAGCACCAATGAAGGACATAAAGTCTTGTTCATCGCGAAACGGTCCGCCCTCATCTAAATTGTTAATTCTTTCGATGATTCTATCCGCCATTTCTTCATTAATTATCGGGTCAATGGATTGTAAAATTTCTGGCGAGGCCTGATTGACGCTAATTCCTTTTGTTCCATACACAGTAATGTGGGGGAGTAGGAATCGGAATATATCTTCCGTCACGCCAGATACCATTTTGATTTCATCCATAGTCTGAAAAGGCCGATTCGGGGGAATTTGAGCGTCGTCTTCGACGTCAGGGTATAGATTGTTTTCGTTTCCGCCATTTAAACTGGTTGTATCTTCATCAATCCAGTCTTGGAGGTTATTGATAATTTCTTCGTAGTTGAGGTTTCGGTTTCGCTGAGCCCAATCATCATCATTTTCAAGACGCTGAATAAAGATTCGTTCGAGTTGATCACGAGTCGCGTTTCTTAAAGTTTCGCTCGGTGAATCCAAATCATTAATATCGATTTTAGAACCCTCGGCAGAAATTTGAGTCACGTACCGTGCTTCCATAAAAGATTCACTAAGGGAAGTATTGAGCTGATCTTTTGATACAATGGACGTCGATTCGGGAATCATCGGCGGCCATGAGAACGGCAGTGACCAGATCATCTGAATAATACTTTCTTGTCCCTTTAACTGATCACCAAATTGTTTTGTCACATTTTTAAAAAGCTGCACTCGAAGTAACGAGAGTTCAAGGCCTGCCTTTGCTGCTTCATAGGCTTTCACCCTATGAAACTCTTTATTTGTCAGAATATACTCAACGCTTGTATCAAAGCTAATTTCAACAGCAAGAAAGGCCATGATCATGACACAAAACATGGCCATTAAAAGAGCAACGCCCTTCTGATTTAATTTTTTTGTTTTTCTTTTTAAGATTTTAAACATCAGCCGCCTCCTGGGAAGTTAGGTGGTGGCGGTGCCTCTTGGCCTAGCGTCTGTGTTTTTTGTTGATCGTCTTCAAGATTATTCGGGAATCGAAGAGGAATAACTGAAATTGCTGAAATTTCACGGTTGTTTTGCTCGATGGTGAGTGTGACTTCAACTGCAGAAGGGAACTTGTTTTTAATTGCTGCGTCTTCAGAGGTGCTGTCCCATGAATCCACCCAATCTTCTTTTTCTTTTCCAAAGTAGCGCAGTTCAAACTTAGTCACACCTTCAATGAGAATGGATTCATGTCCACCTTCGTCAACCTTATCATCGATATAGTCTGAAGTTCTTCGCCATAAACATCTTGTCGATTCATCAGGGCTTTTAAGTCGGCGGCAGCTTCTTACAAAGTATCCAACTTCTTGTTGATCTGAGGATTGTTTCCCAGGCTGAACCGTCACGTTGTTTAAGTTTGTAAAGTGAATGGAATCCCGCGCACCGATAAATGCTGTGTGGTTGGGAATCTCTCTGATTTTTAAATCATACCCTTGCGTCGCTTGACCAGGTTGGTTGTTAGGTTGGCCTTGGTTCCCAACACTCCGAGGTCTTTGGCCACCCGATTGATTAGTTTGCCCAGGTTGATTTTGATTCTGGTTATTCGTTTGTGGAGTCGATTTTTTGCTCTCAATGGCTTTTAAAACTTCGGTGTTCACATCTTGATAATGATAAGCAAGATTAATGTCTCGCTCAATAATTCTCATGGCAGAATTAACTGCAGACCGGTGATCGATGTTGCGCTGAACTTTTTCTTTAAAGTCAGCACTTCGTCTCATGGATTGAGAGACCATAATGGTTAAAAATGCCATAATCGTCATCGCGATTACCACTTCAATTAGAGTAAATCCGTTGAGCCTTTTCTTTACTATCATAGCCCCGCTCCTGGCGTAGGCATGCCGCCTTCATAGTTGACGATGTATGTTGTCACCGAGTACTCAAGTGGCTTTCTACGGGGAACCGTCCATAAGATGGTGATCTTTATCTCTTTAACGTTCTTTGAAAAATGCTCAGTCATCTGGCTCACAACGGTCCGAGTGGTCTCATCAATGGTGCCATCTTGCTGTGCTTGTAAAAGTGCTGAGAGATCTGGAAACTCAAGTTCACGAACTTCAGATTTCCATGTGAGTTCAGGGAATTCACTTCCAAAATCGCCAGCCTCTTCTTCGGGAATTGCGCCGAAGCCCACTTGACCATATTTTATTTCTAGCTCAGTAATTTTACTTTTCAAAAGGGAAGTGATGACTTGCAGTTTTCCTGATTTGTTTTGCGACGAAACCGTACCACTCCAAGAAGACGAAAGCGCAACTAGCGCCCCGGCTAAAATGATCGTGGCTAAAAGAACTTCGACTAATGAGAATCCATTGCGTTTCATCACTGGATATCCTTGAGCGCCTTATACTCTGTCAGTACTGTTCCTACTCCCGTTAAAGGGTTGATCACGATGGTCCACTGCAACGCTTTTTTATTGGTCAAATGGATCGCTGCACGGCTCACCAATCCTTCAGGAAAAAAGTAAATATAAGCTTTTCCCTCTGAAATTTTATTTCTCTCAGAGAATTCAATATCTTCAAAAAACAATTTACTTGGGAGTGTTTCAGGTCTTTTTGTAACTCGCGCTTCAATTTCAAAGCCCGTGCTGCTTGTGGGCTCATCATCGCTTTTATCATCGTCTTCGGCATCGCTGAAGGTGAGAGCAATGTCTTTTTCGGTAGCACGTTCCACCCAGTAGGTATGCGGTTGGTCTTCATCGGCAGGCATTGAAACAACCAAACGATGAACAGAGCCACTGAGCCTCGCAGTGGTCTGAGTTTGTTTTGTAATTACGGTGAGACGACGGACAGCTGAGCGAATTTGATCTCGAGTGGAGAGCTTGGGAACAGTGTAGACGATCAAACCCGCAAGGAGCGCAAGAACAATTAATATTTCAATAAGGGTAAACCCTCGTTCCTGACTCCGTTGCAATTTGATTTCTCCTTTTAAAAAAGAGACTACAGGTCCTCTGAAGAGATATCAGCATCGGTTCCAGATCCGCCTTCTTTTTTGTCCGCACCTAGGGACCGAAGTACGAAACGGTTTCCGCTGAGTTCATATATAATATCGTTTCTCCAAGCGTCTTGAGGATATTTATCAAGATAAGGGTCAGGTCCCCAGCTTCGGCACTCGCTACCTTGGTTATCCAATAGACCATCTAAACTTGAAGGGTAGCTGCCGCAATCGACATAGTAGAGCTGTAATGCTTGCGAAACTTTACCCATGATGATTTTTGTTTCTTGCACTTGTGACTTAAAGAAGTTCTTAAATACACCTTGGAAAAGTAATGTACCCATTCCAGCAACAATCGCTAACACAATGAGAATCTCAATAAGGGTCATACCTGATTGATTCTTTATTCTTTTGAACCTAAACATTCCATACCTCCAAACCACTTGACGCTTCGTTTTTTTAGAAGCGCACTAAAGAAAAAATACTAACAAACTTCACTATAAACTCTAAGGATATTGTGCATTATAGACACGCCGCTTATACTCCCTGGGACATTTCAATAATCGGCATCATAATCGCGAAAACGATAATCCCAATAACAATACCCATGGTGACGATCATGATGGGTTCGAGCAAGCTTGTTAGCCCCTGAATGCTGTTTTTGACCTGAAAGTCGTAGGCATCACTCACCTGAGTGAGCATGTTTTCAAGATCGCCCGTTTTTTCCCCGATACTTATCATCGTTATCACAAGGGGAGGGAATTCGCCAGATTTTCGAAGTGGACCTGCTACGGATTCCCCCTCAGAAATGTTTTCCCGTGCTTCTTCAACGGCCTTTGCTAAAACCGCATTGGCAACAACATGTCTTACAATGTCCATGGAGTGAAGCATAGGAACACCGCCTGCAAGAAGTGTTGAGAGTGTTCTTGTAAAACGGCTTACGGCAATAAGCCTTGCCATTTTCCCAACCACTGGAAAAGTCAGAAGCATGGCATCCCACTTATCTGACCCTGCAGGTGAAGCCTTCCAGCTTCTGAACATCAACACGGCTCCAGCCCCAACAATAAGAATGATGTGCCAGTAGTTTACCATTACACCAGACAAATTGATAATGACTTCAGAAAACCACGGGAGTTTTTTATCAGCGTCTTCAAAAACCTGTGTGACTTTTGGAATAACAAAAATAAAAAGAACAAAAAGCATCCCTAATGTAAACAGCATCATAATCACTGGATACATCATTGCCGATTTCACCTTAGCGTTTAATTCGTTTTGGGCCTCGGTGAACTCGGCAAGTCTTAGCAAAATGATATCGAGGGTACCTGACATCTCACCCGCCTCAACCATGGAGACATAGATGTTGTTAAATATCTTTGGATACTTTCTCATAGAGCGGTGGAGTTGTGCACCCTCGTTCACTTGGTTTCGTAAATCCGCTACTGCACTTTTTAAAACTTCATTTTCAACTTGCTCAGAAACGGCGGATAAAGATTCCACCAATGGAACGTTGGCCTTAATGAGTGTTGCAAGCTGTCTTGTCATCATCGAAAGATCTTGAACGTTTACGCGACCAGAAGCCGCACCTTTAGCAGACTGCTTTTTAGCAAGACTTTTTTGTTTGTTAATGAGATTGGTGATGTAGATTCCGTCACGCTTCAGTTTTAAGCGTGCCGTTCGTTGATTTTCAGAATCAACAATTCCTCGAACAGTTTTTCCAGATTTGTCTATCCCACGGTACTCAAAAACAGGCATAGATTAAGGCTATCAGCCAGAAGGTACCGAGGGCAACATCTTTTGAATCGGTTAATCAGACCAATTAGAATGCAAACGTAAAGCTAGCGCTAGTAAAGCTTACTTGATCCATTGTCTCGTCAGACAGCCAGTTTGTCAGAATAAAATGCTGAACTCCGACTTTCATATTTCCAGATGCTCTGAAATCTACGCCGACTTTAAAGCTTGGACCAAACGTTGTTTCATCATCGCCTGCTGGAGATGGATGATCAATCATCGCAAAACCAAATCCTGGTGCAACGTAGGCGTCAACGCGGCTATCAGTCAAAAGATGAACTGGAGCGAAGGCACCTAAAGCCAATACTTCATGAACTGGGTTTGGACCATCATCATCGGTTTGCAAAAAGAAATATCCTCCCATTCCTAATACACCACCTTGTCTGACTTCGTAATCAGCGCCAAGGTGAATAGCTCCGCCCTTAAAACCAAGTAGTGCGCGAACGGTCTTTTCACCTGCATACTGTGCGTTGGCTGTAAGAGATGCTGTTGTGATAGCCATGAATATAGCTAGTTTGCAAATAATGATCTTTCTCATTCTAACTCCTTTTATTTATGTTCAGAGGTCTTAAGCTAATAATCGAATCATAGATAAAAAGGTTAATCAACGAGATTGAGGCAAGAAATGGATATTTTTATTATTCGTCAATTTGAGTGTTGGCTAATAATTCTTCAATGGTGGTGATCCCCATAAGAACTTTGCGCACGCCGTCTTCACGAAGAGTTCGCATTCCTTGTTGGATTGCCATTTTTTTAATAGTTCCACCATCTTTTTTCTGCAAAATGAGTTGGCGAATTTCTTCAGACATTTGCAGAAGTTCAACAACCGTCGTTCTTGAAATATAACCTTTTTGATTACATTGCGCGCAGCCCACAGCTTTATGAACATGGCCCTGAGCTGCTTTTTCCCGCGTCACTCCTAAGGTCGCAAGTTCAGAATCAGTAGGTTCATAAGGAACCTTGCAATGCGGGCAAAGAACGCGAACAAGTCTTTGAGCAATAACACCAAGAAGTGAAGAAGCAATCAAGAAAGGTTCACATCCCATATCCAACAACCGTGGAATCGCACCCGCAGAGTCATTGGTGTGAATAGTAGATAGAACCAAGTGACCTGTTAGTGATGAGTTAATAGCAATCTCAGCAGTTTCATAGTCACGAATCTCACCAATCATAATAACATCGGGATCTTGACGAAGAATACTTCGCAGTCCGCTCGCAAAAGTTAAACCAATTTTCGAATTGACTTGAATTTGCCCGATGCCATGAATTCGCTGCTCCACAGGATCTTCAACGGTGATGATATTTGTGTCAGTGTTGTTAATCTTTGTGATACATCCGTAAAGGGTAGTGGACTTACCAGAACCCGTTGGCCCAGTGACCAGAATAATCCCGTGGGTTTTTTCTAGAAGGGCGTTGATTTGTTCTAAGTCCTCGGGCGAGAAACCAAGCTGTTCTAGCTCGAGAATAACGTTGGATCTATCTTGAAGACGCATCACCAATCGTTCACCGTGGGATGTTGGAACGGAGTTTAAACGAATATCGATATCTTTTCCTGCAAGCTTTAGCGGAATACGACCATCTTGAGGAAGACGTTTCTCTGCAATGTTAAGGTTACCCATAACTTTAATACGAGAGGTGATTGAGTTTTGAAGTTTTTTTGGTGGTTTAAAAATATCGTATAAAACACCGTCAATACGAAAGCGGACAACCATGTCCTTTTCATAAGGTTCGATATGAATATCTGATGCTTTTTCTTTCACCGCACGGAAAAGAAGAGTATTCACCAAACGGATCACCGGCGCTTCATCATCGCCTGCTTCAAGCAGGTCAATGATGGGCTCATCAAGATCGTATTCCTCATCTTCAATGTCATCTAAACCATGAAGGTGTGCACCAGATTTTTCATAAACCTTATTGATGGCATCTTGAATACGGCTTGAAGTAGAAACAAGCGCTACCACGTTCTTGTCATAAAGTGCACGCAAATCATCAAGGACCTGATAGTTGAGGGGGTTTGATGTCAGCACACTCACTACGCCATGGCTCTCTTTGTAAGGTAAAATCGAATGAGTCTTAGCGTAATTGATAGGTAAATTTCTCACTAAGTCTGGGACGATATCATTTACAGGGATATCTTTAAAATACTCAAGGCCCATATGTTTACACAACTCAGCTAAAACTTCATCAGGAGTAGAGGCATTTTTTTGCCTTAAAATTTCTCCCAACTTTGTGCCGTCAGCGGTTGGAACTTCAAACAAAGCCGAGAGCTCGGCCTCAGTCATTGAAGTGCTTTTTAATAAAATGTTACCTACGGTATCGACTGCCATTTTTAGTTTTTATTTCCTCTTATTCAACGAATTCATCTTCTAACTCTAAGAAATCGTCTTGGATAGTATCTTGAGTTGGTGCAGGTTTCAACTTCGGTCGTAAGTTTTCCGTAAATGCCCCATGACGATCTCTACCGCCAAAACCTTGCTTTACATCGCGAACTCTGTCATCGAGTTTGCGTGAAAGAAGTCTGTTTGAGTCTTCAGGGTTTCTAATTACCTTCGGAGTAATGAAGACAATCAGGTTTTGTTTTTGAACCTGTTTGCTCGTGGCTTTAAATAACCAACCCAAAACTGGGATGTCGCCTAATAACGGAACCTTTGTTACTGTATCAGAAACTTGATCTCGCATTAAACCACCAAGAACCGCAGTGTCACCATCTCTCATTACGATGTTTGTCTCAAGCGCACGCTCAGAAAGCGTTCGTGAGATCTTTGCCAGCTCACTTGAGTCTGGATTCGCATCCACTTGCGCAATCGTTTGTTTAATGTTCATTCGAACAGTCTCACTGCTAGGGGAGATGAACGGCTTAATAACAAGTTTAATCGTCGCCTTTAATCTTTCTGTGCTTCGTGAAACCTGTCCTCCCGTACCTACTGTTTCATTCATCCCAACTGGTACGTTTTGACCGACTTCAACTGTCGCCTCTTCATTGTCCATTGCAATAATTTGTGGTGTTGCTAGAACGTCTGACTTTACGTTGTTCTTCAAGAGAGTTAAGAAAGCACTTAAACTCTTAACTGCGACATCTTGGCCGCCTACTTTGATGTTTACTGTTTCACCACTTCCGAACCCGAGGATAGCGCCCTCGCCCCCGATAGACGCTAGAGTTGCAAGAGAACTGTGGCCACCAAAGCCCATTCTTCCTAGGCCATCTGTTCCAGGTTCGAATTTATAATAAGACATTCCGAAGTTTGTTTGATCGTTAGCGCTCATTTCCATGATGATGGCCTCAACATAAACTTGATCACGCGGAATATCGATCTTGTTAAGTAGAGTTAAGATCGCCTGATAATCCTGTCTGCTTCCGACAATAATAAGGGAGTTTGTATCTTTATCCGCAGAAACTTTGACGTCGGCACCAAACAGACCTGCCGAGCTTTGGCTTTGTGAAGTCATCGGTGCGCCGAAGCCGTCATTAAAGACTGGCGGAGGAATACCTTGCATCGGTCCTCCAGTTCCTTGTTGATCGTCTTTAAGTTGTTTTGCAATTCCGTTGATAATATCAGAGATTTTTTCAGCTTCACCGTGCTTAACGTAATAAACATAGGCGCCGCCAGAACCTTCTGCCAATGGAAAGTCTAACGTTTTAACAAGCTCCCTGATCTTTGCAATACCTGCTTTGTTTCCCACTACGATGATGGAATTGGTTCTATCATCTGGAAGTACATTTGAAAAAGCACTTCCACCGCTTGATTGCTGTTGTTGACCTGGTCTAAACCTTGGGACACCCGCACCGAAGTTACGACTTCGCTGGTTTCTTTGGTCTTTGTTAATGATTTGATCAATAAGGTCTGCAATATCTTTTGCTTTGGCGTGTTTGATTTTGATCACTGCCATTTGCTCATCAAAACCTGCGATATCAAGTTGGTTTACGATCTTCATAAGTCTTTGAACACTAGAGGCTTGATCGGAGACAATCAAAGAGTTAGTTGGCTCATAAATATCAATGTTTCCGTTTTTAGAGACAAGTTTTGTTGCAAACTTATTCATCTCTGCAGCTGGAACGTATTTTAAGTGAATAATTCGTGTGATCATTTGATCTGTATCTGGAGTATAAGCCCCAGAGTAGATTTCCAGATTATCTCGCTGAGCATCCCGAACGGGAAGAATTTTTAAAAACTTTCCTGATGGAACAACTGCAAATCCTCTAATGGCAAGAGCACTGAGAAATACTTTGTAGGCCTCTGCCACTGTGATCTGAGTTGGAGCCATAATAGTGATTTTACCGCTAACGTTTGGGTCAACGATAAAGTTCTTTCCAGTTAACTCAGAGATGGCTTTAATAACGTCGGCAATATCCGCGTTCGGAAAGTCAAAGCTATCAATGAGGTCTGGATAGTTTTCATTTGTTATGTCTGCATCTGTTGCTTGAGAAAGTGGCGGAGTACGGCGCTTTTTTGTTCCACTGAAGTTTGACCCTGATCCACTCGGCGCTGGTGCTGGCGCAAAGTTTTGAGGTGGCGGAGGGGGCGGGGGATCTTGGTACATCTGATCCATGTCTGGTGGCATATCACCCATATCGATATCTGGAGATTCTAAAAAGTCATTCTCCATGAGTATGTCATCCTGAGCTTGCACATGAGTGGATACTATCGCAAGTGATAGCATTGTTAATAATAATAATTTTCTCATCAAACCATCCTCGGTTTCATTTTATTATTCATCGATATTAAAAATTAGCGACGTTGGCTGTCCGTCACGTTCAATTTCAACTTCAATACGCCCTTCGTTTCTGAGTTGGTTATAAAGCTCCATAGCTTTAGCAGGACTGTTCACGCGCTCACCATTAACGCCTTTAATGACGTCACCAACTTGTAAACCAATTTGGTTAAATACACTATTGGGCTCAATACCTAACATTTTAAATCCGTCAATCTCGCCGCCAGAGCCTGGAACGATATTGGGTACCGCTGTTGCCTGCTGTAAGAGATCAGGCAAGTTTTTAAGATAG
Organism: uncultured Bdellovibrionales bacterium; assembly: GCA_964469265.1. Classification (GTDB taxonomy): domain Bacteria; phylum Bdellovibrionota; class Bdellovibrionia; order Bdellovibrionales; family JAEYZS01; genus JAEYZS01. Next base: position 46,320 of record CAYXYF010000012.1, read on the forward strand.
CCGTCTAAATCTGTTCGTTTAATCGATGTGATATCGCCATCTTTTCTAAATACACCATCGGATGTCGTTGTGGGTCTTTTCGCAAAAGTGATTTTTGCGTCTTCAGGGATTTCTATGTATTCAAGCCTTGAGTTACTTAAGTTTCGTATGATGGCCTTGCGCCGCTCCACTCTGACCAAGACTGCAATTGTTGAAATTTCGTCGTTTGGTAAATACGGGATAACATCGTTAGTTGTTCTGAGCTGAATTGTTGCAACACTTTTTCCAGGGTTCACATGAACAATGGTTCCGATAAGGTTGAGGGGTAAGTTTGATTTTACCGCTGGGCCAGTGTCAGCAAACATTTCACCTTCGGGTGCAGAAAGCGGGTTGGGTATAATTCCATCAGAGTTAAAAATATTTCTGTCCGTGATGGGTCCATAACTTGAGCGAGGTTTTTGACTCAAGCCCTCAGGTCCTTGCGGAAGCATTGGCGGAGCCGACGTCGGGAGAAGAGAATCTCTAAAAAGTAAAATCGTAGTGTCTGCTAAAAAAAGCGCGATAAGAAGTATAAAGGCAAGAGGGAGATATTTGTCCGCTGAACGTCCTCGGTTCGGTTTATGTCGGATGGGCCGAGCATCAAATTGTGGTGAAGGTGAGCTTGCGTTGGGATCAAAGATTCCTGTTGCAGTAACATCTGGATTGAACTCTTCTTTAAAAAAAGAAGGAAAGATTTTACGCAGTAATCCCTTAATAGCCATTGATGTGTTCCCCAATTGAGTGAGACTTTTAATCTCGACTCACTTATGTCGCTATTAAAATATTAACAAACCAAAGTATCGTGGTGGTACGATTATACTATATATATTGAGAGTCTAGCCCAAGGTCTCGTTATGGGAGTCCAAAGTATTTCTTATTTATGAGCATTTATAGGTGATTAAGAGGCACTGATGTGAGGCGCAATTACAATTCTGTACGAAAACTTTTCATCAGTACTCAATAGAATTTTAATTTTCCACATATTTGAGGCATAAAGTTAGCCAAGCTTATGAATCGCTAGGTTTTTAGGAACTTAGTTTGGGGAAAAGATTCTAGAAGCTTCTTGCAAATAAGTTCGTGGGGAATGAAAGCAAGAAAATCTGGGTGTGTGAGGGGTATAAATGAAAGCCATCTTGTTCAGTGGTTTATCCATGATGGATCAGAGTAGTGTTCGCGAGTCCTTAATTCGTATACCAGAAGTTCTTAGTCGTATAAAATTAGCGCAAAAAGCCATTGATCAATTAACGGGCAACACCGTCGAACTTGTAAACTGCATGTTCGAAGATGATCAAACCTTTCAAGCTAACTGCAAAATCCGACGGGTTCTAGTGAACCTAGTTCAACTCGGACTCTACGATCGTTATATAAAGTCAAATCCAAAACCAAGATTCTTCGTGGGTTCGCTCCCGAATGTTTCTGCCATTGAGCATATTCTTGGATTTAACTTTATCGACGAGTTTGTAAGATCAGTTTGGTTTCAAGACTTAGAAGGCTCAGAGGCGCGGGAAACTCCGACATCGAATAGTAAATATCAAGATATTCATGTTGTGCAAATGCTCCGAAAAACAAATCACTATTATGTTTACGAGTGTAACAAAATCAGTGACGAGACAACGGAGTCGAAGAAAATCGAAGAGGCAGACTCTGCAGATAAGCTGATTGTTCGTCTCATCAAAAAATACAATGCAAAGCAAATCGTAAATTTGGGTTCTGCAGATTTCCTTTTAGATCCAGTTATGAATCCGTTTCATCTAGAGGACATCAACATCTATAACACTATAGAAGTTGATCCAATGCTGACATGGTTTTATACCAGGCTTGCTAGCTAACGGTCCTTCTTAATAAAGAATCGGCTCGATTTCTGGGGGCGGCGTGATGTTGTGCAGTTGCAAAAAGTCTGGCAGTGCCTTTTCTGGCGGCAAAATCGTATAAATCGAAAACGGAATATTCGAGACCAAAAAGCTTTTCGGCGGCATAGTTAACGGCGTCGTTATAAAGTGCGGGTAAGTTAAGAGTTCATCTTTTTGCGTGACACGAAAGGCTTCCGCCAATAAGGCAGCGAAAATATCGGGATTATCTGCATACAAATGAGTTAAGAATTTAATTTTAATATCTTCGGCAACTGCTGGTAAACGCTTCACAAATCCTAAATAAGAAAACCATTTTGAGAACGTATACACGGTCTCCCCAAATCCAGAGTAATTGTTAACTGAAATCTCCATAATTTGCGATGCCTTCCAAGGCGCCACACAACCGATAATGTCTCCTCGAGAGTTCTTTGCAATTAAAAAGTTATGCATCTCAAAACCTTTCCAGGTTTTAAAACGCTCTTGAAGCAATTCCACTGAATAAGGAAAACTCAACGGCTTATGGATGGCTTTGCTACTGAGATACTTTGCCAAAGGTTCTAAATCTTCAGGCTCCATTGGAGCGATGTTTACAGATTTTAAAAACGGCAAGTTGGTAAATGGAACTTTACCGTGGATTGTGACAAGGTTGTACTTACGGTAGAAATAATATCTTGGAATATTACGCCGAGCACTTCTGGGTCGAATAAGAGCGTTGTATGCTTGGCTTTGGCTGGAACTTAATATCGAAAATATATAATCACAATTTCTTTCAATTGCGCTTTCTTGCATAGCTGGTAATAGCAAATCGGGCCATGAGACAATGGCTTCACGATTTGCGGATATTTTAAGATCTGTAGCAAACCCAACTTGAGTTTCTTCTCCGTTGAGCAAAGTTTTTCTAAAAAGTAAACTTGCAACGCCCTCAATGTCGTCGCTTTCGTTGACCATCTTAAAAGTAATAAAGTCGTCGGTTTGAAGGCGGTATTTGTCAAAAAACGAACCTTTTCTATCAACCACGAGTTCCATCGGGGTGTTTCGTAAATACGGCTGTTTAACAATAAAGTTTTTAAGCTTTTCGCTGTCAGACTCTTGTGCAATCTCTAGACGCAGTTGCGATTGGCCTTCACTCATTTACTTTTCCATTCAGTTTCAGAAAAGCCTTCGGTCTTATTGCAAAATCTCGACATAACAAAAAGAAGATCACTTAAGCGATTGAGATATTGAATAGTGACTGGTTGAATCTCAGTGTTTTCTTCTCGAAGACGAATGCAGAGGCGCTCAGCTCTTCTGCAAACTGTTCTTGAAATATGAAGGGCCGCCGCGGCCTTGGATCCACCTGGCAGAATAAAATTCTTCAACGGCGCGAGTTCTGTTTCTAAGTCGTCGATCTTAATTTCTAAAGTTTGGACTTCGGTTTCACTAATGTTCGGAAGTTGACTGCTTAACTTTGCATCAGCGCACGCCAGCTGACTTCCTAAATTAAAAAGTGCATTTTGAATTTGAAATAAACTGTCGCCGAGTTTTTTGAGAAGTTGATCCTTTGAGGGGCTTTCATGTATGTGGCTCAACACAACTCCGATGGTGGAGTTGAGTTCATCTAGTGTCCCGTAAGACTCTAGACGCATGTGCGCTTTGGAGACGGTTTCTCCGCTGACGAGGCGAGTTTCGCCCTGATCACCTTTTTTGGTATAAATTTTAGCCATATCAATAACCTAAACAAATTTAGACTTTTTGAATAGGGAAAGGGTGAGGGGCCAAGAATTTGCAACGACGCATTACATTTAAAGGGCTTAGTCATTGTAAATGACCTCATTAGTGGTAATAAAAAGCCATTCAGAAAAATCTTAGGAAATTAGTAGATGAAAAGACTCGAACGGTTGGCTGACTATATTTTCAGGTTCCTGTGCTCACTGAAACTTGCTGTAATTGTAATCATCGCACTTGGAACCATTTCCGCTGTGGGGACAATCGTTGAATCCAAGTACGACATGCTCACAGCACAACAACTTATATATCATTCCCCTTATATGTATTTCACCATGGTCCTTCTTTGCATCAATCTGATTGCTGTGGCTGTAGATCGTTTACCGTGGAAGAAGCGCCACGTGGGCTTTGTCATGGCTCATGCAGGGATTATCATTTTGATTTTGGGTTCCTATGTCACGCGAAAGCTGGGCGTGGATGGTTCTATTTCAATGAATATCGGAGAAACGTCTCGTAGCATTGCCATCACTGAAACAGATCTCATCGTTTATCGATTACAGGACATGCAAAATTCTGAAAAAATTTTTGAACAAGATGTGAACTTCTTAGTCCGAAGCCCTAAGAGGCGACCACTGCAAGTCGTGTTTGGTGAAGGTGAGAAGGATCAATTAGAAATCGTAGATTATATGCCTTATGCAAAGAAGGACTTTGCGATTCGCGAGTCTGACAAAGTGACAGACGGCCCTGCAGTCCGGTTCCAATTGCAAAACCCGATGATCAATATGATGGAATGGATCGTTCAAAGTGGAACTCAGCCTGCGAAGTTAGATCTGGGTCCAGCACAAGTGGTTCTTTCAAAATCCGACTATGAAACTCTGGGCGGAAAAAATGAAATTGCTTTGATCCCAACGAAAACAAGGGACGTCTTCCGATATAAAATTTTTGATAAGGCAGGTAAGGTTGTTAAATCTGGCACAGTTCCTGTCGGCGGCGTTTTAGAGACAGGATGGATGGGGCTCACTCTTCGAGTCATTCAGGCTTATCCAAAAGCGCGAGTAGAATATACTTATACGAGGCTCGATTATCCGAACCCAACAAGTACGTCAGCGGCGTTGGTCAAATTCAACGGAAACGACCATTGGCTCGGGAAAAACAGTGCAATTCAGCTTTTCACCGACGATAGTGTTTACTTTGTAACTTACGGAAATAAAAGAATCGACATGGGCTTTAATATGACGCTGGAAAAGTTTATCGTCGATCGCTACGAAGGAACCAACATGGCCAAGGGATATAAGAGCTTAGTTTATGTCCCAGAGCTTGGGCGGCGTGAGATTTATATGAATGAGCCCCTAAAACATAACGGTTATACTTTCTATCAGTCTAGCTTTGAAGAAAACAAGCTGGGTGATCCTGTAGCATCTATTCTTTCAGTGAATTATGATCCAGGCCGTTGGATTAAGTATTTGGGCTCTTTGCTTATTATTTTGGGATCAATAATGTTGTTTTATTTTAGAAAATTTGGAATTCAACCCAAGGACGATTCGAAATTTTTGAAGTTAGACGAGGATAAAAAATGAATGTCATAAGATGGTTAAAGATTTTTTTCGTAGTGCTGTGTATTGCTAACCCGCTTTATGCGGCTTCAATTGAATCGGTGTTCAGAACCATTCCAGTTCAAGATTCAGGGCGCGTAAAACCTTTTGATACCTTTGCGCGAGAATCGCTACACCTTATTTACGGAAAAAAGGAATACAAAACCAAACAAGGAAACTGGGAGCCAGCAGTTCAAGTGGTGTTCACTTGGATGATTATGCCGCAACACTGGGACGACATAGAGTTTGTGCGCATTGATCAAAAAGATATCAAAGAACAACTTAAACTCGATGTTAATAAAAAACACTTTTCTCCAAACGATCTGCTTTCCCGAGAGCAGCTGCAAGTTCTTTTTGGAGAGCTAAAAGCACAGCGAGAAGCTAAGGCCAAGCTCAATACATTCTTCCAAGCGGTTGAGCGGCTTGAAACTCAGCTCACAATCTTTAAAGCCATGGGGCAGGGCTATCTGCCAGGTTTTATTCCGCAACAAGATGACGATACCTGGTTACCTTTAAAAGATTTTCCAGAGGATTACGCCAACTTGTTTTTGAGAATCACAAGAGGCTTTGCAACGGCACTTGCAGATGATGGAAGTGCTTCGGAACTTCAAGAGGCGGTTCAGCTCTTTAACGAAAAGGCCAAAGCTGAAAACTTAGCACGGTATCCTTCAAAGCAAAAAATCAATCTTGAGGTTCAGTACAACCAACTTCATCCGTTTCAGTGGTCGTGGATACTGTATCTTGTTTCGTCATTATTTTTTATGTTCTACTTTATCGCAAAGAAGAATTGGTTCTACAAACTTTCAGTCATAACAACGGTTCTTGCGTTTTTAATTCATACCTATGGCTTTATCCTTCGGATCTTTATTATGGAGCGGCCACCTGTTACCAACATGTATGAAACCGTCATATGGGTTCCGTGGGGTGCAGTGCTATTTGCATTGATCTTCATAAAGTTCAACGGAAATAAGTTCTTCTTAATTGCAGCAAACATTGTTGCAGCGGTTTGTTTAATCCTTGCTGATATGGCACCAGTCATTTTGGACGCAAGCTTACAACCACTTCAGCCCGTTTTAAGAAGTAACCTGTGGTTAACCGTTCACGTTTTAACGATTACAATCAGCTATGGCGCATATTTCTTAGCGTTTATTTTAGGGGATATTGCGCTGACGTTCTATCTTATCAACGAGAAAAAGTATTCGTCGCAAATTGCAGCTCTAAGAGATGCCATCTACCGAAGTATTCAAATCGGTACGGTTCTTTTGGGTGCGGGTACTATCTTAGGTGGTGTCTGGGCAGATTATTCTTGGGGCCGATTCTGGGGATGGGATCCTAAGGAAACCTGGGCGTTGATTGCATTCTTGGGTTACATCGCAATTCTTCATGGCAGACTTGCAGGTTGGATTAAACCCTTTGGGTTTGTTCTTTGGTCGGTTCTATCCTTTGCCCTTGTGGTGATGGCTTGGTACGGAGTGAACTTTGTACTGGGTGCGGGCCTACATTCCTATGGCTTTGGCGGTGGGGGATTGCCATTTGTTTCTGCAGTGATGGGCGCCCATGTTCTTTATGCCGTCACTGTTTGGTATGTGCGCCTAATTCGGCGTAAATAAGTGGCCGTTGCGCACTTAAAATCATAGAAAAGTTTCAAATCTGACTTTTCTAATGCCCTGCTATGAAGGGGTCTGTTAGCTTACCCCTTCATTCTTTCAATTTAGAGGGTAGTTTATGAAGTTCTTTCTAGGGATACTCGTTATTCTATTTATTGCATTAACAATGGGCTTTGCGGATTTGGCTTACGCGAATCGCTGTGGTGCTTTTTTGGATGCTCCAGAATACATTGGCTATTACGAAGAATCCTATGGCCATAGAGAAAACGGCCCCTTCAATCATGAAAGATCTGGCTACTATCTAGAAAATCAAAGAGGCGAACGCTACGAGGAATTCTACGAATACGAATCACGCCCCCAAGACGAATTCTCCTACAACGACATGTTCTAAAGGTACGCCGTACCTTTTTGTCTAGCAGCGCGGCGTTGTTGCATCGTGCTCTAGTATGGCAGTTCAACCGACAGCTCTGATTTTGTGCCTCTGAGTACGACTGTGGCTTTTCGGAATTTTTTGGATTTTAGGCCAAGGGATTCTAGAGAATATTCTGCGTGCGTGAACGAGTCGCCTTGGCACTTTCCGCTTGTGGAAAGTTGGACGTCGGCAAAGCATTTATATGGGAAGAATAGGTCGGTGCAGCCGCGGATTCGCATACTGAGCTGGTTGCCTTCGCATTTACCGCCATTGTGCCGAACCACTACAAGGATACTATCTGTTTCAGCTTTATACTTGGCGCCCACGACTTCTGCAGCTTCATAGTTTGCTTGCGAAAAGCCGATCGTAAAAATCACCAATACGATACCAGCGACGATGCCAGTTAAAACTCCGCCAATAATTTCTAATATGGATTCCAGTTGCTCTCTTGCCATAAACGTACACCTTTTGCAGTGTTGATTTTCTATACAGGTTGACGAATTAGGAACCCTGATCGGGCCTAAAGAAACTGTCGACCTATTTCATGCCTACTAACTGCGAATAGAGTGCCAAGGATTATAAAGTAGCTTCTCTCGCGCGAGGGTGGGCGTATTTTTAACTGAGTCTTTCCCATAACGAATAGAGACGGTCGATTTCTGCTTGTGCATCCGCGATTTGTTTGGAGATTTCAACGAGTTTTTTTGGATCGTTCAGATTTTCGGGTTTTTCGTATTCTTTGGTGAGTTTTGCGAATTCGGCTTCAGCTTTTTGAATGTTCTCTTCCATGTGATCTAGCGCGTACTGGTCTTTGTAGCTAAGCTTTTTTGGCTTCGTGACTTCTGCTTTGGCGGTGGATTTTGCTGCTGATGCCTGCTTTGCATTTTGCTTCTTTTGCTCTTCATACCAGATTTCCCATTGGGCAAGACCGACCATCGGAATGACGGTTTTGTTTCCGTCTTCGTCATTACCAAAAGCCAAAAACGAGTTACAAGCTTGGTCTAAGAAGTATCTATCGTGGCTTACTAAAATTATCGCGCCGTTGAATTCTTCTAAAATATCCTGCAAAACGTCGAGAGTTGAAATATCAAGATCGTTCGTTGGCTCATCCAAAATCAAAACGTTAGCTTTTTTCAAAAACAATTTAGCAAGTAAGAGCCGGCTTTGTTCGCCGCCAGAGAGTTTACGAACAGGCATTTCCATTTGTTCGTAGGTGAACATGAAGCGATTGAGATAGCTTCGGGCATGCATCATTCCTTCGCCATACGGAACGTAATCACCATCGGGGCATACAGTTTTGAAAACGCTTTTATCTTGGTCCAAACTCTCGCGGTTCTGCTCAAAATAAATAACCTGTAATTTGTCTGCATGAAAGACTTCGCCAGTGTCAGGCTTTTCTTGCCCAGTCAGTAAACGAATCAAAGTCGACTTGCCGCTGCCGTTTTTTCCGATAAGACCAATGCGGCTTTTCGGAGTGAGAAGTAAATCCATCTTAGGGATAACAACTTTCTTACCGTAACTTTTAGAAATTTCCTTGGCTTCAATGAGCTTTTTAGGATTCTTACCCAGCCCATGAAGCTGCATATCGACTTTTTGTTTCTGATTTCGGGCACTGAGTTCACTGACATGGTCTTTTAGTTCATGGGTGGCATCAATGCGCGCTTGCTGCTTAGTGAGTCTTGCTTGGGGGCCGCGGCTTAACCATTCTAGCTCGCGCCTTAAGGTGTTTTTGAGCTTAGTCTCTTGGCGCTCTTGTGCCGCAATTAAATTTTCACGAAGTTCTAAGTACTTTGTGTAACCTCCATCCACCTTTAAGAGTCCATCTGGATGTCTTTTATCGAGTTCAAAAATTTTATTGGAAACCTTTTGAAGAAAAACACGATCGTGAGTAATCGTGATCGTCGCAAAATTACTTTTTGCCAAAAGTTCTTCTAGCCACATGATGCTTTCGATATCTAAGTGGTTTGTGGGTTCATCCAACAAAAAAAGATCTGGTTGCTTAACAAGTTCGCGTGCAAGTGCCACTCTTTTTTTCCAACCGCCTGAAAGGTCATCAATCAAGGACTCACTTGACACTTCGCCTTCTAAAAGAGAGAGCCTCGACATGATCTCTTGAGCGCGTGAAATTTCTTCCCAGTCAAAGGGATCACTCACTCCTTCAAGCACGGTCTGTTGGACTGTTAGCCCACTTTGAAATGTTGGTGTTTGCTCTAAATATCCAATTTTTAATCCGCGTTGGATGGAGAGGGTTCCAGCATCGAGCTCTGATAATCCTGCCAAAATCTTGAGCAAAGTTGATTTGCCTGCGCCGTTAGGGCCAATTAAACCAATGCGTTCTCCGCTTTCGATCGAAAACGTCAGCCCGTCAAAGAGGACTCGAGAGGCAAAGGTTTTTGTCAGTTTGTGCGCGTTTAAAAGTATGGCCATAGTGAAAGACCATAACAACATCCGTAATAACGCACAACCGAAACAAGCAGTTGTATCGCGATGGATGGGCTCGGGTGCCTAGTTACTGTGCACGTCAAGAATCGGAGTTTATCAAAAAATTATAAGAAGTTAGAAAAACTCATGGACATCCTTCTCAATTCGTTGTCATTTATAAAGGATACAAAGCGCAAGTGAGAACAACCTCATACCTACAAGGTATCGGGGTCGATTTTCGTCTGCGCTATTGTGCTTTTTAAAAAAAAGAATCAGCGAAGGATCAGCGAAAGGATCAGCTTGTGAACAAGTCCATGTTGAAAAGTCCTATCTTTAAATTAGGGCTTACCGCTTTAGTGTTAGTCGTTGTTGGTGCTCAGGCCTACTTACTTAAAACGCCAACGGGTTACAATAACGGGTATATACCTGAACAACCTATCCCATTTGATCACACTCTCCATGCTGGCAAATACGAAATCAGTTGCCAGTACTGTCACTCGAATGCGGATAAATCTCGTCATGCCACAGTTCCTGCACTGAACGTATGTATGAACTGTCACGCGAACGTGGCTACTGATAAACCGTTAATCCAAAGATTGCGTGCATCTTACGATGCAGGTGAGAGCGTTCCATGGGTTAAGGTGAACATGCTTCCAGACTTCGTGAAGTTCAACCACCAAAGACACGTTGCCAAGGGCGTTCAATGCCAAACGTGTCACGGCCCAGTTGAGACTATGCAAACTTACTATCAAGAAAAAGCCCTCTCTATGGGATGGTGTATAGAGTGTCATAGAAAGCCAGAACATAATGCGAATATTAGCTGCGATACTTGCCATTACTAAGCCGGAGAAAAAGACGAGATGAAAAAAGATATTGTAAACAAAGAAGTTCAAGAACCAAAAACATATTGGAAAAGCTTGGATGAAAAATATCAAACAGACGAGTTTAAGAAAGTAGCCGAGCGCGAATTCATGTCATCGCCTTTTGCAACAGAGGACGGGACAACAGAGGTTCAGAGAAGAGACTTCTTGAAGCTCATGGGTGCGAGCATCGCTTTGGCGAGTACGGCGTGTGTGAAGCGCCCCGTGGATTACATTGTTCCATATGCTGAGCATCCACCAGAAATTACTCCAGGGATTGCAAACTACTACGCATCTTCTTGGACACATCAAGGTGAAACTTTTGGTTTAGTGGTTAAGACAAGAGAAGGTCGTCCAATTAAACTTGAAGGAAACCCAAAACATCCATTGAACAAAAATGGTCTTTCAGCCATTGCACAATCACAAATCTTATCTCTTTATGACCCAGACAGACTGCAAGGACCGATGAAGAAAAACGCTGATGGTTCCTTCGGTAAGATCTCTTGGGATGATATGGATGAAGAACTCGGCCCACAGCTTAAAGCCGGCTCAGTTGTTGTTTTGTCGTCGTCCCTGGCATCTCCAACGACAAACACTATAATCTCTGACTTCGTTGGTGGATTTAAAGGTCGTCATGTTGTTTGGGACTCTTTAGGAGCAGATGACGTAGCGGCTGGGCAGAAGGCATCCTACGGAAACAGCGTTGTTCCGAGATACCGTTTTGATCGCGCAGATATGATCGTCTCAATTGATGCAGACTTCTTAGGAACTTGGATTTCTCCAGTTGAATTTATGAAGCAATTCTCTTCTAAGAGAAAACCTGGACCAGACATGAACAAGCTTGTTGTGTTTGAATCTATGCTTTCATTAACGGGTGCAAATGCTGACTCTCGCGTGATGATCTCTCCGTCCCAACAAGTTACGGTTGCGATGGCGCTTGTGAATGAGCTTGTCAATAAAATGAAAGTTTCAAGATACGCTAGCAATTCTCAAGTCGCAGAGGCTGCAAAGCAATTTGGTAACGTTGCAGGGGAGCTTGGGATCGAGCCTGAGCTGCTTTCTCAGATCGCAAAAGATCTTTGGGAAAATAGAGGCCGTTCACTTGTTGTTGCAGGTGGGATCACAACGAGAACTCTTCATTCATTAGATCTTCAAGTTGCAGTTAACTTCTTAAATACAATTCTTGAAAACGACGGAAAGACTGTTGATGGAACTTCAGTTCCAGTGGTCGGGATGAACGGTTCTTATGAAGCGATGAAGGCTCTTATTCAAGAGATGAATGAAGGAAAAATCTCAACACTTATCATTCACAAGTCAAACCCAGTCTACAACCTTCCAAAGAACTCTGGGTTCCTTGAAGCTCTTAATAAAGTTAAAACTGTGATTTACACAGGGTCTCATCTTGATGAGACTGCAATGCATTCGAATTACGTGGCACCAGACCATCACCACCTTGAAAACTGGGGTGACTCTGAGGTTCAGAGAGGTGTCTATGCAATTCAACAACCAACAATTCGCCCATTATACGATACAAGATCAATTGAGCTTTCAATGATTTCTTGGGCCTACCAACTTGATGCGGGTCCCGCTCGATTAAGAGATCCAGATAGCTGGTTAGAATATCTAAAAAATAACTGGAAAAACAATCTTCAAAGACAAGCGGGTATTTCTGGAAGCTTCGATGACTTCTGGTTAACCTTCTTAAAAGAGGGTGTTGTTGATACTTCGGTAAGAAGCGGCCGAAGAAACGCTGATAGCACGCCGAGGGCTTTCTTGGTGGGAGCGCTCTCTAAGATTAAAAAACCAACAGCATCGAACTTAGAGCTTTCTTTATATTCTAAGGTTGGTCATTCCGACGGTAGCTTTGCTAATATTTCATGGCTGCAAGAGTTTCCTGACCCAATCACAAAGATTGTTTGGGACAACTACGTAAACGTTTCCCCTGAGTTTGCAAAGACACAGAAAATTAAAGAAGGCCAATTATTAGAGTTAGAAGTAGGTGGCAACACTTTACAACTTCCAGCTCATATCCAGCCTGGAATGCATTCGAAAACAGTTGCAGTTTCAGTTGGTTTTGGTCGAACTCATGCAGGATCGGTGGGAACAAACATTGGTCAAAACGCAATGATCTTAGCTGATTTTAAAGGTGATCAAGTGGTCTTCTCTGGTCAGCCAGTCCGACTAAAAGTTCTTTCAGGAAAAATTGAGCTTGCAAATTGCCAAGGTCATAACTCAATGGAAGGACGACAAATTGTTGTTCAAGCGACGCTTAAAGATTACCTCAAAGATCCAAGCGCTAATATTCACAGACATAAAGTCATGTCTTTATGGAAGCCATTTGAATACAAAGGCTACAAGTGGGCGATGGTCATCGACCAGAACGCGTGTACAGGTTGCAGTGCTTGTGTGATCGCATGTCAAAGTGAGAACAACGTGCCTGTTGTTGGTAAGCGATATATTATTGAAGGTCGTGAGATGCACTGGATCCGAATCGACCGTTACTACGCAGGTGATGAATCAAATCCTGAAACAGTCTTCCAACCGATGTTGTGTCAGCACTGTGACCACGCTCCTTGTGAGACGGTATGTCCAGTTCTTGCGACAACTCACAGTGATGAAGGTTTAAACCAGATGACCTACAACAGATGTGTGGGAACAAGATACTGTGCGAACAACTGTCCGTACAAAGTTCGACGCTTTAACTGGTTTAACTATGCTGCTCCTCTTAAGAAACCACAGACCCTGGCATTAAATCCAGACGTCACAGTGAGAACGAGAGGGGTCATGGAAAAATGTACATTCTGTACTCAAAGAATCCATGATGCGAAAAATATCGCTAAAAATGACAATAGAAAAGTTAACGACAATGACTTACAGACAGCATGCCAAGAGTCGTGCCCAACAAACGCGATTATCTTCGGTGACGTGAACAACCCTGATAGCCAAGTCGCAAAACTTTTCAAAGACCCAAGATCTTACGCAGTACTTGAAGAGATTAATGCTGCTCCAAGCATTAGATATCAAACCAAGGTGAGAAACAGTGACACAATTGCAACAGACGGTAAAGGGGGTCACTAATGATTAAACGTGACGTCCTCGTAGAGGGTAACAAAACATATAAAGATATTTCCGATGATATTTGTTCCATCGTTGAAACACCACCAGGGAAGGGTTGGTTAGCATACTTTATACCTGCTAACATCACCTTGTTATTTTATGTCGGTGTGATTGCCATGATCATTGGATACGGTATGGGACTCATGGGTGTTAACCATCCAGTGGGATGGGGAACAGACATTGTGACCTTCGTATTCTGGGTTGGTATCGGTCACGCGGGAACTTTGATTTCTGCAATTTTATTCTTATTCCGACAAAAGTGGAGAACGGGCATTAACAGAACAGCCGAGGCAATGACGATTTTTGCAGTCATGACGGCGGGTATTTTCCCACTGATTCATACGGGCCGTCCGTGGTTGGCTTACTGGCTTATTCCATATCCAAACCAACGTGGAGACCTATGGGTAAACTTTAGATCCCCACTTCTTTGGGACGTTTTTGCGGTTTCTACGTACTTAACAGTTTCCCTTGTCTTTTGGTATATCGGGATGGTTCCTGATATCGCGACTGTAAGAGACAGAGCTAAAAACAAAATTCGCAAACTTGTTTACGGTGTTTTGTCCCTCGGCTGGAGAGGAACAAATAGAAACTGGCAACACTATGAATCAGTTTATCTGATTCTTGCAGGTTTATCGACGCCACTTGTTCTTTCAGTTCACTCAATTGTCTCTTTTGACTTTGCGATTTCAAATCTACCTGGATGGCATACAACTATCTTCCCGCCGTACTTCGTTGCAGGCGCGATCTTCTCTGGGTTTGCAATGGTTGTAACTTTGATGATTCTTATCAGAAAGGCCATTCCGCAAATAAAGGCTTACGTTACTATCAACCACCTTGAAGTGATGAACAAAATCATCATGGCAACGGGCTTAATGGTTGGATATGCTTACGCATCTGAGTTCTTTATTGCTTGGTACTCTGGAGTTGAGTACGAGAAGTTTGCTTTCGTCAACAGGGCGTTTGGTCCTTACTGGTGGGCGTACTGGATTATGACATCATGTAACGTGTTTATTCCGCAAATTTTCTGGTTTAAGAGATTCAGAAGAAGTATTCCAGTTATGTTCGTTGTTTCGATTTTCGTAAACATCGGTATGTGGTTTGAGCGTTTTGTTATCGTTGTGACTTCGTTACATAGAGACTTCTTACCATCCAACTGGGGAATGTTTAATTTCACATTCTATGACTTCGGTGTGATCATTGGAAGCTTTGGAATGTTCTTTACATTGTTCTTACTGTTTATCAGAGTTTTACCAATGGTTGCGATGGCGGAGGTGAAGCCAGTCCTTGATGTTGGTAGAGGAGAGAAGAAACATGTTTAGCGTCGTAGATAAAATCAATGATTGTTTAAGATCAAAAACTGATAAGGGTGTTGCCGCGATCTTTGATAACGAACACCAACTCCTCGAGGCCGCGAAAAAAGTTTACGCTTCTGGTTACAGAAGATTTGAAACGCTCTCTCCATTTGCAATTCACGGTATGGACGATGCGATGGGTTTAAAGCGATCGCCAGTTCCATGGTTTACGATGATCTTTGGAACCATCGGTTGTATATTCGGTCTTTGGTTACAGTGGTGGACGTCAGCTGTAGACTGGCCAATCAATGTGGGCGGAAAACCATTGTTTTCATTACCTGCATTCATTCCAATTTTATTTGAAATTACTATTCTTTTTGCAGCTCTATGTTCCGTTGCGGGCATGTTATGGTTGTGTGGTCTTCCGAAGGTTGATCCTCCAATTATTCATCCTGATATCACTTCTCATAAGTTTGCTTTATTTATTCCAGAAAATGACAGCGGTTATGATGAAGCAAAGGCTCAGGAGTTGTTAAAAAGTTTGGGTGCTCAAGAAATTATAAAGGCGGAGCTATAAGATGATATTGCGATCATTACTTCTTTTTAGTGTTATTTCGTTTGTTCTCACTGGATGTGAACGCAGATCTGATGAGCCGAACATCGAGCTCATACAGGACATGATGATTGATCCGTCGTTTAAGGCGCAAGATTTTGATCCGACCCAACCAGGTATGAGAGCAAATATGCTACCACCCGAAGGAACGGTTCCTATGAACTGGACACCGTATCCGAACTTCTTAAATGACGAACAAGCAAAAGATTTTAAAAACACAGTGGTCTCTAATAAAGAGATTCTTGCTGAAGGCCAAAGACTTTACCAAATTTACTGTACGGTTTGCCATGGATCTAAAGGTTACGGAAATGGGCCTGTTGCAGACGTCTCCCTGGTGAAGCCACCATCTCTTCAAGCGCAAAAGATTCGTGCGTGGACGGATGGTCAAATCAATCACTTAATTACTAAAGGGCGCGGACTGATGGGCGCTTACGATAGCCAAATTCCGAGCCAAGACGCTCGTTGGGCATTAGTTCATTACATCAGACATCTACAAAACAGCTTACCTGAAGGTGGTCCAGAGGCTGACCCAACAGGCACTGTGAAGAGTGAAGGAAATTAAAAATGGCAACGAATGTAGATCACAATCAAAAAATTGAAGTTGGTAGTTTCGTTATCAGCCAAAAGCTAAAAGGAATCATGTTTAGCTTTATTGCAATTGGGGTATTAACTTTGATTGTTGGCTTAGTGATGGACCAAGGTAGAGTTTGGCAGTCGTTTCTTACGAATTTCTTTTTCTTTACATCTCTAGCGCTGGGTGGATTGTTCTTCTGTGCTGTTCAATATGTCACAAAGGCGAGTTGGAGTGCGGCCATCCGTAGGATCTCTGAAAGCTTAGCTGCGTTTATACCAGCAGCGGTTGTTGCAGGGATTGTTATTATGGCATTTGGTGCAAACTCTTTATACGAGTGGCTCCATGCCGACGTTGTTGCTCAGGACTCGATCCTGCAAAAAAAGCAAGCTTATCTCAATATGCCTTTTTGGGTGATTAGAACTCTCATCTTCTTTGGAATTTGGTGGGCTTTCAAAAAATTGATCATCGGAAACTCTATTAAGCAAGACACCACAGGAGATGTGAATCTCACACAAAGAAACATCGTTTTATCGATTGCGTTTCTTCTATTATTCGCACTTTCCTATTCGTTATTTAGCGTAGACTTTTTAATGAGTCTTCATCCACATTGGTTCTCAACCATGTTTGGTATTTATACATTCTCGGGTCTATTTCAAGCTTCATTGGCACTGATCACTATCATTGCTGTGAAACTTATGGATAAGGGGCTTGTGAAAAATGTTATTACCATAGAGCATATTCATGACCTTGGAAAATTTATGTTCGCGTTTACAGTATTCTACGCATACATTGCCTTCTCACAATTTATGTTGATCTGGTACGCAAACATTCCAGAAGAAACAATCTTCTTCGCACACCGAGCTCACGGCGGCTGGATGGCAATCTCTCTATCTCTTTTGATATTTAAATTTGTCGTTCCATTCCTTTTGCTCCTACCAAGAGCAGCCAAGCGTGACAAAGCTCACCTCGTTCGTGTGGGAATCCTTCTTCTCATCATGCAATGGGTAGACATCTACTGGCTCGTATACCCCAACTTCAACGATGGCCACGTCGTCTTCTCATTCCAAGAAATCGGATTATTCTTAGGCTTTCTCGGAGTATTCATCTACACCGTTGCTCGCTTCTTTACTAAGAACAGTGTGGTCGCGGTGAAGGATCCGTATATCCACGAATCAGTAAACCACCACGTCCTTTAGACGGCTCGATATTTGGTTCAGGCCGTTGTTGCTGCGCGCTTTGAAAATCCTCACATAGCCTACGGCTATGCTCCGGTATTTCAAAGCGCTTGCGCCTAGTCCTGAAGCCAAATCTCTTCGCCTCAGTTTGTTTTCGGTTTTGCTAGCGTCTTGGGGCGCGCCTTTGGCGCGGTCGGGCTCGTGCGCCTTTGGCGCACATCGGGTT
>CAYXYF010000012.1:63877-69298 GCA_964469265.1 uncultured Bdellovibrionales bacterium
GCTCGTGCGCCTTTGGCGCACATCGGGTTTGGGTTTGGGGCGGTTGGTTTCTTGTTGCTTGATATATCACGTCGTGGTTTTATGAATTTGTGGCGCGAAATAAATTAACTTTTATTGATTTGTTTGCTGGTATTGGTGGATTTCATCTCGGATTACATGATGCTGGGATGAAGTGTGTTCTTGCATGTGAGATTGATAAATTCGCTCGAAAAACCTACGAAGAAAATTTTTATAAAATTAGTCCTAAAATTTTCCGTGATAATTTATTTGTTGAAGACATACGAACGATAAAACCCAAAGAAATTCCTGACTTTGATATTTTGTGTGCTGGGTTTCCTTGTCAGCCGTTTTCACAAGCTGGACATAAAAAAGGTTTTCGTGACAGAGATGATGATCGGGGAAATATGTTTTTCGAGATCATGCGCATTGTAAAGGCTAAAAACCCAAAAGTTTTATTTTTAGAAAACGTCAGACATTTAATTAAGCACGACAATGGAAAAACCTTTAAGACTATTCAAGATATAATAGCGAAGGCGAACTATTCTTTTCAATGGAAGGTGATCAAAGCTAATGAGCACGGTCTACCACAACATCGTCCGCGTGTTTACATGGTATGTTTCAGGAATGATTTAAAAGTTACTGGCTTTAAATTTCCAGAGCCGCGAGATCTAACCGTGACGATGAGTGATATATTCGGCGGCAAATGTAATAAAGAGGTCGGTTTTACTTTAAGGGTTGGTGGTAAATCCTCTGGATTAAATGATCGACGTAATTGGGACACGTACCTAGTAAACAACAGAGTGGTAAAAATAAATAAAGAACACGGGAAAAAAATGATGGGGTTTCCAGACAACTTCGAATTCCCAGTCAGTGAAACCCAAGCCATGAAGCAGCTCGGAAATAGCGTAGCAGTTAATGTTGTGCATGAAATCGCTTTGGAAATTAAAAGCGCCTTAGGCCTTAGAGCGAGGAAAGATCCGAGAACATCTCTTCGAAAAGGTCAGCTCGAACTTGGACTATAAATGAAGCTGAACAAAGGCGAGTGGTGCGAGTTATTTATCGGACTGAGCAGTCTTGCAAAGGGTGATTTAAAAATCTATGGTTCTTCGGACTCACTACGAATAGAAGGTGTGTCTTATGACGGAATTCATTTCATCGGAAAAAACGACTTAACAAAAAAAGAAATATCAGAACTCAAAGAAGAGGTGAGTTCCGGAGATGGTGTTTTTGAGATTTCGTCAAAAGTCGTAAAAAGGGTTCACTTTAAGAAAGGCAGCTCAAATAGTAAAGTCGACGTCATTCTAAAATACTATTTGGGAAAACAAATATTTCAAGATGGCTTTGGAATAAAGTCATCGATGAGTGGCAAGCCCTCGTTGTTGAATGCATCAGGGGTTACGAAGTTTCGCTTCGCTGTCACAGGAGCCACCAGACCATTATTAGAACTAAAAACTAAAAAGCTAGTTTCACAGCTTAATAGAAAAAACCTCAAATTCGTAGGGTGTTTAAATCCGATTTTTCAAAAAAATCTAAAGATGGTCGATACGAGTCTAGATAATATTCTTGCGCAGATTTTAATTTCGTACTTCCAGTCCAAAGGAAGCTCAGTCAGTGATCTCGTGGACAATACTTTTCTCGATCCCGAAACAAAGAAAGTGGTAAAAAAACGAATTAAGGACTTTCTTTATTATATCTGTGTTGGAATGTTTCCTTCCAAGGAGTGGGACGGGACCGAAAAAATCTGTGGCACCATAATTTATAAAAAAAACGTAGATATTTTTTGTCTTCACAGGAATGAGATTAATGGTTTTAAAGACTTTCTATATGAAAACAGTTTCTTGGATACAGCTTCAACTACGAGGCATAACTTCGGATATCTTTTTAAAGAGAAGAGCCAGGTCTATCTCGACCTGAACCTTCAAATCAGGCTGCGCTGATTCTGCGGGGGCAGAATGCAGCAGTAATGACGCGACGATACTTCCAGCGTCGGAAGTAAATTGTCGACTCTTTTGAATTTCTGCATAAAATTACGTTGGTGAGGGAGCGCTTTGTGAAAACCTTGGTGTTATTTTTTGTTTTATTTGGTTCGGCTTCTTTTGCTTCAACTCCAGTGCCTTATTTGTGGATGAGCTGTGAGTCTGATGAAGTTCGTGTAAAGGCTTATAAGGAAGGCTGTGCGGGTATGGCCGTTGTCTCTGAGATCGGGAAGGGAAGCACTAGTATTAAAAAAACTTGTGCAGAAGAGGCTGACAAGCTCGATTTTACAATTCACTTTCACGATACCGATCGGGGTGAATACCTTGTTTCTGCAGACACGGGATATCAGAGCATTGCGATCCATGGGCAATTTAATGGGCTGACTTATTCTGATGAATTTCTTAAGATTTACGATGCAGATGGAGAGGTTCGACTTTCTAACGAGCTCACAAAAGACGTGTCTCAGTTTTCCGTGACCTGTAAATTAGAAATCAACGGGTATTAAATTGTTGGGGGGCCATGTGATTTTAAAAATATTTTTTATTTTAATTTTTTCCTCCGTCGGGTACGCAAAGACCCTGATAGTCTCGGACATCGACGACACGATAAAAGCGTCTCATGTTCGTGATGTGGGAGATACGATCTCTAACGCTTTTGTAACGACCATTGCCTTTCAGGGGATGAACGAAGTTTACCAAGTCTTGCTACAAGAACCTAATGCTGAGATCGCTTACGTAACTAATGCGCCCAATTGGCTTATGCACAAACCCCACACTGAATTTATTGAAAAGAATTTTCCTGCTGGTGAAATTTATTTTCGTAGTGGTAGTTCTGAGACCCATAAATACAATACCATAAATCAAATTTTGCAAAACGATCCCTCTATTGAGCGATTGGTCTTAGTTGGCGATAATGGCGAAGAAGACATTCGGTTCTACGATGCAATTCAAAAAGAGTACGCTGATCGAATTGATATTGTGACCTACATCCGAATCGTGTATGCAAAACCTGAAGATGTCTTGCAGCTGACGCCTTCTCAGCTGGGATTTGTTAGTCCTCTAGAAATTTTGGCCGACTTAGCATCTCAGGGACTGATACCCCTTGAAAATTATTATGAAACCGCTGAAAAGATCGCTCAAGAAGTGATTTCTGCCCA
The DNA here is from genome assembly GCA_964469265.1 of uncultured Bdellovibrionales bacterium. Lineage (GTDB taxonomy): Bacteria > Bdellovibrionota > Bdellovibrionia > Bdellovibrionales > JAEYZS01 > JAEYZS01. The sequence continues at coordinate 67,011 of CAYXYF010000012.1, forward strand.
GCGAGTGGACTCTAAAGACCCGCAATATTTTCCGCATTGGTTGAATTGTACGGGATTTGAAATCGAGGTTTCTCAGCTGTTTCTCACTCCAATTATCGAGGCGGGCCTTGAAAAAGTTCATGAGATTTGCAAAGAACCCGTTCAAATCCAATTAAATGCCGACTCAAATGTGCAACTTCTTTCTGTAAACTGATAAGTATTGACATTTTATAGGGTTTTCTGAGAACGTAGGTGTATGCACAGAGCCCGCGATATAAATTTATTTTCAATCACGTCTACGATGACCTTTTAATCACAGGCTATACATGTCGCAAATCTCCATTATTTTACCAGATAATTCCGTAAAAAAATTTGACCACGAACCAACTGTGCTGGAAGTGGCTGAATCCATTGGCTCGCGTTTAGCAAAAGATACCTTAGGCGCAATCGTCAATGATAGTGGTGATGTCCAAGACCTACGCTATCGCTTAAAAAATAATGATAAGTTGAAAATCATCACTTCTAAAGATCCTCAAGGACTTGAAGTCATCAGGCACTCCGCTGCTCATGTGATGGCACAGGCTGTTCAAGAAATTTGGCCTGAGGTCAAAGTCACAATTGGTCCTGTGATTGAAGATGGATTTTATTACGATTTTGATTCTCCATTTGCGTTCACTCCAGAAGACCTTCAAAAAATTGAAAAGAAAATGAAGGAAATCATTAAGCGAAACCTTGAAGTGGTTCGTGAAGATTGGCCGAAAGAAAAAGCCATCGAAACATTTTCTAAAATGGGTGAAGCCTTCAAAGTTGAAATCATTAAAGAGATTCCTGATGCAAACGTGGGAATTTACAAGCAAGGACAAGAGTGGTTTGATCTTTGCCGCGGTCCCCACGTTCAAACTTTGGGCGCGATCAAAGCGGTAAAGGTTTTGCACCAGGCGGGTGCTTACTGGCGCGGAAATGAAAACAACAAAATGCTTCAACGAGTTTATGCAACGGCGTTTTTCTCAGAAAAAGAATTGCAAGAACACTTAGACCGTATTGAAGAAGCAAAAAAACGCGATCACAGAAAGCTAGGAAAAGAGTTAAATCTTTTTGTATTTGATCAAATGGCAGTGGGCAGTCCGTTCTTTACGCCAAAGGGAACCATTATTTACAATGAACTTTTAGAGTACATTCGCGAGATGTATAAAAAATACGGATACCAAGAGGTGATTACGCCGCAAATTTACGACGTTGATCTCTATCATACCTCTGGGCATTATGATAACTACCGAGAGAACATGTACTTTACCGATATTGATAGCAGAAGCTGCTCGGTAAAACCGATGAACTGCCCCGGACACTGCGTGCTTTACTCCCACAGCCATCATTCTTACAGAGATCTTCCGCTTCGTATTGCAGACTTTGGCAGACTCCATCGTTATGAGAAAAGCGGTGTGCTCCATGGTACAACTCGTGTACGCTCATTTTCTCAAGACGATGCTCACATTTTCTGTACTCCAGAGCAGGTTCAGTCAGAGATTGAGCGTTTCATGACTATGCTAAATGAAATTTACAACACGTTAGGCATGTCAGATTATCTCGTCAAATTCTCAACTCGTCCCGAAAGCCGAGTGGGAAGTGATGAGTTTTGGGATCAAGCAGAAGATGCCTTAGAAAATGCTCTCAAGGAACTTCAATTAAACTATGAGTTAAACCCTGGTGACGGGGCCTTCTACGGACCAAAGCTTGATATTACGTTCTTTGATGCTCTTAAACGACCTTGGCAGCTGGGAACACTTCAATATGACCCGAATATGCCAGAGAGATTTGGATTAAAATACATTGGCTCAGATAACTCAGAACATAAGCCAGTGATGTTGCATAGAGCAGTCTTGGGATCGCTTGAAAGATTCATTGGTGTTTATACTGAACACTGTGCAGGACACTTCCCAACGTGGATGAACCCTAATCAAGTCCGAATTCTTAACGTCAATGAAGTCCATATTCCATTTTGCGAAGAACTGAAAACACTACTTGAGAAGGAAAACATCCGTATTCATTTAGACTCTCGAAACGAAAAGTTAGGATTCAAAATCAGAGAAGCACAAATGATGAAGGTTCCTTACATGATTGTCGTCGGAGATAAGGAACTTGAGACAAACAGAATTTCTGTTCGATACCGAACGGGTGAGAATTTTAATAACTTAGAAATAAAAGATTTTGTAGCGGGGTTGAAAGCTGAGATTAAGAATCGCAGCTTAAACTCTTATCTTTCACAAACTAAACAGGAGAAGCATGAACAACAATAATAGCTATCGCCCACC
>CAYXYF010000013.1:0-49913 GCA_964469265.1 uncultured Bdellovibrionales bacterium
CCATGTCTTTTGCCGACTTCTTTAAAGTGAATGTCATAGCCTGTGTCTCCGCTAAAGAATGCTTTATGTTTTTTACCTTTAACGACCCAACCAGCCCATAGAGTTTTATTTCTGTTTTTTAAACCACGACCAGAGAAGTGCTGTGCAGGAGTTGCTATAAATTCTAGATCATCAGTTTTTTTAGTTTCCCACCAATCAAGCTCTGTAATGCGAGAGCGATCAATGCCCCAACCTGTAAGATGACTCCCGACTCCGAGTGGAACAATAAACGGAGTATCCTTTTTCTTAAAAAATTTGATCGTTGGCATATCAAGGTGATCGTAATGATCATGCGATATTACGATATAATCAATCGGTGGTAGTTCTTCTAGTTTTAGTGGTGTTGGTTGAAACCTTTTAACCGCAAGGCTAATGGGAGCTGCGTGGTTAGAAAAAATCGGATCAATTAAAACAATTTTTCCGTCTACGTTTAACATGATAGTCGAATGCCCAAACCAAAGGACCTTAATGTTATCGCCTTTAGCTAAAAATTCTTCCATGTTGGGTTTAATCAATGTAAATGGCTTTGGAGGAACGCGGTCACCTTTAGATCCAAATAAGAATCTCCACCAGCTAGATTTTTTTGTGTTCTTTGCTCGGGCCTCGTCGATGACGTCTTGTTGGCGATTTACAAACTTTTCAGCTTCTTTTTTGTATTGAGGGGATTTTTCAAAAGCCTTTTGCTCTTCTACACTCGGAAGAGTTCCAAATACTGCACATCCTGTAATCATAAATCCTCCTAAAACTAATACTGCACCAATAGCGGTGACAGAAATTGATTTAATTAGATTAAACTTCCAAGGCTTTTTCATCTAGCGTGATTCCTTTTTTAAGATATGGACAAAGTGAAGACTATAGCACTCAAATTGATAAAAAAGAATCCCTGTCGCCGGAGAACTATGCCGTTGACGCAGCTTATTTGAACTTTCAAAATAACCTTATGAAAAAATCTATTTTAACTTCGTTAGTTGCTTCTTTATTTGTTTTATCTGGTTGTGCAGTGGGCCCGCTTGTTAGCCACGAAACAGCGCGAAGTGTGGGAAATTCAAACCACGAACTGGTTGCTGGTTACGGAATGACAAGTTTTGTTGTGAAGTGGAACTACGGTTTAACGGAAAATCTTGATTTAGGTCTTCATGTAGAATCTTTAAGCGCTGGGGTTCGTCTAAAATATGCTTTCGTAAATAGCTCAAGAGGTTGGTCGTTTGCAGGCGCGATTGGTGCTGGTGAATCAATCGGTGGTGATCATAAGTATGCTGATCTGATTACAAGCTACATGGCAAGCAGCGGATGGGAGCCTTACTTCACAATTCGCGCAGTGTTTGTTGAAACCGATCCATTAGAGTTTAAAAGCGAAGACGGCGGATACCTTGATTTCACAATCGACGAAGATAGATATTCTTACGGCCAAGGAATTTTAGGCACCAGATATTGGTTTACAAAGAATTTTTTATTTTCAATCGAAGCAGGTTCTTTGTTTAGAATCTCATCAGGCTTCGGAGTAGGCGAAATCATCTTCGCAGGCGCAGCGCTGGGATATCGGTTTTAGTTCGTCAAAGAAATTTCCTTTCATTAGTATTTTTTGTCCGAAATCCGGATGATTGTCCGAATAGGAATCCGCAGTATTTTCAATAAGTTATTGATGTCAAAACTCATGTTATATTGGTAAAGATAACTCAGGAGTTGTTATGGCAAACAATAATTGGAAACAAATAAAAAAAGGTTCAGTCAAAAAGTTTCGTGATTTCTATAATGCTAATATTCGGCGGCCGCTATCATCCGAAGACCGAGAAGAGTTAAGCGAGATTTTTAAGAGAAAAGACAAAGCTGAGCCATCTAAGAAAATAGCAAAGCCGGAGGCAGAACTGTGATCGGAAAGTTTTCGGATCTCAATACTTTACTTAAAGCAAATGAGTTTGACCTCGCGTTCGTCGATACTTCAATTTTGTTTTCAGCTACGTACCCGCTTGATCACTATAATGAGGACGCCGAATACTCATTTGATATATTAGCGGACAATTCGGTAAAAGTATTTGCGAACGTCAATGTTCGTTCAGAATTCTTAGAAAATCATCGAAGAGTGTTAATAGCAGAAGGTCTTATAGATTTATTAGAAGACTCAGATGAGAATTACGACGGGGCTCTCCTCCAAAAGTTAAAAAGTCATCGAACTTCTTATAGACGAAAAGTCGAGGAAGATAAATCAGCGAAAATTGATCCCAATCAAATAAAAGCATTTAGAAAATTACTGTCGTCTTATGAACATGCAGATGGAAACGGTTGGGAGCTATTTTGTAAGAGATATCTTGCGACCAAATTCTATTCTATTTGGCCAGCGGCAGAAACAATTTTTAACCTTAATTTTCTATCCGTCCGGTCTGAAAATGAGAACCAATTTCTTATCACAAATCCAAGTTGGGAAGATACCGTTTCTTTAATAGGTCGATACGGTATTGCTTCTTCCGATGCGATGATTTTGAATATGTTCCTGTGCTCTAAAATTCCGATTCTAATTACCGCGGATATCGAAATGGCAGAAGTCGCGGCAAAAGAATCTAGCGGTGCTAAGCACGTATTTGTTCCAGATTCTGCGTTTATCTGATTGCTCCAGAGTCGCTTGACTAATTATTCCGAAATTTCCCCAGTTTGTGGGGCGTAAATTTTAAAAAGATTCTATCTAGCTGATTTTGGAGTAGAAAATCTCGGTCTGAGTTTTGCTTTCCTTAAAGGGTGAACCCTTAACAAAGGAAAGCCCTATGTCTATTTATGAAATTTTAAAAGACGATCACGATAGAATAAAAGAGCTTTTACAAGAGCTAATGGCAATAAGCCAAGATAACGCCGAGGATAGACATCGAATCATTCAGGATATAAGAGATGAACTTATTCCTCACTCTCGCGCAGAAGAGGCAGTGTTTTATAATGCTCTTCGTGCAATTGATGCAGGTAAGGGTGAAGCATTTCATGGATATCAAGAGCATTTAATGGCCGAGACTCTTTTGCGGACTCTTCAGATCATGGATACGATTGGCGCAGATTGGAGAAAAACCTGCGAAAAACTCAGAAATGCTTTAGAGCATCACATTCAAGAAGAAGAAACTGAGATTTTTGCCATCGCAAAAGCAAATCTTACTCACCAAGAAGCTGAGATGATAGGCCAAGCCTTTGAGACGTTAAAACCTCAAGTGCAGCAAGAAGGCTTTATGAAAAACACCATGGATATGTTAACCAACATGATGCCACCACGATTTACATCGAAGCTAAAAGATCAAAACATCTCGCCTCGATTATCTTAGTTGTGCAGTATGGATACGAGTTGGTCAGTTAGGTTACTTGCGTATTTTCAAGGTGGGTTTAATCTCTTAATGGGAGTTTGGCCCATCGTTCATATTCAATCTTTTATGGCGGTCACAGGTCCAAAGACGGATCTGTGGCTTGTTAAAACAGTGGGCGTTTTAATTACCGCAATCGGATTGGGACTAATTCATTCAGCCAAACAAAACGCTGTGACAAGATCAGTTGCAATCATTGGCGCAACATCAGCAGGATTTTTAGCAGTCATCGACGTTATCTACGTTTTAAATAATACCATTTCACAAGTTTATCTTGCAGACGCAGCCATCGAAGTAATGATCGTCATAGCCTGGATAATGCTATTTAAAAACGTAAAGCGGGGGATCTTCCATTAATATATCAATAGTAAAAAGGTGTTAGGTAAAGCTAGCGTAGCTTTAAGAACGCATTGCTTGTTTGACGTTGGCTTTTAGTGGTTTTAGGAGTTTTCTTTCAAACCATGGGTTTTTCTTAAGCCAAATGTTGTTTCTTGGAGAAGGGTGGGGAAGGACAAAATACTTTGGTGCATAATCTTTCCAGTTTTGGACTGTTTGAGTTAAAGTTTCTTTGCAATGATCTTTTAGAAAATATTTTTGAGAATATAAACCTGCAAGGATAATAAGTTCAGGTTTTATTAAGTCTAAGACTTTTGGCATCCAAAGTGGTGCACACTCTGGTCTTGGTGGATTGTCTCCGCCCTTGCCTCTTCCAGGGTAACATAAACCCATAGGTACGATTCCAAAAACGTCTGTATCATAGAATTGTTCCTTGCTAACACCCATCCAATCACGTAAGCGATCACCGCTGGCGTCGTTCCATGGGATACCCGTGTTGTGAACCTTTGTTCCCGGTGCTTGTCCTACAACTAAAATTTTTGATTTTTCAGATAACAAAAATACAGGACGAGGCCCTAGGGGCAAATGTTTTTCACAAAGCTGACAAGCCCTCATCTGTTTAAAAAGTTTTTCAGCTCTACCCATGGATGTTGATTAAACCAGTACACCTTAAAAGAAAAGCAAAATACAAGAGCGGTAATATATGCCCCAATAGTGAGCGAAGGATCACCCCTAAAAGTTCGTCAAGAGCCCATGGTGTAGTAGGTATAGCCTAAGATAAAGAGCATAAATATGAAATTTGTTCCGCCAAATGCGGCTTTGAGGATTGGCCATTGATGGATGCGGATCGGGGGCTTGTAATAGGTGCCAGGGCCTAAAATTATAAATACTATAAGCGCTCCGTGAAGAATAGTGTGACCGATCACTTCTGTTTTTCCGAAAAATGCCGACGTGATTACAAATAATATCGTGACCGCCAAAGCTAGCGGCCGCTGCAAGACTCCGATTATTAGTAAATAAGCAATTGAGAGTTCCACAAACGCAGCTGCCATTAAGAAGAAATCTTTTGGTAAGCCCATCGTGAGATAAGGTTTTTGAATTAAAATATCTATTCCCCATTGTGGGAAAAATAATTTTTCAAGTGCAGTCCAGAAAAGCGAAAAACCTAAGCCAATGTAAAGGACAGGGATTTTTGTTTGTGAAACCTTTTTGTTATCAAAAGCTTGGACAATAAAGTAATAACCAATTGCAGGGTAGATGAGATAATCCAATAAATGAAAAAAGCTATACTGATTGATGGCATAAATATAAACCCCAAACATCGCCACACCAGTGATTAACGTAGATTTTCTAAACATTAAAAATAGCGCCATAAAAAATTGAAGCCAACCTACCATGGCCGATTCTGTTTGAAGCTCTGGTGCAATCATGGAGTTTGCTTGCCAAGAGAGTAAAAGTGCAGCGCCTGTAAAGATTCTTAAGACTATATCAGCGTTTTCAGAAAAACTTTGAAGATAGTTATTTAACCTTTTGTATTGTGGTCGCTTCTCAAGCCAAGCATCAGACCATGAGATAATAGCAATAACAACCGCACTCAGAACCAACAGAAGCCAAAAGTTTAATGTATTGAGTTGAGAGATATTGATCATCTCGCTATCGGAGCTTCGGCTAAACCACTTCACATGTGCATATGCATGAACTGGAAGATAAAATAGAGTTAAAAACAGAAGTCTCATTCCTGCGAGATTAACTAAATATATGATCTATAAATAGTGGTCTCTTAAAATGTTAAGATGATTGCAAGTATCAAGCTTAAAGAGTTTTTGCAACTTCTGCTAAAATTTCAAAAGATTTTAAACGAGCGTTAATATCGTAAATAGAGCTCACGGTGATGAGTTCATCAGCGCCCGTTTTTTCTAAAAAGTCTTTTAAAAATTTTTTTACAGTGTCAGGAGATCCTACCGCCGAGCAGGCCAGCATACGATTAGCCACCATTTTTTCTCGTTCATTCCAATAGCTCTCAATATCTTCTATCGGCGGCGGAAAAGAGTCTCTTTTCCCTCGGACTAAGTTAGCAAAGGATTGCTGCATGCTTGTGAAGTAATACTTTGCCTCTTGATCTGTTTGTGCGGCGATAACGTTTGCTGCAACCATAAGATAAGGTTTTTCTAATTGCTTAGATGGCTTAAAGTTTCTTTTATAAATTTGGATGGCATCCATAAGGGCATCGGGTGCAAAGTGAGATGCAAATGCATAAGGTAATCCCAGCATTGCAGCAAGTTGTGCACCGAAGGTACTTGATCCCAAAATCCAAAGGGGCACTTTAAGTCCTGTGCCAGGCACGGCTTGGATTTGTCCATCTTCTGCGTCTTCAAAATAAGACTGAAGCTCCACAACATCTTGCGGAAATGTTTCAGCAGCGTTGATATCTCGTCTTAGAGCGTGAAGTGTTTTTTGGTCAGTTCCTGGCGCACGTCCAAGACCTAAATCAATTCTTCCAGGATATAAAGACTCTAGTGTTCCGAACTGTTCTGCAATAATAAGGGGCGAGTGGTTGGGCAACATAATACCACCAGCGCCTACTCGGATTTTTTGAGTGTGGCTTGCAAGATATCCGATAACAACTGAGGTAGCAGCACTGGCGATTGAAGGAGCGTTGTGGTGTTCTGCAACCCAGATCCTTTTATATCCTAGTTCCTCAGCACGCCTTGTAACCTTTAAGCAGCTCTCTAAAGCGTCCTTTGCGGTGCTGCCCCTATTGATAAATGCAAGATCAAGAATCGATAATGGAATCATGGACACACTATACACTAAGCCCGCAATCCGTCAAACTAGGGCCTCATTATGTGATTTTAATGCTACTTGAAAGCAAAATGATAGCGAGAAACATTATATAGACACGGGTTAAGAATCTGGTAGATTTCGCTCCACTAGGGGGAATCTATGAAAATGCTAATCTTAATACTATGTATGACTTTTGGAATAACTACTGCCATGGCGGCGGAAGATTCCGTGGGTGTTTTTCATAATCCTGGAAAAGTTATCGTTTTAATTAATGAGATCAACGGTGCGCCAAGGATCAATGGTCTAATGGATGCTCTTGGTGTAGAGATGTCTTTTTTATACGAAAGCGCTGATGGCCTTGTGCGAATCCAATGCGGTACTCCAGACGACAAAGCGGGTTGCACATTTAGAGTTTACGAAGGTGGCGACATAGGAACGATTGGCCATAGAAATGCCGAGGCACTGATTCCAGCCTCTGAGCTTGGGGTTCGGTCCAATTACGAAATGTACTTTGAGAGCTCAAGACAAGATAAATTTTATCTTAAAGTAGACTCAAAAGGGTTATGGTTTTTTGCGACTAAAAAGAACTAGGCCTTAATTTCCTTCGTAGGCGATTTTTAGGCTTCCGTTTTCTGGGACGAGGTAGAGCATCTTTCTAGAGTTTGCAGAAAATGCTTCTCTTCCGTTTTGAAAAGTCGATGAGTAATCTTGAGTGTAAGTCACGATGCTGTACTTGGGATGTTTATAGATTTTAACGTTTGAGACAGCGACTTTAATCTCGTGGTATCTTTTATTTAAAGAATCTTTATACGCTTTGTACTGCTCTTTATTCATGCCTTTTGATCGAAACGAATCCGAGTACGAATCAATATAAGTATCAATATCTTTTGATGTCCAAGCTGTTAACCACTTATCAAATGCTTCTTTCACATCGGCTTTACCTGCAGCGCTAAGATACTCAGGCTTGAGTTGATCGTAGACCAGAATATATGTTTCAAGAGGCTTAATGTAAGGGTCAATTTCTTTAATTCGTTCATCGTTAACCACAAAACAGCCATCAGAGTCTTGAGGTTTCTCAAGCCTTTTAAGATCGTCTGTGGAATGGAGCATAATATCAAAGCCCGTCTTCTTTTGTTGTTTATCAATAAAGTTCGGGTAGTTCATATAAAAGGCCATGGCACCGAATTTTTGTTTGATCTGCGGTGGAGTGAACTTTTGTGTAAAGCGATAAATACCTTCAGGAGATTTAAGATCGCCTTCAATCATTTTGTCTCCAGAGTTTTTTCCGATGGTGACAGGATAGGTTTTAAAAATTTGAATAGTGCCATCGCTTAAATGATTAGCAAGGTGGAGTTCGTATTTGGTCTTATCCACTAGGACAATGGTTTCTTTGGGATCTTGAGATTCTTCCGCAAGCAAGGGGTAGCTGAATAATATTAAAAGTGAGAATAAGAACTTCATATCTAAGATGATAGTTTTGATTATTCTATCGTTCAAATACTTTAAAGAATATTAATTGAGAATATTTGAATTTATTTGAATTTGCCCTAAATCTAGTGCAAAACTTCGGCACTATGACTGATTACAGCTTTAAAAAAACGCGCTCTTTGAACTATAGAATCTGGCACTGGTTAAATGCCCTTGCAATCACAGGGCTCTTGGCAACGGTACTACTGCGAAAGACCTTTTTGAGTTGGCGGACTAACTCTGCACTTATTCGATCTAAACTTGAGGAAGTCGGCACGACGATCACTCCAGAGTTTGCAAAAGAAATGGCTGTGGCAATTAGGGATCCCCTTTGGGACTTGCATATCTATTTAGGCTTTGCACTGACGTGGTTACTGATTTGGAGAGTTGGAAGTTTTTTCTTTGATCGGAAGCACCCATCGACTTCCTTTTTAAAGGCGTTAAAGGGTTTAAAGCTTGTGCCTCCACCAGAGAAGCAAGATGCCGTTCATTATACTGCTGTCAAGTTCACTTACATTTTATTTTATATTGCAACTTTGTTTATGGTTGTAACGGGCCTCATGCTGACATTTAAAGTTGAATTGAATTTAGCCAAAGACTTTGCAGGTTCAGTTAAAGATCTTCATGAACTTGCAATGTGGTTTTTTGTTGGATTTGTAGCGGTCCACCTTATTAAAGTAATCCATATTGAGTTTACAAAGGCTCCAGGAATTGTTTCCGATATGATTAACGGAAAAAAGAATTAGTTATTTAAGAATTTTATTAATTCTATTCATAATCGGTAAACTCAACTTTTCAACGCAGCTTAAAGATTTCATATTCTCTTTAAGCTGTTCAAGTCTTGAGGCACCTAAGATCACGGTAGACACATTAGGGTTTTTTAAACACCAAGCTATTGCCATTTGTGAAAGCGGGATTTCAAGCTCATCAGCGATCTCTTTAAGCTTTATCGTCTTAGAGATTCTCTCTTTGCCTTCACTGGATTCTATTTTTTCTTTTAACCAATCGTAGCCTTTGATGTTGGCGCGAGAATCTTTAGGAATACCGCTTGCGTATTTTCCAGTGAGAACTCCTGAGGCAAGGGGAGACCAAGTCGTAGTACCTAAGCCATACTCGTTATATAAAAATCCAAAGTGCTCTTCGACTTTTTCTCGGTGGAACATATTGTATTGAGGTTGTTCCATCGTGGGGCCGATAAGATTTCTTTTATCGGCGATCTTAAAAGCTTCTTCAATTTGTGGTGCTTCCCATTCTGAGGTTCCCCAATAAAGAATCTTACCCTGTCTTATAAGATCGTTCATCGTAAAGACGGTTTCTTCAATTGGAGTGTCAGGATCTGGTCTGTGGCAGAAAAATAAATCAAGATAATCTACTTGGAGTCTTGTTAAAGCGGCCTCACATGCATCAACGACGTGTTTTCTTGAAAGACCAAGTTGTGTTGGTTTTTCACCGCCCCAAAAGACTTTACTTGAGACGATAAAAGTATCTCGTCCCCAGCCTAATTTTTTTAGCGCCTCGCCCATGATTTTTTCAGACTCGCCGCTGGCGTAAACTTCTGCATTATCAAAAAAGTTAATTCCGTTATCATAGGCATAGGCCATCATCTCAATTGCGGGTTTAATAGAGACTTGGTTTGCAAACGTAACCCATGACCCAAAAGAAAGTGCGCTAACCTTTAACCCTGACTTGCCAAGTTTTCTGTATTCCATTGATTGATTCTCCTTATCTTTTGGTGAGATCTAGTGAGTATAAAAATAAATTCACTCTTACTCAAGCCATACGTCTGGATTTATCTGGACTTTCGTAAACAATTAACCTGCTGCCACTCCAAGGGGTCCCCTATAAGGGAGTAAAATAAATCATATACCTACAAGTTTATGATTTAAAGGAGTGGACCTATGTGTAAGAGGCTGTTGGTTATTGTAATTTCGACATTTGGTTTAGCAGCGTGTAGTCCACAATCAAACGATGGAAGTGCTGAGTCTGGCAGTCATGAGGGAGTCGTTGGCCCTTCAACATGTTATCAAGGAAACAAAAACAAAGCCGTTTGCGTTCAGTTAAAGGAAATTAACGGCGCTAAAGAGGGTTACTTAAATCCGTACACCGATCCATCTTTTATGAAAAACGCAAACAAGGCTCAGTACCGAACCCCTGTCCAAGGGGTTGATCTTAAGGTCGTAAGCCCTTCACTTCAGATTGCGCCAAACTTTCAGCTGAGTGAATTTATGAGTCTTCAAAAAGGACACTTTGGAATTTTCTCAAGCGCCATTGTTAAAAAAATTCAGTCGTTAAGAGATATGATCGGAGCCGCTCTAAGAGTAAATAGCTCCTTTAGATCACCACAATATAATGCTGGCATTAATGGTTCTGCAAAGTGGTCTCGTCACCAATATGGAGATGCAGTGGATATTGCTTCAACGGGAGCTACGCTAGATCAGATCGTAAGCTTTTGTAGACAGCTTGGTGCAACTTATATTGATAAGTACGTATCCCACGTTCATTGTGACTGGAGAAACACTCCTGTTGAGCCTGAGTTTTTTGGTCACTTGCAGGGGGCGCACACGCTTTCTCATGAAGAAGCTCACCGACATATTCTCACTGATCTCAAAGAAACATCAGAAATCCATGTGACTGGAAACCTTACGGCTGGAAGCGTGATCCTTCTAACAAGCTCTGTGACCTACAAAGAGGATAATGAAGAGCTCTATAAGTTTTGGGAAATCACGGCTCCAAACGGCGACAAGCGGGTTTATGAGCAGTCTGAAGTCTCTTTACCTGTTCAAAAAGGTGTTTATCAGATCTACCATGAAATTGGCGCAAATATAGCTCTTCAGAAGACCTTTATTGTTAATTGATTTCATTTGAGTTTTTCTGTATCACTATCGTCTATGGATAGTCTTGATAAGGCAGTTGAAATTTTAAGAAATGGTGGCGTCGTTGGAATGCCCACAGAGACTGTCTATGGTTTGGCTGCAGATTTTAAAAATCAAACGGGCGTTGAGAATATTTTTAAGACCAAGCAACGACCGTTTTTTGATCCCTTAATTGTTCATATTTCACATATTTCTCAAGTTAAAGTCGTTGCACGAGAGTTCCCAGAGCTTCCGCAGTTCTTAGCTGAAAATTTTTGGCCAGGTCCACTGACTATGATTTTACCTAAAGCCAAATATGTCAGTTCAAAAATCACATCAGGCCTTGATACAGTAGGGGTAAGATTTCCGCGGCACTCAGTTGCTCAGAAATTAATTAGTAAGCTTGGAAATCCTGTAGCAGCTCCTTCTGCAAACTTATTTGGAAAAACATCACCAACAACTGCTGATCATGTGCGATCAGAGTTTGGTGATCGTGTTTTTGTTCTTGAGGGTGGTCCAAGTGAGGTGGGATTAGAGTCCACAGTTATTGGGTTTGATGAAAATTATCTTAATATTAAGATCTACCGACCAGGCTCCATCACAAAAGAAATCCTAGAAGACACGCTAAAAGGATTTGTGAAGCCTATTTCAATATTTGAAGAGCAATCTCCTGTCTCACCAGGTCATTTGAAGCATCACTATATGCCAAAAATTCCTTTAATGATTATTGCTGATCAAGAAATTGAAGATCCAAAACTTCGTGATGAAGCCCTTTTAAAACTTAAGCTAAAAGACTTTAAGCCAATTGAACTTGTGCTACACAATGACCCAAGCATTGCTGCAAGAGAGCTTTATCATAATTTAAGACGGTGCAGTGAGTCTGGCGCGAGCTTAATTTTTGTGAGATCACGACCTGAATATCAAAACAATCTATGGACTGCGATCTGGGATAGACTAAGAAAAGCATCTTCCCTTGAGGTCCCACAATAAAGGTTAAATATGTTTAAAGTATCACCGAAGACAGCTTCAAATATTCAATACGTAGAATATGGCAAACCAGAGAACCCAGAAAAAGTCATATTTCTTCACGGCTACGGTGCTGACATGATGGATTTATATCCATTAGCACAAGTGATTGACCCCCAAGCGAAGTATCACTGGGTATTTGCAAACGGGATCTTAGACGTTCCTATTGGTCCGCATATGTACGGCAAGGGTTGGTTTAATATAGATATTCCGTCGTTTGAAAGATCCCTTCGTATGGGTGAGTTTTCAAAATTAAAACCCACTGGCATGGATACGGCCCGCGACAAACTAAAAAAGTTTATAGAAACTGTAACAACTGATGCAAAAAATTTTTATTTAGGAGGTTTTAGTCAGGGTGCCATGCTTGTCACTGAGCTTCTTCTTGAGACAGATTTACAACCTAAAGGCGCAATTTTGCTTTCAACGACATTAGTCAATGAAGACAGTTGGACTGCGCAAATGCCTGAAAGAAAAGGTTTAAGATATTATCAAAGCCACGGGGTACAAGACCCAATTCTCCCAGTCGAACTTGCGCAGCGGTTTCATGATCGAGCCGAAGAAAATGGCTGGGATGGATTTTTGCAACTCTTTCAGGGTGGCCACGAGATTCCTAACAAAGTCATTGCAGATGTAGTATCTTTTCTGCGATAAACACAAAATTTATTGGGTCAAAGTGTAGGGGTAATACTTTGTTGAAGGAGAGTATTACTATGTTCAGATTGTTTTTAATCCTAGTGATCGTATTTAGTCTTTTTAAAGTCTCATTTTCCGTCGCTTCAGAATGCGGACCTCTTTTTTCAAACGTTGAATCTTCATCCACCTATCTAAAAAATATCCGTGAAGCTTTTGATAAAATCTTTTTGGATAAAGAACTTATTGAAAAGATTAATTCCATAAAAGAAAACACAACTCATTTTAGAACTTCCAAGATGAAATCCAGCCAGCAGTATGTTGAGCTACTGCAACCCTTGTACTCGCTGATTTATAATGCGGAAATTCCGGCATCGATTTCTTATATTCTAAAGCTCGGTGTAAATAACTTGTCTTTAGATCTTTTAGATCCCCACTCTCGGCGTGTGAATACTTGGCGAATTATCCACGAAAATTTTGCCATGACAAATATTTTATTAGCTCAAGAAACGTTAAGACTACCTACTACCGATAAAAAGTCTTCTTCTAATCTTATTTCAATGAGTCCAGAAATTTCTAAGGCCAATAGAGAGTTAGTTGACGCTAGAAGAAAAATTTTTACTTTAATTGATTCCTATAAGTTTGAAAATAGCATCTCAGATCATTTAAAAAGACAACGTCTTGTTATTCTTTTTGATGCTGATTATCGATTTAGAAGTCTTCCGACGAATCAAAAGCTGCGTATAATAGAAGAAATGATGACGTCGTTTAAAGAAGAAGAACGCTTTATCAGTTCAGAGCTTGTGCTCTCAACCTACTTAAAGTCCGCTGGCGAGCCTAGAACGTAATTACTTTAGCTTTTTTGCTAGAACTTTTTTTCTGAGCGCCGCTTTGTACTTGCTAAGCTCATCAAAACTAAATTCTCCGCTAGCTGCTAGTATCTGAACAGCGAGCAGGCCTGCGTTGTAGGAGTTATTGATAGCAACGGTTGCCACAGGAACACCTTTAGGCATTTGCACAATCGATAAAAGCGAGTCTGTCCCGTCTAAGGCGCTATTGGCAACGGGTACACCGATGACGGGAAGTGGAGTAAGGGACGCCACCATACCAGGCAAATGCGCAGCGCCACCAGCTCCTGCGATGATCACTTTTATTCCGTTTTCTAGCGCAGATTTTGAAAACTCATACATCTCTTCTGGAGTTCGGTGTGCAGAGATAATTTGAGTTTTAAAGCGAATCTTAAACTCTTTTAAAACTTTTTCTGCATCTTTCATGACTTTGTAATCAGAGTCTGATCCCATGATGATGGCAACGTCATAACGAGTGGATTTTTTTTGAGTTGATTTTTTCATATATTATTCCAGAATTCGGTTTCTATTTCTTCCATGATTTTAATTTTCCTAAGGATATCAATTTTTGTCATCGATATTGCGTTGATGTGGCCAAGCTTTCTATATTTTGAAGTTTCTTTTTTATGGTACCAGTAAACTTTAACGTCTTCGGTTTTTTTAAATTTTTCAAATACTTTGTTGGCGAACGTTATTTTATCCGTATTTTGTTTGGGTAAAGTTTTTGGTCCTAATATATTTCTCATTGCAAAGAACGGATAAGTTGAGGGTTGCTTGAGTTTTGCACCAAGAATTGCGTGAATGTGATTTTCAAATTGGTTTACTGGGGCTGCATCTAAAGTATAGTGTCCAGAGTTGTGAACTCGTGGTGCCATCTCATTGATAAGAAGAGAGTCGTTGTAATAAAAATACTCTATCGCGAAGGTACCTACAAAATTTAACTCCTCTGCGATCTTTTTTCCGATCTGAGAGGCTTTTGCCTCAATCTCTTTAGGAACTTCAAATTCTGTTGCCGGTCCGTAGACCAACCTGCAAACGCTTTCTTCTTGTTCCGATATAACCAGCGGGTAGCAGACGAAGTCTCCATTCATGCTACGGGTGTAAATTTGAGCTAATTCTTTTTTAAACGGAATAAGTTCTTCAGCGTAGATAGTGCTTCCATCGGCTAAGGCTTTTTCGCAAAAACTTTGTGAGCGCTCAAGATCTCCTAAAGTTTTACAAACAAAGTTGCCTTTTCCGTCATAACCACCGAAAGCTTTTTTAATTACAAATCCCGCCATAAAAGAATTTTGAGATGGTCTATTTGATTTTTCAAAGGGTTCAATCATAAGGCTTCTTGTCCATGTGGGAAGCTCGTCAATTTGAGGATCGAATGCTTTAAATCGTGCGGTCGGCAGATTGAGTTTTTGAAACAGAAATTTTTGAGCGAGTTTATTTTGGGTGACTTCCATGGTTGGAATCGTCGGCAGAATATACACCCTAGGAAATTCTGTTTTAATTTTTGCAATGGCATCAATATCGACAAACTCGTTTTCGAAGGTGAGAAATTGGTTTCGGCTAAAAAACCGTCTTAAGGACTCAGCATCGTTAATCGAGCCTTTAAAGAGTTGGCTATTGGTGGCGTACTTTGCAGGGCACTCAAGATCTTCTGTGAAGGCTGAGATTTCAAGATCACTGTACGGAGAGTTTTCAATTAGCATTTGGGCCAACTGACCAGCGCCAAAAATTCCTAAGGATAGCTTTGGTTTATTCATTAATAGAGTTTTAAACAATCCTTGCCTATTTGTCTATCCCAAGATACTAAGTGTTTGAATTTTAGGGGGAACTCGTGGAGAGATTAATCAGTTTTTTTGGCCTGTTGCTACTGCTGGGCATATGCTGGCTTTTTTCTGAAAAGAAAAGCAAAGTAAATTTCAAATTGATTGTCTCAGGAGTTTTGCTTCAATTCGTATTTGCGATACTGGTTTTAAAAACTACACCTGGCGTATACCTCTTCTCCCTTGCAAATGATTTTGTAACAGCGATTTTATCTTTCTCTGATGCTGGCGCGCAGATGGTCTTTGGCGCCGATTTTAAAGATCACTTTTTTGCATTCTCCGTATTGCCAACAATTATTTTTGTGTCAGCGTTAATGTCTGTGCTGTTTTATCTGGGCATTGTGCAAAAGATTGTCCGAGGACTTGCTTTAGTTATGGTCAAAATCATGGATGTCTCTGGAGCTGAGAGTTTAGCTGCCAGTGCAAATATATTTGTTGGACAGACCGAGGCCCCACTTGTTGTAAAGCCTTACATTGAGTCCATGACAAGATCAGAGCTTATGTGCTTGATGGTTGGCGGAATGGCCACCATCGCTGGTGGAGTGATGGCAGCTTACGTGAGTTTTGGAGCGGAAGCAGGCCATCTTCTTGCTGCTTCAATCATGTCGGCACCAGCAGCGCTTGTATGTGCAAAGATAATGGTTCCTGAAACTGAAGAGTCATACACCAAAGGTGACGTAAAAATTGATGTCAAGCCTCAGGGTGAGAACGTCATCGATGCTGCATGTGCTGGCGCCTATGATGGTTTAAATTTAGCACTCAACGTTGCTGCGATGTTAATTGTCTTTATTGCGTTCACAGCTCTCTTAAATGCTGGTCTCGGATTTATTCCAGATGTGGGTGGAGCGCCTTTAACTTTTGAACGACTGCTGGGATGGGCTTTTGCACCGATTGCCTTTATGATTGGGGTTCCTGCTGAAGATATGTGGAATGTCGGAATGCTACTTGGTAAAAAAATGTTTTTAAATGAGTTTGTCGCGTATATGGATCTTAAGGATTTAAAAGGTGTCGTCTCTGAAAGAGGCTTTATTATTGCAACTTATGCCCTCTGCGGTTTTTCAAATTTTTCATCTATTGCAATTCAGATCGGCGGTATCGGTGCCCTTGTTCCATCAAGGCGTAAAGACCTTGCAAGGCTTGGTTTTCGAGCGATGATAGGTGGTACAATTGCTTGCCTTATGACGGCAGCCATTGCGGGAATACTTCTTTAAGACGCGACTTTATAGCGGACAAATATTTATATTTTTATACACAATTCATTTCCGCAGTAATTCTCATTCCTATTCCGTGCTAACTATGCTGGGTTACACTTCGGAGGAAATATGAGAGTGCACCTGTGGATGGCACCATTGATTATTTGGGTAGTTATGTTATCGCCAATTGTGTTTGCTGCAGAGGAGCCTGAAAAACCTTCTGAGGTTTTTGAGCTGGAGTTTATCCCTAAGGCTGATCTTTACCGTACGGCAAACTATCTTAGAGCAGAGGGCTTTAATGCTGTTGTCACAGATTTAAATAACACTATTTTAATTCAGTCAGACTCTTATACGAAAGCGCTTGATCGTTTACAAAGCATCGTCCCGACCTTGCCCGATATTTCACGGTTTACTTGGATTAATGGAAACACCGAGGTTGTTCTTTATGAATCTCAAGAGGCTAATCTTTTGGTTAAAGACCATGAGATCGCTGAAAAGATGAAAGTACTTGCCGCAAAAAATGATTTTATTGATGTCACGATTATCTTAAGAGACGATAAAGAGAGCTTGGTCCGTTACGAGAGCATCGCAAAGCAAATTGAAGAAAGAGGATACAGAATCACATGGGCCAATGGGATTATGGATTTTGGCTGGGTTCAGCAACCTGCACTCCAGATCGTGGTGAACAATAACATCTTATCGGTGAAGCAGGCGATTTATTCTCTTTCTGAAATTGAAGGAGTGAGCCATATTACGTACAACAGGGGGCGTGCTCCTCATCAAAGTAACTATCTTTTAACTTTTTCTAATACCGCAAATTTTGATTTGCAGATTTCACGCCTTCTTGCAAATGGCGTTGAAGTTTACAAGATTGATCCGCTTTTAAATAGGATTTTTATTCATTTCCCAAACTCTGAAGCGCGAAACTATATAAAGATTGAACAAATAAAACAGTTTGAAGACTTAATTGCAGTAAAAGACCTTCATCGAAATAAAGATTGGTTAAGTCCACTTTATGCTAAAAATACGCAACATATTTGGCTTGATATTCCAGAGGAGATTTTAAATCTAAGGCAAAATCAAACGGAATACTTAAAGCGTTTAAATCGTCATGCAAGAGGTGAGATTGCAAAGCTTGGGGAACGAGGTTTGATTGTTTTAAATTATGGCGTTTATTCTGAGGTCAGCGATGTTCTTATTCCAGAAGTCGTTGTGACTTACAAAAATACTGATAAAACCAAAGCAGATGAAGCTTTAAAGTACTATAATCTCGAGGCAAGGCTTTCCGTTCAGCCATCGGGTGGTGGCGGAAGATGTGCTTCGCTTTTTAATAACGATTAAATTCTAATACTGGCAGTTGTTTTCTAAATAAAAGTAGTGATCACATGCTGACATCTGATTATCGCATTGAGATTGGCTATGTGAGAACACGGTACGTGGGCGGCACTGGCGATCTTCAACAACCGCCATAGTTGCATTGAAGCTACCAGTTAAAACAACTTTTTTATTTTTCTCAAATGTATAATCAATAAGGTTGTTCCCGTCTTTAAGTAAAGGGCGTTGGAAGAGACTTCTAACAGCTAAGTTGATTCGAGATTTGGATTGGGATTTTTTACTATCAAATCCCACAGACTTTTTCTGAGTAGAGTCAGTCTCGTGGGTTGCAACAAGTTGAACTTTATCGGCATCAATCGGTGCTCTAGATATAAGGTAGTCATGAGTTCCAGGTCGAGTGAGATAGCCGCTGCAGGAATACTGTCTTGTGTAGGGAACTCCGTTGGCTGCGTTACAGTGGTAAGTCACTTGCCCAAAGAGATTAGTGATTTCAATATTATTGCCGTTTTTAAAACCTACGATGCCGTTTGCATAGGTTGATGTTCCGATAAAAATTAAACTGATAAGGACAAGATATTTCATGTAAGACCCCCTGAGGTATAAATAGGTTTTCACTATTTAAATCCAGGGTCAAGGCACCAATGTCAGATTATATAAGAAGAAGGATATAAAAGCCGATCACAAATTGTGCGAGGGCAAAGAGAAGATACTTTGAAGGAAGCTTCTTATAGTAGAGGCATTCAAATAGAGTTGCAAAAAACGGAGCGGTGATAGCAACGGCAGTCACACTTGCAAGGTGACCTGTTTGCACGGCTTTAAAGTATAATGTGAGAGATAGGAACGTTCCGAAGAAAGAGCCAAGGGTTATCCAGAGTCTTGCCTTCATGGGCATTTTTTTAAGATAGGTGAAAAGATGCGTGGGTTTTACAAATCCTTGAACCCAAAACCCTAAAACTGCGCCAGAGCAACGGATAATGTGAGCTTGCATGGGGTTTAATCCTGGGTTGTCGTCAAATCCTATTCGCGTGAGAATAAGTCCAGCTGAATCAATAATGATAAAAACAAGGGCCATTAAAAAGCCTTTAAATTCCCAGCGACCACTTTCTTTAAACCGTTCGTAACTAAATGTAAGTAGGCACCCGATCAAAAAGATGATTGCAAGAAGAGTGTAAGGATTTACGGTTTGTCCAAAGAAGTAGTAGCTCGCAATGCCCACCATGATAGGCTGAAATCCGTAGAGAAGAAGCGTTCTACTGGGGCCAATACTTTGAAAAGCACTCACCATAAAGAAGTCACCGATATTAAGACCAATGAGTCCTGAAATCATAAATAAAATAACGGCGTAAAGAGTGACGGGTTGCCAACCTATAAAAAGAGTAATGAAGACTGTACCTATTAGAGTGGCGACAGCAACTTTGAAATAGTTGACCCATATGATAGAGGTTCGGTTGGCAAATTCTGTGAAAATAATGGTGGCACCAGAAAAACAAAGTGTGGCAAGAAGTGCATAGATATAGACGGAATCAGCCATTATTGGTCCTTGAGTACAAAGTGAAAACGGACCATAATGAAACCCGCGAGGAATGTAAATGTCTGAGTATGAAAAAGAAAATAATTTATATGAACTTCATGTCTTTGTCTGTACCAATAAAAAGCCCGAAGGGCGCCAATGTTGTGCGGACAAGGGTGCGGCTAAGCTTCGGGATGACCTCAAAATGTGGGCCTTAAAACGCTACGGTCGTAGGGTCCGGGTGAACGCCAGCGGTTGTCTTGGTGAGTGCACGCGGGGCATCTCCTGTGTGATCTACCCGCAGGGTGAGTGGCATCTGAACTTGACCTCCGATAGCCTTAAGGCGCTTCAAGAGGCTATAATTTCAAAGCTTGAACCCACGAATGCCCAGCTATCTGACTTTTAAGCCCTGACTTTTTCAAGGGGGCTGATTAGAGTATTGCGTTAAAGACCTATTTTGATTGTTTAAACGCTTTAAGCTATGGTTTTTTAAATATTTACCTTACTTCTAGAGAGGGCTTTGAATGTCTCAAGTGAACTTGAATGAATTTGATCTTTATAATCCAACTGAAGAACATAAGCTTTTGCGGGAAACCATTAAAAGCTTCGTACAAGAAGAGGTCGAGCCCCAGGCCCATCAATATGACCGAGATGAACTATTTAATTTACCACTTTTTAGAAAACTAGGAGAGTTAGGTCTTTTAGGGATCACGGCACCAGAAAAGCATGGTGGTTCTGGCATGGACTCTTTGGCGGCAACCATTGCCCATGAAGAGATCTCTGCGTCAGACCCTGGTTTTTGTTTGGCCTACCTAGCGCACTCCATGCTTTGTGTGAGTAACATTGCTCACAATGCAAGTGATGAGCAAATGGCAAGATGGTTGCCAAAGCTTTGTTCTGGAGAGTGGGTTGGCGCCATGGCGATGTCTGAGCCAGATTACGGAACCGATGTTTTGGGAATGAAGTCCACGGCAGTGCTTGATGGTAATCATTATATTTTAAATGGTCGCAAGATGTGGATCACAAACGGAACTATTGATGAGAACCGAACACCTTGTGATGTGGTCCTTGTGTATGCACGAACAGGTGAAGAAAAAGGTCGAGCAAAAATATCTACCTTTGTTGTTGAAAAAGAATTTGAAGGTTTTTCTGTAGGCCAAAAGATTCAAGATAAGACAGGAATGAGAGGTTCCAATACGGCGGAGCTTGTTTTTGAAAACTGTAAGGTTCCAAAAGAAAATCTGGTCGGAAAAGAAGGCGAATCCATGCTTCATATGATGAAGAACCTTGAGATTGAACGATTAACATTGGCTGCGATGAGCTTAGGTATTGCAAGAAGATCACTTCATGAGATGAACAAATATGC
Source organism: uncultured Bdellovibrionales bacterium (assembly GCA_964469265.1). Classification (GTDB taxonomy): domain Bacteria; phylum Bdellovibrionota; class Bdellovibrionia; order Bdellovibrionales; family JAEYZS01; genus JAEYZS01. The sequence goes on from CAYXYF010000013.1 coordinate 20,536, forward strand.
ATCTGATCGCGTGGCATTTGGCAAGCCATTAAGAAAGCATGGACAAATTCAAAAATACATTGGTGAAAGCTACGCAGAATATATGGCTTGTAGAGCCTATGTGTACGACACAGCTAGAAAATTAAACTTAAGTCAATCTGGTAACAGAATCGACTCTGACGGAGCAAAACTTACGGCGGCAACCATGGGTAAAAATGTTGCTGATCGAGCGATGCAGGTGATGGGTGGTTATGGTTATGTTTCTGAATACATTGTCGAAAGACTTTGGAGAGATGCAAAGTTATTAGAAATTGGGGGCGGTACAATTGAAGCCCACCAAAAAAATATAACGGTGGATCTTGCTAAGTCTGGAGACATCCTGACATGACGATACTTGAACCCACCACGACGATCACAGATTTGATTTTGGCGGGGATGGCTTTTTACTTTGGCCATATGGTTTTTTGGAAGCAAACAAAGACGGTCAAAAGTGCATGGGAAAAACGCTACTTCCAGTACTGGGCAGTGGCGTTTTTATGTATGGGAATTGGTGCGCTTCTTGGAGCCATGTCGCACGGGTTTCCGTATCTTGCCAATACACTTTCTTTTCTTAAGCAGGCGTGGCCGCTCACGGTTTTAAGTATCGGGCTTGCAAGCTTTTATTTGTTCTTAACAGTGATTATGGAGTATTTCGTCCGTTACAGAAACTTTTTGTTTCTGTTTGCGTATCTAAAGGTGACTGCATTTATGCTGCTGCTGTTCGGATATCCGAAGCCTTATTTTGGAAAATTTGAATCTGTGAGTTTTCTACTTGTGATTATTGATTATGTTCCTATCTTATTGCTTCTAGGAATAATGAATGTTTTGGAATATCTAAAGACCAAAGCACAACCTGCAAAGCTAATGGCCATTGGTGTTGGGCTTTCATTTGTGGCAGCGGCCTTTCAGGTTTTAAAAATTGGAATCCATAAACATTTTAATCACAATGATATTTATCATGTGATTCAAATGGTTGCGATTTACTTATTTTATAAATCAGTAAAGACAAAAAAAATCTTAAAGACCTAATACGAAAAACGGAGGAACCCTTTTAGGCGCCTCCTTAATCAGTTAACGTAAGAGTTTAATGTAAGAGTTTATTTGAAACAATGTCCTCGATCTTTTGATCACGGTCGATAGGATCAAGGAAGTTCTGTAGTGTGGTGAGTTGTCCTCTGAGTTCTTCCTTTGCTCCGCTAATAGCTTGATAGACGTCAAAGTTTTCGTTTTCAACGACAATGTTTCCAACCGTAGTATCGAGCTGAATGATGACTTTCTTTTTTTGTTTCTTTCTATTGCTCTTTTTGGATTTAGCGACTTTTTGAGCTGCTGGTAAAAGGTTTGGATCTTCTACAAGGATTGAAACATTTGAACCTTGAGGAAGAAGATCCTCAAGATCAGTCAGTTGCTGATAGATAAACGCACGAACTTCAGGAGAGGCAGAAGCGATATTGTTTATTGGAGATGCTGGAGTATTTGCTGTTTTCATATTGTTTAGACCTCCTGAGACTAATAATAGTTAGTCGTTACATACAATTTGAGTCTTAGTACCAGAAAGTCAATCCACAGGGGTTAAATATTTGAAATGACTAAATATTACCATAAATGATGCATAGCTAGTCCTCGTAATTTGGACCTTAGACTCGCCGCCCCTCGTTGTTGTGCAGTTCAAAAGACATTTCAGTTTTCGCTAGCATGTTTTAAACCTTTAAGGGTTATGAGAGATTTCAATAAAGCAAATGTGCCAAAGCCTGACTATGAAGTCAAACTGCCCAGCGGATATCAATTTTTTGATATCGAAATTGGGTGTGGAGTTGGGTTTCATCCGATCGATTATGCCAAAGATCATCCTGATCGGTTGCTTGTGGCCATCGAAAAGACATCAGAAAAGTTTGATAAGTTTGTAAGACGAGTTGCTCATCATGAAAATATTAAAAATGTAGTTCCTGTTCATTCCAACGCCGTTTGGTGGATCACTCACAATGTAGAGTCTGGAAGTGTTGATCGGTATTTTATTTTGTATCCAAACCCTTATCCAAAGGATGCGCAAAAAAGATTTTTTAATATGCCTTTTATGAAGTACTTGGTTGAGACGTTAAAAATGAACGGAACCATAACCCTTGCGACAAACGAGAAATTTTACTTTGAAGAGTCCGTTGAAAATGCGGAGAAGATATTTGGTTTAAAAGTTTTTGAAGCCAAGGCCTTTACAGAAACTAAAAAACCACGCACCCATTTTGAGAAAAAGTATCTTGAGCGCGGTGAGACTTGTTATAATCTTATTGTGCAAAAAGTCTAAGACGGTAAGGTCCAGTCAATGGGTGTCATGCCTTTTTCTTTAAGGTAGGAATTGGCTTGGGAGAAATGCTTGCAACCTAAAAAACCACGGTAGGCAGAAAGTGGAGATGGATGTACAGTTTCTAGCACCAAGTGTTTTGAGCGGTCGATGTGTGCGCCCTTCTTTTGCGCAAAACTTCCCCACAGCATAAAAACAATATTTTCTTTTTGATCATTAATGGTTTTTATTATTTTGTCCGTGAAGATTTCCCAGCCCTTGTCATGGTGAGAACCTGCAAGACCTGCTCTTACAGTTAAAGTGGCATTTAAAAGTAAAACGCCTTGTTCAGCCCAATGTGTGAGGTCACCGTGCGTGAAATTTGTGATTCCTAGATCAGAGCTAAGTTCTTTAAAAATATTTTTTAAAGAGGGTGGTTTTGCAACTCCGCGAGGTACTGAGAACGCCAGTCCGTGTGCTTGATTAGGACCATGATAGGGATCTTGGCCTAAGATGACGGCTTTGACTTTATCAAATTTCGTTTTGTTTAAAGCGTTAAAGATCAAGGGTAGAGGAGGGTAAATTTCCGCATTTTGGCGGTCTTCTTCTTCTAAGAATTTGATAAGAGAGTGAAAATAAGGTTTACCAAATTCCTCTTTTAACAAAGCCTGCCAACAATCTTGCAACAATGTGTTCTGGACATTGATCTTATTCATACCTAAGTCACGTTATTCATTGAAAAATTTAAAGAGTAAAGAAGAAAGTGGGATATAATAAACCCAAGGGGGAGCGTCATGAAATTTACGTCAAGCATGTTCATCTTAAGTTTACTCTTCAGTGGGACTGTGATTGCGCAGGACTATGGAGTTGAAGCGGAACTAATGGAAGCTGAAATTCAAGATTATGAAAGTCAGCAAAAAGTGGCTGACCAAGAAGCGCGTGATGCTGAACGCCGAGAAGACGCTGCCAAAGAAGACTTACAGCGTACCAAAGAAAAGAAATCTCAAACTTTAGAGCGCTCTAAACAACTTATCGCAAAAGCTGTTCGTGAAAGAAAAAATGCTGACAACGCGAGAGCAAACGCAGAAAAGCAGAGACAAAAACTTGAAGGTGAAATCGCAGCCCTTGAAAAAGATATTGAAAAAAATCTAGCGCAAGCTGAGAAAGCTAAAGAAGAAAACCGTGTTAAGCAAGATGAGCTGGCGGTAGTTAAACAAAAAAGACAAGACGCCCTTGCTCGGAAACGAGATGCAACAAAATCAAGACAAGATAGCCAAAAAGAATTAGCTGACCTTAAGAGACGTTTAAAAGAAGAGCGGACCGCCGTAGCCAAAGAAGAGCAGCAGGCGGTCGCAGCGGAGAAGAGACTCCAGGAACATTTAAAGTGGGCCAAGGCTGAAGAGACCAAGACCCACCGAGCGATGGCTGCGGTGGCCGCTCGTCGTGAGAAGGCGCGAGCGCGAGCTGAGAAGGCTAGGGCTGGAACTGCCCAGGCCAAAGCGCGTATAAATCAAGCCAAGGCTGATAGACCTAAGAAAAGACCTCCTAAGAAAAAAAATTAATTGATGGTGTCCAAAAAAACTTTTCGGTAAACTGGTATTAGTTTGTTGAGCTAAGCCTTTGCTGGTTTGCCAAGCTAAAAGTTAACCTCAGATTTTAACAGTTCAGAAATGGGTTCTTAAAGTCTCTAACAAGGAGTATCTATGGTCGACGGGTCTCATCGAGCCACTGGCTCGCGTTTCCAAACCTTACAACAAATCACACAACCTCCAACTTCTAAAAAACATCCTCCCTCCTCAAATACAAATAAAGTCTCAGATTATTTCGGCGAACTTACTTTTAACATTTCACATATGAGAGAAAAGCTTCCGCAAGAAGCTTATCAAAATATTTTAAGAGCACTTGAAAAAGGTGAAAAAGTCACCGAAGAAACTGCCAATGAGGTAGCGCGTGCGATTCAAGAGTGGGCCGTTGCAAATGGTGCTACACACTTTTGTCATTGGTTTCAACCGATGACAGGACTGACTGCTGAAAAGCATGATGCGTTTATTACAATTCAAACATCGAATTATTCTGAACTGAAAGTCATTGAGAAGTTCTCAGGATCACAACTGATACAAGGTGAGCCTGACGCTTCCAGCTTTCCGAGTGGCGGTTCACGTTCAACTTTTGAAGCAAGAGGTTATACTGCTTGGGACCCGACCTCTCCGATATTTATTTTAGAAGGAGAGTCTTCTAAAACGCTTTGTATTCCATCAGTATTTTTTGGTTACCACGGAGAGGCATTAGATTTAAAGACACCACTTTTAAGATCTGTAGAAGCTCTTTCCAATACGGCTTGTGAATTTTTAAAACTTATTGGTGATGTGGATGTGAAGTCCATTGAATCCACGCTTGGGGTGGAGCAGGAGTACTTTCTAATTGACCGCAGGTTTGCAGCTTTAAGACCTGATATTATAATGACAGGACGAACTCTTGTGGGTGCAGCCTCGCCAAGAGGTCAACAGCTTGAGGATCATTATTTTGGATCTATACCAAGCCGTGTACATGTGTTTATGGAGGATTTAGAAAGAGAACTCTACCGTTTGGGTATTCCTGTTAAAACAAGACACAATGAAGTGGCGCCAAGTCAGTTTGAGATTGCGCCTATATTTGAAAACTCAGTTATCGCGGCTGATCACAATACATTGACGATGGAAGTAATTAAAAGAGTTGCGAACCGAAACGGACTTTTTTGTCTACTTCACGAAAAACCTTTTAAAGGTTTAAACGGTTCTGGAAAACACTGCAACTGGTCTATTAGCAATAACAAGGGTGAAAACTTACTTGAACCAGGTAAGACGCCTCATCAGAATTTAAGATTTTTAGCAATAATTGCAATCATCTTAAAAGCGGTGAGCGATCACGCCGATGTTTTGCGCGCTTCGATTGCTTCGGCAGGAAATGATCACCGCTTGGGCGCGAACGAAGCACCCCCAGCAATTATGTCAGTTTTTTGTGGAAGTTTGCTTTCACATATTTTTGATAATATCGAGAATGGAAAGGCCTCTGAGGCAACCGATCAGCAAATTATAGATTTGGGTGTGAGTAAAATCCCATCTATTAACCGAGATTACACGGACAGAAACAGAACTTCGCCGTTTGCGTTTACAGGAAATAAGTTTGAGTTTCGTGCCGTAGGAAGCGCGACAAACGTTGCAACTCCAATTACAATATTAAATGCAGCGGTTGCAAATACGTTTAGAAAGTCAAAGGAGCGATTAGAAAAGCTTTTAGAAGGCTCAAAACGTGATGAAGCCGTCATGGAATTTGTTCGAGAAACTCTCATAGATGCAAAGGCGATACGATTTGACGGAAATGGATACTCCAAGGAGTGGGTCGAAGAGGCAATGAAAAGAAAGTTGTCTGTTTTAGCCAATACGCCACAGGCCGTGAAGGTGTTTCGTGATCCTCAGCAGATTGAATTCTTAGTTGAAGAAAAGGTTTATAAACGCTCAGAGATTGATTCAAGGTTTAACGTTCAAGTCGAGCGTTATGTAAAGACTCTTATGATTGAGCTTGCGATGCTTTCGGATATGACAAAGACCTTTGTTTTACCAAGTGTTGAAAAACAACTTGTTACGATCTACGAGGTCTTAGATGAGGCATCTGATGGGTTAAAGAAGGCTTATAAGACGCGGGTTCATGAGATTGAGAACGTTTTAAAGAATTTAATTGAGTGCGAAGCGCGTCTTGAGGAAGTTATGTTAAAAATTGAGGGTGTTCATGATGAAATTGGTCGCATGGATCTTATCTTGGCTGAAGCCATTCCTTTAAGAGATGACCTCAGAGACGCGACAGATCGCGCGGAGCGTGTTGTTTCTGATGAGCTTTGGCAACTACCGAAGTATCGGGAAATGCTTTTTACTCACACTATTAGCTAAAAATCCTTTGGACGTTTAAAGCGCATAACAATAGGATCTCGGCCCTTAACGCCGAGATCCTCACTTGCTTTTGGTGTCACTTTTAAGCCGTTGTTGTCAAAGCCAATCCAAATTTCATCTTCCGTCAAAAGAAGCGCCTCTGCAAACGGGTAAATTGCTGGCCCGAAAAGGTAGCCATAATATTTTTCAAGATTTCTGTAGGAAAATTTTGCTACAACTTTTTCTGTAGCGACATCAACCTTAGTAACAAGCATCCCTGATCTTTCGAGAAGATAGAGATGACCATTTTCAAACTTTGCATCCGAATAATCGAAGGCATCGGTTTCTGGAATATCCCACCGTTTAACAATTTTTTTGGTCTTCATATCAATCGTTAAAATATACCGTGGTTGGCGCTCTTTTGTGACGTACATGGTTTGATTTTTACAATCTACCGCCAAACCTTCAAAGCCTCTGTTACGATAGACAAGATCGGTTTGTGGAAGTGGGGTGTAATCAGGAGCAATTGTCTCTGTCGGAGTGTCCTTTTGTACGACGTAGAATTTATTATTTCGCTCATTAGAGAGATAGAACTTGCTATTGCAAATATCAATGGCCTCGATGTCTAACTTATCTTTGATTCGTATATCAAGGTGTGGTTTTAAAGTGCCATCTTTCCAGTTGAGGTTGTAAATAAAATGATTTTTTTGTTTATCAGAGATCGCGTAGATGTTTTTGTTTTTGTCGATAGCCAGCCCGCTGAGGTCAAAATTTGCTTTAAAATTTCCAGTAAATTGTTTCAGTTCAATGAATTCTAAAAATGGGTATAGGTTATCGAGCTCGGTAGGCGCTTTAGTACTAGCTGCTAACGGAAGGAGTAGCGCAATAACAATACCTAAGAGGCTTTTCATACATCTACCTTCCGTCGAACGAAAAGATCAATGATACATGGGGAAAGCCGATTTAGGTAATAAGCAAGCTTTCCGTCGAATGTTGGAATTATAATTCTTTTTCTCTTTTTTAAAAGCTTAAGAGTTTTGGCTGAAACTTCCTCAGGAGTGACGACTTTGGCTTTTTCTTCTGTCTTGAGAACTTCTTCAGGTTTGTTTTGATTTTCTTTTTCAAGGCCAGGAGTTTTAGTGTTGGGAGGACATAATACAGACACGGAAATCCCAAAAGGTTTAAGCTCTCTATACAAAGCCTCAGAAAAACCCATTACCGCAAACTTTGAGGAGCAGTAAGCCGTATACCCGAACAATCCTAAAAATCCCGCCATGGATGAGGTATTAAGAATCAGGCCTTTTTTTTCTTTTATAAAGTAGGGCGCAATGGTTTTGCATGTATGCACCAGTCCAAAGAGGTTTAAGTTCATCATATCATCAAAGTGAGTAATATCTTGTTCGTGAATATAACCAGTGTGAGCATAACCTGCGACATTCATAAGAATATCTGGAACCTTATAATCAGAAATCAGCTGATCGAAGACTTTTCGAACAGTTTCAAGCTGGGTGACATCACAAGTAACATAGTTGAGCTTTTGGCTTTCAGAGACTCGAAGGGCTTCCATTTCTTGGTTAGTGCTTTCAAGCTTTTGAAGTGAGCGGGACAAGATTGTCACATCGGCCCCAAGTTTTGTGAGGTCTAGTGCAAGCGAGCGTCCAATCCCTTCTGATCCGCCCGTGATGATCACATATTTTCCAGTGTAAAAGTTTTTTGAAGTGTTCAAGATCTGCTACCTTTACGAGAGTGTATGATGATTTTATCGTTAATCTTTTAAGAGTTGAAATCAATCAAATAGTGAATAGACTAGAAATTCATGGCCTCAGATAATAAAACACAATATATCCTCGTACAAGAAAACGATATTTTAATGCTCAAGCGGAATACTAACGAGAAAGTTTTCGTTGATTTTCTGACGGGGGAATTTCGACAACGTCTTAAAACGATCTCTAAGTCTCAGCCCCTTTTTAAAGCTCTCGCAATTGAAAAAGGCGACAAGGTTTTAGATGCAACTGCTGGAATGGGTAAAGATGCAGTGTGTTTTTGTTATCTTGGAGCCAAAGTAACTGCAGTTGAACAAAACGAGACGGTCTTTCGGTTATTAGAAGATGGCATTCGAAGGGCAAAGCTTGAAAGTTCTTTTGAAGAAGTCCTATCAAGACTAAATATTGTCTGTGCTAATTCAATTGAATATATGAAAAATCTGGCGGAAAAGCCTGACTCTGTGTATTTAGATCCGATGTATCCTGTGAGCGAGAAATCGGCGAAGCCGAAAAAAGAGATGGCGTTTTTAAGAGAGCTTCTTAAACCCACCGAGAACATTGAAGAGATGTTAGACACCGCGCTGAGGTCTGCAACGAAGCGAGTGGTGATTAAACGTCCGTTGGGCAGTCCTGTTCTTGGAAAGCCTCACCACTCCTTTGAGAGCAAGATGGTGCGGTTTGATATGTATTTGATGAATCATCGCATCATGTGATAGCGTTAAAAACTATGGCAACCGATTTATTATTATTGGTCTCGATTACATTAATTTCTTTTGCAGCTAAATCTTACTCTTCCACAGTTTCTCTTGTTTTTGAAAACCTGTTTATCAAATTTTTTCGCTCGCTAAGACCCAGTTATCCTGCATCCTTCGGAAGATCGTGTATTTTAAGTTTGATCTCGTTTCGTAACCAGGCCATTTCTTTTGCAGGTCTTAGCTTTTTAAACTCTGGTATTATTCCAAACTTCCAAGCGCTGGGATTAATTCTAGGAAGCTATGTGGGGCTCTCTTTATCACTTCTTTATCTAAACGTTTACCAAACGCCTCTAAAATTTGTACTGGTGGTTTTGGCACTAGTTTTTGGAGTGTTCTCCAATAAGCAAAAAGCCGTGCAGCTTTCAAAGATGTGCTTTTTTGCTGCGATGGTACTGTTTGGTTTTGAGCTTTTAATGTTTTCATTGAGCGCTCAGTCTTCCTTTATTGCGCAGATCGAAATTATGCTTGCCGTAAATGGCTTAAGTATTTTGCTTTTGACGTTAATTTTGTACTTTCTTTTCCGAAATAGCTTTGCGGTATTGACCGTGCTTTATGCTTTTTATCTTAAAGGATTTATTGCTGATCATCAGGTGATAAATGCAATTTTAAGTGTGATGGTTTATAACTCTGCTTGGTACATGTACGGGACAAGAAATGCACATCGAGAGACCCGTGCTGTTTGTTATAGCATTGTCTTAATTACGATTATTACTGGAATTTTTATAATCGGTGCTGAAATACTTGCGCCCAATATCTTCTTACAGCGCTCCCAAACTCCTTTGGCGTTTGTCGCAAACGCCGTGATCCTAAGCCTTGTGATGGGTGTCATTGGTTATATATTGAGTCTGCGAATTGACGAGTTTACCGATAAGTTTTTCCCTAACGGTCAATCTAAAGACGTCAGACAAATTCAGATTTTTACTTCGAAAAACCATTATCCAATCACCTATCTAGTTGAGTTCTTCGAACAAGAGTACAAAAAGCTTTTTGCGCTAATCAACAGTATGCTCACACTCATTGTAAGCGAGTGGTCAGCAGTTGAAGATATACATCATGCTAAAATTGAAAAGTATTCTGAGATTTCTAAACGAATCATGCGCGAGATGGAAGATTTAGAGATTCAGATTAACCAGTCAGAACGCACGGTCAAGCAAGCTCAAACGATTTTTAAAATTCGGGAGAGACTGACAGGACTTAAAACCTTAGCAAACTCTTTGCATGAAGTTTATCAGATGAAGCTTAAGATTTTAGATATTTCCTATGCAAATTTATTAAAAAATAAAGCGAGCTTTGTTGAGCCATTAACGAGTGTTCAAGAATTTTGTGAGTATATATTTTCTCAATACATTGAAACTGATGAAGAAGACGTTCAAAAAATCACGAGTCTTCTTGGAGAGCTTTCTACTAAACTCTCAATATACCGCGAGGACTTGATTAACTTAAAAAATTCAGAAGAATTCACTAAAGAAGAAATGGAACTGGTGTTTGGTTTCGTAGGCCAGCTCCAGCTTATTAATATCGCGATTAAGAAGATTGCAAACTAATAAGAAGTTCTCTTCACTTTGTTGCTTTCATCAAGCATCAGCGCAATCGGAGTGTGTGCAGAAGCTTCTTTGGAATCAAAGATACCATAACTGACAATAATGACTTTATCGCCTTTTTGAACGTGTCTTGCGGCTGCACCGTTTAAGCAGATTTCACCAGGCTTTCCGTAGATGACATAAGTTGTAAATCTTGCGCCGTTGTTGATATTGTAGATATCAACCTGTTCATAGGCATGAAGCCTTGCCTGATCACAAAGAGCGGGATCAATAGAAATAGAACCTTCATAGTTAAGATCAGCATCGGTAACGGTGGCTTGGTGAAGTTTTGATTTCATTAAAGTAATTTGCATAATCTACCTCTTAAATGATTGCATCGGACTGAGTGGGAGCTTTAATTTTGGTGAGTACATTCATGTTCAGTGACATATGAAGACCATGTAAAACAAGGTCAGGCTCGATTCTGTCAAATAGTCCCGTCTTATCGAACATCGAAGCAAAGCCACCAGTGCCTACAACCATGACGTCATTACTTTTAAAATGCTTTCTTTTAAGCTCTTCAGTGAGATGTTTACAGCTCGCGTAGTGGCCATGGAATAAACCAATTTGAATGCTTTCAACGGTGGAGCGTCCAAGAACTGCATCGGTTTCTATAATTTCAACTTTTGGAAGTTTTGCTGTGCGGGTTTCAAGGGCTTCCATAGAAATTTTAAGACCAGCTAAGATGACTCCGCCGAGGTACTCTTGTTTGTCAGTGATCGCACAAAGGGTCGTTGCCGTTCCAAAATCAATAACGATGATATTTTTTTTCGGATAAAGCTGCGTTACCGCAATAGCGTTGGCGATTCGGTCTGCACCGACTTCAACAGGGTTTCTATACTTGATCTTAAGGCCACTCTTTACGCCTTGCTGTAGGATAAAGGGTGTGAGGTTAAAATATTTTTTACAACAGTTTCGGATGGAATATATAAGGTCAGGCACTACGCTACAAATAGCTATTTGTTTGATGTGGATCGGATCAAGGCCGTTTTCGCGGAGTACGGATTTTAGAAAAAGTCCATATTCGTCAGAGGATGCACCTTGTGTTGAAATTTTTCGAAACTTAAGGCGAATTCGTCCATCTTGGAAAACTCCGCCGTAAATTTGGCTATTTCCGATATCAAGACATAGAATCATATTTGCTCCCGTTAGCGTCGTTTTCCTCGTCAATCGCGATTCCTGATTTAAAACTAGCTAAATTAAAAGAGTACGTGTTTATAAGTTCTAAAATATTATCGGCAAGATCTTTTTTGGTTGTGCCGCTTGAGATGACCTGATCTTTAAAGTAAATCTTAGACCTGTGCGCATCTTCTGTGATGTTGCTTAAGTCATTGTGAACAACGAAGTCTACACTATCGCTCATGGAAAGGTTGAGGACTTGATCGAGTTGTTCGTCTTTATCGGCAGTATTAGTGAGTTTAAATCCGACAATAAGTGGAGTGCTCTTGGTTGCAAAACCACGCAGTTTGGCAATAATTTTTGGACGAGACTTTAAAATGAGTTCGACATTATCGAGAGAGCTAATTTTTTTAACCTCTGCGCTCTCAAACAGCTCCCCATTGATCACAACTTTATCCACAGTGAAGTCTGAGACTGCTGCTGCGTGGATAATAATATCGATAGGGGTGTTTTGTAGAACTTCCTTCAACGATTTTTCTAGATCTTCAGAAGATTCAAAAGAAATATTTTCTTTAGCATCTCGGAAAGAGGAGGCCTTCTTTGCGTGAAGAAAGTAAATGTTGTTTTTGCCATTACGGTAAAGTGTTTGAGCAATGGCAAGGGCCGTGGCACCCGTGCTTGTGTTAGTGATGCTACGAACTTGATCGATTTTTTCTTGGGTTCCGCCAGAAGTAATTAATAAATTCATAAAGCTTGCCTTGTGAAATTCAATATTTTTTCTAAAATGATATTTGGAGACTGCAGTCTTCCTTCCCCAGTTTCACCGCAAGCAAGATTGCCGCTATCTGTCTGAAGGATTGTGGTTCCCCATTCTTTAAGCTGAGTAATATTTTTTTGAGTGGCTGGGTGATTTAGCATCTGTGCATTCATTGCTGGCGCAATCCAAAAAGGTTTTTGAAAGTTGTTGCTAAGGAAAATATCGGTAACGATGTCACCGCCAGTCCCTGTTGCCATGGCGTTAATGGAGTTTGCGGTTGCTGGACAAACAAGAATCAGATCAGCCCAACGAGCAAGGTTGATATGATTCATCATTTTTCCCGATTCAAAATTATTGGCAAAAACGGGTTCGCCAGTGAGGCCCTCAAGGGTTGCTGGACCGATAAACTGAAACGCAGAAGGCGTAGCGGCAGTTTTTACTGAAAACCCTTTCTGCTTTAGCTGTGAGATCAGTTCACAGGCTTTGAAGCATGCGATAGAGCCAGTGAGAATAAATAGAATGTTGTTTTTTGTAGGATTAGACATTGTCAATTAACCTTACGCCATCGATATGAACGGCAGCAAATGTGCGGTCCAAGTGTTGTTCCAAGTACTCAACTTCAATGTTGTGTTGTTGAAGATCTTTTTTCATTTCTGCAAGCGGTTTACCAGACTGAAGAATTTGTGCAAAGGTACGAGCCTTGAGTAGCCCTTCTGAAGAAAGCCTCTCATTGCGCGAAGAAAGCGCTAACCCTTCTTCATCCCGCACAGTGGGGACAGGGACGACCTCAATATCCATAAAATAGCTCGCTACCATTCCTTTTACTAACTGCAGCTGCTGATAGTCCTTTTCTCCAAAGTATACTCTGGTGGGCCGTACAATATTTAAAAGCTTCATTACCACAGTAAGAACACCATCGAAATGACCTGGCCTATGGGCGCCACACAGGATTTGAGAAAAATTGTTTTCGGTGACTTTATATCTATAATCATCAGGGTACATATCGCTGATTTCAGGAAAGAATAAATAGTCTGCGCCAAGATCGCTGATTTTTTTTAAGTCTTCGTCGAGGTTGCGTGGATATTTTTTTAAGTCCTCAGAATTATTGAACTGAGTTGGGTTTACAAAAAGCGTGACGACAACGATGTCGTTTTCTTCTTGAGCCTTTCGAATTAAAGTTAAATGCCCCTCATGCAAAGCGCCCATGGTAGGGACAGCACCCACACTCTTGCCATCAAGAGTCTGCTTGCGAAGATTTATAAAATCTTTTGGGGTTTTAATAACTCGGGTCACTGATAACTCTCCTCTGGTGATGGAAAGATGTTGTCCTGAACCTCTAAGTGATATTGATCAAGGCTTGCTTTAAAAAGATCTCGGCCGTCTGAGAATGTTTTTAAAAACTTTGGTTTGTGCCCTGAAGTCAGGCCTAAAAGATCGTGAAATACGAGCACCTGACCATCTGTGTGAGGGCCTGCTCCGATTCCAATGACTGGAATGTCTAGGGCTTTTGTGATTTCCGTTCCCAATTGGGTTGGAACACATTCTAGGACAAGCGAGAAACAGCCAAGCTCTTGGAGTTTAAGTGCTGACTGGAAAATAAAATCACTAGTTTCTTTGTCGCGCCCTTGAACTTTATAACCACCGAGCTGGTGAACGGACTGTGGTGTGAGGCCGAGATGACCCATAACAGGAACTCCCGACTCAACAATATTTTTTATAATGTCTTCATGGCCTGAGATGCCTTCGATTTTAATGGCGTGAGCTCCAGCCTTCATGAGTTGATCAACACTTTCCATTGCATAGGACATTCCCTTCCTAACCGATAGGAACGGCATATCCGCAACTATAAACTTGTTCGGAGCCCCTCGTGCGACGGCTTGTGTGTGAGTGGCCATAAGCGAAACATCGGCATGAACCGTCGAAGGAAACCCATGCATCACTTGTGCAAGACTATCCCCGACGAGGAGACAGTTGATCTCTGTTTCATTTAATAAAGATGCACTCCAATGGTCATAAGATGTGACCATGGAAATCTTTTGAGATTCTTTTTTCATTTTGTAGAAATCATGGATTGTCATTTTCTATCTCCTTTAAAAGATCAGGTTGTGTTGCTTCAATGAAGGATTTGTAAACCCCTGAGAATGCGTCGTCTTTAAGAGCAAATAAATTTTTCTGTAGCGTGGGTACATCTCGTCTTGCAAGTGGCCCAGTAAGAGCATTTTTATGATTGTGCTTAATATTTTCTGTGATCCTATCAATATACGGATGAAGGAATTCTGGGCGGATATCTAAATCATTTTCAAAGCTCTCCAAAACCTTCGACCATAAGATGGTTGTAAAGTTTCCCCCGAGAACGCAGAGGGAATGATACAGAGCTTTTTTTTCAGGAGCGATTGCAGTCGCTATATTCGGAAGTTGCGGAAAGATTTCTTGAAAAGTTTTATTTCCTAACTCAGAAACAAATGGAATTTTTTTGTAGAACTCGATGGGATAAAGATTTTCAGAAAATGTCATCAGTGGATGTAGTCCCACAGTTCCAGGAATGGTGAGTGCGCCTGAAAAATGAACGATGGTTTTTTCTTTTAGATCAGGGTGGGTATTTATAAAGTTTTGAATTTCAGAGTCTTTAATTAAAAGGAGAACGATATTGCAGGTACTAAGATACTGGCGAAGGTCCTCTGCGGAGTGAGTGCTTCGACCCCATTGGTGGAGCCTGATATTTTGGGACTGAAGATAGAACTTCATGTGTCGCGCTACGCGACCGCCCCCAATAATTGTGTAACACACAGAAGTTGTCATTTTGGTACCTGTCCTTTTGGATCAAGTCCTCTAAGTGGTTATAAAAACTTAATTTAATCTTCGGGTCGCAACTGTTTTACCGAGTTTGCGCCACTGCAAAGAAATTTAGCACGCATGGGGACGGACTTGCAGTTTTTGTTTTATTGAGTATGCGAAGCGTTAACTACTTGTTTAACTTTGATAAATAGGTAATACATCAAGGATGTATAAATGGATCTTGGGCACACTGATTGGTTTTTCAGTACTAGCGGCGATGCTTGTTGTTATCTATGGTATTCGGCCTAAGGCGGTTCCGATCATTAAACCTTCTAACTTTGTCGAGGCAAAAGACCTCGGTATATTCGTGAATCGACAACTTTATCAGAGAATGCGAGAGGCCAATACGGTGGTGATTGGTTTTGATAAGGCCAACAGTTACCACAATAAATTAGCTCACGCCATCGCCGAAAACTTCCCTGTATCAGAAGGGGGAAAGACCCCAAAGGAAGTGATTTTTGTTACAATTGAAGAAAGCTTCTCTCTTTCAGGAGCGAGTATTCAAGACGAACTTCGATCTAAAAACAAAGACCCTCAGATATATTTCACGATCTTTGACCTTGGTGACGGACCTGCGGCCGAGGAACTTCAAAACTGCGAGCTACTCGATACATACGAAAAGTGGCTTGAGTGTAAGAAGGCACAGAAGCTTCGGCAAATTTCGAAAGTTCGAAAAGTTGATAAAGAAAAAACCGTCGCACTGATGGAAACTCAGTCTTCAAAAGATATTGTCATTTATATTTCCGAAAGATAGCAGGACTTATGTCCTACGGAAAATCTTAAACTTTTGAATAGTTGCCCTTTAAGCTTCAGAATCAAAATATCTGGAGGGGCATCAATGAAAATCTTTTTTACAATAACCTTTATTCTATTTACCGCAAGCTTTGCTAAGGCAGACAGGTGGATTATTAAAAACCCGAAGTCGACGAAGGCTGGTGTCGGAGAAAACATTCGATCTCAGAGTATGATTAAGTTTGAAAATGAGTACCTCATTATCGAAACAGATGATCAGTCGGTAGATGCCTCGTTTTTAGCAAGAGCATTTAATGCGGACTCTGCGTTTCGCGATTTAAAAATTGTTATAGATCAACCTGAAGAAAAGGCGCCAGAGAAACTCGCATGGCACGTCGATCACCTTAAATATGATTCTTTAAACGAAGAACACGCAGGGGACGGAGTCATCGTGGCTGTTCTGGATACTGGCGTTGATTATAAACATCCAGCGCTAGCAAACTACATGTGGAAGAATCTAAATGAAATTCCAGACAACGGAATTGATGATGATAATAACGGTCTCATAGATGATTACCATGGTTATGATTTCAATTCGATGAAGCCAGACCCGCGAGATGCGAACGGGCACGGAACTCATTGCGCAGGAATTATTGCATCCGATATGGATGCGGATTCTGGTGCAAAAGGTATTGCACCAGGTGCGAAGGTCATGGCTCTTGCTATTATTGGCAAAGATTCGTGGGGGTTCATGTCAGCAGCGGCGTTGGCGGTGAAGTACGCCACGGATCATGGCGCAAAAATTCTCTCAAACTCTTGGCGACTTTACCATTCATGGGATCAGTATATGAATCCAGAGGGAATGGAAATGTTAAGGGAGTCTATCAGTTATGCTGGAGAACATGAGGTTGTTTTTGTTGCTGCCGCAGGCAATGAAGCAAAAAATATTGATGAGACTAACCTTAGCGATCCAATTTTTCCGTTGGCGTTTGAAGGACTCACAAACATGATCGGAGTAGCAGCAAGCCAACGTCCATCAAGCTTAGACTTTATGCCAGAGGGGAAAATTGCTTCTTTCTCAAATTATGGTGCAGAATCCATCGCTGTAAGTGCTCCAGGAAGAAACATTATCTCAACTTATCCTCAGGGACGATGGCGTTCGTTAAGTGGAACGAGCATGGCGACACCGATTGTGGCGGGTGCACTCGCAAGAGGTATGAGCAAAGGTTACAAAATGACTGAAGCGCTGAGCGAGCTCAATAAAACAACAAAAAATACCACGTACTGGCAACAATACGTTAAGCATGGGCTTATCGATGTTGAAAATTATCTAAAGTAGTTCTTTGATTTGGAATTCACCGTCCCCAGCTTTTAGGGGAGGGTGACTTCGTGAGGAAGAGTTCTGCGGTGGCCGCGGAAGTAGGAGCGTGGCGATAGCATCAATAGGTCATTGAGGTGAGCCATATAGATGCAGGCAAAGCGCTCGACCTGCCAGGCAAAATAACTTTCCTCATTTCCGATTCTCATTGTTTCACCCCAGTAGGAATTAAAAAACGATTGGTGTTCAGTTATGAGTTCGGAAATGTTTTTATCGATAGCAGAAATTTTACCCTGAATCTCCGTTACAACTTCTTTTGAAGTTTCTTTGCCCTCGTCATGGTCAGTTAGGATTTGAAGAAGTTCTTTTTCAAGAGGTTCCTTTTGAGCCATTAGATTATTTATTTTTTCATCAAGGGGCTTTGCTTTTATCAAACTCTCGATTTCAGCTTCAATCTCGTCCACGATCAGGCCCGTTCTCCAGTTACAGTCTTTCTTTAAACGAAGAATATCTCCATAAATGTGGTCTCCAATGTAAAGAATGTCGTCACCACTGAGATCAAGCCCTGCCGTAAATAAAGATGCACAACCGCCCTGGTACACTCCAGGCACTAGCTCAGTTGCAACGGTATCAAGAACGCCCTGTTCAAGATCGACGTTCATGAAGTTGCTTTTTTCATAGAAGAACTTTGGTTTGTGGGCCAATGTGATGACAAATTCAAAAAGCTCAGACCAATGTTTGTGTTCTTTTAAAAACGGGTTGACGCAGTTATTGAGAATAAATTTTGAGTATTCAAAGTCTGAGTTTGTGATAATAAAAATTTTCTTACCGTGTCTTTTATACCATTCTAGGTTCGCGATGGTTTCTGGAGATTTGTAAACAAAATCATCAATGTTTTTACGAACTACATTTTTAATACTGCCGTCTTGGTGGGAGAGATCGAGGCACAATAAAATGTCATCGGCAATTTGCGTGTACTCTGGAAGAACATTCTTAAACTTGCCGTCTTTTAAGTCCACCAGCTGACCAAAAAGAAGTGCAGGTGAAATTGAAAAAATTGTGTCAACAGCGTAATAATTTGAGTCTCCAAGATCAATGTACGTACTCTTGTAGAGTTTCTTCTGTGTTTTAAAATCGATGGGTTTTGTTCCGTGCATACTCATGCGAATGCCAGAGTATCTATTGAGCTTAAGGATATTTCCTTGCTTCGTATCTAAAACTAGGCCACGGATTGCTTTATCGAAAATGAACGGAAGCTCTAGAATCTCTTCTGGGTACCCCTTCATTTTGACTAACTTCTCCAATACGACTTTATGTGCCAATTGTTCGAAGTTGTGAGACTTATAGCGGACCAGCGTGTGATCCATGTCTAGGCCAATGTATTTGATTTGTTTAAGATTTAATGTTCTATTTACGAATACTTTTGCACTCATTTGATGCTCCTGTCGTTCAGACTACAGGGAATTGAATTAAGAGTCAAAACAGGCTTGAGAGAAAAGCACTTAGTATGCAATATTTGTCGTAATTTTAATTGGCTTAAAAAGGAGGAGAAATGGATGCTAATAATCCAGTGGGACTAGATGGTTTGGAGTTTTTGGAGTTCACTGCTCCAGAGCCTGAGAAGTTAGAGCAAGTCTTTTTCAAATTCGGTTTTGAGAAAATTGGTCAGCATAAGACGAAAAACGTTCAGCTTTATAGACAAGGCGATATTAACTTCATCATTAATAACGAAAAAGATTCCTTTGCACACGACTTTCAAAAGAAGCATGGGCCTTCGATCTGTGCAATGGCAGTTCGAGTAAAAATTCCTGCAGCCCAGGCTTTAGAAATCGCAATATCTCGGGGCGCAAGGAAGTACGAAGGCAAAGAAGGCGATGGCGGAAGCTTGCCAGCAATCTATGGTATAGGTGATTGCCTCTTTTACTTTATTGATGAGTATAGCGATAAAACTTATGAAAAAGACTTCGATTATATCGGACCAAAAGAAGTTAAAGGTCATGGCTACACGATAATGGATCACATGACGAATAACGTGCCTCGCGGTGAGATGAAGAAGTGGGCTGACTTCTATGAAAACATTTTTAATTTTAAAGAGAAAAAATACTTTGATATTAAAGGAAAGAAGACGGGTCTACTCTCTAAAGCGATGACCTCTCCATGCAAGAAGTTCTCGATTCCGATTAATGAACCGTCTGACGATAAGTCGCAAATTCAAGAGTATATTACCGAGTACAAAGGATCTGGAATCCAACACGTAGCTCTTTTAACGGATGATATAATTTCATCTGTATCTTCGACCCAAAAGAACGGCATTGAATTTTTGGATGCACCTGAAACCTATTTTGAACTCATTCCTACTCGAGTGAAAAACGTAAAAGAAGATATTGCCGAACTTGCAAAGCATAAGGTCTTAGTTGATGGAGATGATAACGGTTATTTGTTACAAATCTTCACTAAGAATTTGTGTGGACCTATTTTCTTCGAAGTCATAGATCGTAAAGGTCATGATGGCTTTGGAGATGGAAACTTCCAAGCGTTGTTTGATGCAATCGAGCAAGATCAAGCAAAACGAGGTGTTCTATAATTCCGACGAAGTTGGTTTTAGAGCAAGCCATGCAAAAAGCCATTGAGGAAGGGCGAAAAGGATTTGGTTATGTCACGCCAAATCCTTTAGTCGGCTGTGTGGTGTTGAGCTCAGATCACGAAATTATTTCCGCTGGATACCACGAGGTATTCGGCGGACCGCACGCAGAGATGAACGCAATTAGAGATTTATCAGAGGAGCAGCTCAAGGGGGCTCACGTTGTTGTCACATTGGAGCCTTGCTCTCATGATGGTAAAACCCCTTCTTGTGCTAAACAGCTAGCAAAACTTCCGATTGAATCTGTCATATACGGAGTAAAAGATCCGAACCCACTTGTTTCAGGTAAAGGCATTGAAATTCTAAAAGAGTCTGGCAAAGAAGTTATTCATCTTGAGGGTTTTGATGATCATTGTGAAGAGCTTGCCGAGATATTTCTGTGGAATATGCGAGAGAAAAAATCTTTTATTGCTTTAAAAATTGCATCAAGTCTTGACGGTCAAATTGCACTAAAAAGCGGGGAGAGCCAGTGGATTACAGGAGAGAAGTCTAGACGGTTTACGCATTACCTGCGAGCAGGTTATGACGCTGTTTTAGTGGGTCGAAATACGATGGTTGTAGATGATCCGATGTTAAACATTCGTCATCCGAACTTTCAGGGGAAGAGAAACAAAGTTGTTATACTTGATCCCGATGCGAAGCTAATGAAAAACATTAAGCACTATCAAATTATTGAGCATCACGAAAAAGACGACATTTATTTTGCCGTTCGTGAGGAACTCAAAAAGGTGAAATCAGATTATAATATTCTCTATATTAAATCTCTTCTGTCAGGTGCTTTAGACTTAGATGATTTAGCAAAAAAACTTTACGAATCAAAAGTTCACTCCCTTTTTGTAGAGGGCGGAGCGCAAACCTATAGCGAGTTTTTACGCCAAAAGGCGTTTCAGCGACTTTACTTATTGCAAGCGCCTGTGATCATTGGAACAAAAAATGGCCGCTCTTGGAGCGAGCAGTTCTCTGTGCCACGTCTGAAGGAAAAACTTCATCTTAAAAACATGAGAAGCCAAAAGGTTGGCGATGATCTTTTTATTACCGCAAAAGTTTAAATATCTAGTTGGTTAGATAATCTAAGACCTTCAAGAATGAACGGCCCAATTTTTTTATCAGTGTTCGCTTTTTCTTTGAGATCCTTTTCAAGGTCCGCGAGCCAGCGGGGTTTTTGCGAAAGCTGTTGAGCAACTTCTAGAATTTCAAGTTTTAACAACCAGTCTTTGGGGAAATTTTCGTTTAAAGCAGTTAGTGTTTCTGAAAGTTTCTCTTCGGTGCCATTACTGGACTTTAAATTTTTTCTAAGCTCACGGATGGTTTGGTAGAGCTTAAATAAATCTTTTTGTTCATCGCTATAAATTCTGGCAGGGACTTTTTTCGCGACAAAGTCATCGAAGTTTCCGTAAGCTTCTTTGTCAGCAGCGCCACCAAAAACCGACCGAATCTCTTCTCCGAAGACCAAATCATATTCACCCCATGAAGGATCAAATAAAATCTTACCCTCATAGGTGACTTTGCAGTTTTTAAAAGTTTTCACCCAAGTACCTGAGCCTTCAGGAAGGGAACTCACAAGCTCGCCATGAAGCTCAACGCCTGACTCCCAAACAATATGACTATCACTTTGATTGCGTATTGCGCCCACAGGACATCCGAAACCCTCGGCATGGCGGGGCCGTCCCTGATGAGGAAGTTCTTTTTCTTTATGGGAAATTTGACAAGGACCTGTGAATTGCAAGTATATGGGCTGGCCGTTCTTTTTAATGATGTTTGTTAGTTTTCCAGAAACTTGAACCCCAGTTTCAAACTCGACCGTGTTAACTGTCTTTGCTTCTAAGGCTTTTTCGAGACCAAATAATCCGCCACGGCGGAACGCCATAGTCTCGGCAAGCTTCTCTAATACTTTTGAAAGAGTTTTAAAGCTATCGGTTACAAAGAGCTGAGGTTGAGGCTCGGTGATGTCATAACTATAATTGATGCATTCAAGGCTAAACGGAATTTTTTTCGTGTCGTCGCTTAAACCTGATTTTGCTTCACCCACAGAGGACAGAAGTCCCGCGCCGTAAATTCGAAGCCTATCACCGTCAGAGTCCTGGATTAGGCCGTATTCGGTTGTCCACCACGCCATGCGCGAGAGGATGGAGGCCTCTGATGGTTCTCCCATGTTGGCTGAGATTTTATCAAGACGGGCCTGGGCTTGGACAATTTGTTCTTTTGTTGCATTCGGATGTTCTTTTAAGTCCGACAAGTCTCTAATCGCATCGTAGAGTTCTAAATCTTTTTCATTGATGATCGCTTTTCGTGCCACCAGAGCATACTCTTCAAGATACTTTCTAAAATTGGAATTTGCGACCATAGGTGCATGTCCTGCGGCCTCATGAACAATATCAGGTGCAGGAGTGTAAGTTAGTGTATCGGCTGACCTCATATCCGTAGCAATTGGTAAGATCTTTAAAGCTTGAAGTTCAAGAAAGCTTGCAGGCGGAATAAACCCGCTCACTGGTGCAGCCTTCCATCCGAATTTATTTAAGTGTTGGCTTATGCTTTCAATGCTTGGGATTTCCTCAATCGTAATGCCAGTTTGGATTAAACCATCAAGATAGGATTCGTGAGCGTTTTTTCCTAAGTAAGTTTTAAGTTGTCTTAAGACAAATCTCCAAACCGCCTGATCTACTGGCGTGTATTTAGCCGTATCCTGTTCTACAATAAATTTTTTTAAGTGAAACGGGATTTCAGTTTTCACAGATACGCGTCCTCGTTGTTTAAATAATTTTGCACGTAATCCTTAACGCCTTTTTCAATCGGCCATTGTGGTTTGCTTAAGTCCAGAGACATGAGCTTTTCAATTTTGGCTTCCGTAAAATACTGATACTTTGCACGCAAGTTCTCTGGAATTTCAATCCAATCAATCTTCATTGGACGACTCATGTTTTTAAAAACCTCAGACGCTAAATCCAACCAAGTACGTGCTTGGCCGTAACCCATATTGTAGATTCCGTGTTGTCCTGGTTTTTCCATAAGTTCTGCCATCCAACGTGTAATGTCTTTGACGTAAACGAAGTCTCTCTTTTGATGGCCGTCTTTGTATGATGGATGATGAGACTTAAATAATCGAAGCGTTCCTTTATTTGAAATTTGATTGTGAGCTTTAAAGACGACGCTTGCCATATCTTCTTTATGATACTCATGGGGTCCGTAGACGTTAAAGAACTTTAAGCCATAGCAAGTTGCTGGCAGAGGCATTTTTTCTTTCATCTGAGTTTCAAAATATCTATCAAATAAAACCTTTGATTCTCCATAAAGATTGAGCGGCTGTAACTCAAAAGAGGAGGTGTTGTCGTCGTAGCCCTTATCTCCGTCACCATAGGTGGCTCCGCTTGAGGCGTAAATAAAGTGCTTTCCATTGTCCCTGCACCAATCGAAAAGTTTTTGAGTGTAATGGAGATTGGTTTCCATGACAGCTTCGCGGTCCGTTGCCGTCGTTGACGAATTTGCCCCCATGTGCACAATCCATTTGACGCTGTCCTTATACGGATCTGAGTCGAGTTTTTTAAGAAGCTCATCCTTGGATACGAACTCTTTGTATTTTCTTTTACTTAGGTTCTTAAGCTTTACGTCACTGGACGGCAAGTCCACGCAAACGATATCTTCGATGCCTCGTTGATTTAATTCCCATACGAAGGCACTTCCAATAAATCCTGTTGCTCCTGTGACTATGATCATTTGTGAGCCCAATCTTTCGCCTTGTGTTATCTGAGGCTTGGCAAAATCCAGTGTATAAATCTAAAAGTTTCCTCTGTATAATAGGCAAATAGACATTAGGAGACAATATGAAAAATATCAATTGGAGAAACACACTTTTCCTCACTCTGACACCTGTTGCAGCTTTGATCTTGGCTCCTTGGTATTTGAGCACATCTGGTTTTAGCTGGGGAATCTTGGCAATCTTTATTGCATTCTACGTTGTTTCTAATATGGCCATCACATGCGGATACCACCGCTACTTCGCACATAGAAGTTACGATGCTCATCCAGTCTTAGAGTGGATTTATGTCTTCTTTGGTTCAGGAGCATTTCAGGGTTCGGTTTTAGAGTGGTCCGCTGATCACCGTGTTCACCATTTAAAAGTAGACTCAAACGATGATCCGTACAGCATAAAAAAAGGATTTTGGTATGCGCACATCGGCTGGCTTTTTGTAAAGCCCGATGAGCTCAGAGCGTTTCCGAAAGATCTTGCCTCAAAAAAAATTCTTCAGTTCCAACATAAGTATTATGCGCTAATTTCTGTGGCGATGGGTTTTGGTCTTCCGTGGGCAGTGGGTGAGATGATGGGATTGGGCTTAGGTGGCTTAATCTTTGGCGGGATTGTAAGAACAGTTTGCACTCAGCACTCCACCTTTTTTGTTAATTCCATTGCGCATACCTTTGGCAGTCAGCCCTACAGCACTAAGCACACTGCCCGCGATAGCTTCGTAGTTGCTCTACTCACCTTCGGGGAAGGGTATCACAATTATCATCACGAGTTTCAGTCTGATTATCGTTGTGCGATCAAATGGTATCAGTGGGATCCGACAAAGTGGACCATACAAGCGCTGTCACTGACAGGCTTAGTTTCACGGTTAAGAACCATTTCACATTACGATATCACAATGGCAAAGATTCAACTTGAATCAAATAAGTTGGCGTTACGAGGTGTGCCCCTGGAGAAGTTTGAAAATTTAAAGATAAGAATCGAAGATGCACAAAAACGTGCTAAGCGTTTGGTCAATGAGTACCAAAAGCGTAAGCAAGAATTAAAGCATCAGTCTCAAGAGAAGTATCAACAGCTAAAGGCTGAAATGAAAATCGCTCGTCTTGAGTTTGAGTATGCTTATAAACAATGGAAAATTCATAACAAGATGCTGTTAAAGACGGCTCGGATTTAGATTTCGTCTTTCATCTGATTCGTGATCACAAAAAGTTTTGATAAAAGCTTTTTGGTCGACTTCTTTTTTCTTTTCAAGGCGTCTTCAGGTTTGAAGGTGCCTGACTCTGGCCTTAATAGCTGTGAACCCACATAGCCTTCAATAAGTTCTTGGACGTTCTCAATAGGGAAGCCACCCTTAATGTTATTTACGATCTTATCAACAACAGTGATAATGGCATTTCCTGTAGCGCGATCTGCGCGGTTGATAACTTTTGATCGATTCTGGACTTCTTTAAGTACACGCAAGGCGCTTCTTCGGCGGCGAGTTTTTTCAATAAGTTCAAAGTATTGCTCTTGGAGCTCTATGAGCTTGGGACGGAAGTTTTCTTTAAAGACGGCTTCTTTTGAAGACGCATTGGAGCTAATCATAATTTCAAATAGCTTTTCAGGCTCGCAGGCTACAAGCCCTGTAGATATTAATATTTTTGGAAACTCCCGCATGAGATCACGCATATTAAAAATAGCTGGCTTATTGATGCCGTCGGCAACCTTTTCTGGTTTTCGATGGGTTTTCATCGTTTCAAAATACATAAAGGTGCGTTCAAATTTTTCAACAAGGTTTAAGTGATTTGCGATCAAGTAATCGATGTCATTTTTTTGAAGACCAAGATTGTAAAGTCTTTGTCTGTGGATATGTTCGGTGAAAAGTCTATCAAACTCTTTAACGAACTTGTGGTTTCTGTACTCGGCTATGTTTTTCTTTTTGCCAGATTTAATGAACTCTGCAATCTGAGTAAATGTTTGAATGATCTGTCTTGCTTTTATCTTTTGTTCATTCAGCGTGGTTGAAAATCTATCAACATCATCATAGCGGTATTGATCGTGACGCACACCGAACTGTCGGATGGATCCGTAGTCAATGACCCCCGCACTTGCAAGTACGTTGTCTCCATCCCAATCTAACCAGGCAAAGATATAGTCTGCATCAAGACGAGCAATGAATTTTGCAAAGCTTCCTACTATATGTTCCATGAACTGATCATATTTGTTTTTGCCAGGAACGATTTTCCATTCCTTATTCTTCACTTGGCGATGAATAAAGAAATCCACACCTTTTTTGAGGCTCTTAAGATCATTTTGTTTTAAAAATAAAAATAGATGAGCGGGTCTAATCAAGTTAGGAGCTGCTCTAACTCCTATGGCAAGACCTTTTCCAAGGTCAATGATTGCAAGAACTCGCTCTGTTGGAATCTTATTGTGGTGAAAGATTTCAGAAGATATGGCTGTTCCGTATAGTTCATCAA
The DNA here is from genome assembly GCA_964469265.1 of uncultured Bdellovibrionales bacterium. Classification (GTDB taxonomy): domain Bacteria; phylum Bdellovibrionota; class Bdellovibrionia; order Bdellovibrionales; family JAEYZS01; genus JAEYZS01. The sequence goes on from CAYXYF010000013.1 coordinate 46,429, forward strand.
TTTCCATTTGGCCGCAGCTATATCCAAAGTCTTCATTTCCAGTTTGCAGTGGTTTATTAGCTGCAACCGAACCTGGTGCAAGTTTTGTTACACCTGTTCCTCGACTTGATATATCCCAAATCTTTCCTTGATGATGAACGTAGCCATTCCAAATTCCGCGTCCGTCTCCAGAAGTTTTTCCAGAGCGTGATTGATGTTGTAGCTGGAGGTAGCGCGTTGCCATGTATTTATTCTTTTTAATCGTTGCAGGGTCGTATTGGATGTTGTGCTCTTGGTCGTACTCATTAATGATTTGAATTGAGAAGGTGCTTATTATGATTTTCTCTAATTCTTTTGTCATCTTATGAGGATGGTCTTTTGAAATAAGGCCCATCTCTTTAGCAAAGCGGTAGTTGAAGTAGGTGACTTTTCCGCGGCCGAGTTCTCTCACAGGATATAAAACAACTTGATCCGCTAGCTCTTCTTGCCACGGATGAGAACCATCTATTTTTTCAAAAAGCGCATACTCGTTTTGAACAGATGCTTTTCGTTGTTTTTTTGCGGTCGACGAACGTGTTTTCACTTGTAAAACATATCGGTAAGTAGCCCATTTTTGTACAGGACTTTTTGCTAGAAATTGGATTTAGGAACGAAAAACGCGACTAAATACCATCTATTTAGACGAGTTTTTTAGATTTACAGAGGCAAAACCGCCGCCGCGATTTCTAAAATTTGTTGTTTGACCAGTGTAAGCTCGGGCCGTCGCAAAGTGAATCTGGCCATCATAAACAAAGAATCTAAAATCACATTTTGCGGGAATCTCTTTTCCGAACTCGTCTGTGATCTCAATTGTTGAAGGCGGAGCAATTTCCTGGGCCAAATAATTTCCGTCGCTCAGAAGATTGGCAAAAGCTTTCCGAGAAATGCTCTCGCCCTTGTAGACTCCCTTGCCCCCAAAAGAAGTTTTTGGCTTAAAAAAATACTTCTTTCTTGTATCCCAAATACCGTCTTTTTGGTCTTCGGTGACCTCAATAACTGCTAACAAAAGTTCTTTTATGTGAGCGGCATTTTCTGCACTCAGATATTTTTCGAGAAATCCTGGAGTCGAAAAATCGAAAAGGCGTTTTTTATCTGCTAGAAGTTGATATTCTTGCGGTTGAGGACTGATGCACGCTGATTTTTCATCATAGGCTTTTTTAAGATGCACAGACTCTGGAAGATCAAAGTAAAAATCTGTTGTGCGGTTGTATACGAAGTCAATTTCAGTTTCATCGGGGGCTCGTAGTTTGCCATCTGAATACGTTAGGTTTCTAAAGTCTTCGATAGAGGTTTCAAAGCCTTTGCTTCTGAGCCATGCCTCGTAGAGTAGAAATTCAAAGTAGGCTTTTTGTTCTTCGGGCTTGTCATCAACGATGCAAATTGTTTTTAAAACCCTGTTGGAGAATAAATTCCATTCTGTTCTAAAGCTACTTTCTAACTGATCAAGTGCTTCGGTAAAGGAAGGTTCTCGGTTTTCTTTTTTGCAAAGAAAGCGGTCCATCAGATAAGAAATCAGGTAATGAGATGCGTTTGTGTTAATTTCAATGAGTTTGGGTTGTCCTTTAACGAGGTGGAAATCAAAGCTCATAAGAACAGACTTGTGTGGATGTTGAGTTGGAGTTCCTAGAATATCAGTCTGGTACTCGAGATTGTTTCGGAGTGTGTATACAGCTTTAACGAGATTTTCAATTTTTTCATAGGCTGAGCTTTCAACGTCGGCCGTTTTAAAACTAAAAAGGTTCGGCGAGACGGCTTCTTTTTCGAAGACACTTTGAAAGTACGGATACTCGCTTTTGCAAAACTCAGTAAATTCTTTAAACATGAACTTACATTATGACAATAGCGGTTTGAAATCAAAATATATGGTGAAAGCCAAGGAAAAGCCCTTGGCTATATGGGGATAAATTAAAATTAGTTTGTTTTTACAAACTTATCACCAGGCTTCCAGCCTGCTGCACAGAGCTCTCCTGATTGAAGTCCTGATAAAACGCGTAGAATTTCAGTTGAATCACGTCCAACATTCAAATTATGAATGCCCATGTACTGTACAATTCCCTCAGGATCGATGATGAAGGTTCCGCGAGTTGCAACGCCTTTGTCTTCGATCAATACGCCATAATCTCTTGAAAGTCTTTTTGTGATATCACCAAGGAGTGGGTATCCGAGTTCGTTAAGATCATCTTTGATCCATCTTTTGTGCGAATGAACAGAGTCAACAGATGCTCCAAGAACGATTGCGTTTTTTTCTTTAAAGTTTGCCAAGTGGTCACGAAACTGAAGTAACTCTGTTGGGCAGACGAATGTAAAATCGAGTGGGTAAAAAAATAAAACAACCCATTGCCCTTTAAAATCTGAAAGACTGATATCTTTGAAGTCCCCACCATTTACTACTGCTGGAACAGTAAATTGGGGAGCTGGATGACCTATCATTGGCATATTAAATACTCCTTTGTATAATCGACTAAATATAACTTGCCACAAATTGATGTTAAAGCCAATGTTAAGGCAATTTTGTATAACTGTGTTAGGACGAGAGGACTAAGTACAATGAGACTAATATCTTGGAATGTGAATGGGGTCAGAGCCGTTTATAAAAAAGGTTTCCTAGATTTTTGGACAAGGTTTAATCCCGATATCTTGTGTTTGCAGGAAACTAAATGTCATACAGATCAACTGACAGCGGAGATGTTAAATCCGTTCGGTTATCAGAGCCATTGGGCGTGCGCCCTTCGTAAGGGTTACTCAGGAGTTGCAACATTTCATAAAGATGAGATCAAAGGAGCACAGATAGGAGTTGGGATGCCGAAGTTTGATGATGAGGGCAGGGTAGTCATTACTCATCATCAGGCATTTACTCTATATAATATATATTTTCCCAATGGTGCCAGAGGGCCTGAGCGGCATGAATATAAAATGGATTTCTTACGGTCACTTAATGCCCACCTTAAGCCAATGGTGGATCGGGGTGAGCCCATCATTGTTGTGGGAGATTACAACGTCGCCCCTCAAAATATAGATGTTTATGATCCTGTGAAGCTTGCTCGAACTAGCGGGTTCTTGCCCGATGAAAAACTGTGGTTTCAGTCCTTCTTGGATATGGGATTTATTGATACGTTTCGACATTTTCATCCCACTGCTCAGAACAGGTTTTCTTGGTGGAATCAGATGGAGCGCGCAAGACTAGGTAATCGTGGCTGGAGAATCGATATGATTTGCGTAACGAAGAACCTCGAAAAACACCTCTACAATGCCGAAATTCATGATGAGGTCGAGGGCTCAGATCACTGTCCTGTGCTCTTAGATCTGCAACTTTAAAAGCTGCTCGTATATCTTAAATAACCAATAAATATCAATCATTTAGCTGGGGTCCGTCCCCAGTTTGGGTGTCGGTTTTGTCTTATATATATAAGAGGCTCCGTCCCCCTGTGGTGGGCTTTGGTCTGGGGTCCGTCCCCTTGGGGTTTCCC
>CAYXYF010000013.1:50013-61451 GCA_964469265.1 uncultured Bdellovibrionales bacterium
GCTCCGTCCCCCTGTGGTGGGCTTTGGTCTGGGGTCCGTCCCCTTGGGGTTTCCCTCGGGGTTAGGGATTATATTAAAGTTTTTAGATGGTTATTCCGATATTATGCGTCATGCATTTAAGGTAATTTAAGAATTTTAGTTGCGTTTTGGAACCGTTAGAGTGTAAATATTTCAACTTGAAAGAGGTTCTAATCTTTTTACCAGAGGGGGGAACAAGATGAAGATGCCTGAAAAAGTCGTGAAGCAGTGTAAAGAAAAGCTTCTGGAAGCGAAGATGGATATTTTGAACCGCTTTCGTGATAGCAGAAGCAACTTAATCTCCGATGACCGCGGGGGCGATGAGGCAGATCAGACGATGAGAATTATTGCTGAAGGTGAATATCTTTCTCAGCAAGAAAGACTCAGAGTTAGACTTGCGGAGATTGAGGCTGCTCTTGCACGTATCGAAACAGGGAAGTTCGGTATCTGCGAGGAGACTGAAGAAATGATCGAACACGAAAGATTACTAGCTATTCCTTGGACAAGGCTGTCTATCGAAGGTGCTGAACTACGCGAATCAATGAACAAAAGATACGCTAGATAATCCTAAACTTTGTAGCGTTGCTGGGTCACCATGGCCCAGCCGCAAAGCTTGTAGAGCATTCTTGCTCCTACGTTTCCATTCCACTCATAATTTGGATTCTTTTTATCTGGGCCGCCTGAGACTTCAACCAAATCAAATCCAACGATTTTTTTACCCATTTCATGAATGGTAGAAAATAAAGCCAATGTTTGTTCAAAGCTTAATCCGCCAGGGACTGGAGTTCCAGTGTTGGGACAAAGGGTTGGGTCCATTCCATCAATATCAAACGAAATGTAAATCTGATCAGGTAATGTCCCAATTGCTTCCTTACAGATATCAAGCCAGCTTCTTCCGCCTAAAAGTTCCTTCTTCGTTGGAAGATCATAGAAAGTTTTAAACAGCGATGGTCGCTCGTTCATGAACTGAACTTCTTCCTCACTGAAGTCTCTGATGCCCATCTGTACGATCTTTTTAGGAGCTGCAGGCAAGTTTGCCACGTTATTCATAATCGAGGCATGTGAATGCTGATAACCGAGATAAGCATCTCTTAAATCAAGGTGCGCATCAATATGAAGAATTCCAAAACCTCCTTCAAGATGCTCGCTAAGCGCTTTAATTGCCCCATAAGGTACAGAGTGATCTCCACCGATTACGCCAAAAGCTTTTCCTTCAGCTAAAATTTCTTTTGTATTGCTGTAGACATATTCCACAACATCTTCGTTAGCTTTATTAATCTTCGCTTGGGTTTTAAGTTGTGATTTGGAAAGTTCTTCTAGATTTTGGAGCTTCTTGTTGAGCTTTAGAGCCTCACTTCTTAAGAAAATATTTTGCAGCTTCATTTTGTTATTTACTGGAAGCATATAATAGCCGCATTCGTAGGCATTCTTAACTTCGATATCATACAAATCCACTTGTGAGCTTGCCTCAAAGATCAACTCAGGCCCTGAAGATGTTCCACTACCGTAGCTTGCCGTGACCTCCCAAGGGACAGGGATTAAAATAAGTTGCGCAGTCTCTTGTGGGGTTTCTAGACCAAAAATTTGGAGCTTTGGTGCAGGTTTATTTTTTCTCGTTTTCTTATTGGTTTTCAGCTTCGATTTCTTCGCCATCAGTGTATCCTTATGCTCGACTAGACTTGATTTAAATATTTGAAAAACTTAATCTATTCAGAGGATTTTAGTCAATCAAACCGAGCGGAGTACAGCATGAAATCTCTTGTTTTTGCAGTTGTTATAATTTCTTTATTTAATTTACTCGGTTGCACCAAGAAAGCGCCTCCGCAAGTTGGGGGTTACACCATCGCCATTAATGCCGAGCCGACGACTTTAAATCCTATTAACTCAAGTGATGCTTATTCTACAATGATACAAAACTATGTTGTTGAGGGGTTACTGCAAAAAGATCTCGATACCTATGAATGGAAACCAGCCCTTGCTGAAAAATGGGAAATATCAGATGACAAGAAGACTTTCACTTTTACCTTAAGAGAAAATTTAAAATGGTCTGACGGAAAGCCTCTCACTGTTGAGGATGTTAAATTCAGTTTTGATGCCATTAAAGATCCAAAGTTTAAAGCCTTAGCAAAGATGCCGTTTCTTGATGGAATTGCAAAATGTGAAATTGTAGACGACAGGACCGTGAAATTTACTGCTTCAACAGATTACTTCCAAAACTTTGATGTCGTAGCAGCTGGAATTGTTGATGTCGTTCCTAAGCATATTTATGGCGACCCTAATAAGAGAGTCAATAAGACCATTGTTGGTTCAGGTCCGTACATGCTGGACACCTACGAACAAGGTCGCCGAATAATTTTAAAGAAGAACCCGAACTGGTGGGGTTGGGAAGAGGCAAAAGAAGCTGGCGAACATAATTTTGAGCGAATCGTATTTAGAATTGTAGATTCACCAAACGTTCAACTTGAGATGTTAAAAAAGGGCGATATCGATTACATCGGGCTTGAGCCTGAACAATACGTACAAAATACGGACGGTCCAGAATGGGGGAAGACCGTTATAAAAGTTAAAACTCAAAATGAAGGCCCGAAGGGTTTTAATTGGATCGGGCTTAATCAAACGCACCCTATCTTAAAAGATCAAAAAGTAAGATTAGGATTAGCTCATCTTGTAAACCGCGATCTTATGATTGAAAAATTTAAGTTCAATTTGGCTGAAAAAACTGTAGGGCCAGGACTTTTAAAAGAATATAGATCCGCGAAGCTTAAGGCGATTCCGTTTGATCCAACCAAAGGATTAGAAATTTTGCGAGAAGCGGGTTGGAGCGATACTGATAAAAATGGAATTTTAGATAAAGAAATTGATGGTAAGAAAACTGAACTGCGAATTGAAGTTTTGGTTGCAACGGACATCTGGACAAAATATTTAACGGTCTTCAAAGAAGATGCGAAAAAAGTTGGCGTCCATATTGATCTTAAGCAAGTGGAGTGGAACACATTTACAAAATTATTGCGAGAGGGAAAGTTTGATGCGGTAGCCATGGCTTGGGGTGGTGGCGGAATTGAGTGGGATCCAAAACAAATTTGGCACTCCACTAGCAACGAAGGCGGATCAAACTACATCAATTATAATAATCCTGAGGTGGATAAGTTAATTGATGAGGCCAGAGTGATTTGGGATCGAAAGGCTCGCGCTAAGAAACTTCAAAAAGTGAATGAACTCATTGCGGCCGATGTTCCGTACATTTTCTTATTTAACCCAAGCCATGTTTTATACGCACATCGAGGAAACATCGAAAAACCAAAAGACACTTTTAGATATGGTGTAGGAACAACATTCTGGTGGTTAAAACAGTAAATGCTAAAATACTTACTTAGAAGACTTTTTTTGATTATCCCTACACTTTTCGGTATTACCGTAGTTGTGTTTGTTGTCATCAATTTAGCTCCTGGTGGCCCCATCGAACAAAAAATTCAGCAAATACAATTTGCTGGGGGCATGGGGACCTCAGAGAGAACAGCGGTGAGCCAAGAAGTTATTGAGGCTTTGAAGGTTCAATACGGTTTTGATAAGCCCTTGCATATGAGATATCTCATCTGGTTAAAAAATATTTTCACCTTAGACTTTGGGGAGAGTTTTTCTTATGAAGAGCCTGTCACCGATGTCATAGTGAGTAAGTTTCCAGTATCAGTTCAGTTCGGGGTTCTTTCTTTTATTTTGGCTTATTTAATAAGTATTCCTCTTGGAATACTTAAAGCTGTTAAAAATGGTTCGCGTTTTGATATCATTACAAGCTTTATGCTTCTTGTTTTCTATTCAATCCCTCCATTCATGTTGGCGATCTTGCTTATTGTTTATCTTGCTGGGGGGAGTTTTTTAGATATTTTCCCGATAGGTGGGCTTTACTCTGACGCTTACTTTAGCTTGTCGTTCTTCGGAAAAGTTTGGGATAGGATCCACCATTTTATTTTGCCTTTAACGTGTTATGTGATCGGAAGTTTTACAACGCTAACTCTATTAATGAAGAATTCGCTATTAGAAGAAGTCTCAAAAGATTATGTGCGAACGGCAAGATCTAAGGGCCTTGATGAAAAAGCGGTAGTGATGAGACACGCCCTTAGAAATGCCATGATTCCGATTGCCACGGGCTTTGGAAGTTTTATTGGTGTTTTCTTTGCAGGAAGTTTACTCATTGAGAAAATCTTCCAACTCGATGGCATTGGGCTTTTAAGTTTTAATGCGACGATGGCTCGTGATTATAATGTCGTCATGGGTTTGGTCTTTATTCAAAGTATTTTGTTTTTAATTGGAAATATTATTAGTGACATTATGTACGTGATAATTGATCCACGAATTGATTTTAACTAACGAGCGACTATGGTTGAGAAGTTAATTAAAAATGAACTCACGTTAAAACGTTATCGCGCTTTTAAAAAAAGCAAACGAAACGTTGTTGCTACAGTTTTATTTCTAGTCATTTTATTTCTGAGCTTAACTTCAGAGATGTGGGCCAATAATAAGCCGCTAATTTTAAGTCATAACGGGAACCTTTATTTTCCGGTTTTAAAGACCTATCATCCTTCAAAATTTGGCTATACAGATATTTTAGTAATGAACTATCGTCTTTTACTCGAACGAGAAGGGGAGGATTGGTCGGTATGGCCCCCTATCAAGTGGGATCCTTTTGAGTCCAACAAAGAAGTTGCCGTATATCCTGCTCCGCCAAGTAAGGTTAATCTTTTAGGAACGGATGACCGTGGACGGGACGTGCTTTCAAGACTGCTCTATGGGTTTCGATATTCTATTACATTTGCTCTGCTAGTTTGGGCTTTTTCATTTAGCTCAGGCATTCTTATTGGTGGAATTATGGGTTACAAGGGTGGTCTTTTTGATTTGATTGCTCAGAGAGTGGTGGAAGTTTTAAGTACCGTACCACAGTTCTTTCTTTTAATTATTTTAGTATCGATTTTCTCGCCGAGTATGTCGCTTCTCGTGTTTATTTCATCTATTTTTGGATGGATATTTATTAGTTATTACGTAAGAGCAGAATTTTTAAAATACAGAAAGCGTGAATTTGTAGAGTCTGCCAGAGCCATGGGTGGAGGCCACTTTAGAATTATCTTAAAGCACATTCTGCCGAATGCTTTAGGGCCCGTCTTAACATTTACTCCATTTGTGATCTCAGGGCTTATTGTGAGTCTTGCGTCTTTGGACTTCTTAGGGTTTGGCTTACCAGCTCCAACTCCGAGCTGGGGCGAGCTACTAGCGCAAGCTGAGAAGTATTTTACAACCGCATGGTGGCTTGCAGTTTATCCTGCAAGCGCAATGCTGGTGATATTAGTGCTCTTAAATATTATCGGTGACGGACTCCGAGAAGCGTTCTCCCCGAAGTCTTAGAAATCTATTCAAGGTAAGTGTAACCAGAAATTCCTTCTTCGTAGTTGGCCATTAAGAGTTTTGCATCGCTTTTTGAAAGTTGCTTATTTTGAATAGCTCTTTCGGTTGCCGAGCGCACTTTGTTTAATAGCTCGTTACGAGAGTACTCAACATAGTTGAGTACATCTGTGACAGTGTCTCCGGCTTCGTAATGCTCAAGGGTGTAACCTGTCTCGGTGATGTTGATTTGAACTGCATCGGTATCACCAAAGAGGTTGTGTAAGTCTCCTAGAATCTCTTGGTAAGCGCCAAGTAAGAAAGCACATAGATAATATGGTTTATCTGGGGTGTATCCGTGCACTGGAAGAGTTGTTGATGTCTCTCCGTTTGCAACGAAGTTGTCAATTTTTCCGTCGGAATCACAAGTCAAGTCCACAAGGACGGCGCTTCTAGATGGGCGTTCTCCTAGGCGATGTATCGGCATAATTGGGAAGTGTTGGTCCACGGCCCAAGAGTCTGGAACCGATTGAAAGACAGAGAAATTACAATAGTAAGTATCGTAGAGCTCTTTTGAAAGTGCTTCATAAATCTCGGCGTAGTCTTCGTTATTCTCTGTTAGGATCAGCATCTTTGACATTGCTGACCAAACAAGGCGCTCAGCTCTTGATCTTTGTTCAAGGCTTAAATAGCCGTATGCAAAGAGTTGGAGTGAATCGTTCTTAAGTTGGAGGACGTCGTTATAACACTCTTGAACATTTTCAATAGTAAGTTTGCTATAAATCTCATGCAAATCCTGAATAATCGCGTGATCATCATCAGTAGGCTTGTAGAAGTGTTTGTTGTCGTTGAGTTCATTTACGCCTAAGACGTTAAAAATTAAAACTGAATGATGCGCAACAAGCGATCTTCCAGACTCAGTCACGATATTAGGATGGGGTAGGTCTTTTTGATCACAGATTTCTTTTAATGCATAGACCACGTCATTTGCATACTCTTGCTCGTTATAATTCACAGAACTATCTGTTCTTCCTGTTCCGTCATAATCGACGCCAAGACCGCCACCTACGTCAACGTACTTGATGTTTGCACCCATTGCAGACATTTCAGCGTAGAATCTTGCGCCTTCCTTCAAAGTTGTTTTGAAAGCCTGGATATTGCTCACCTGTGAACCAATGTGAAAGTGAAGCAGAACTAAAGAGTCGAGTAATCCGCGTTCTTTTAATTTATTAAGACCCTCTACGACTTCAGGAGAAGTGAGTCCGAATTTTGATTTAGCACCGCTAGAATCAACCCACTTGCCGAACCCCCGTGAATCTAGTTTTACACGGAAGCCGATCTTAGGTTTCATGTCGAATTCTTCAGAGCACTTGATAATTTCATCAAGCTCAGTAAAGCGATCAACGACAATAATTGTTTCGCGTCCGAGCTTTTGAGATAAAAGAGCCGTTTGGATGTATTCGCGGTCTTTAAATCCATTAGCGATACAAAGCCCGTCGCTATCTTCCATCATCGCAAGAGCAATAAGCAATTCAGGCTTACTTCCGCACTCAAGGCCAAGCTTTGTTTTTTTACCGTGTTTTACGATTTCACTGACGATGTGTTTTTCTTGATTCACCTTAATCGGATAAACGCCGTTATACTCACCATCATAGCCGTAGTCATGAAACGCTTTTGCAAAGCAGTTTGCTAAAATTTCAATTCTTGAACGAATAATATCAGGGAAGCGAACAAGGATCGGCGGGCGAATACCACGTTCAGTGAGTTCTTCCATCAGGCTCATGATATCAAGTTGTGGTCCGTACTTTCCGCGAGGAGTGACACAGACGTGGCCTTTTTTGTTGATGGTAAAGTATCCAGCACCCCAGCCATCGATTCCATAAAGTTCGGCACTTTTTTGAATATCCCAATCGGAATTGATAGGCTCTTTCTGATCGAGGTTAAGACCTTCAAAATATTTTTTAGTGCCATTGAGCTGAGTTTCATTTGGTCGGTTCTGATCACTCATAGTGCTTTTGTCCTCGAGTTATAAAAAATGCGTCAACCGCAAAATTGACGCATAAGTTAATGACAGGACTAAATAACACTTTTTGAAGCTATTGCAATAAAAATTTGTCCCTGTTTTATAGGAAATTTATTTTGCGATAATATTCAAAATTCGACCAACTTTATAAATGGTTTTTTGAACTGTAAGACCGTTGAGTGCGTTTTGGACCGTCGTTAGTTCCTTTGCCGCCGCAACGGCAACTTCTTCAGAAGCATCGGCTGGAATCTCGATGCTTCCGCGAGTCTTTCCGTTCACTTGAACTCCCATAGTGATTTTGTCATCCACCACAAGCTTCGGATCATATTTTGGCCACGGAGCTACTGAAACAAAGCCTTCACCCTTCATTTGGCTCCAGAGTTCCTCAGACAAGTGAGGTGCAAATGGCATGAGCAGTTGCGCCAGAGTTTTTAGGACGGAGCTGGGTCTTTCTTCTGTTTTGTAAATTTCATTTACGAAGATCATCATCTGAGAGATCGCAGTATTGAAATCAAGAGATTCAATGTCTTCAGTGACCTTCTTTATGGTTTTATGCAAGTGGCGCTGAATATTCTCTGAGGGCTCCACGTCCGAAAAGGCTGCGACGTTATTTTGCTCATCCCAACAAAGTCTCCAAACGCGATCAAGAAATCTTCGAACTCCCTCAATACCAGTATCGTGCCATGGTTTGTCCCGCTCAAGAGGACCCATAAACATGAGGTACATTCTTAAAGAGTCTGCACCGAATTTTTGAGTGACTTCATCGGGGTTAATCACGTTTCCGCGAGATTTGGACATCTTTTCGCCATCTCCACCGAGAATCATTCCTTGATGAACGAGTTTTTGGAAAGGCTCTGCATGGGTGACCATACCAGCATCTTGCATAACCTTTTGCCAAAATCTTGAATAAAGCAGGTGACCTACGGTGTGCTCAGCGCCGCCAAGATATAAATCAACAGGCATCCAGTAATCTTGAGCTTCGAAACTAAATGGTTCATTTTCATTTTGTGGATCTGTGTATCTTAGGAAATACCAAGATGATCCGGCAGAACCTGGCATAGTATCGGTCTCTCGTGTGCCCTCGTTTTTGTAATTTAACCACTCTTTATTATTTGCAAGGGGAGACTCTGCCTTATCTGAAGGTTCATAATTTGCCACTTGTGGTAAAAGAACTGGGAGTTCATCAGCTGGAACAGCTTTTACTCCTTTTTCGGGAAAGTGAACTAACGGGAACGGTTCACCCCAGTAGCGTTGACGACTAAATAACCAGTCACGGAACTTGTACTGGATCGTGCTTTTGCCAATACCTTTTTCTTTTAAGAAGTCGTTAACTTTGGAGATGGCCTCTTGTCTTGAAGAGAGATCATTTAGAAATTCAGAATTGACGTATTTCCCGTCGCCTGCATAAGGAAGCTCTTCTTGAGACTCAATGACTCGTGTGATTTTGATCCCGTGTTTTTGCGCAAATTCAAAATCCCGTTCATCGTGTCCAGGGACAGCCATGATGGCGCCCGTGCCGTAACCCATAAGAACATAGTCTGCGATCCAGATCGGAATTTTTTTGTTATTTACAGGGTTAATGGCATAGCTTCCAGAAAAAACGCCGTCTTTTTCTTTGTTTGCTTGGCGATCGATTTCAGACTTTCTTGCAGCTGAATCTTGATATTTTGTAACCGAGGCCTTGTATTCGCTTTGAATGATCTTTTCAACTAACGGATGCTCTGGGGCAAGAACCATAAAGGTTGCACCAAACAAAGTGTCAGGGCGAGTTGTGAAAACTTCGATGTGCTCACTACGTCCATCGATTTTAAACTGAACTTGCGCCCCTTCAGATTTTCCGATCCAGTTTCTTTGAGCCTCTTTGGTTCTCTCTGGCCAGTCGACCTGATCGAGTTCTTCTAAGAGGCGCTCAGCGTAGTTTGTGATTTTAAGCATCCATTGCTTCATTGGCATTTTAATAACTGGGTGGCCGCCGCGCTCGCTTTTTCCGTCAATGACTTCTTCATTGGCCAAAACAGTTTTTAAAGCAGGGCACCAGTTGACGGGAACCTCTTTTTGGTAAGCCAAGCCTTTTTCAAAGAGTTTTAAGAAAATAAATTGAGTCCATTTATAATATTTCGGATCACAGGTAGAGATTTCTCGAGACCAATCATAGCTAAAACCAAACGACTTAAGCTGTCTTTTAAAATTCTCTATGGCCTTAGCTGTTGTGACTTCGGGGTGAACTCCTGTTTGAATTGCATACTGCTCGGCAGGTAAACCAAAGGCATCCCAGCCCATGGGGTGCAAGACATTAAAGCCATTTGCTCTTTTGTATCGAGATACAATGTCAGTTGCAGTGTAACCCTCAGGATGGCCGACATGAAGCCCATGTGATGAGGGATAAGGAAACATATCAAGTGCGTAGAACTTGGGCTTGGACTTGTCCAGTTTTGCCTTAAAAAGCTCGTTTTTTTCCCAAGCTTGCTGCCATTTCTTCTCAATATCTATGTGATCGTAAGCCATGTTTTTCCTGCACCTGTAATTGATAATTCCATTGGAAAACTTAACAGTTTCTTTGACTTAAGGCTAGTGTAAAAACGTGGCCGAATCAGGCAAAATAGAAGGATGTCTGAACTCATTACCCAAAATACAGATCGCCTTATTATGGTCGTCGACGATGATAAAGATTTTCTTCACTTCGTGAAAAAGACCCTTGAGCATGAGGGCTTTAAGGTGATCACTGTTGATCGAGGGGAAAAGGCGATTGAATCCATCAAAGAAGACCATCCTGATTTATTGATTCTTGATGTGAATATGCCAGGTATTAGCGGTCTTGAAACATTAAACGTACTTCGACAAAAGCTCTCATACACGGCGGTGATCTTTGTCTCTGCCAATGATAAACCCGAGGACGTTATTAAAGGTCTTGATGCTGGTGCCGATGATTATATTCGAAAACCCTTTGATGTTCGTGAGCTTATCTCAAGGGTCAAGGCTAAGCTAAGAGTCAAAGACCTCAATGATCAACTTCGTAACGCCAATGAGAAATTAAAAGAGTTGGTAGAAATTGATGACCTCACGGGCCTTTATAATATGCGTTCAATTTATGAACGGCTTGAATCAGAGATTATTAGATCACAACGCTTTAAAAAGAACTTAGCCATTGTCATGCTTGATATGGACCATTTTAAGAGTGTGAACGACAGCCATGATCATTTATTCGGAAGCCACGTTTTGGCTGAAGTCGGAAAAATTATTCGTGCAAATATTCGTAAGGTGGATTTCGCTGCAAGATATGGTGGCGATGAGTTTTTGGTTGCAGTAACAGAAACAAATCTCGAAGGCGCACTGCTTTTTGCAACAAGGCTAAGAGACAAAATTACCGAAGAGCAATTTACACTTGGCACATCTACAATGAAACTCACTGCAAGCTTAGGACTTGCGCTGTCTCATCCTGATGTCTTGATCAACGCAAGAGATTTGGTGCGAAAAGCGGATGAATATTTATATAAAGCGAAGAAAAAAGGTCGAAACAGAGTTGAATATTATGACTTTTCTGAGTTAAAAGGGTCTCCAGTGGACTTTAAGGCACTGCGTGGTAAGCCGAACTAACTTAAGAAAAGTGACTTCATGAAAAAATTTGAAATCAAAGGTAAGGAATATTCTCCAGCTCAAGTCATCGAGAAGATGATTCCTATTTTAACTCCAAATCGCCATGAGCGAATCCGAGAAACGGTCGCCAAACGAACTTACGATATCGTACCAGTGCTTGATGGAATCCATGATTTAGGAAATTTTAGTGCGGTCTTAAGGTCCGCTGAGGCTTTTGGGCTTCAGGAAGTTCACTTTGTCGAGAATCAGCCGAAATACAAAGTTTCTCAAAGAACATCAAAAGGCACGGACAAGTGGCTTGACGTTGTGAGATGGAAGGAGTCCTTAGCCTGTGCGAGGTCTTTAAAAGAGCGAGGATACCGAATTATCGCAACCCATCTTGATGAAACTGCAGTTCCAATTGGCGATATCGACTTTTCAAAAAGGACAGCTA
>CAYXYF010000014.1:0-59531 GCA_964469265.1 uncultured Bdellovibrionales bacterium
TTTACCAATCTGTTCGATCATTCGGCCTAGGCCTGAAAAGCTATCTGCTGCCATTTTCTAGCACTCCTCTAATTCTTCTTTATCTTTAAGCTATCGTAATCAAAAACTACGTGTGCTTTTTTAACTATATTTATCGGAATCAAAAACTCATTACCATCAGCAACAACCTTGATCTCCGATTCATTAACATCATCTAAAGCTCCAGTAACTTTCATTCGCTTTACTGGAGCATCTTTGACAATCGACTCTGTGGTCTGAACAAAAACCTTTTGTCCCTTAACCGCATCGAAGTGCCACTTCTCTTTAAGAGGTCTTTCTAAGCCTGGGCTTGAAACCTCAAGCTCGTACTCTCCATCAGGTATAAGATCTTGAGAATCTAGAGCCTCACTTAATGACTTCGAAATTCGTTCGCAATCCTCAAGAGATACTCCACCTTCTTTTTCAACGTAAACTAGAAGTCGCCGACCCTTTCCTTTTGAGCCTGGTGAAAACTCCAGATGATAAAGCAAACAGCCGTTGGATTCACAAATCTCTGTTGCTAAGTCTTTCATTTTCGGCAAGTTCTGTATCATTCCGTTCCCTAAAAATAAGCAGTTTCTTATGACTGACCAAAAAAAAATGGGCTCTGACGAAGCCCATTTTTCTACCAAAATGCGTCCTAATAGCAGAAGTTTTTTAAAATATTTTGAGCCGAAGCGCGAATATTTTAAAAACGAGCAAAATTAGAACCATAAGAAAATGTCTAATTGGATTAAGTAATTACCAAAAAAAGCTTTTAAAATCAATCTTTTGATAAGCTTTAAGCGGCCCAGTACCAAGGCTCAAATCAATTTTAAGCGGTGTTGAGGTCATAGGTCATTAAAATCGCAGCTTTCTGGTCAGGATAGTACTTTGCCCGCTGGGATTCCTCAAAAAAACCAAAAGACCTGTAAAGGGTGGTGGCTGGAAGGTTTTCTTCATGAACTTCGAGCCAAATTTTTTTATAGCCTTTCTTTTTGAGCTTTTCAAAAAGAGCTTCAAACAAGTTCTTCATTCCGCCTTTTCGTAAAAACTGAGAGTGGGTCATGGTAAGATCAATTTCATAAACCTGATTATCAATACCACGTCCTAAAATCACCGCAACTAGGATGTCATCATTAAAAAGACCTAACGACTCACCTTTATCAAGATACTCCGAGATTTGATTTCGTTTCCACTTCACACCAAATCTTTTAAGGTCTGAGTTCGTCGCGCTCTGAGACTCGATGATCTCACAGACTTGATCTAAATGGTCCTTATTCAAAAATTGAGTCAAAGTCATGGAGAGATATAGCTAATGGTTTTTACAACGTCATATTTCTTTTTTAAAATGTCGTACCAATCTAAAAGACGCTGCTCAGCTTGGGCCTTTGCTAAAGAGCGTTTAATGGATTCTTTAATGTCCTTGTACTCTTTAGCTCCGTAGTCTGCCTTATTGTTTTGGTAATGGTTAAATGCCTCAGCCTCTGTGACAGGAACATAGGAAGCCTTTGATTTAAACTCAATAAACTTCTGTGAAGCGATTTTTTGTTTGATGAGTTCGGAAAGCTCGCTATTTGTAACCTCGAGCCTTTGCCATAAATTTTGAGAAGAGCTCTGAATACGACTCACCACTGCTTTTTGTTTTTCTTTAATTTCTGCGTCTGTTACTGAAATTAACGAAAAGGATTTTGACTCAAGAAAGACCACCCTTTCCATAAGGTAACGATTTAACTCCATGTTAAACTCGTCACTATCGACTGCCATATTTTTAGTGGAAGTGGGCTTGGTCCAGTTGTTTTCAATAGTACTATCTGCCAGGACCTTGCGACTTGTGACGATCTCGTTAGCGATCTTAGCCACAACCTGAGAGGATTGCGCGTGAGCTTGTGGAAAAAGAAATAATATTAGAACAGCTACAAAGTACTTCATCTGTTCTATTAAATGAAAAAGGCACACATAAATCAAGAGCTAACGTACCACAGTGATTTATATATGCCTTTAAAGTTTTAAGACGATTTTAAAATAATAACTTCGCGCTAACTAAGAAGTTATAGTAGCCCATTTCCTCAACTGGCTCATCATAGAAGTTTTGGTAAATACGAGAAGACTGCAATCTTCCTTTAGCATCAGTATCATAAGCGATATTTACAACATATCTGAAGTCTGCACCGATTGAAAGATTATCCGATAAACGAATATCTGCCCCAACCATTGCGCCAACGTCCATTGCCCAAGAGGTACCTTCTAAAGCATAGTAGTTATCAAAGAACTGTCTGTCCTCATACTTTCTATGAACGTAAGAAGCTAGACCACCGACATAAGGTGAAACTCTTGTTTTTAAAATTCTGTATTTAAATGCGCCAGTATAGTTGAACTGTTGCATTTCGATGATAGTCGGATAGTATTCGCCAGTCCAAAGCCCCACTGCTCCAGGACGAGTGATGCTTTCTACATCACCTTTAGAATATAAGAAGCTACCTTCAACAATAAATCTATCATCAATAAGTGCACCGATTGTTAAACCAGCAGCACCAGTAGTTTGGATATTATCCGCTGAGTAAGATAAGAAACCACCATCTAAGCTCATATACATCTGAGTTTGTGACTTTGGTTTTTCTTCTACTTCAGCAATTTCAGTTGAAACAGAGATTGGAGCCGGTTCAACGATAGGCTCTTGTGGAGCAACAACTTGAACAGCTTCAGGTGCTACTATGATCGGCGTTGGAGCAACTTCAACAACTTTTTGCTCTTCTTCTTTTTTCTCTTCTTTCTTATCAGCATCTTCAATATTACCTAACAGCTTTTGCGCACGCTCTTGCTCGGACTTCATCCGAGACTCTTCAAGCTTTTCGACGATTTTGGACTCTGTCTGTTGTTCCATTTCAACTCTTTGCTTTCGCAATTTGTCGGCGCTAGATTCTTGAAGAGGAGTATCTTCAACCAAAGTTGGAGCTTGTTTTTGAACATATATAGTTGGTTGTTGTTGGGTCACCAGCGGTTGATTCTGTAATACAAACGGCTGCTGTTGAACTGTTTGAACAGATTGAACAGGAACAACTTGTGTACTGATTGCTTCTGGAGCCTTTGCTGGCATTGGGTCGTTTACGATTTCGATCATTGCTTCGTTTTCACTACTAACACCTGCAACTTGTGCAAATGCTGGAAGAGCAACAATCAATGCGAACGCTTGCATACCCACAATAAACTTTTTCATAATTCCTAACCTCATCGTTTTTTAGAAAAGTCTGACACTGATGATAGAGCAAGATTTGTGCCCTGCGTTGCGGCGAGACATTTTTCCCTAACTCCCTGAATTTACTTATTAAATTTTTTTGATAAACCGCGGGATCTTTGTAATTATTACCCTCTTTGTCAGTTTCGCAGCCACAACGACACCAAAAATGCTCTTCCTAAGAATCCGTGCTTATTAATGCTTATTAAAGCAGCGAGTGGTTCCAAAAGATGACTTTTATACAAGGAGCATGAACCTCTTACATAAAAAAATTTGCATAGGCAAACTGGAGCTCACTACGGCTGGCATGTGGATTGCTATATTAAATCCTGCTTACTAGATATTTTAAAGCGGACATCCCTCCCCCCTTAGTTCTGCTTTCTTTGTTCTAGTAGGCATGACCTCATAGCCCCCTCTTTTGGGGGCTTTTTTTTTGTCTAAAATTCAGTTCGACATTTGCCCCGAGTTGGCTGGGGTCACTTTGTCTACGGTGCAAATTTTCTTGTAAAATTAACAAGTCATCTCAAAATTTAGATTTGGAAAGCAAACTAGCGCATCGTGGATGGAATGCCTCTTGCCTTATAACACTCCAGTAACTCGATAAGGAGTGTGTGCCATGGGATTAAATGCAATTGTTAAATATTTATCTATTGGATTAGCAATCATCCTGATTTCCTCAACTTCGTCAGCTCTTACCATTGAGGGCTCTTTATACACGGACCCTGCTGGGGAATATGTTTATAATTCAGTGTTAGATCACAAAGAAGAGATCGTCTATGAGCAGTCTAAAGCAAACGTTCCACTCATCCAGGAAGTCAAAAACAAAAGAGAGCGTAAGCACCTTAACAAAGTTGCTGGGCGCGATTTAGACGGTTATTCAAAACTAATTATTAAAAAACTTAATGATAAGAACGTGCTTATTCAGGTGGATAGACAAGAGTACCATCATAAGGAAGCTATTGATCTTCAGTATGAGGTCCATGGCGTGTTTACTAACGGGACTTGGGAAGACTTAATTAATGATAGATCCGTAGTTATCGCTTTAACAGAAGAATCAAAAGCAGCGAGTAAAAGAAGCGTTAAAGTATATCTGGAACAACTTATTATGAGCATCGCAAACCAAAACAAAGCTGCAAGATTTTTTGGTGGCTTTAAAGACGCTCATATCAATAAGGATTCTTTTTTGTTTAATGCCCCAATATTAGAAGGAACCAAAAGGGCACTTTCTCAAAAATTTCAAATTCGAAGTGATTTCAGATTAGATTAATTCGAAAGCCACTTTCACTTTAAGCTTGAATCAAAAAAGAGCTTCTATTATCAATAGAAGCTCTTTTTCATTGGCCTCGTGGTGGAATTGGTAGACGCGCTGGACTCAAAATCCAGTGTACGCAAGTACGTGTCAGTTCGAGTCTGACCGGGGCCACCATCTCAAAAAAAGGTACGCCGTACCTTTTTGTTTCGCAGCTGCTAATTAACATCAACGCACAAATACTACCAGCGCTGGTAGTGCTCAAGCGGCAAGCCAACCCTTTAGTTCCCTTGATTATTCTTTCTCCGATGGATTTTGTGTCCATCTCTGGCCACAGTGAACACGTTGGAGCCAAGATCTATTTCAGTAGGTCGTTAATCCTCTTAACCACCTCAAGAACTAGCAAAGCTAGACTTAAGAACGTCTTAATTAATCTTACAAACTTCCGAATAGTACATAATTGGTTTATGTTTCTATTCTTCATTTGAACCTCCTTAAAAAAGAGGAGAATGAAGAATCCTAAAGGGTTGGTTTTGCCAACCCTTTTTTTATTCAGAAACAGTTTTTATTTATATTCGAAAAAACCGAAATGAAAGAATTAGCCGTCCGAGACTCGGATAGCACATAAATACTACCAGCGTCGGAAGTCACTGAGAGCAACAATCAAATACAAAACTCGGGGCCGATAGGTACTATTCTGCTGGGGTTGAGAAATTCGTGGGAGTAGTAGTAGTGGCGCTTAATATGCTCAAAGTTTGTTGTTTTTTGGACGGCTTCTAGGCGGTAGAGATTTTGAACGTAACGGTGCAGATTTTTGTAGTCGGAAATTCGTCTTAAATTGCATTTGAAGTGACTGTAGTAGACACAATCAAACCGTAACAACGTGGTAATGAGGCGAACATCGGCTTCTGTAATCTGATCCGATACTAAAAACTCTCTACCTTTGAGGTGATCTTCTAGCTCGTCTAATTTTTTGAAGAGAGTAATGAAACTTGTCTCATATGCTTTTTGGCTTTTTGCAAACCCAGTTTTATAAACTCCGTTGTTTACGGCGCCATAAATTTCTTCATTAAATTTATCTATCTCCAGCTGATATTCAGGGGGATATAAATCTGACCCACTTCCAAACTCAAGCTCATTGAACATCCGAATGATTTCAGATGATTCGTTGTTTACTATTTTGCTACTTTTTTTGTCCCACAGAACAGGGATAGTGACTTTGCTTGTGACATCCTTTTGACTGAGCTGATAAACCTCGTACAGATACTTTTTCTGATTAACCCTGTCTCCTGTTGTAGCAGGAAAATCCGTATCAAAACTCCAGCTATGCTCTAGCATATCAGGTGCAACAACATCGTACGAAATATAATCATTAAGGTTTTTTAGATAGAGGGTAATCAATGTTCGATGCGCCCAGGGGCAAGCATAACCCACATAAAGATGATAACGATTTTTCTCTGGTTCAAATTCGGAGTCCGGCTTTATCCAACTTCTAAACAAGCTCTGCTCTCTTTTAAATTCGCCCTCTTCATTACTGGTTGCCACATTTCCTGAATGCCATTTTCCATTTTTTAAATGTCCCATAGAGTATCCTTTCGGGATCCCAACCCTTTCATTAGTGCAGTTTTTAAATTGCAGGATATAGCAGCAAGCTTATCACAAGTAAGGGCCTGGGAAGGCGCTTACTTAGTAACCGTTTTCGCCTGCTATTATTAGAAGGTTATATTGAATGACTTGGAACTGATGATTTTTTGCAGGTTCGTTTTTAATTTTTGTGGCTTGTGGGATGAATATGTCTCTTGTTGTCTCAACGAAGTCTTTTGCATCGGCGTCTTTTCTTATGGCCTTTAGTAGAGCTGCCTTAAGATGAATTAAGTCCGCAGGGTTTTCTTTTAAAGAATTTTCCAGACCTGATTGCCTTACGACATCATCGATAAGTCCAACGTTTTCAGTCGATGCGAAAACACTGGTTGTTGCTAGCAAAACCGTGATTAAAATTGCATTTAATTTTTTCATTGAACTTCCCCCTCTAGTCACCTTCTCAGGAGAATATCTGTAACTGTCTCTAACTCCATAGTAAATACAATTTGTAGAGGATTTACACTAAGACCCTTGCGAAAAAATTTCTGCTTATTTTGTAAGCTAAAACCTGTTGCAGATGGGGCGCCATTACTTGTCCTTCTCAAGAAAGTGTCTCATTAGGAAGCAGTTTTTAAAGTCACTTCGTGAAAGGAAAATTCTACATTTTTTCCTTTTCAGCCGATAGGTCTACACGTAGACTTTTACTTATGAAAAATAAAAGCAAGTACTTAAAACTATTAACAATTGTTGGTCTGTCTTTGCTCCTCGGGGCTGGGACTGGTTTTTACTATTATAATTCTTCATCAAGCGAGACCCTTGCTTCAGTTGAGGAGGCTGCGGAAGAGACCGTTCGAGTCCCCGTTGAAGTCGCCTACCCTTACGTGTTTAAACGAAACACAACTTTTTTCAGTTCTTTAAGAGATCTCGATATTCCTGGTAGCACGATTCACTCGATGGTTGAGGCCACTAAGCCTGTGCATAATCTTTCTTTGGTTCGACCAGGTGATCGATACCAAGTGTTTTACGATGCTAATAATGAAATTGAAGGTCTTCATATTCGTCTTTCACCAATCAATACAGTGAAAATTTCCAGAGTTGGTGTCACTTGGCAAGCGGAGAAAACTGAAGAACCCGTCGATATTCAAGTCGTTACTTATTCAGGCATCGTAAAGAGCAGTCTGTGGGAATCTGCTGTTAACGCGAAGATGGATCCAAACCTTATTGCTGAGCTTGCAGAAATATTTGCGTGGGAAGTCGACTTCTCAAGAGAAGTTCAAGTCGATGATCGTTGGAGACTTACCGTTGAGCAAAAGCTCGTTCAAGGAGAACCAATTGGATGGGGCTCTATCCTTGCTGCAGAGTATGAGAACACAGGAACAGTTCATAGGGCAGCCCTCTTCAGACACGAAGGTAAAAATCTTGGTTACTTTGCTCCAGACGGAACAAGCTTAAGAAAGATGTTTTTAAAGAGCCCTTTAAAGTTTGGAAGAATCAGTTCAAGATTTAATCGAGCGAGATTTCATCCGATTTTAAAAACAAGACGTCCGCACCTTGGCGTTGATTACGCTGCTCCCATCGGAACACCAATTAGAGCAGTTGGTGATGGCCGAGTGACTTTTGCACGCTGGAGCGGTGGCGGCGGTAAAGTATTAAAGATTCGCCACAACGGTACCTATCAAACTGCGTATAAACACCTGAATGGTTTTGCTCGCGGGATCCGACCAGGAACTCGCGTAAAGCAAGGACAAATCATCGGATACGTCGGTAATACAGGTATGTCGACAGGACCGCACTTGCATTTTGAATTCTATCAGAACGGAACATTCGTAGATCCACTAGGAAAGAAGTTCCCGTCAGCAGACCCAGTTCCGCGAGAACACTTGGAACAGTTTAAAGCTGAATCTGAAATCCTTCTTGCAGCTCTACCTATTTGGGAAACAGACAAAATCACACAGCTTGAGCCCCAAGAAATGGGAAATAACAACTAAGAGTTAAAAAAACTTCTGAAGGCAAAAAAAAAGCGTTGATCACTCAACGCTTTTTTTATTTTTACTAAAAATCTGTGATTACAGAGTCGATGTGCAGTACATTTTTATCGTTCTCACATCACCAGTTGTTTGGTTTATAAAATCAATAAAAAGCGCGTCTTTTTCAATATTACGTGGAATTAACATTTTAAAATCTTCTACTTGAAACACATCTACTTGTCTTTGGGTTTCAGCAACACCTGTTAGGAGTACTCCCTGATTCGTTCCTTGAGAAGTTCTAACCTCAAGGTAAGTCGTTGTTGTTTTCTTTAACGAGCCATCTTTCTGGATGACGTGATCCCGCATGATGTAGTCCTTGCCGTCCTCAACTAGTTTATATAGACCGTTTCCCACTGCTGAGTTGCATGAAATAACTGATTGTTCGGCTTGCGCAGCACCTGCTAATAACATAACTGTTAAAGCGATAAAAAGATTTTTCATAAATATAGCCACCTTTCTAAAACTTAGTATTTAGTGATTTAATATTACGTCTAAAGTTATACCCTATCTAACCCACATCCTGAGAAAGTTTTAACAATATTTGTAATTAACACCCACTCTGACAAGATCCTAACAGGGGGTGTGACATTTATGGGTTTAATCTAACCTGCTTCCAGCCCGATTTGTCTAAGATGTAGACGAATCGGTTATGGAGCCTTCCAGGCTCTAACATCCAAAATTCAAAAAGATCGGGCACCACACGATAGCCACCCCAATGTGGCGGACACGGAACGTCTTTATCAGCAAACTTTTCTTCAAATTCTTGGCGCCTGAGTTCTAGTTCATCCCGTGATCCCAGAGGCCGGCTTTGAAGCGAAGCCCATGCGCCAATTTGGCTCTCTCGCGGACGGGTTGCAAAATACTTTTCAGACTCTTCCCTGCTGACCTTTTGAACCCCTCCTTCCACTCGGATTTGAAGCTCTAAAGTTTTCCAATGAAAGGTTAGAGCCGCAATGGGGTGAGAGTCTAAATCCTTGGCCTTATTGCTTTCGTAGTTCGTAAAAAAAGTAAGCCCCCCGCTAGACATTCCTTTATAGAGGACCACGCGGCCGTGCGGCCTGTTGAACCTTCCAAACGTCGCAAGATGCATAGCTGTGGGCTCGATTTCATCTGACTCATTGGCTTTTTGAAACCAAACTTCAAACTCGGCGAAGGGATCAATATTAGGAACATAATCCGCAGGAAAAGTCGTATTCATGGCGGCAGTATAAAACAAAAAAGCCAGCAATCAAGCCAGCTTTTCAAAAATAAAAATACAATAGAATATTGAACGAAGAGATTTTTGTTCGCAGCGAGGCGCAAGGTAAGTTTAAACCAGAGCGTGCCGCCGCAACGAAGCGGCGGACAAAAAGATCGAGTTTAAACGGATTTGGCTGCGTAGTACTCTGTGAATAGACCCGCATCAAATGGAAATGGAATGTGTTCCAATCCTGGAGTGCTAATTACAGTTCCGTTGATATCTGCTTCTCCACCTTCTTTTCTGAGGTAGTCAGCGAGCTCAAGTCTTGGGCTATCTTTAACTTGTAGGTAGTTTTGGCAAGCCATGCCTTTAGCAGTTAAAGTGACTTTGTCACCTTGCTTAAGGACCATCGAAGCTGTTCTAGCTTTTTTGCCATTAACCATGACATGACCATGTGAGCACATTTGTCTTGCAGCCAAAATGGATGGCGCAAAGCCAAGTCTAAACACGACGTTATCTAGACGTGTTTCAAGCATTCCAATAAGTTTAGCTGTCCAGTTAGAGCTTTGACCCATTTTTGCGTGGCCAATGAATCTCTTTAATTGCTTCTCGGTGATGACATAGTGAGCTCTTACTTTTTGCTTTTCTTCTAATCGCAAAGCGTAGTCAGAGTATTTTTTTCTTTTGTTCCCGTGTTGTCCTGGTGGATATGGTTTTCTCGCCAAAGCACCTGGCTTTCCAAGGCCTGGAAGTTCAACGCCTAAACGTCTTTGCAATTTGAAACGCGCAGTAATTCTTTTCATTAAAATTCCTCTAATTTAAAGTTGTTGTAGTTTCTAAGGCCAGCAGCCAGCAGGGTCCCAACTATTCAACTTCTTCTTTAGTCTGAAGAAGAGTTTTTATCCGCAGCGGGTTATGAAGTCAAAAGTTTTTACTCGGATTGGTCGTCTTTTTTACTGTCATCTTGCGGACTTGAGCCATCTAGCTGGTCAAATGCTCGATTGGAGAGATAGCGGTAGGTCAGTCCTATAACGGACATATCATCCAAGAAGCCCAAAATCGGAGTAATATCAGGTATTAAGTCAAAAGGGTTAATGAAGTACAATAAGGCGCCAATGATTATGGCCTTATCTCTTCCTTTGAGCTGTCCTGAAATTAAGAGGTCGTAAATTTTTTCAATTTGGTGACCGAAACCAATCGCCCGTTTGTTCTTCTTAAAGTAATGGACGAATCGTTTTCTAACGATCTCTTCTGACCCTGGTTTAGAGCCTGCCTTAAAGAGTTTATCTTTTATCTCTTGCTCTTTTTTCGGATCATCAGAGTTCATAAAACCTACCTTCTATTGAAAGTACACCTTTAAAATTTCATACTCTTTATCAGAGTTTGGAGCTCTTACTTCGCAAATATCTCCAACTTTTTTGCCGATCAACGACCGCGCAAGTGGCGACATTAGTGATAATCGGCCTTGTTGAACATCAGCTTCCTCGGGTCCTACAATTTGATAAGTGACTTTTTTATCTTCTTCAACATCCACTAGATCAACGGTTGCACCAAAGATAACCTTATCGGATTTTAACTTTGCTGTGTCGATGACTTCTGCGCCTGCAATTCTACTTTGAATCTCTTGCATGCGTGCCTCAATCCAACCTTGACGTTCTTTAGCTGCATCGTAATCTGCGTTCTCAGATAGGTCTCCCATTTCTCTAGCCGCCTCGATAGCTTTGATCACGGCTGGGCGCTCAACTTGTAGCAATCTCTTAAGCTCTTCTTCAAGCTTCTGTTTGCCTCTTAGAGTAATCGGAATATTAGTGTCTTTCATCATAAACTCCTACACATTGTCGAAGGGATCGTTTATAGTCAATTTCATTAGTAACTTCAACCAATTAATTCGCACCTAAACTATTGATATTTTAGGGATTGCTAACGATGGATTAGAAAACATGGATAACGGACCCCAGAATGACTTTAAATTCAATGAACATATCCATCATCAAGCGACTCCTTGGGGGCAAGAACAGTAGATCTCTACATAGTATTCTTTTACGGATTCAGCCTGCCGACCTTTGCCAATTATTTAATATTTTAAATGACCATGAAGAGCGCCACCTGCTCGATGCCTTGATCGCCATCGATATGGCAGCGGAAACTCTTATTGAACTTCCAGAAAATCAACTCAGCGATTTTTTGGATAACTTAAATGATAAGACAATTTTGTCCATTATCCTTAAAGCACCCGAGGACTATACCACCCACTTCTTAAATCTGCTCGACGACGACCGCAAACACACTCTGCTAGATCAAATCCCACAACCAAAACGCACGCGAGTTTTGCAGCTTATGAATTATCCCGAGGAGTCTGCAGGACGGCTTATGACGACGGACGTGTTCACGTTGCCAATCCAACTTACAGCACAAGAAGCCATTGAAAGAATTCGCTCGCGCGCTGAGGAAATGTCGATTTACTACATTTATTGCGTCGATGAAAACAATCGCCTCGCTGGTGTGCTCTCACTTCGCGAGCTTGTCAGTGCACCCGCACACACGCCCCTGAATAATCTTGTGAAAAAGGACATCTTAACTGTGTCCACGCACTCAAACGAGGCCGAAGTTGCTCAGGTTGTTAGCCATTATGACTTTATTGCAGTTCCTGTTATTGACGAAAACAACGCGCTTAAAGGTATTGTCACAGTTGATGATGTTGTCGACATTGTTCAAGAGCAAGCAACCGCAGATATTTATGCTAGCGCTGGTCTTCAAGAAGACGATAAGGTTTATAGCTCCGTGGCCTTCTCTGTAAAAAACAGAGTTCCGTGGATATTACTCAACCTTATGACGGCAACCATTGCAGGTAGCGTGATGGCTGCCTTTGAAGAAACCATGGGTCAACTCATTATGTTGGCAGCGCTCAGTACGATCGTCTCAGGTGTGAGCGGCAACACTGGAACACAATCTCTAACTGTGGTCACTCGAGGTCTAGCTATTGGAGACTTTAACTTTATCACTCGTGCCCGCGCAATCATGAAGGAAGTCTCTGTTGGGGCTCTAATGGGCGTTATCGTAGGAATTTGCTCAGCCATCGTGGTTTACTTGTGGAAGGGCAATACGGTTGTTTCGCTTATTATTTGCTTTACAATGATTTTGAATTCCATCGTAGCAACACTTCTGGGCTGTGTGATTCCGCTCTTTTTGAAAAAAATGAAAGTGGATCCAGCTTCTGGGAGCAGTGTATTATTGACCTTCGTAACTGATTGCTTTGGGTTTTTCACCTTCCTAGGTATTGCTACGCTTGCACTAAGATATTTCGCATAATACAATTTTTAGATGTCAGCAAATCTCACTCAAATTGTTAAACTGATCCAAGACGCAGAGTCTATTTTGCTTTCGACTCATAAAGAGCCCGATGGTGATGGCCTCGGCGCTCAGATAGCCCTTTACTATGCACTTAAGAAAATCGGAAAAAACGTTCGCATCTTAAACGTGGACACATCGGCCCAGAAGTACGATTCCCTAATCCCTGAAAACTTAATTCAGGTTTTTAATGGTCCCCATGACAAAGTCGATCAAACTGACATTGCACTCATCCTCGATACAAATGACCGAAGACTTTTAGATACACTCTTTGTGAAACTTGAAGTCACTTGCAAGAACATTGCTTTTATCGACCACCACCCTATCTTAGTGAACGGACCAAAGCCGTCCGACATTTCTGTGATCGATGAAAAGGCTGCCAGTACTGGAGAAATTGCTTTTAATCTAATTAAAAGACTCAATATTCCCCTAGATAAAAATATTGCAGAAGCCCTTTATATGTCCTTGGTTTTTGACACTCACCTTTTCCGCTTTATAAGAAACTCTCCCAACACACATCTTATCGCGGCGGAGTTGTTAGGACACAATATCAATGCCGAAGCAATTCACCGAGCTATATTTGGAGACTTTACGAAAAGTAAATTGATGTTCAATGCAAAAGCACTTAACAGTGTTGAGTTCCACTGCAACGATCAAATTGCATATTTACTTTTTTACGAAAAAGACCTTGAGGCCCTCGGCCTTAACAAAGACCATACAAAAGACATCATCGACACCATAATGAACATTGATACCATCGAAGCCGCGCTTGTGGTCCGAGAGATTGTTCCCAAAGAATTTAAACTCAGTTTCCGAAGCAAAGGAAAGGTTGAAGTCTTAAAAGTTGCTGAAGAATTTGGTGGCGGCGGACATCGTTACGCTGCAGGCTCTTACGCTCGAGGCGATCTTGAAGACATTAAAATTAAATCCATCAACTACATCGCACAACAATTAGAAGGCCTCAAAAATGGCACAAAAGCCTAAAAAAGAGATTGTCTGCTATTGTAACAATATCCCAAAAGACGTCATAGAAACAGCCATAAGAAACGGTGCAGATACTCTTAATAAGATTTTTGATGAAACTTCAGCTGGCATCGGCGCCTGCGGCGGCTCGTGCAGAGTCAAACTTCACCAGATGCTAGAAAGTTACAAAAAAGACGGCACCTTTCCAGTAACTCTTATAAAGCGAAAGTAGGGGCTTATCATCGTGCGCCTCCGCTTGCAGGAGAATTCGGATTCGTTGGCGCCGAAGTGTTGGCGCTCGCATTTAGATATGAATCGAAGCACATATACTGAGGATTTCTTCTGCAGTTGAAGGCTTTTGCCAGTGATGGTGTTTGAATTATTATTTTTGTAGCCCTTTCCATACTCGATGGGTGTCCGTGGCTTGAAGCAGATCGCTTGTCTTCAAAATGTTGATCAAGCGCGTAGTCAAGGTCTTCATGATATAAACAGGGCGAACCAAAGATCACAGCTTTATCAATATCAGTTTGAGGTGGGTTCTTTTGGAGGTAAGCCTCTAGGGCAATGCTTCCGAAAACGTCAGACATCGACTCGTTAATTTGTGATCTCATTAACCCAGTCCCTTCACATACAGCTTTCTCTTGCATCTCTTTAGCAATACTTCTTCTTCTTGCTTTAAGGGTCTTATTATCGAACCCTAAAGCGAGTTGATCGTATCTGGCTTCGACATTTGCAGCTAACTCAATGTCATCTGCGGTAATTTCTCGAATACCCATTTTTTTAACGAGACATTCATCTACAGTGTATAAAGGATGATCCTTCCTATCCATTCCTCGAATGTGAATGGCCCCTGTTAAAAGAGGCAGCTCGTCTGCGACGAGATACTCCTCTTTACTTTTGTATACGTTGAGAGTAGCGCGGCAGGGATCTATAGAATGTCCGAGTTCGTGACCCATCAAGGAAACAAGTTCAGCTTGCGAAGCCGCATAGTACATTGGACAAATATTAATGGTATGATCTAGAGAATAAAAACCATTCCTACTATTATTCTTACAGTGAGCATTCGTATTCACTTTCGGATCATCGCCGTGCCGAAGTTTTATAGTTTCTAATCGACCGATAAGATTTTTCTCAAATTCGGAAAGTTTTGCGACGTCACGTCCTTTCGAGATGCTTCTAATCAACGAAGCTTTGGCTTCTCCAAATACCCGTTCCATTCTTGCTTTATTTTCGTTAACGAGTTCATCAGTACGGATACCTAAAAGACTAGCTGGTACCGAAGATTCAAGCGCAGGAGATTCTTTCATAGCTATAGATTCAAGCTCTTCGCGCTCTCGCGTAGGGAAGTCTTCAAGAAGTTTCTTTACCTCGTTCGCTGATAGAGTCCGAACTCGTGCATTTTCATCATCGCGCGGAATTGGCAATGAAACATTTCCGCCGTTCAAAGTTTTATAAGCCTGCGATGCAAAAGCCATTTTGAACTTATTGGATAATTTTATTTTTTTTTCGACTTGGGTTAAGATACCCAAGATGTGGGCTTGCCGTGAAATCTCGTCATCCACTGTGGTTACCCTCTTTACCCCGAAGGTTTCTACGTTTCCCACATGAACGGGAGGTGGACTATAAAACGGATTTTTCCACCGAAAACCATCGCTGAGAGCCAGATACGCCTGCGCAGGGGCGGCCTTAAGAACATCGCAAGAGCGTCTAACCATTGACTCATCACACATTTTTGTTTCCGCAAACAGGTTTACCGAAAGAAGCCCTAAGGCCATTATCATTAAAGTAATTTTCATAAGTGCTCCGGCAACTCTCCTACGAAAGTAACTTATTTGTAAGTGATCTTCTTATTGGTCGCTAAGGCCACTAGGCCATCGTAGAATTTATTAAAGCTCTTCTGTTTTGCTTGAGACCAACTCTCCGAGCACTCGTTTTGCACTTTGACTCCGTCAAGCTTGGTCTTGGTAATTACAATCGGATGGACACAAGTTACGCCGCCCTTTTTTTCGGGTAGAATTTTATCCCAGTCTTTTCGAATTTGGTCATAAGTTTGTTTCGTCAAAGCTCTGCCGCCCGACAGATTCTTATTTGTATAATACCTGAGTTCCAAGCTTGAACTTTTAGCCGATTTTCTTTCCAAAAGCTCTAAGGCTCTTATGTCATGATGTCCGACTTGAAACCGCAGGGACTCTGCAATAGTAGTTTTAGCTTCAGCAAGCCCAACACAAAAAATTATAATAAGAAGGGCAAAGATATTTTTAATCATTTTCTCACCTTCTCACGCTATAAAAATCTTTAACATACTCTGTTTAGAATAGCCCAACTAATGTGCACCTCCAACGGGCCAATGAACAAATCGACCAAAGTACGGCCTTTCTGTTGGTAGCGAGATTGCGTCAGAAGTGTTTTGCGTGGATTTGCACTAAAAGATTTTTACAGGATTCTTCTAGCATATCTAGGACAAGTTCAAAGCCGTCTTCGCCAGAGTAGTATGGGTCAGGGACGTCTTGGCCTTTCCAGTTTTCAGAATAGTTTAGGATCAGTTGAATGGTTCGTTTATCTTTTAAAGAATCCGGACAAAGCTCCTTCATTGCCTTAAGATGGCTCTGATCCATTGCAATCAGATACTCAAACTCATGGAAGTCTTCCCTCGTCAGTGGGCGCGAGACAATATCTGAGAAATCATATCCCCTCTTTGTTGCATGCATCAGCGTGCGCTTATCAGCTCCCTCCCCTTCGTGATAATCAAGGAGACCTGCAGAATCGATATAAAACTTGTTTTCAAGCTTTTGATCACGAACGAGTTTTCTAAAGATTCCTTCTGCGGTTGGTGATCTACAAATATTTCCAGTGCAGACAAATAAAACTTTAACCATGCAGAGATTATGTTACAAATTGTTTTGTTTTAGCAAATAAAAGCTCAAGAGTTTCCTGAGCTTTTTTTGATCTAAATTTAAAAAACGAAATTACATCGTTGGAATAAAGTTTAGCACTTGATCAACTCTCGTTACGTCCTCGCCTGAACAACCATCGTTTTTACAAACGTTAGACTTTCTGCATCCATTAGCATATGTGAAATCTGTCCAGCCTCGTACCAAGATACCCTCAACCAATCCCGTCTTTTCATTAAATACTGCAGACCCTGAGTTTCCGCCAAATGCATCAATATTCGCTACAAAATGTGTGTCTTTGACTTCCCGCACGTGAGCATCATCAGCAATTTTTGTGGGAATACCAGCTGGATGACCAATGATTACCATTTTATCGCCAACTGATGCTGCTGGTCCACGGTTCACAGATAGAACCTCACGCCCAATGACAGAGCGATCAAGTTCAATGACCGCATAGTCTGCGCCAGAGCTTTGCTCTTTTGATCCGACGATCCTGTTACATGAATAAACATCTATCGGTTGTACTTTCGTTACATCCTTTCCAGGATGGGAATAACCAAAACCAAAAACAAAACTGGTTCTCTTACACGCACTTTGCGAACGAACACAATGTCCCGCAGTTAAAACAAGGTTATGTCCCACAAGAGAGCCTGAACAGTAGGCCGAACTCCGTTGCTCGCGAAATGGTTCATCTTCACAGAGGTTGTAAGAGGAGCCGTAGCCTGATCCCCCGATTGCTATTGACCCGTCATCAGCGTTAGATAAGCGGCTTGTATTAATGAGAGCAACAGTAGATGCCGCCTTTCTTTGCCAGAAGGGACTCGATTCATGAATTTCAACTCGATTGTCGTCTCCGTATATAACTCTTTCTTCTGCGGTAGCCGTTATTCCAATTGCTAATAACACGGCTGCAAATAATGCTGTTTTTTTCAAGACTCCCCCTCCATGGAAAGTTGTAGATTTAGATAACATTATAGAAAGGAATTTCGTTTTTTGGTGTTAAAGGAGAACTAGCCTCGACTGATTAGAATAATTCTAGACTTAGCGCTACGGACCTATTATCAGAATATAGTATGCAAATCGAAATTATTCCCTGCCTCAGAGACAACTACGCTTTTTTGTTAGACGTTGGTCAAAATAACAATAACCGAATATCCGTCTTAATTGATGCACCTGAGTTTGAAAGCATCGATAATTTTCTTCGCAAAAACAACCGCACCGTTAATTACATTCTAAACACACATCACCATTGGGACCACGTTGGTGGAAACCTTGCGCTGAAGGAAAGATACAGTTGCAAAATTATTGGTTCAGAAAATGATCAAGCTCGCATTCCTGGAATTGACCATCACTTAAAAAACAATGAAGAGATGCACCTCGGAGATCAAACCATCCAAACACACTTCGTGCCTGGCCATACCAATAACCATGTCATCTACTTTTTTAAAGATGCTAAAGTTTTGTTTACGGGTGATACGCTTTTTTCGATGGGTTGCGGAAGATTGTTTGAAGGGACCTATCAAGAAATGTTTGATAGTCTGCAACTTATAAAAAAATTTCCTGAGGAAACCCTTATCTATTGCGGGCATGAATACACCATAAAAAATGGTGAGTTCGCCCTCAGCGCACAGCCAGACAACCCCGCGATTCAACGCCGCCTCAAAGAAGCCCGAGAGCTAGTTCAAAGGGGACAGCCCACTATCCCCGCCACATTGGAGCTTGAGCGA
This sequence comes from uncultured Bdellovibrionales bacterium, assembly GCA_964469265.1. GTDB lineage: Bacteria > Bdellovibrionota > Bdellovibrionia > Bdellovibrionales > JAEYZS01 > JAEYZS01. The sequence continues at coordinate 18,199 of CAYXYF010000014.1, forward strand.
AAAACAAATCCGTTTCTCATGGCATCGACAGTTGACGAATTTAGTCAACTGCGCCAACGTAGGGACTCTTTTTAGATCATAAGGGGGCCCCGTGGCGTTGACGTATGGTAAATATCTCAAAGTAGATGAGCTATTAGAACTTCAAGTCTTACAAAGTGATAACGAACACGATGAAATGCTTTTTATCATTATTCATCAGGTCTATGAGCTATGGTTTAAACAAATTCTTCATGAAATGAATTTGCTTTTATCCAACCTCAACCAAGGCGAAACATATCTTGCACTCACAAACTTAAAAAGAATTCTTACAATTTTTAAAACCCTCGTAGGTCAAATCGACATTCTTGAAACCATGACTCCTTTAGACTTTGCTGCATTTCGTGGGCTTCTTGACACTTCAAGCGGTTTTCAGTCTGCACAATTTAGAAAGCTTGAGTTCATGTTGGGAAACAAACGCGAAAAAATGGTTGAGCATTTTAAAGACGACCCAAAAATTTATGATGCTTTAAAAGCCCTTTACAACGCGCCGACCCTTTATGATGCATTCCTAAAACATCTCTCCCATAAAGGCTTAGAAGTTCCGAAGGAACTTTTAGAACGCGATGTCAGACTGCCAGTTCAAGAAAACAAAGCCTTTCAAAACATTCTTATCGAAATCTACAAAACCGATCCTCTTCTTTCTCAACTCTGCGAACGTCTTGTTGATCTGGATGAAGGTCTTCAAGAGTGGCGTTATCGCCATGTTAAAATGGTTGAAAGAACCATTGGCGTTAAGTTAGGGACAGGCGGATCACCTGGTGCAGAATATTTAAAGCGAACTTTGTTTCAACCAATCCTTCCTGACCTTTGGAGTATCCGCGCTGAGTTTTAAAACCGTGAATTAATTTTCATTGGCAAAATCTCCCCGAAGTGATTGAATACCAAATGATAATACATTCATATTTTGAAAGGATTGCTCATGCTCATTCAATCGAAGGATAGCTTTAATTTAAAATCAACTCTTAAAGTCCAAAGCTCTGGTGGAACTAAAGACTACGTCATCTTTAACTTAAACAAGCTAAATCATCCTAACATCAAAAAACTTCCAAACTCATTGAAGGTATTACTAGAAAACCTTCTGCGCCACGAAGACGGTGTGAATGTCACACGCGAAGATATCGAAAGTATTTTAAGCATGGACAAAACCTCACTCACTCGTGAAATATCTTACTTTCCCGCAAGAGTTTTGATGCAAGATTTTACTGGTGTGCCTGCCATCGTAGACTTAGCAGCGATGAGAGATGCTGTAAAAAAACTTGGCGGAGACGTTACAAAAATCAACCCTCTCTCACCTGTTGACCTTGTTATCGACCACTCTGTCACCGTGGATCACTATGGATCTGATAAGTCTTTTGATGAGAACGTTAAAATTGAATTTGAGAGAAACCAAGAGCGATATGTATTTTTAAAGTGGGGCCAAGAAGCCTTCAATAACTTTAGAGTTGTTCCACCAGGGACAGGAATTTGTCACCAAGTGAACCTTGAGTATCTTTCAAAATCTGTTTGGACATCGCAAGGTAAAGATGGTGTCTACGCTTACCCCGATACACTTGTGGGTACTGATAGCCATACAACAATGGTTAATGGGCTTGCAGCACTGGGCTGGGGAGTGGGTGGCATTGAGGCCGAAGCCGCAATGCTTGGCCAGCCAATCAGTATGTTAATCCCAGAAGTTGTTGGCTTCAGACTCGACGGGAAATTAAAAGAAGGAACTACAGCAACTGATCTTGTTTTAACTATTACAAACATTCTTAGAAAAAGAGGTGTTGTCGGTAAGTTTGTTGAGTTCTATGGACCAGGACTTGATAATCTTATGCTTGCTGACAGAGCAACAATTGCAAACATGGCGCCAGAGTACGGAGCGACTTGTGGATTCTTCCCGATTGATAATGTCACATTAGACTACTTGAGATTATCGGGTCGTGATGAAGACACGATTGCTCTCGTAGAGGCTTACGCGAAAGAAACTGGTTTCTGGAGAGACGGCCCTGGAGATGAGCTTGTGTTTAATGATTCTTTATCTCTAGATATGTCTACAGTTGAAACCTCTTTAGCGGGCCCGAAGCGACCTCAAGATCGAGTTTCGCTCTCACTTGCGCATTCTGATTTTGAAAAGCAACTCACACTTGGGTTTGCAGTGCCTACCGAGAAAACTTCAAAAGAAGCATCGGCAGTTCAAGTTTCAGGAAAAGACTATAAACTTGGAAATGGTGACGTTGTTATTGCAGCAATCACAAGTTGCACAAATACCTCCAACCCGTCAGTTATGGTTGGCGCAGGTATCGTTGCAAAAAAAGCTGTTGAAAGAGGCTTAACCATTAAACCATGGGTGAAGCCTTCGCTTGCACCTGGATCACAAGTTGTAACAGATTACTTAGAAAAATCAGGTCTTCAAAAATATCTTGATCAGATCGGATTTAATCTCGTCGGATACGGATGTACAACTTGTATCGGAAACTCTGGTCCGCTTGATCCAGACATTACCGCTTCCATTGAAAAAGGAAATCTAGTTGTGGCTTCAGTTCTTTCTGGAAACAGAAACTTTGAAGGACGTATTAATCCATATTCAAAAGCAAACTACCTTGCATCCCCACCACTTGTTGTTGCCTATGCACTAGCGGGCAGTATGCACATTGATATGGCAAAAGATCCGATCGCAACAGATAAAGACGGAAAGCCTGTTTATCTCAAAGATATTTGGCCGTCCGACAAAGAAATTTACGACACTATCCAGTCAGTGGTAACCACAGAAATGTTTAAAGGTCGGTATAGTAATGTTTTCAGTGGAACAGAGGATTGGAAAAAAATTAAAACAACTCCTTCTCAAACCTATGACTGGAGTGAGAGCACATACATCAAGAACCCGCCTTATTTTGAAGGCATGGGGAAAGATCCAGATGCACTCATTGACATCAAAGGCGCAAGACCCCTTGCGATTCTAGGTGACTCCATCACAACGGATCATATTTCCCCTGCCGGAAACATCAAAGCAGATTCACCTGCTGGACAGTTTCTAGCGAGTCGCGGAGTTGCTACAAAAGACTTTAACTCCTACGGTTCTAGACGTGGTAACGATGACGTTATGCTGAGAGGAACGTTCGCAAATATTCGTCTTAAAAACGAAATGGTCCCAGGCACCGAGGGCGGATTCACAAAGTTCATTCCAACAGACGAAGTCATGTCAGTTTACGAAGCGGCAATGAAGTACCGTGACGCAAAAACTCCACTTATTGTGGTCGGCGGTAAAGAATATGGTACTGGCTCTTCTAGAGACTGGGCAGCCAAAGGAACGCTTCTTTTAGGTGTTAAAGCAGTCCTTGTTGAAAGCTTTGAAAGAATTCATAGATCGAACCTCATCGGTATGGGAGTTCTTCCAGTTCAGTTTAAAGCTGGAATGAACAGACAGACCTTGAAACTAGACGGAAGTGAGACCTTTGATCTCTTAGGTCTTGAAGCTGGACTAAAACCAGGGCAAGACCTTGATCTTGTCATTACCCGGGCAAATGGTGATAAAGAGAATATCAAAGTGAAAAGTCGCCTTGATACAGCCGTAGAAGTGAAATACTTCGAACACGGCGGAATCTTACACTACGTATTAAGAAAATTAACGCAGTAAAAGCTTTATTTAAGGCTTAAAAGTTGTGCCCTTAAAACCGAGAAGAAGTTGTGGTTTTAAGGGCAGTTTTTTTTGCATTTCTAGTTTTCATTTTCTTTAGCGCTGAAGGTAACGCCAATCCTACTCTTGTCTGCATAGGCAAAGGCAATAATTCCTCAAGTGATAAGTTTTATGCGCATAAAATCAATAACCTGCTCAACGAATCTCAAGCACTTGAAGGAAAAATCTCTGCACTTGAAAGTCGTCTTCCTGCTATTGAGCGTGAGTTAGAGAGCTTCAAACAAAATAGAATTCCCAATCTTTTTAGAGAGTTTGAACAACGTCCTGAAATAAAATCTCATCCGACCCTTCGTAGTACTTTTAAAGAACTCAAAAATTATTTTTATAAACATGAACTTCAGTACGCCGATATGCTCATCGCAAATAAAAAGGCAGAAGATGAATTTAAAAAAGAATTCATTCGCATCAACAGACTTAAAGTTCAGGCACAAGAGGGCTATCAAAAAACAAATAAAATTATCCTAGAAAATATTTTAAAGGCACAGAAGGTTTTTGAGCGCGACTTTAAACGTTTGGACGATCAAACTCGCCGACTTGAAAGAAGATTTCGTGATCAAAAATTTGACCTATCCGAAGAGCGCCGCAGTCGGCTTACTCCTTCACGGTGGAGACGAGCGCTCGGCCAAGAAGAACAAGAAGCTGTAAGAAGAGAAATTCAAGAAAAACAGAATCAGCTCGCACAACAAGAGGCCCAACAATTGGGACCACTCCGTCAGCGTCGTGCTGATATGGTTTCAAACTATAGAGCCACAATTGCTCGATACCGACGACAAATTGAGACCGAACGGACTCGACATGAAACCAATCTTGCTGAAATCGAAAAAGAGGCTAATCTCAATGCAAAAGAGTACCGCGACGACTTAGCTAAGAATCGTGCGACATTTGATTCACAAATTGAACGTGATAATACAGACTTTGATTCCTCAATCAATAAATCACGAGCTGCCTTAAGAAATCATCCTAACCCAGGTGTCAGGCAATACGCTGAATCCGATGGAATCATTGCATCTATTGGACGAGAAAAGGATGCCATTGACGCATTAATTAAAGAAAAAGCAGCAATACCACAGCAGCTTGAAGACTTAAAACAAGAACGAGAAAAATACCGATTTATATCCCAGTGGTGGAACGAACAAGGACGCTATAACGAGCAAGCATCCACGGAAGCTAGTGTATGTTCCAATTGTGACGATGAGAGAACTCCTCTTGAAGCCATGTTAGTAACAGCGGCACCAAAGATTAAACTGCAATGTGTAGAAGCTTCCATTCGTGGAAAGTCAGCACCTACTCGAGGCCGCCTATGCGAGGATTCCGAAACTGCAGTAGGCTCTAAAACAAATCTCTGCATTACTCAAAGAATTGCAGACTATACTCAGTGGGCACTCAATAAAGCTTTTGAATGCTTGTCAGACCCTGCTGATCCGATTGATCCTCACTTAGTTTTTAGAAAACTTAATAACGAGTCCACCTTTAAATTCTATTATTCAGACAGAACAAAAGGCCATGGGCTCACGCAAACTGTAAATATTGCTAAAAACGAAATGTTAGGATTTCCGACTGGGACGAGCGTACGAGCTGACGGGCGAAAGTACCTTGCTAAAAAAATGAACCAGAATAAAAGCAAGTGCGCGGATTATAAATCTATTATTGATTTTGAAAAAGAAGCACAATTAGATGAATTGCGAAGACGAGGCAATACTAATGAACTCAACAATCTAAGAGCGCGTTATCCTGAGCACAGAGAGCGTTTGTTCGACCCTACAGAGACTTGTAATTTTATTTCTTTAGATGAAGGAATTCATAGAAGTATCCTCAACGGACTGGGTCTTTACTTGTTCTACCGAGACAACTACGTCGATAAGGATTTAAAACAATTACTGGGATCAGGAATTGCGTCGAACCCGCGATACAAAGAAATTAAAAACTATGCAACTCTCGCTTACTACGGGCGAAATGGAATAAATGGCGGTAAACGAGCCATCGCTCAAATTAGAGGATCTTTGCCTGCCCGAGCCCAAAACATTACACCATCGCAATTTGAAAGGTCTTTATCAAATGTGAAGCAACTTGCATATCTTCGTGAGATACGTAGATCAGAAAATGCGGTAAGCTCTCTCATCGACAAGAATGAAAACGGAGAGGTTCAATGCACAGACAGATAATCAGCGCTTTGTTATTGTTTGCAAATCCTTTAGCCGCGTCTGAACCTCAGAAGGTGGAAGAGATTATCGAAGAGAAAGTTCAAGACATCAAACAGACCGAACTCCCAACAGAGAAGAACAAAAAGTTTTCAGAGCTTATCAAACTGGTCAATGGCCAATTTAAAACTCACGGTGATGAACTCACAGAGCAGGTTTCTGAAATCATCGATCAAAGCAATAAAAAGAATAAAGAGGTTGATCCTGAACTCTTAAAAAATAAAGAGCATACCGACGCTCTCTACAACAAATGGCTCACCTATAAACTTGCGTTTGAACCGCTCTACGAACTCTTCATTGAAAAGAAAGAAACTTATTCCTGCAATGCCATCGCAGAACAGATACGAGAGCGCTATAAGCCTCTCGCACCTCAAACCGAAAAAACCGATATTGATCCATACACAAGAACCGCTGTTGAAACATCCATTGAGCTTGCAGACGACCTCTGCAAATATGCACAAGATTTATTGTAGTACTTCTTAAGAGTGATAAACGTGTCGCAGAGCAGCTTTTCTCAGTTTTTATTTAGCACAGGCATCAAATAACCTATAAAAATTCTAAATTCCCGCTCTGAAAATACTATTTTTGAATAAAAGGTTAAATCCTTACCCGTTCTAGGCTATCTCTTGCGGCCATAATGAAAATGTTAATAACGTTTCTGCTTATCATGTTGATGGCAGACGAGATGGGTCTTGCTAACGTCAGTATGGAGCCCGCCAGCAGCGACACTTTTTCTTGTCTTATCGGCGACCCCTATAGCAGAGACTTTGCTCAACAACTGAATAAACCAGATTTAGGTGACGAGGATTCTTTTCTTGTTCGCTATAAAATGAGCAGGGTAAAAAATCTTCTGCCTCAGTACTTCGTTCAAAACCCGATCATAAACACGGCTCAAGCTTCAGCATCGGCTTCGACGATTTCTAGAGAACAAATCCACTGTGCGATGAAGCGAATTCCTTTTATCCCTCAAAGGAAAAAAATCTGTCAGACTTCAAACGAGTCTGGCCGATTCCAAAACAACACTCCGTGCGTAACCCGACAACTCGTTGATTACATCCACTGGGGACTCAATGAAACCCTGAAGTGCTACGGAAATCTTCTCGACGAAGTTGAAAAAAGGATGATTTTTAAAAAGATCAATCATGAGTCGGCCTTTGGTTTTTTCTTTCAATACAAAGGCGGGACAGGAATTGCACAGCTCGTATCCGCGTCTAAGAAAGACCTCTTCTTTGAAGGCGGCCAAGCTCACTCTTTTGTCACACAACATATTTCAAACAATTCAAGGCAATGCCAAAGCTTCTCCAAGCTTATGGAAAGAGCAACAGCCGCTACATCTTTGAAGTCCTGCGAGTTTATTTCCGTTGGGGATGGCATTGGCAGAAGTCTCTTGGGCGGCATCGGCTTATATCTCCACTATAGAAGTGATCCAAAGAACAGATACTCAGCTGAACGTTTACTTGCCTACTGGGGAGTTCAAAAAACAAACTCTAAGGAATATAGAAAACTGAGATCCTACATCACACTTGGCATGTACAATAAGGGCCCTGGTGCCGTCATTAGCACCATAAGAAATAAAATCGCAAAAGGAAGTTTGACGGGATTATCTGATAAAGAGGCGTACGCAGCTGTGACAAATCAGATTAAAAAGAGCAATTTTGCAGGCTATCTCACAGCTATCGAACGCAGCTCAAAACAAATCCTAAACGAAGACGGAAGTTGTAAGATTTAACCTTGTCGTGCCATTTTATCGACGTTTAGGGCTGCTTCTCTCATGACTTCTGAAAGTGTTGGGTGACCATGGAAGGTTCTTGCGATGTCTTCTGCAGAAGCACTAAACTCCATTGCAATCACGGCTTCAGCAATCATATCAGAAGCTCTAGGGCCTACAATATGAACGCCCAAGACCTTGTCTGTAGCTTTCTCAGCAATGATTTTCACCATTCCATCAGTTGAACCCATAGCTCTTGCACGGCCATTAGCAGAGAAAGGAAACGTTCCAACTTTGTAATCTAAACCTTGCTCTTTAACTTGCTCCTCGGTTTGTCCAACACTTGCAAGCTCTGGCCACGTATAAATTACAGAAGGAACCGTCAGATAATTCACATGACCCGCTTGTCCTGCGAGGATCTCCGCGACGGCAACGCCTTCTTCTTCAGCTTTATGTGCTAACATAGGACCAGGAATCGCGTCGCCAACAGCATAAATGTTAGGAGCTTTTGTTTGGTAATGTTCATTTACGACAATAAACCCTCTTTTGTCTAACTCGATGCCTGCGTTTTCAAGACCAAGACCTTCCGTATAAGGTCGTCTGCCGACGGACAATAAAACTCTATCACCGCGGATTTCTTTACTCTCGCCCGATGCCATATCTTCGTATGTGATCACAACTTCTTTTTTATCGGTTTTATGGCCTGTCACTTTTGCCTTGAGGATAAACTCCATTCCTTGTTTCTTAAGAACACGGGTTAATGCCGTGGTCATTTGTGCGTCCATCATTGATGCGATTCGATCAGCATACTCAATGACGGTGACCTTTGCACCTAACCGCTTCCATACCGAACCTAACTCAAGACCAATAACACCACCGCCAACAACGATGAGATGCTTAGGGACTTCCGAGAGAGAAAGCGCCTCCGTTGAAGAAATTATAGATTTTCCGTCGACTTTCATAAATGGAAGTTCTGAGACTACACTTCCTGTTGCGATCATTATATTTTTTGTAGTGATTTTTGATTTTCCGCCTTGGCCATCTACCTCAACTTCATTTGCAGATAAAATCTTTCCTTTCCCAAAGATGCGTTCGACTTTATTTTTTTTCATTAAAAAGTCAATACCACTGGTAAGGTCTTTAACGATTTTGTTTTTTCGAGACATGAGCTGATTAAGGTCAAGTTCAACCTTAGAGACCTTAACACCGTGAGCTTCAAGCTCGTGTTGAGCTGCCGCATAATGTTCAGAAGAATCTAGCAATGCTTTTGATGGAATACAGCCGACGTTTAAGCATGTTCCCCCGAGCGTTTTATCCTTTTCGACAATTGCGACCTTCATTCCTAATTGGGCCATGCGGATCACACCCGTATATCCAGCTGGTCCGCCACCAATTACAACAACATCAAAATTCGACTCCGCCATCTTTGCTCCTTAGTCGCCAATTAAATTTCAAGTAGGATTCTTGCTGGATCTTCAATGCAATCTTTGATCTTCACTAAGAAAGTAACAGCATCTTTGCCATCGATAATTCTGTGGTCATAAGAAAGAGCAAGATACATCATCGGGCGGATTTCAACTTTCCCGTCCACTGCAACAGGTCTTTCTTCAATTCTGTGCATTCCTAGGATTCCACTTTGAGGAGGGTTTAAAATAGGAGTCGACATCAATGAACCATAGACGCCACCATTTGAAACTGTAAATGTACCAGCAGAGAGATCGTCTGGCATGATCTTGCCTTCTTTTGCTTTGATCGCGAATCTTTTAATTTCAAGTTCAATTTCTGCAAGAGACATTCTGTCAGCATCCCTAATGACAGGTACAATTAAGCCCTTCTCAGTTCCGATAGCAACACCGATATTATAGAAGTTGTTAAAGACGATCTCTTGACCGTCAATAAAACCATTCACCGCGCGAGTTTCTTTTAACGCTTCAATAGATGCTTTAATGAAAAAGCCCATAAACCCTAACGAAACCCCGTAGCGCTCTTTAAACTGATCTTTGTATTTTGCTCGCAGAGCAAGGAGATTAGACATGTCTACATCGTTAAAAGTTGTAAGAGTTGCAGTTGATTGCTGGGACATGAGAAGTCTCTCAGCAATTCTCCTGCGAACATTTGTCATCTTCACGCGCTCAACTTGCCCTTGTTGTGATGAAGGAGCTCTTGTCGGAATGTCCGCTGTAGGCTGTGGATTTAACACGTCAGCTTTAGTCAAGCGACCATCCTTGCCTGTTCCTTTTATCTTTGAAGTATCAATTCCTTTTTCTGCAACAATTTTTCGAACCGCTGGAGAATGCTCAGCACTTGCCGCAGCAAAAACTTCAGTTCCACCTGACGATGGCGCCGATTGCTCTTTTGGCTTTTCTTCAGAAGACGCTTTAGAGTTTCCAGCTGGAGCGGATTTGGACTCATCAATTTGTGCAACAGTTGCACCTATTTCAACCACGTCACCTTCATTTGAGGTGGTCTTTAATAGACCACTGTGCTCTGCTACGACTTCAACATTGGCTTTGTCAGTTTCTACCTCAAGGATTGCTTCACCTTGATTTACGTAATCACCAGTTTTTTTAATCCAGCGACCAACAGTTGCTTCAGTAATTGATTCCCCTACCGCTGGGATTTTTACATCTTTCATTGAGCTCTCCTTACTCTTACTTATATAGCGCTAAAACTTTTTCTAAAATCTCATTCACTTCCGCGACGTGCTTATGCGGAGATCCTGTAGCAGGAGACGCTCGCATATCTCGTCCGATGTATTTCACCTTTTGGTCAAACCACTGTGAAACCACACCGTAAGCTCCCATGTTTTGTGGTTCTTCCTGTAACCAGTAAATGTCTTTAAGCTTCTTTGAAGCCTTTAACAAATTTTGAATCTTCTTTTCAGGGAACGGATAGAGTTGTTCAATACGAATTACGGCAACCTTATTGCTTTTTATTTTCTTTTCTTCCCTGGCTGCATCAACATCGTAGAAGACTTTTCCAGAACAGAACACAAATTGTTCTACATTTGCATAATTCTTCAAATCATCGCCAATTGCTGGGTCTAAAAGGATCTCCTGGAACGAACCTTTTGCAAGATCATCCATTGAGCATACAACCTTAGGGTGTCTGAGCAAGGATTTCGGTGACATGACAATAAGAGGTTTTCTGAAATCACGCTTTATTTGACGTCGAAAAGCATGGAACAACTGCTGCGGAGTTGTAAAGTTACAGACTTGCATATTTGCTTGTGCACAAGATTGCATAAACCTTTCTAGTCTTGCACTGGAGTGCTCTGGCCCTTGCCCTTCATAACCGTGTGGTAACAAAAGAACGAGACCGCTCATTTGGTACCATTTACTCTCACCGCTTGAGATAAACTGATCAATAATAATTTGGGCTCCGTTCATAAAGTCACCAAACTGTGCTTCCCAAATCGTTAAAAACGTTGGATCAGAAATCGAATTTCCATATTCAAAACCTAAAACACCATATTCAGAAAGTAAGGAATCATAAACACAAAATTCTTTTTCTGGATTCACATGTTTTAACGGAATGTGTCTTTCACCAGTATTCACATCATAAAAAATAGAATGTCTGTGGCTGAAAGTTCCGCGCCCGCAGTCTTGACCTGACAAACGCACCGAAGTGCCTTCAGAAATCAAACTGCCGTAACAAAGAAGCTCAGCCATTCCCCAGTCAATCGGCCTCTCACCACTGAGCATTTGTCTGCGCTGATCAATTAGTCTTGCAATCTTTGGGTGTGGTGTAAAACCTTTTGGAACAGAAGTTATAATTTCGCCAACTTTTTTAAGCGCCTTCATGTCAGTGGTTGTATCTGTTGGAACATCAAAGTCTTCAAGAGTTCCTCTGCGAAGCCCCTTCCACAACCCTTCAAAGGACATAAGCTTGATGCGGGTTGGTTTTTTACGAATTTCATCTAAGATCTTTTGCAGATTGCTCATTTTTTCTTGGATTAAGAGATTCAGAGTCTTTTCTTCAAGGTGCTTTTCACCAACCAGCTTAGCCCCGTAGATTTCTGCAAGCGTTGGATGGTCTTTAATAATTTTGTACATAGAAGGCTGAGTAAACATTGGCTCGTCACCTTCGTTGTGACCATAACGTCGATAGCAGATCACATTAATAACAACATCTTGGCCGAATTCTTGTCTATAGCGAGTCGCGATGTCTGCTGCTCGCACACACGCCTCAGCATCATCACCGTTAACGTGAATCACTGGGCATAATAAGGTCTTTGCTACATCTGATGAATAAGTTGAGCTTCTGGTTTCATGAGAATCTGCTGTGAAGCCTACTTGGTTATCAATAATAAGATGAATACTGCCACCTACGGTGTAGCCACGGAGTTGAGACATTTGGAAGCCTTCACTCACCACACCCTGCCCCGCAAAAGCTGCATCACCGTGAATGAGGATCGGAACAACCTTTTTTCTTTCTTGAGTGTCTTTTTGGATACGTTGTTTTGCGCGCACCATTCCTTGTACAACAGTATTTACCGCTTCAAGGTGTGAAGGGTTAAAGGCCAAAGAGACGTCGACTTTTCCATGAGGAGTTTCTTTTGTCGAAGAGTAACCAAGGTGATATTTAACGTCTCCATCAAGACCTTCAATACCATCAAAAGCCTTTCCATCAAACTCAGAGAAAATATCGCCGTACCCCTTACCAACAAAGTTAGCAAGCACACTGAGGCGTCCTCTGTGTGCCATTCCAATTATGATTTCTTTTAACCCATGCTTTGCGCCTGTGCTGGCCATTTCCTCGAGCATAGGGATAATGACGTCAGCGCCTTCAATCGAGAATCGTTTTGCACCAACATAACGAGTGTGGAGGAATGATTCAAAAGCTTCTGTAATAACGAGTTGCTTAAGAATATTTAACTTTTCGTCTTTTGAGATTTTTTTTCCCTCAAGATTTTTTTCCATCTCGTTGATGAACCATTCTCTAATCCGAGGTTTTGCTGAAGCGACTTGAACCGAGAGCGTTCCGCAATAAGTTCTTCGCAAAGTTTCAACGATATGCTTAAGAGTTCCTTTGAACGGCCCTATCTCAAAATGTTTTTCAAGATCGGCTTCCGTTAAACCGTAACGAGCAAGTGACAACTCTTCTGATGATGAATTGGAATTTTGAAGAGGATCAAGCTCGGCTTCATAGTGTCCATAATCACGATAGGCATTTATTAATGAAAAGACTTTTAAATCTTGTTCAGAAATACTTCCGTCTTTTGAGAATTCCATGCCCTCAAAAAATCTTTTCCACTCGACATTTACGGAATCAGGAGACTTAAGATACTCCTGATATAAGCCATCAATATATTCTGCGTTGTACTGATTCATGTAACTGATTTTGTTTTGCTTAGACTGTTCCACAAACTGGTCCTATTAGAGTTGTTGTTAAGGAGTACCTTTAGAATTTTAAGTCATAACTTAACAGCCAACAATTGTAAATGCCGTCATGACGACCTAAGACTTAACTCGCACGGTCTGAGCCGAGCCCCAAAGTGGAATCACTGAGACCTTCGCCGAGGGTTTTTCAGACTATCACATGAAAGGGTTATCGCCAGCCGCATGATCAGTGACGTCGATCACGTTCTTTACTTCAGGAAGTGCTCTCTTTATAGCCAACTCAACCCCTTGTTTGAGGGTTGCTTGAGATGAAGAACAGCCTTGGCACCCGCCTTCAAGGCGGACGTAAACAGAATCTTCGCCCACATCTACGAGAGTGATCTTACCGCCATGGCTTGCAACCATGGGATTGATGTCTGTGTCGAGAACCTTCTGCACGGTCACAGCCCTTGGATCCTGCGCCAGCTTCTCACTTAGCTCACTGTGGCTGAGTTTTGCGTTTTGCGTTGGCGGCGGAGGGTTTTCTTCAAATTCTTGAACGCCTTCAGCCCGTTGCATTTCAAAATGCTCTTTAATGAGGCCTGCTAAGGGTTCAGCTAGCACATCCCAATCGACCCAATCTTGCTTCGTTACAACAACGTGGTCCTTTGAAACCTTCACTGACGATGTCCACGGAAAGCCAAAAATCTTATTGGCCAAGGGCGAATGCTGAGCCGAGACCGAGCTTGGGTATTCAACCTCTGTATTTGATATGAGTTGATCAAACTGGAATTTTCGAACGTCTGGGTTACCGATATCTAGAATTTCAATATTCATACTAAAAAGCCTTATTTAATGGTTTGTAGGCCAATAAAATAAGGCTTTTTTGATCTTATTTCAACTGAATTGATTACAACTTAGTTTACTGTCACAACGCGGTTGATAGCAACGCCATCTGCTGAGCGAATGTGGATCAACTTCTTTGATGGTCCGTTGCCATCGTAAGAGATATTGACCTTTTTCAGGAAGGGTTGAAGCTCCTGGGTGCAAACTTCCGATTTCATCTCAACGATTGGTAAAACCTCAATCACATTGTCCGCACGCTCTTTCAGAACGCGAACTTCTGTAAATTCGTAGCAACCGTTAGGGAATATTCCTGGGAGCGTGAGTTCAATAACTTGAGCTCTTCTGTCCACCTTGACGGTCAGTTCGTTGATATCCAGCGGTGCGTACTCATAATCGTCTTTTTCGGAGGTTTTACTTTTGCCGATCTTAAGTTCTGAGAACTTCTTAAATTGTCCAGACGCTGTTTCAAATTGGACCTCATATGTACCAGCCAAGAGTGCTCCAAAGTTGATTGTTGCTGGCGTTGAGATGTGTCTTGCTTTACAGAAATCACTATCGAGAACCAAAGACATGTTTGAAATTCGGATGATCTTTTTTTCTTGATCAATATCAGGCGCTAGAGTGAAGTTTTTTATAAAACAAGAATTTCTACTGTGGTTTAAGTAGGTCACCTCAGCATCGTCAAGATCATCAAAGCCAGGCGGAACAAACACCTCGTCTTGCCTTGGTGGATTTACTATGGATTGTACAGTTTCTGTTCCAAAAGAGTCAGTGAAAGTCACGTCACCAGCGTATGCTAAGGAACTCAACGAAATAAGGCTTATTAAAAGTCCAAGGACAAAATTCATTTGCACTCCCCGTTTTTGATTTTAGTCTTCGGGGGTGTAGATACCATGGAGTATGCGCAAAAGGGAATCAGAATCTAAGACCCTTGAAATAGAAGATGTTGCAACAAACTCGCCCTTATTGTTCCTGATCGCCGATGAGACGACCTCTACCTTTAAAGGCTGTTTATTTTTGCGTATAAAGGTGCTGTAGACCTTTATATTTTGATCTGAGGCCATAACGGCCCTCAAAGTCTCCTCGGCGGGCTGTTTTTCTGTGGGGTCGTAAATCTGAAATATCGAGGCCCCTATAAGTTCTTTAGGCTGGTATCCTAATTCACTATGTAGTTTTTCATTAGCAACGAGGATATTAAAGTTCGCGTCACAAGAGTGAAACATGAACGGGCTCTTCTCTACAATGCCTGCAATACTTTTTAACTCCGTTTGGGCGGCCTTTAACTGATCTTTTAAAATCGCAATCCGATCCTTCATAACAAGAAGTTCTTTTGAAAGTCCCGAGTTCGCAACCTCACCCATCAAAAACCGCAGAAGGTCCTTAGGACTTATAATCCCTGTCAGTTGCTTGTGACTGTTGACAACCAAAACTCGGTGAAAGGATGAATTGATGATGGATTTTACCACAACATCTATAGCATCCGTTTCTTGTACAATAGTGGGCTTTGAAAAAAGACTGGAGTAGTCCGCGAGCACCTTGTTGGCATTATCTTTTTTTGAACTCAGTATGAATGCTTTTAACAATTCAACTTCAGAAATTTGACCTAGAATCCGAGAGCCTGCACCCAAAACAGGAAGACTTGAAATTTTATGGGTCATCATTTCTTTAATCGCATTCTGAACGCTCATCTGAGCTGACAAAAAGTAAGGATTTGCAGTCATTAAATCCTTAGCCGCCCTCATAGAAATTCTCCAAGCTTATCTGCCACCATATCGATATCAGAAATATCATGGTAAATCCCAAAGCCAAATCGCAAGCGATCTCCTCTAGAATCCACGATGATATTATTTTGCCGCAGAAGTTCTTCAAACTTGTTTGCGCTCTCATTTATAAAAGTTAAATAATGACTTTGTGGAAGTTGATCGCCATCCATGACAAGCTTGCCGAGAGATTTAAGGCGTCTGGTTTTTTCAACGAAGTGAGCTTTTAACGTCTGTACATGCTCATGTGCCAGCTCCACACTGAGATCGTTTTCTTTGTACATGTCAATGACGGCATTGAAGCGATAAATTCCTGAAGGGTCAAAAGTTGCTCCAGCAAACCTTAAACCATTATCAGAGTAATGAATCTTTTCTTGGCTGGGTGAAGAAAGGGTTGAAAAACTTGCGAACCAACCCGTATTGACTGGCCTTAAGGTTGAAGACTCGGGGACCAACATAAAGCAAGCCCCTTCCCCAGCCTGTGCATACTTGTAACCGCCAGCAATAAAAAATATCCGGTCCTCAAAAGCCTTTAAATCTGTAGGAATCGCAAAAAACGAATGGTAGGCATCGATAACTATATGAGTGCTCTTAGGAACTTCAGGAATCCAATCTCGAAATTTTGGACAGGTTAACCCCGAGTTAAAAAAGGTGTGACTTGTAAAAACCAAATCGTATTTGCCGCTGGTTGCTTCCTTTATCCATCGACTGGGAAATGTTTCATAGGGCGCAACTGGAACAATCGTAAGATCCACCTGCCCTGCAGCCTTGGAGCTTTGGATTTGCCTTCGGAAACTATGAAACTCAGAATCTGTAGTTAAAACTTTTATCGGCTGAGTAAAACACGACAAAATTCTTACCACGAACTCGTGGGTGTTAGGCGCAAATACGATCATCTCGGGTTTTGAGACATTTAAAACTTCTGCAATGTTTTGTTGCGCTTGCGGAATAACTTGTTCAAAAACATAGCTCCACTTTTGATCCAAAAGGTGCGCGGAATCTTTCCAGTACTGAATCTGCGCATCGAGGGTTGCATCTGGCCATGGATGGTGGGAATGAGCAGCAAAGTGAAAGTAATCTACCTTCTCAGAAAAGCACTCACTATAAAGGTGTTTGTAAGACTCCATGTCTGCCCTCCCCTTTTTTTGAGAATTACTGAATGAACTGCTGAATACCTGATCGGATCAGCATGACTCCGATGGCCGCTAAGAAAAGCGAAAACACTTTTCCTACGGCTATTGCACCAGGCTTTGTGATAATTTTGATCGCCTTATCGGAGTTATAGAACAAAACCCATACAATAGCGATATTTAAGATAAGCGAAGTCATCGTCCAAGTATAGCCAGCAGTATCCACGATCAATAGAAGTGTTGTTAGAGCACCAGGCCCAATGATCAGTGGTGTTCCGATTGGAACAATACCGATGGTATCACCGCCACCCTTACGTCGCTCACCCTGATCAAATAAGAGATCATGCACGGCAAGGATCAGTAATAACAAACCACCCGCGACTTTAAAATCATTAACACTTATACCTAACTGCTTAAAAATAATCTGTCCGAAGAATACGAAAAATATGCTAATCCCAAATGCGGTAAACACTGCCTGATTTACAACCCTACGGCGTTGGATCAAAGACGCATCACCTGTCACCGAAAGAAATGCTGGGAGAATTCCAATGGCATCGATTGCAAAAAAGAGGGGCATAAAGGCAGCTAAGAAGGTTTCCATGAGGATGAAGATACACCCTTCTTTTGTTTTCTTCAATATGAGGTTCGTGATATGACAAAAGTCTAACTTAATTTCAAGGACGGTCCCATAATGGATAAGGTGATATGCATCGGTAAGAACTATCTTGAACACGCCAAAGAGCTGAATAAACTTATCGGCGATGCCATTCCTAATAAGCCAGTCATTTTTTTTAAGCCGCCCTCGGTGGTGAAGCAAGTTAAAGGCAGCCAAAAACTTCAAGCAGAACTTCCTAAAGAACTGGGAGAGGTTCATCACGAATGTGAGATCGCGCTGCGAGTTTCAAGAGATTGTTATAAAGTTTCACCCGAAGAAGCCAAAAAATGTTTTGATGCCGTCACGCTTGGGTTGGACATGACCTTAAGAGACCTGCAGGCCCAACTTAAGAAAAACGGTCACCCGTGGGAGATGGGAAAGGTTTTTAAAGATGCCATTTTATTAGGCCAATGGGTTGAGCTTTCAGACTTTGAAGATTATCTGGAATCTGACTTTGAATTGAAAATTAACGGCCAAACCAAACAAAAATCGAATGGAACAAAAATGAGCCTCTCACCACAAGAGTGCTTATCGTATGCTTCACAATATTTTGAAATCAAAAACGGCGACATCCTCTTCACTGGAACTCCAGAAGGCGTAGGCCCAGTCAAAAAAGGCGACCTTGCCACAGTATCGTGGTCAAACAAACTAAGCTTTGCGGTTCAGTGGTAGGCTAACGCAATCTTACTTCCCGACGCAGGCAAATTGCTGCTATTGACGGGCGAAAATAAATTTTTCTTCATTATATGGCCGATCTCAAGACCTTTGTCTCCCCTTTGGTTTGCGTGTGGATACATTGTTTGCGACACTTTTATTTTTATTATTTTCACGGGAGGTATTGGTGAAATATTTATTAGTGGGACTCACGCTGCTCTCAATGGTTGGTTGTGTTTCTAAAAACAAGTATCAGGATCTTGAGGGACAAAATCAAAATATGGCAGACGAGCTGAAAAATACTCAAGCCAAGGTTGATGAGTTAACCGTTATCAATGCTCAACTGCAAAGTAAACTGGGTACAACTGCGAAGGATAAAACGGCCCTGCAAAGTTCAATTAACGAAATGAAAGTTGCGTTAAGCGAAATGAAGGAAAGAAGAGCTGAAACCGACAAGCGCATCAAAGAATACACTGATCTTATTAGACGTTTTAAATCACTTATTGATACTGGAAAACTCAGCGTTAAAATTATTGATGGCCGAATGGTTGTTGTTTTAGGTTCAGATATTTTATTCTCGTCAGGGTCTTCGAACCTTTCTGAGCAGGGGCTACAGAACATTCAAGAGATCACCAAGGTCTTAGCTTCTATTCCAAACCGAAAATTTCAAATTGAAGGTCACACAGACAATGTTCCAATTAAAACTGCGAAGTACCCTTCTAATTGGGAGCTAGCAGCTGCAAGAGCGTTAACTGTTGTGAATACTATGGTTGCAAATGGAATGTCTAAGGACAGAATCTCTGCTGCGACGTTTGCTGACTCGCGACCTGTTGCCGACAATAAAACTTCGGAAGGTAAACAGGCCAACCGTAGAATTGAAATCGTGGTTGTCCCAGATCTAAGCCAAATGCCAGGGTTTGATGAACTCAATAAGATTTCAGAGCAGCAGGAAGCAAAGCCTACCGCTAAACCAGCCCCGCAACCTGAAGCTAAAAAGCCAGAAGCAAAGCCTGCCCCACAAGCCGAACCGAAGAAGTAAAAGATACTTTAACGAAGGGAGCTATAAAGGCTCCCTTGTTTTATAATCTCAGAAGAAAGTATGCTCCGTATATTATAAGAGCCAGTCCCATAAAGAGTTCTAAGTAAGATTTATTTTTAAGTAACAACGGTCGCACTTTCTTATTGCCGACTAAAATCGCTAAAAATATAAACCATACCGCAGTGATGCCCACAAGGACCGTGATCAAAACGCTGAGATCAGCCATTGATTGCCTGTACCCCATAACCTGAGAGGTTAAACTCACAAAATAAATAATAGCTTTTGGATTTCCCATGGTCGTAACGAATCCATTTAAGAATGACTTTCCAAGGGCCCCACCCTCGTGGGTTTTTGCGACATCTTGTGTATCTTTATGAATGACCGCTCGAAAGAAGCTTTTTAAAGATTGCACGCCTAGGAAAAAGAGATAAGCAGCTCCGCAAACTTGTATAAATCTCAAATATTCAGGATTTTGTGAAATCAAATAACTTGCGCCATAGACACTTATTAAAATCAGAACCGAGTTTCCTAAGGCGATGCCGATTGCGGTAACAATACCGTTTCTTAGTGAAAAAGATATTGTCTCGCGAAGCACAACCATAAAGTCGGGACCAGGCGATGCAACCGCAAAAAGGTGAATTATCGAAAGTGTTAGTAATGACATATTTTAATACCCTACTTTACGGCGAGTTCTCTGTATAGTGTGTTTCGTCCCAATTTGCCCAATTTTTCTCGGTTACGGGGGCCCCTGCCACAATGGCATTGTCATTTAGCTTTTATCTAGGGCTGTATCAGGTACGAGAATTGCTTTTTACCAGAATTAAAAAAGGAGAAAAGCAATATGGCACAAACCCAATCAGATAAAGAATCCAAAATGCAAAGCAAACAAGAACGCATTGATGCAATCAATGAATACAAAAATATGGATATTGTCGATTTGATTATTGAAGATCATAAGCCTCTAAAAGAACTTATTGAGGTTCTCAAAAGCGACGCGGAACTTGAAGAAAAGTTTTTTGCCTTTGAAGAGTTTGCTCCTCTATTAGTGATGCACTCAAAGCCTGAAGAACAAACGGTATACGTTGATATGAAACTCGATGATGCTACAAGAGAAGAAGGCTTTGAAGGCGACGTTGAGCATCAGCTTGCTGATCAACTCGTTGAAGAAATAAGACGCACAAAAGACGAAGACCTCTGGATGGCACGTGTAAAAGTTTTAGCAGAACTTGTTGAGCATCATATTGAAGAAGAGGAAGACGAACTTCTGCCGAAGTACAAACAAAACTCCTCAAAAGAAGAACGCTTAGCAGTTACCCAAGAGTTTATTGCTCTAAAACAAGAGCTCGCGGACCAACAAGGCGAGGATTCTCCTTCGGAAATTTCATTAGAAAACATCCAAAGAAGTTCTAAAAAGCATTAGGCTTTAAAGGAATATATGTTCACACTGAACTATCCATGGTGGGAGATTTTAATCCGTGCATTACTGGTTTTTATCTTCCTCCATGCTTTGTTTCGCATTATTGGAAAAAAACAGTTGGGAGAGATGAATCCTTTAGACTTTGTTTTGCTTCTCATTGTGAGTGAAGGTGTCAGTGGCGGACTTGTTGGCGAAGAATACTCTTTAACGGGCGCGTTTATAACTGCAACGTCTCTTGTTGGTTTCAGCTTTTTATTAGATAAAGCCATGTCCAAATCCAAAAAGCTTGAACGGCTTGTAGAGGGCCAAACCCGCTATATTATCAAACACGGCAAGGTTTTAAAAAATGTTTTGGATTCAGAAAATATCACAATGAATGATCTTAAGAGCGCCCTTCGTCATCAAAACGTGGGAAAGATTGAGGACGTCGAATACGGGATGCTTGAAACCAATGGCGACATCACTGTTATTAAGAAAAAATAAGCAGAACAATTTACCTTGCAATATTTTGAGTTTTCTACTTCATTAGGAGCTCACAATAACAAAGGACAGATTATGAAAAAGCGTATGCTCGGTAATTCAGACCTTGAAGTCACTACTCTTTGCTTTGGTGGAAATGTATTCGGTTGGACCATTGATGAAGCTCAATCTTTCAAAATACTAGATGCTTACTTCGAAGGCGGCGGAAACTTTATTGATACCGCAGATACTTATTCGGTCTGGGTTCCCGGCCATATCGGTGGAGAATCCGAAACAATCATCGGAAAATGGATGAAGGCCCGCGGCAACCGCGATCAAGTCATTGTTGCAACAAAGGTGGGCATGCAAATGTCGCCATCTGAAAAGGGACTAAAAAAAGATTATATAAAAATGTCGGCTGAAAGATCATTAAAGCGCCTTCAAACAGATTACATTGACCTTTATATTGCACACCAAGAAGACACCTCCACACCCATTGAAGAAACACTCAGTGCCTATGATGAACTCATTAGAGAGGGAAAAGTCCGAGCGATAGGAGCTTCTAATTATTCACCAGAAGGTTTAAAAGCTGCCGTGGAATGTAGCCGCAAGAATAATTTGGCTCAGTATCAATCTCTTCAGCCTCTTTATAATCTTTATGATCGAAAAGACTTTGAAGAAAACCTGCTTCCAATTTGTAAAGAGTATGGGTTAGCAGTGACACCTTATTACGCTCTTGCAAGCGGATTTCTAACAGGAAAGTACCGTTCAAAAGAGGATCTTCAAAAAAGCCAACGTGGCGGAGGGATTGAACAAAAATATCTTAACGATCGCGGGCTAAAAATTTTAGAAGAGCTTGATCGTGCAGCTAAAGACTTAAATACAACCCCTGCGGCGGTTGCAGTGGCTTGGTTAATTGCTGCTCCAGGCGTCACGGCCCCCATTGCAAGCGCGACTTCAATAAAGCAGCTTGAAGACCTGCTTCGTGCCACTGAACTCGAATTTAAGCCAGGCCAGTATAATTTCAGCTAAACAAAGGATACTTACTCTGTAGGTTTATTTTTACGTACCTGTGCCTTTAGTAAACTTGTAAAAACGCCAAACGACTACGCCCTCATTGCTAGGTTTTTAGGTATCCCATAAATTCGAGCCTTCTTGCAGAGGGGGTTCGAGTGCTTAAAATATTTACTTTACTTGCGCTGTTAATTTTATCGACATCAGTTAAAGCTAACAATCTTGATCATCAGTATCGAAAAAGCATCGCCAAAGAGTTCCAAAACGCGAATCAAGATCAGAACATGCCAGTCGAAGCCACCACCACTGAAAAGATCAATTACGATGTTCCTCATGGTGAAATGAGAACCGCTGAACTTTCTCACCATAACAAAGAAGAAACTCTGGCAATCAGAAATCTCAATGATTATGAAATTAAAAATCTCACCGACACCAAGTTTTTTCTTTTCGAGCCGACCAATGCAATGAGCTACAGTTTAAAAATTGAAAATACAGCCATCAGGGATCGGCAAGCAGAAGTTTCAAGACTGAAAGGAAATGAGTTCTTCCATGCTGAGATTCAGTGTAATGGAAGCTTCAAACTCAGAGCCGATCAAAGAGTGAGATCTATTCTCGCGGGCCAAAAAGTTAACTTTAGAATCTTCGGCCAGCTTAAGACTAAAGCTCCTCTTTCTATTTTCACACCTTCTGATGATGTTACTGAATGCCTTCTCAGATGGGAAAACCCACTTGTTTCAGAAAAGTCTTACGGAATTCGCCTCATTAGAGAGAGTTCTTATGTTACACAGAACATGATGAAGTTAAGATCTTCTTATCAAAACTGCATTCTCCCGCAAAGCAACCCAAGATCGACAGGAATGGAAAAGTTCTTCTTAACAAGTTCTTATCGACAACTCACGTGCCCTCAGTCTGTTGAAAACATCATAAGCTTAGCCGACCGACTTGATGGGTTTAATGCCAAGGTCGAAGCTTTATTAGGTCAACGTCTTCCATTGGATGTTATTGAAGCTCAAAACCCTTACGTCGATCTTGATTTTTCGAAAGCTCCGAAGCTTGATATGGTTGTAGCTTCTTACTTGATCTTTCAAGCCGATTTTACAGGAAAAATTCTAGCGAGACTTTTAGAATGGCATGCCCATCAGGGAACTCAAGTTCGAATTCTCGTATCCGATGTCATGCAAAGTAAGAAGAACAATAAAATGTTACAGGATCTTATGGTTTCAAGCGGAAACGTGAAAGTTAAAAACTACCGGTTCAATGCAAAGTCCAAACACGGCACAATCATTTCACAACTCCACCGAACAAATCACATTAAGATTTTATCGGCTGTTTCTTTTTCTGAAGAAAAAAACAACGTTACAATCCTTGGCGGAAGAAATATCCATGACGGATTCTTATTCCAAAAAGGGGTTGATCAATCTCAGTTTCCAGAACTTATTAACTACTCTAAAGGCCTCGCTTACTGGAGAGACTTTGAACTTCAGATCAACTCCGCACGCTTTACTCATGAAGTCGTCGGGCAGTTTTATACAATATGGGATCAAGATGATAAAACTTCTTATGTGAGGTCGTGGGTTCAAAACGTCAAATCTCCACATAGTGTTTCTGCAAATTACTTTAATAGGGCCGCTCACCAACCCATGGTTCGCCATTACGTTTCTACGCCCTACGCTGAGGACAGACTTATCCAAGATCTTTTTGCGGATATGATTGATCATGCCCAAGCGAAAGTCCACATTTCAACTCCATACTTTAGACTCTCTAAGCCCCTAGCCGCTGCATTTGAACGTGCCATTGATCGCGGTGTAGAAATCACATTGGTCACCCGCTTAAATCTTGACGGCGATACATTAGGGTCATTTTTAGGTGAGACGAATAAGGCTGGCGTTAACAAGTTCTACGATAAGATTAAAGTCTTTAATTACACTGAGGATAAAGTTATTTTGCACTCAAAGATCGTTTTAATTGATGATGAGTTTGCATTCTTAGGATCAGTCAACCTTAACCGAAGAAGCTTTATCCACGATACAGAGAATGCACTTTTTGTTTATAGTCCAAGTTATGTGCAAGAACTCACCAAGATTTTTTATGACGATTATATTAATCTATCGAGTCAGATCACAGAAAAACAAAAACAAGTCTTCTGGAAGAAGATCCTCATCGATCTTTTCAGTGACAAGTTTTAATTTATCTTGCTAGGCTTTAAATATCTCATGGAGGGGATATGGCATTAAAGTTAGTTCTAGTTTGTGGAATACTGTTTTCAGTACCAAGCTTTGCAACAGGGCTTAAGCTAAACTGCACCGTCACCCATAACTTTAAAGAGGTTGCCTCTGGCACCGTCACTCTACATCCTCAAGAAAGACGATTGATATTTGCAGAGTATGAAGGATTTCGATTCTTCTTATCTGATCACAGCACCTCTACTGAGAACAAGACCGAACTTCAAATCTATGACTCGGCAAATACATCTCGCACCTATGCTGTTTCAGACCTCAGCAAAGCAGCTAGTCTCGAACTCACCTTCTGGATAAGAGACTACATCCTCACCGCCCACTGCAAAAAACACTAATATCGGAGACCGCGACGCGAGGTATAGACAAAGCCTATCCGAACGACGAAGCAACAAAGCCTGAGGAAAGATTAAGAAAAACTGGTAGCGAGGGAGAGATTTGAACTCCCGACACGCGGATTATGATTCCGCTGCTCTAACCAACTGAGCTACCCCGCCACGAGGGTTGAATTGAACAAGCAAATTAAAGGTATAGGGTAAGTCTGTCAATGGGATTCTGCGTTGCTTCTTGACTAAAAATTGCCCTAAATATGCAATAAATCAGGTCGAAAAGGTTGAGGGGGAATAATGAAAAAAATTAAATGGATTTTAGTACTTACGGCAGTGATCGCAATGGGAGCTTGTTCAAAGAATGATCCTTCTTCAGATAAATTTATTAACTCTCCAGAAGAACTTTTGGAACGGAATGAAGCGGCAGTTTTAGACACGGATGGAATGCCAATTTTTGAAGCTACGGTCCACATTGGAAACCAGGTCGTTACGACAAATTCTTCAGGTGTTTTTAGGATTCCTTCCAATTGGAAGAGCCCACAGCCAGTGACGATTGAAAAAGCGGGTTATGTTAAAACCACTTATTTAGAGCAAATGCCGCAAGGACAAGTCTACACAATAAAAACGCGCACCCCAGCTGAAAGAATCGAAGTTAAAGGATCGATCAGCGGATTTGGAAACCTTCCAAGAGACGGCTATATTGATTTCGGGTTAGCCGTAGCGACACTCGAACCCAAATCAGCTTTGAATTTTAATATTTCTCAAATTATCAGTGACGAATCAGACACGGTCAGTGTTCTTGGACAAAAACTCGATATTCCAACTAATGTTTTTGTTCCAAAACAACGAGAGAGCTATGGTTTTATAAGTGTAACGATTGAAAAAGCGTTCTACCGCCTCTTTTATGACTTTCCAGGAACCTATACTGCTCAGGCGACGTTGGGTCGATTTGAATTCAAAAAAGTTGCAGACAAACTAAAAGGCGGCCAAAGCTTTTTTGAAGTCGTTAATGACTTTGAATTGAACTCGGTCGGCACTGCAAGTTTTGTTATTTCAAAACCTAACGAAGCTTTAAATATTCAAGCTAATACAACAAAGCTTATACCAGCAGTGGACTTTATAACACCTATGCCTAAATCTGGATTGTTGTTCGGTTTAACAATGATTGAAAAAGGCACAATGTTACAACCGTCAGATATCAAAGTCCGTGAAAATAAGAAGCAAATGCTCTTGCTCCCTGAGAACATCAAAACTTCCAAAATACTTTTAGTGAATGCAGATAAAATTACGAATAAGGACTCTAGTGAATTATCAGAGAGCATAACCACAACTCTTGTAGACAGCACAAACCTACCTTCAGCGGTGTTACTGGATAGAGTTCAAGCGCCAAAGCTTGCTAACAATGCCCTTCAGCTTGATGTTCCGAAGGCTACACCAAATGTGAGAGCATTTGCTACGTACGTCGCACTATCAAATGTGTCTAAGCACCGTCAGAACAATGTCCTTGTTCAATCCTCTGATACTGAATGGGAAATTTATTCCGCAGGTTGGATCGATAGCATTGATCTTCCCGAAATCACCAATGTTCATCCAAGTCAGCGTTGGCAAGTTGGGTTTTATGGCATAGACTCACATAAACAAACGGAGTTCACAGATGCTCAATCACTCAACGAAGCAACACATGCGGTTCACAACGCGGTACACTTCTAAGGTTCTTGCAAGGCTGGTATTTAGCCTTACTCTTCTGACAATGGCCTCTGGTATGAGTGCGTGCTCATCGGCACTCATTGAACCAGAGCGCATTGAAATCAAAGATCCAGGTCCAAAATCAAAAGTCGTCAAAGGAGAGTTTCTTGATGTTTGGAAAGCCACTCTTATTACATTAGGCAAATACCCTCTTAAAGCCTACGATGAAGAAACTGGTGTGATTGAAACCGATTTTGTAAAAGGAAAAGAAGCTTGGGTCGCCCCTCATAAGAAACAATATGTTCCTGGGGGTTACCGATACCGGCTTCAGGTTCGCGTGTTTAAGGGCCGAAAAGGTTCAGGACTTACAAAGGTCGTCATCAGAAAATACCAAGAAGATCAGAAAGACTTTTTTTCAAAGCCTACAAAGATTGAAACCGACGGTTTAGAAGAGCTAACGCTGCTCTACAGAATTGAACGAGAAGTTGCGCTTGAAAAAGCACTCGCTGACGTGCAAAGAAATTAATTGTACTTTTTTAAAGCTTGGCGAGCGAGTCTTTGAATTTGCGGATCCTTATCTTCTAACAGGGTCCGATATTGCTCGTAACTCCCTAGTTTGAATTCCATAAGAGTAGCTACAATTTTTGGACGAATCCAAAGGCTTTGATCACCTCTAAAGTTTTTCGGATCGTTTAAAGAGTTCCACAAAAGAGGCTCACTTTCTTTGTCTTTTAAAATTTTAATTGCACTTAAAGCCTGTGCACGCACCAGCATGGAGGGATCTTTTTTCAACATATCGCGTGCGATGGACTTTGCTTCATCGGGCTTAAGAGCGACAAAGGTTTTTAGTCCTGCCTCTCTAAGAAACCAATCTTTACTTTTAACTGCTTTTCTTGCAAGCGGTATGGATTGAGTTTTGTCTTTGGTCACGATTTGATGATAAGCATCCCAGCGTGCCTCTAAAGAGTAGTTCGAGTTAAAAACAATTGAATTTAAATTTCCTTTAGCGCTTTTTACTTTTGATTCTGTAGGGATACTCGCAAGACCTGTTTGTGCAAATACAATGGTCATTATAAAAATAAATTTTTTCATTAAATTCCTTATGTTTTATTCAAAAAGTTTTCAAACTCTTCAATAAGTTTTTCGCTATTATCTTTTCCGTCGCTCTCAACCTTAGGAGCCTCTGTAGCAGCTAACTGCTCAGCTTCTTCAACAAGTTTTTCCGAATCAACCTTAGGCTCTTCCTTCTTCTCGTCTTTGTTCTCGTCTTTGTTCTCGCCTTTTCCGTCTTGAGGCTTATCTGCAATTTCTGCCTCAACTGCACTTTCAAATTCGTTCAGTAGGTCAGCGTCTGTTGGCGCATCCATAGCAGTGGGCTTTTTAACTTCCTCAGTCTCAATCACGTTTTGTTCAAGCGCTTCTTTTTGTTTTACGGCTTCTTGGAACTCTGCCAGAACATCTTGCTCTTCTGTCTGTGCAGCTTCAGCCTTAGCGCTAGAAGCATTTTCTGCTTCCGACTCAGCCTCAGCGAGTGAAGCGTTGGCTCCACGAAGCTTCTCTAGTTCATTTTTTAATTTAATGTTCTCAGACTTATAAAACGATAGGTTGGCAATATCGTCTTCAATGATCTCATACTCCGCAAGTTTATCAGAGAGCTCAGCCACTTTCTCTTTAAGGGCTTCTGCATCTCCGACGTTGCCGTTGTCTTTTTTTTGTAATGTCTCTATTTCAACGCGAAGATCTGCAATAACTTTTTCTTTCTCTTTAAGTGCTTTTGCAAGCTCGTCGTTTTGTCTGGCTTGGACTTCACTTGCCGCACTCTGCGCACCAGCTGCAGCCGCTTCAAAATCTGGCGGCGGCGGAACAGAATCACTTGGAGCTTCGTCAGTGACTTCACTAAGAGTTTGATCAATCTCTTCTTGCGAAATTTCTGGAGTAGCACCCATTAGATCATCCAAGCTATCCAGATCATCAAGGGGGTTAGTTTCCTCTTCAGGCTCTTCCTTTTCAGGCGGAGGGGCTGTCACTTTTTCTTCGGTACTTTCAAGTTCTTTTCGGCGCTCACTAATAGATCGTGCCGCAGGTGTGGAGGCTTCTTTATCTTCCTTGAAAGACCGGAGTATAACGAAAACAACTAAGACAAAGATAATCGCAAAACCGATTTGAATAATAGCGACGTTGTTATCTAAGAAAAAAGTAATGAACGACTGAGCCATCTGTAAATTTTGGTTTCTATTGACAAAAAGGTCAACAAACTCACTGGTTTATCCCTAAAAAGCCTCCGTCCTTCTAGCCAATAGTATTGAACGCCGCATAATACGACAAAAGGTGATTGCCCAAAGCCTATCCGAAAGGCGATATTCACTGCGGTTTTCCCATACAATATAGGTGTAATATGCTGAATAGAATCGACAATGAAATCATCGAAACTGGTAAAAGTATTTTTCAATCAATAGATGGTGACGGCCAAAGTATATTTAACAAAGACTGGTGGTATGGAAAGATCATGGACTGGTCGATGAAGAACGAAGACTTTAAGGTCAAAATGTTTCGCTTCGTGGACGTTCTTCCCTACTTGAAAACCAACAACGAAGTTACAAAACATCTTAAAGAATATTTCTCCGATGAAAATGGCGACTTACCAAAAGTATTTGGCTTTGGACTTGGAATTGGATCACTGGCACCAGGACTTCTTTCTGGCGCAATAAAAAAGAATGTTACTGAAATGGCAAAGATGTTCATCACTGGCGAAAATGCCGAAGAAGCTCTTGCCGTACTCAAAAAAGCGCGCAAACAAAAATTAGCATTCACCGTGGATATCCTCGGAGAAGCTACCCTTTCTGAAAAAGAAGCTCTCGAATATCAAAATAAATATTTAAATCTTATCTCTTGGTTAGCTAAAGACTCAAAGAGCTGGGATTATGATGCGCAACTTGACTCTGACCAATGGGGAGAGATTCCAAAGGTCAACGTTTCTGTTAAGCTCAGCGCTCTTTATTCGCAAATCAAGACAGAAGCTTTTGAGTCTTCAGTCGAAGCTCTTTGCGGGCGCCTCACTCCAATCTTTGATTTAGCAATGGAGAATAATGTCTTCATTAACCTTGATATGGAAAATTATGATCTTAAAGACCTCACACTTGAAGTTTTTAAAAGAATGATCATGAAGCCAGAATATAAATCTTATCCTCATTGGGGAATTGTCATTCAGGCATATCTTCGTGATTCTCACGAGGATACAAAGTCGCTTGTTGAATTTGCTAAGAAGCGCGGAGTTGCGTTTTGCATCCGTCTTGTCAAAGGTGCTTATTGGGATTTTGAAACTATCGTATCTGACCAACGGTACTGGCCAATTCCAGTTTATACGAACAAACAAGAATCTGATGCAAATTACGAAAACTGCATTGAGACCCTACTTACAAACCATCAGCATATCAAAGCGGCATTTGGTTCACACAACGTAAGATCAATTTCTACCGCAATTGTTTTAGCACAAAAATTAAATCTTCCAAAAAATGCATTTGAGATTCAAATGCTGTATGGAATGGCTGAGCCCATTAAAAAAGCATTGGTCAAGCAAGGCTATCGCGTGCGCGAGTATGCGCCCGTTGGTGAGCTAATCCCAGGAATGGCATATCTTGTCCGACGTCTGCTTGAGAACACTTCAAACGAGTCCTTCTTAAAATCAAAGTTTGCAGATAATGTTTCAGCAGACTCACTTTTAGTTTCACCTCATGAAAACCTAGAAAAGACAATTGCAAAACCAGTAAAAACAGGTTTTTACAACGAGCCTCTTCTTGATTTTAACCTAAAACAAAATCGTGAAAAGATGATTGCAACAATCCAAAAGCTTAAAACGGAAAAACCCAAAGTTTTCCCAGTTGTAATTAATGGCGAAAGAATTAAAACCAACAATACCATTGTTAGCATCAATCCAGCTTTCCCATCTGAAGTCATTGGTGAGGTTTCCGTAGCGACCGTGGCAGAAGCTGAAAGTGCTGTGAATGTAGCCCACAGGGCATATGCAACTTGGTCCAAGGTACCTGCATCAAAACGCGCAGACCTCGTAGACAAACTTGCAGAAGTCATGCTTAAGCGAAGATTTGAACTCAACGCGATCGAAGTCCTTGAGGTTGGAAAGCCATGGCTTGAAGCCGATGGTGATATCACTGAAGCCATCGACTTTTGCCGCTATTACGCAAGACACATGAGAGAACTGGCAAAACCGATAAGAGCAGGTCAGGTTGCTGGCGAAGTAAGCTTCTACCATTACAAGCCACGTGGAGTTTGTTTGGTGATCGCCCCATGGAACTTCCCACTGGCGATCTTAACTGGAATGGTCACAGCGGCTTTAGTGACTGGAAACACAGTCGTCATGAAGCCTGCAGAGCAAAGCTCGCTTATCGGTGCGAAGTTAATGGAAATGATTGAGGAAGCAGGTTTCCCGAAAGATGTTGTGAGCTTTTTACCTGGTATTGGAGAAGAAATTGGGCCATTTCTTGTTGAGCATCCAAAGGTTGAAATTATCGCCTTCACGGGATCCAAAGCTGTTGGCCTTGATATCCTAAAAAAATCTGCTGAAGTTCAGCCTGGCCAAGTCAGTGTCAAAAAATGCATCATTGAAATGGGTGGAAAAAACGCGATGATTATAGATTCGGATGCAGACCTTGATGAGGCAGTTGCAGCGTGTGTTTATTCTGCCTTTGGCTTCCAAGGACAGAAGTGTTCAGCCTTAAGCCGCGCCATCGTTCACCAAGATATCTATGACAGATTCCTTGAACGCATGGTCGAGGCATCTGGCAGCATTAAAGTAAAGTCCCCAGAAGATCCTCAGTGTTATCTCGGTCCCGTCATCGATAACGATGCTTACACGAGAATCATGAATACAATTGAAGATGCTAAGAAGCATTCTAAAATGGTATTTCAAGCTGAAGTTCCAAGCGAGGGCTACTTTGTACCACCAACAATTTTTGCAGATGTTGATCCGCAAAGCTCTTTAGCACAAAATGAAATATTTGGTCCCGTGTTAGCCGTAATTAAAGCCAAAGATATTGATGAGGCAATTTATATCGCAAACAACACAGAGTACGGGTTGACGGGTGGTTTGTTCTCACGAAGTCCTGCAAACATTGAAAAAGTAAAAAATGAGTTTGAAGTCGGAAACCTTTATATCAACAGAACCATCACAGGTGCCATGGTTGAAAGACATCCCTTTGGCGGATTTAAAATGTCAGGTGTTGGCAGTAAAACTGGCGGTGTTGATTACTTAAAGCAATATATGGAACCGCGTGTGGTTACTGAGAATACGATGCGTAGAGGGTTCGCTCCGACTGAATAAAGCGAAGCACTAACCCAGTGATGGCCCCGTAAGCAAAGCCCCCAAGGTGTGCGGCGTGGGCCACACCACCGAATTCTTCCATCGTTCCGAAGTAACCTGCAAGATCTGAAGCTAACCAAACAATCATTACCACCCAGACTGGGAACTTTTTAAATCCGTGGTAGCCTGTTTTTGGTAAGACCCAATAAAAGCAGTTGATCTTTTTTTTCCACATCAGCACTAAGACTAATCCCATAAGTCCACTAATAGCACCACTTGCTCCGATGAGCGGTGCTTCAGAGGCTCCTGAAGTAAGCATAAAAATATATGCTGCTGCAATTCCCGCACTAAGATAAAATCCGATAAAATAAAAAGATCCAAATAGACGTTCAATGAAACTTCCAAAGATCAAAAGAAACCACAGGTTTGAAATAAGATGAACTGCCCCACCGTGCGCAAACTGATAAGACAGCATGTTAAAAATTGAAGCGTTCGACTGTGTCACTCCCATAATGTACGATGGATCTTCCCTCTGCTGCCTCACCATCTTCGTGTAGTGATCCTTCCAATAATTATACTGGATCTCATCTCCTTCAAAGGAGTGAGTTTCGGCATACTTTTTAAAAAAAGAACTTCGGAACGCCAATGATCCTAAAGTCATCTGACTTGTTCTGTTTCCTATTCGGGCCTTGTAGGCAATGGAGTTCAGTAAATCAGTGGACTCTTGAGGGTTTTGATCAATGATTTGAGAGAACACCTGCCCCTGAGCTTGTAAGAAGTAATTATCATTATAAACTGCATTCATTTTGTCTTCGAACTGCTGTGACTGTCTAGAATACGAAAAATAAAACGCAACATTTGTCAGAAGTAAACACCATGTGATTAGTGCTCTAAATGTTGGAACGCCATGAAAGATAGGAAAGATCATCGGCCGCTCCTTTTGATCTTTTCAACTATTTGCTTAAAACGATCTGGCGACGCGATAGATCTTGAAGATTTTGTTTTCTCTTCAAAAAGTGCAACAACTTTTCTTGCAAGTTCAAATTCTCTTGTATTGTAAAACACCACCGCTAAAGTCTTTGCTTGATGCTTCGTCAAATGGTGGCTCTCAAAAAGCTTTCGTGCCATAGGGCCTGCATCATTCCAAAGTGAGCGTGAACTCAATGCGATAATGATTTTTGTACCAAGTGCTTGATGGTACAGCCCTGTGTTTTCAGATTCTTGCCACCACTTAGCGTGCTCTTTAAGATTATTTTCATCTGCAAGATCGACCAACATTGATCTTACTTCATAATTTAAAAAGCTCGATTTTGATGTCGTTCTTAAAATATTTCTAAAAATTTGATCGGCAGCAATATTTTTTCCTTCGCTTTTGGCTTTTATTCCAGCGAGGTACATCTGAATTTTTGGATCATCGATATAAAACCTAAAACTGTCTACGATCTGTTTAACATCTGTCATTCCACACTGATTTGTTTTGATATAAGTGAGTAGGGTTTCCTCAGGCATCTGCTGGCGAGGACCGTTCTCGAGTTGCTCAACGAGAATTCCACAAGCAGACTTTGACGACACAGCACATCCGCTCTCGATTTCTAAATTACAGAGTTCAGATGCAAATGATATCTTACTATTATCTGGCATGTACGCATAAGTACTTTGAAAAACTCCCCGAGATTCTTCTGGTTTATCTAATTTCCAAAGGGTCAGCGCTCTGTACTTTCCTAGAAAGTCATTTAAAGACTTATTGAGCCACATTTCATCAAGTAGGTTAATGAGTGCGCTATAATTTTGTGTCTTATCAAAGTGCTTTATCGCCCAAACCTTTAGGTAATCATTTTCAATTTTCTTTTTGGTTAATAAAATGTCTGCGCCTTTCCAGTTTTGCTCAGACCATTGTGCGATCATTTCAGTAAGGACACATGCTTCATTCTCAGGTCCCACGCTGCATACTTTAGTTAAGTATTTATCAGATATTTCACTGTTGTTTTCATAGATAAAGGCCTTTGCAAGATACGCTTTATCAAGCTCTTCTCCGTAGCTGATCGCTCTTTGAGCTTCTCTTTCAAGACACCCCTCATCAACGCGGTCAGCACCATAAAGTGTAAGAGCAATATCCATTCTTGAACTTGTGGTGTTTGGCCACGTCGACTTTGCTTCTGAAACCTTCGCACACAAATATTCAGGTTGAGTGACAAACTCGCTTAAACTTCGAATATCATCCCGAAAGAACAAAAGCTGAGCAAATGCCATTGCAAAAATATTTGCTGCAACCATTGCATAAATAAATCGCACCCATAGTCTTTCAACCATCGTTGGAGCAGTATCTTGCCGTTTTGAGCTTCGTACGTAGGTATCTGAGAACCTATCATGAAGCGGTCTTCTTAAGCGATTTGAGAATACCTCAAGCAACGGAATGCATAATGCAATAAAGGAAATAAAAAGTGTCACGGATCGAATCAGACAGTTTACAAATGTGAGTTTTTGTCCGTGAATAAGTGATACCACGTCGATCTTAAATATTTTTTTCCCGATTGTTTTTCCGAAAGCATAGGTCGCTATGGAGTGGTACAAAACAAAAAAGACAGCGTATCCACAAACGATACCCAGAACCATCAAGTTTACCAGACCATCGTGCTCATCTAGAATTGCCGACTGCATTTTTTTTCGTAGAGGCGATAGAAGCACATTGGCTGTAATGCTGATAATTATGAAGTCGACAACAAAAGCTGCGATTCGGTCCCACACATAAGCTAGAGGAATTTCATCTAAATTCTTCTTAGAAAGCTCTTCAACTCGTCTTGATAAATAAGAATACTTCATCCCCCACTTTATCGACATAAAACGAGGAGAAACTGAGTCTAAAAAGGGTTAGAAAAGTATCCCTAGACTATGGGGTAGGTTGCACTTTCATAGAGAGAAAGCGACCAGATTTATCTGCAGTGTAAGTCACCTTACCTAGATTTTCTTGCTCTGGCCCGTAGAGTTCCAAGGTGCGCTCAACTAGTTCACCAGACTCTTTTCCTTCAAGGGTCTTGATAAGAGTCAAGCTTGGAGCAAAAACGGCTTTATTCTCAATTAAGAAGTTTTCAACATTGGGAATATACTTCGGACGATCTGCGGTAGAAGTTTCTTGAAAAGTGATTTCAGAAATTTTGTCATTCACGACACTTAGAGAGTACTTTCCTTCTAAAATTCCAAAACGAATTTGATCAATCTGTGAGGGTTGGTCACCATAACTTGCGATGCCGCGGTTTGTTTCCTTAGAAAGTTTTTGAGCTAGTTCTTTTTGCCACTCAAACTCAAAGTTTGCACGCTCATTGAGTGAAGCAATACTTCTTGAAGCCGTATCTTTAGAAGCAAAATGAGAGACGATCTTTTGGTTAAACAAAGTCACCAGTGCAATGACGGATAACAGTGATGCCGTTAATGCAGCTCTTTTTTCTCTTATGTCCAACTTCATTTGAACTCTCCGAGTCCCTGGCGTTTTAAGTTTAATAACTTTGTTTACATTCTTTTCAGAATTAATGCCAGAGTCATCTCCAGAACCTCTATTTTTCTTCATAAACTCCCCACTCGATCTTTCTTTATTATACTGCTAACCTTGTGCCTACTCTAGACCATTTACATTCGAGCTGAGAGTCTAAGAATGAGACACCTGCATCATGATTTTGCGGTTAGTCACAAATAAATCCCCGAAAATATTCGGTTAAAATGAGTCATTTACTGATCGGCAAATCAAAGCGAGAACTAAAACCTTCGATAAGAGAATGGACAAACGTCTGTTTGTCCATTTCTTAATATTTTAAGATTATTGCTCTGGAGGAGGTGTTCCGCCGCCGCCACCGCCGCCGCCAACGCATTGGTTAATTGGTCCAACTTCACAGAAGAATTTTCCATTTTCTGCGCGGACAGATTGCTGGTTGCTCGCATTGACTAAGTTTGGACAAGAAAACTCGCCTGTAATGATGATCGCGCCTGTTTCAGTAAAGTCTGCACGAGTTTGTTCATCAGCCGAACACGGAGCCACTGGCGCCGCTCTACGAACTCGGATGGTTACAGAGCATCCGCTTTGCTTATCGTAGGTTTCTCTTACCACGCCATCATCAGCAGCCGATGCTTGGTATTTCGAAGTCGCCATATTAGCATCTGTAAAAGTTTGAAGACCTGATGAAGTATTATCATTGATGTTATTAATTAAGATCTCCATTCCGTGTCTAAACTCAACGTCATCTTTATACCTGTTAAGTGCTTTCATACTAAATACAGCTGGTGCATTGGTGCGAGTCTTTTTGTAATCACACTCAATTCGTCTTAAATCTGTATCTTGCGGATACTGAGTCGCGAGTAAATCGCCGTTTTTACGTTGGTTGCTTGAGTCAGCACCATTTGAAAGGATATCTGCTTGTAAATAATAATATGGTTTTTCAACCGCAATAGATGAAGCGTTTCTTGCAATATTATCTGAAATCAAACTTGCGTTGATGGTATATGTGCTTTCCTTCTCACAACCATTCTTAACTTTGACCGAAAGCTGGCGAGTCGCGTTTCCTTCAGTCACGAATGCTGAGTAGACATCCGTTAAAGTTGCGCTTGATGTCCAGATCTCATTTGGATTATCCAAACTGATAGGATCAAAAACATAATCACCATTAAAGTCCCATGCAAATTGGAAGTTACTTCCGCCCGATACAGCTCCAGAAGGAACTGAGAAGTTAAAGTAGTTTAAACGTGAAGTTGGGGAAATAGAAATCTGTGACACGTCTAATACTGGAGATTGAGCATCGAGGCATTCAACAACCATGGTAAATACTTTAATTCGTTCTTTGTTGAGCGGGTCAATAACTTTTAAAGCCATTGGCGTTCTGCCAGCCACTGCTGTATGCAAATTAAAGGTTTGCCCATTGACCTGAACAAAGTTTGGCGCATTCGGATCATAGTCTTCATCGAGGAAGAACTGAAGCTCGCCAACAGGACTCTCGTCTTCTGTGCCACTGCAATCAAACCTGATAAAGTCACCCTCTTTGGCGTTCTCAATAAATGTGTCCATACCTGTTATCGTACTGATATGACGGAAAGGGATCGTCTCGTTGTTTCTATAGAGGTTGCAATTGATTTTTGCAGCTTGGTTTATGCCACCATCATCGAGAAGTTCACTTGGCAGCGCTAACGATTTTGTAGACATACCGTCGCCACATGCACATAGAGCTAATGTACACAGCCCCATGATTAAATTTATTATTCGAGATTTCATTGTTTCCCCCTTTAAAATCTCATTTGTCTTAAGCCCTATCTAAAATCCCCTTCATTGATATTAACGTTCCCGTAAGGAGTAATCTGCTTCTCAGCAGTTTTATAAATAATTTTCTCATTGATGCTTTTTGTATTTTCGAAGACGAATACTCTTATGTTGTCTGTATAAGAATGAAATGGCATCTTTTGAATACTATATGAATAACAGTCTTGGACCTCATCAGTAGAGATTCTTCGTCCCGTGTACGTCATCTCGATCAGATTTGTAACGTCGTCGTTGTGAACTCGGATTGGCGTATTGCGCTTTAACTCTTGATAATTGTTAAGACCGTCATTATCAGGATCTGTATAAATATCGCTAGTTCCCTCAACCAACTGGATTTGATTTACAAATGCAATCCAATCTGGAATATAGTCACTATT
The DNA here is from genome assembly GCA_964469265.1 of uncultured Bdellovibrionales bacterium. Lineage (GTDB taxonomy): Bacteria > Bdellovibrionota > Bdellovibrionia > Bdellovibrionales > JAEYZS01 > JAEYZS01. The sequence continues at coordinate 55,351 of CAYXYF010000014.1, forward strand.
AGTGTCTGGGTTTAGGCGATCAGAGCCTAGAAGCTTTTCTTCACAGTCATTTAAATAATCTTTGTCTGAATCTGGATAGCGCATCGGGTTTGTAGAAGTTGCAAGTGTGCGACAAGTTGTATATGGATTCGCATTTCCGCGAGAGCAGTTTGCATCTGCACAAGGGCGTCCAGACATTCTGTACTCCACGCCATCACCAACACCATTCCCGTCAGAATCGTAGTTATATGGATCTGAGCCCAACTCGCGTTCAAGTCTGTCAGATAAGCCGTCGCTATCGGAATCCGCGACTAAAATATTTCCTTCCCATACGACGTTCGCATTCGTAATCCAAATGTCTTTTAGTGCGAATCTTGAAATACGAATTGGAATTGCAAATCTTGAAAAATCAATCTCTTGTCCTGCTCCAAATTCTAAAAAGTCCCCACCGCCCGTTATGGACATTCCGTTTAATAAATCTCTAGCACCTAAAGAAATAGGGTCCTCATAGTAGTAAGCAGAGTTGACTTGAATGCCTTCAACGAGCATTTTCTCTTCTTCTTCGAAGACCTTTATAGACTCAATACGTCCAAGGATTTCAGCACCATCTTGGGTTTGTTGTTGAACGATCGGCTCACCATCCGAAATAAAAAATACAACATAGTTTGAGCTAATCATCGGATCAGAGTTACGCGCCTGCTGAATATCGTTTTCAATAAGATTATGTAATCGAGTCAGGGCACTGATGTAATTCGTAGAACCAGCGTCGATTTGCGCTGTATTGTTACGTTGATCTTCAACGAAGTTATAGAACTCTTGCTTGTTGTTGGTAAAGCTTCGAGCAAGATTTGCGTCGCTACTAAAGTTTACCATACTCCAGTGGATATAAGGATCGTCTTGAAATGAATCGACAAATCTTAAAAGAGCATCAAAGCGTCTTGCTCCTGTGGGATCTGTCCCTGGAAATGTTATTGACGGATCATTAGTGTCATATCGGATTTGGTTTGAGCCTGATCTGTCGACGATGAAGATGAACTTTAGATTACTCTTAATTGTGTCAGCAGGAGTTGTGCAAAAATCAATTCCTGATGAGCTGGTGCTGTAGTGTACATCATCGTATGGTGATAATTTAATATCACTGCAACCCGTTGAAAACACTAAAACCAGAAGGGCTAAAAACAATTTGATGTTATTAAATACTTTCATCTCATAACCCCTTAGTTACCTGTCTCGAGAATTGTTTGATTAGATACTCGGTCCACAACAACCATATGACCGTTTCCCAATCCTCTTGAAGCAACGATAGTAACGTGTCTCAGGTGATTCACCTGACCTTGTCCCTGAACATTTTCCATTTCTAAAAACATAACCTTCAGCATATTACCGTTTGAAACTTCAACGACTGGAAGGTTTGAAACCAAGAGTTCGTAACACTCTTGGTTGTCTGCATTTAAGAACGCATTGATTTGATAATTCACTCGGTGCTTTAATGTCTGAAGCTCATAATGATAATCAACAAGGCTGTTACTTCTTATTTCTTCAAGATTAGAAATACCGTCCCCATCAAGATCAGATCCTGCATCTAGGGGATCTTTGGCATTTAAACCATAACGAACTTCTAAACCGTCAGGGATGCCATCTTTGTCTGTGTCAGGATCAAAAGGATCAAGTCCTAAAGCGGCTTCTTCACAATCGGTTAAAAGATCACCATCTGTGTCTCTTTCAAAGTCTGGGCAATCAGCAAACGTCTCTTGTTGTTCTCTGTCCATACCTAAAACATAACCAATAAGATCTGAGTAACCGTTTCCATCGGTGTCTTTGTTGTTATAAGAAATGTTGTATTTTAGTTGAAGCTCAGCCGTTTTTTCAAAGTTGTCGCTGAGTCCGTCACGATCTGTATCTTTTAGATACTCGCTCTCAGATACGATCGCAGAAAGATTTGTTGCAAAGATATTTACAAGCGAGCGACCGTTGAGTGGGCAATACTCCAGAACATTAATTCTGAATGTACGATCGACTTCAGCCTTTTTATAGAGGTTGATTTTGCCGCAAGCGCACAATGAGAGTATCAAAATGATACAAGTACTAAGTTGTACTGATTTTAATCTCATCGCAGCCCCCTACCCTTTAATTAGCAAGGATAGGGCCAAGTGAGGTGCGATATGTTCGATGAGAAGCGTGTTTCGTTTACAGGTGTTGTCAGTATGTACACATTCTCAAAATAAGAAATCTCTAAAAACTACAGTGAGTTAGAGTTAGAGGCGAAATAAAAAAGGAGTGATCTCTCACTCCTTTTTTACACCTTCAGAGGTTTTTTAATTTTCTTTAAGCAGCTTTTACAGTTCTTCTTCTCGCAAGCGCGGGATCAATATTGTATTGCTTTACTTTTCTGTAAAGAGTTGCTCTTCCGATTCCTAAAGCCTTCGCAGCTTCAGTCAGATTACCTTTGTATTCAAAGATTGCATTTTTAATCGCCATGCTCTCAAGATCATTGATCGTTGATACAGGTTTTGTATCCGAGTTATTTACTGGCGTATTATTATGTGCACCTGGGAATGGTAATACCGTCGCACCCTGAGATTGCGCTGGTGATTGAGTAGTTAACTGTGATCTAAAAGTTTTATCTTCTAGATGAGAGTTCCACTGTTGGTGCGAATATACCTTTACCGAAACATCCGTATTTGATGCCAGTTGGTTTCCCTTCTGAATCACATTTGGATCTTCGCTAATTACGATTACTAATGAACGTGCCATTTATATCCTCCCCTAAAGGTTTTATGCCCAATTAAAGGCTTTAAGCAGGTAAAGTGCCTCCGTCTAAAGAGAATCACTCACACTGATACATATCGGCGGATCAGTTTGAGAATATGAGACATTTTTGCCTATCCCAAGGTATAGAAAAGACTCATTTATTCCCCTTTGTTCTCTCAATGTTGCTTGGTTCGCGTTTCTTACTCGAAGGAGGGGGATTTAAGATTGAGGAGATGGGAAAATAAAAAACCCAAGTCTTTAGACTTGGGTTTTCGGCAATGCACTTGATGTGGGATTGAAGATTTGCTTTTTGCTACTATCTTCTTCCTGATCTTATCTTGAGTTGCATTCTTGTGATTAGGCTTACTGCCATTCTCTCGTGCATTTCACACATTTTTAATTCGTCCATTTTGTAGGACTTTTGTGATGGAGTTAATGTGTCCATCTCGAGTTCCATTTCATAATCCATCTTTGATGATCTTACACCTTCGAGTTCTTTAGTTTGTTGCTTGAAGAGTTTTTTCACACCACTAAGAGGTGCAACTTCAAGCCACTCTTGCTTTGCTTTATACCAATTAACCATTCTCAAAAATCGAGCTTTGTTTTTTGCAAGGGTGAACTTTGGATACTCGTCTTCACTCATCGAAAGAATATTATCATCTTCCCATTTCCACTTTTTATTTCCAAAGGTTTGAACTTCTGCAGACGACATCAACTCATTATCCATTACATTCATCGAAATACCTCCAAAACTACCCTAAGTTTCGTAACCCATTTACTAAATATCTATAAGACGCCCTAATACATATCATAAGAAGGATGCTTTTTAAATAGGCGGGTGTGTTTTTTATGGAATATTGTTAACGAATGTTAAAGGGTTAGGAAAAGCTATCCTCTACGATTTAACTGAGGTGAAGTAACCCAATACGCAACCGCTGATAGCAAGCAGGTTCGTTATGGTGAAATACAGAAAAGCCTGTTTAAATTCGCCCATTTGCGCGAGTTTGAAGAAATCCAGAGCGAATCCAGAAAAGGTCGTAAGTCCGCCCAAAATGCCAGTCATGAACAGAATCTTTATAGGTTCTGTCAGAAACTTTGCTTCAGAATTAAAGATAAATCCTATGAAAAAACTGCCTGTTAAATTAACGAGCAAAATACCAAGGTAAAATTGATCTCCGAAGGAACCTATTGTGAGCATTCGAAGAAGAGAGCCTACGCCACCACCAACGAATACAGACAATAAAATTGATGCATTGATAGCTCTCACTATTTACCCCACGGTTCCTATGCTCAAAGAGTAAGAGAGAGTATTTTTGAAATCAATAGTTTTTAGTATTCCTGAATATTTTTGATGACTAACCCTAGGACAAGAAAGTAGATGTTATATAACAACCATAGGCGTTCGTAGCTCAATTGGATAGAGCATCAGACTTCGGATCTGAGGGTTGGGA
>CAYXYF010000015.1:0-54647 GCA_964469265.1 uncultured Bdellovibrionales bacterium
GTTGAAAATGATGTACTGAATATACTTCAGCCTGCAGATTATGACGTTGAAAAAGCACAACGCGGAAGCATATTCATTGATGAAATTGATAAAATTTCTAGAAAATCTGAAAACCCATCTATTACAAGAGATGTAAGCGGTGAAGGTGTTCAGCAAGCACTTCTAAAAATTCTAGAAGGAACTGTTGCCAGCTTGCCTCCAAAAGGTGGCAGAAAGCACCCTCAACAAGAATTTATTCAGATTGATACAAAAAATATTTTGTTCATATGCGGCGGGGCTTTCGTCGGGCTTGAAAAAATTATTGAAAACCGAATGACGCAAAAATCAATCGGTATTGCTGCAAGTATTCCTTCAGCAAAAGATAAAGCAAAGAAAACTGATGAGTTGTTTAGTCAGGCACAACCAGACGATTTAGTAAGATTCGGCTTAATCCCTGAATTTATTGGACGTTTACCAGCAATGGCGATCCTTGATCAGCTCTCAGAAGAAGCACTCATAGATATTTTGACAAAACCAAAGAACTCTTTGGTTAAACAATATCAAAAATTAATGTCTTATGAGAATGTTGATTTAATCTTCACAGACGAAGCTCTCAAGGCCATAGCCCAGTTATCGCTGAAAAGAAAAACAGGAGCGCGCGGACTACGCAGCGTTATTGAATCAGCGATGATGGATGTTATGTATGAAATCCCTTCCATGAAGGGCGTAAAGAAATGTATAATTGATAAAGAAGTCATAACTGATGGGAAGGCCCCTAGTTATCGGCTCACCCAAGATGACCAAGATGACAACGGTAAGACCGACGTCAAGAAAGTCAAGGAAGAGTCAGCATAACTTCTTAAACTAGCCTTCCCTCAAATGACCTGAAAGGATTTCTAATGGCTCAAGAGGGAAGTAAAAAAGATGCTAAAACGTTACCGCTGTTACCACTCAGAGATCTTATCGTTTTTCCGCACATGATGATGCCTCTGTTCGTTGGTCGCGAAAAGAGTATTAATGCTCTTGAGCACGCAATGAACCAAAGGACCGATATCATCTTAGCTGCGCAGAAAGACGCAAAGACGAACTCTCCTGAAGCAGACGATATCTATGAAATCGGTACACGCGGTAGCATTATTCAGTTACTCCGCCTACCTGATGGAACTGTAAAGGTTCTTATCGAAGGGAAGGGTCGTGTAAAGATCAACAAATTCGTTTCAAATGAAGATTACTTCCAAGTTGATTTTGAAGATCTTCCTGAGAAGGTAGATAACAAAGTTGAAGCAAACGCTTTGATGAGATCGGTTAAGACAACTTTTGAAACTTATGTAAAGTTGAATAAACGAATTCCGCCAGAGATCCTTATGCGAGTTTCAACAATTGAGGCGCCAGGAGAACTGGCAGATATTATTGTTGCGCAATTAAATCTTAAACTCGAAGACAAACAAAAAATTCTTGAGATCAACGACCCTGCATTAAGATTAGAAAAACTTCTTAACTTAATGACAGGTGAGATTGAAATTCTTGAAGTCGAGCGGAAGATCAGAAATCGCGTGAAGAAGCAAATGGAACGTTCTCAAAAAGAATACTATTTGAATGAGCAAATGCAGGCGATTCAAAAAGAGCTTGGCGAGAAAGATGATTTCCAGCAAGAAGTGCGCGAACTTGAAGAGAAGCTTAAGAATAAGAAGATGAGCAAAGAGGCTCACGAGAAGCTTAAAAAAGAAGTTAAGAAACTGAAGATGATGTCACCAATGAGTGCGGAAGCAACTGTCGTTAGAAATTACATCGACTGGGTGCTTGGCCTTCCTTGGTACAATTATTCTGAAGTGAAGCATGACCTAAACTATGCAGAAGAAATTCTTGATAATGATCATTGGGGCTTAGAGCGTGTGAAAGAGAGAATCTTAGAGCACCTTGCGGTTCAAACAATGACAAACAAACTTCAAGGACCAATCTTGTGCTTAGTCGGACCTCCAGGTGTTGGTAAAACATCACTTGGCCGCTCTATCGCAAAATCTCTGAACAGATCATTCGTAAGAATTTCTTTGGGTGGTGTAAGAGATGAAGCCGAAATTCGTGGTCACAGAAGAACTTACGTCGGAGCAATGCCCGGTAAAATTATTCAGTCTCTGAAAAAAGCTGATACAGGCAACCCCCTCGTACTTCTTGATGAGATTGATAAGATGAGCTCAGATTTTAGAGGTGATCCAGCTTCTGCAATGCTTGAGGTGTTGGACCCAGAGCAAAATGGAACTTTCCAAGATCATTATTTAGAGGTTGAGTACGATTTATCTCAGATCATGTTTATCACTACTGCGAACTCTCTGCATACAATCCCACGTCCTTTGTTGGATCGTATGGAAGTCATCCAACTTGGTGGCTATACAGAGAATGAGAAATATAAGATTGCTGAGAAGTATCTTGTACCGAAGCAACTTGAAAAGCATGGTTTAGATGAAAACAAAATCGACTTTACTGAAGCTGGGCTAAGATTCTTAATTCGCCACTTTACGCGAGAAGCTGGAGTCAGAAATCTTGAGCGCGAAATTGCAAACGTCGTAAGAAAGGTTGCAAGAGAAATGCTCAGAACGGACAAGAGCAAAGCGAAGATCAAGATTCCGAAATCTAAGAAGGCATTTCCTATTACTTCTAAAGTTGTTGTGGAACTTCTTGGATCAGAAAAGTTCAAACACGGTAAGATCGAAGACGGAAACGAAATCGGACTTACAAATGGAATGGCTTGGACTGAGGTTGGCGGTGATCTATTGCCTGTGGAAGTCACAATGGTTCCAGGTAAGGGCAAGTTTACAGTGACTGGTCAACTCGGTGATGTGATGAAGGAATCTTGTTCAGCAGCAATGAGTTATGTGAGATCACGCGGACCATTGTTTGGCTTAGATAAAGAATTCTTTGCAAATATTGATATCCATATCCATGCTCCAGAAGGCGCAATCCCTAAGGATGGCCCTTCAGCAGGTATTGCAATCACAACATCTATTGTCTCTGCGATTACTCGAATCCCAGTTAAAAAAGTAGTCTCGATGACTGGTGAAGTGACACTCAGAGGAAGAGTTCTTGCAATCGGTGGACTAAAAGAAAAAGTACTGGCAGCCCATAGAGGTGGAATCAAAGTCATTATCTGTCCAAAAGATAACGAAAAAGATCTAAAGGAAATTCCAAAAGAAGTTCTAAAAGAGTTAAAAGTTATCTTGGTCGATCATGTTGATCAGGTCTTGGTAAACTCCTTAGATATTTCTAAGCCGCAAGATCTCTTCAAAGTAAGATCGGACAGAGTATTCGGTCTAAAGGCACAGTACGCAGGACACTCCATGCACTAAAGGTACGCCGTACCTTTTTGTCTAGCGTTGCGTAAATTTTGTGAGACCCCTGTGTTTTGTGCTGGTTTTTAGGCAGCTCAGGGGTTTCCAGCCAATTGTAATCGCTATAGTTGGTTCCATCTAATTTTCCTGTAAAAACGATGTTTTGGCGGTCTATACAGACATTTGCGATGCGCAAGGGTCCTATTTTGTTGACCTAAAAATCAGACTTTGACAGATTCTCTAACACTATATTACAGGAAATTTCAGGTCAGATAGGGGTGGGGACTGATGTCCGAGTCTGTGAAAAATAATTTCGAAGAGACATATGAGCTTGCACGGTTATACCGAGATCGAGGTGATTTTGGTAAAGCGTTGGCAAAATTAGAACCTCTCTCTGAAAAATATCTTAATGCTAATGAAGTCGAAAAATATCTTAAATGTCTAAACGATCTTTTAAGAATTTATGCTGAACAAGAAAACGAAGACAAAATTCAAGAAACGAAGGATCGACTCAACGAAGTTGTTTCCACAGGTAAAGTAAAGATGTCCTCTTACGCTCACTATACACTTGGAGTATGTGCTGCATACCGTGGAGAATTTGAGCAAGCATTAGCGTACTTTCAAAACGCACTGACGATGGGTCTTCAAAACGAAAATAAAAAAGACATGTGCTTTGGTATTGCGGGTTCCGCTATCGCTTATTCACAAATGGGAAAACTGCAAGAGGCACTCCAGGAACTTTACAACTTAAAAGTCTTTTTTGAAGTGTTACCACTACCTGAGCTTAAAATTTCTTCTCAAATTTTAAACGGTGTCATTTTGCGCAAGATGGGTCGATATGATGAAGCCCTAGAGGTCCTCTGGAGCTGTCACGAGTTTTTAAAAACGGAAAAAAACCATCACCTCTATTTACAACTTCTCTACGCCATTGGAGTGACTTATCAAGATCAAGGAGATATTGATCTTGCAAAGATCTATCTTCAACTTCTTAAGAGGACAATTGATCCAAACAGCTTTATTCGGCTAGCAAAAGACACGGAGAAGCGCCTCATTGAAATCGGTGTTTCTGATCAAGATGAATATGATCTAATTTTTGATTTAACAAGCAACTCTGTTATGGAAAAAAAGAAGGGCCGAGTTGATTTTAATAACCAATTCATCTTGTTAGAACTTCTTCACCTATTAATGAAGTATCCAGGCCAGACGTTTTCCAAAGAGGCCATCGTTGAAAAAATTTGGAATCAAGAATATTCACCAGTGATCCACGATAATAAGATTTACGTTACCATTAAAAGATTAAGAAAATTAATTGAACCTGACTATAACAAACCGAAGTATATCTTCAGAGCGAAGAACGGTTACTTTTTTAATAAAGCATCACGAGTACGGCTAAACGTTGAGTAGAGGAGTCCATATGAAGTTGTTAATTGTTGCTATTGCCATCTCGCTTTTTAGCGTCGCGGGCCACGCGAAGAAAATTCGCGGCGGAGACATGCCTTTCCCAATCGGAAAAATCATAGATTTTCCAAAAGATGACGGAAAAGGAATTTGGAAGGACGAGCTGAAAAAGAAAATCATAAGACTAAGACCACTCAAAGGTGTTCTGCCAGATGGTACGATTCTAGTTCAAATGTTGGGATTACAAAATAGTGTCATTGCTGAAGGCCTCGGTGAAATTGGTGACGACAAAGTTTTGCGAGCGAGATTAGAATTCGTAGCGACGAAAGGCAAAGTGATCGACATTCAGATTGCGAACCTATGCGCTGATGTACAGTATGATAACACCGTGGATAAACCCGAATACTGTGAAAACCCAGTCATGTGGGCTTCAGTGAGCGTGCCGAAGAACTATCACGACTACAAAAAAGGCGTCGAGAGCTTCGAAATTCGCAGAACCAGTATGGATTAATCAAGGAAGGCGGGCTTCGCAGGCCTGCCTTATAACCTGAAGAAATTACTGCGATTTCTTATGAGACCGAGATTTTTCCCGAATTCGCGAATTCGTTCTCGACAATCTTAGAAAACTATTTTAAAACTCTCTTTCTATTTTCGCTTATCACAGCGGTTTTAGGGGCTTAGCTCAGTTGGTAGAGCGCCACCCTTACAAGGTGGATGTCGTCGGTTCGAGCCCGGCAGCCCCTACCATTTTTCGGTTTTCAGCCTTAATGAACCGCGTACCCATTACCAGTCTTTTTTAGCGCGGAACTTTTTAACTTCGGAGCGGATTCGTTTTCCTTTTAGGCGCTTTTCTTTTTGTGCTTTTGTAGGTTTTGTTGCTTTTCTTTTTTTGGGGACAAATAAAGTTCGATCGATCAGCTCATTTAATTTTTCAAGGCATCGCTTTTTGTTTTTTTCTTGATCACGAAATTCTTCGGACCGAATAATGATGTCGCCTTCTTGAGTTGTGTTGAGTTTTTCTTGCAGTCGTAATTTTTGTGTTTCAGAAAAACCCAAAGTTGAATCCAGATGCCAGCGGAGAATGGCCGCGGTGTTGGTTTTGTTTACATGCTGACCGCCAGGTCCACCGCTGCGAGTGAATTCAAATCGCAGTTCGTTATCTGGAATTTTCTCAATCCATTTCATACGTCTAGAATAACCGACATATTATCAAATAATTATAAAAATTTAAGATGATCTTAGGGGAGTAGACCAATGGTGTGCAAAACTGAAAATTCCAAGCAAAATTAATGCTTTGTAATAAGCGCTTTATGTTGTTATATCTTAAAGAAACAGCTATGGGAGTTTGTATTCATGGATCTATCGTTTCTCCAAAATGACCACGCCCAACTCATCGCAGAACTTGCTACATTGGCGTTAATCATAGTTGTCATCCACTATGTAATTCGTTTTTTCAACAAAAGAGTTATAGAGCGAGTTTTTGCTGAGCGGAAAAACCCCGTCGCGCGCTTTTTAAAAAACAAACAGTTTGTTTTTACCATTTTGACGTTGCTCCATCTTTCTATCATTTACCAAGGACTAAATTGGATTACAGGCCTTAGTGGCGGGCTCCTCGGTTTAATTAAAAGAGTTGTGGGTGCGGCTTTCGTATTTGCAATACTTAGAATCCTCACCAGCGCCAGTAACATCATTAATGAAATTTATAATGAAAGAGAAATTGCTAAATATCGTCCGATCAAAAGCTATCTTCAAGGCTTTCAAATCGTGGCTTATATGTTCGGATTTATATGTATCATTGCAATTTTATTTGATCGATCGCCACTCTTGCTCTTAAGCGGTTTGGGTGCTCTGACGGCAGTCATACTGCTTGTTTTCAGGGATACAATTCTTTCCCTTGTTGCTGGAATTCAACTCACCACAAATGATCTTATCCGAGTGGGAGACTGGATTGAGATGCCTCAGTTTAATGCTGATGGCGATGTATTAGAGATTACTTTGCACAATGTAAAAGTTCAGAACTGGGATAAAACTGTTACCGTAATTCCTGCTCACAAGTTTTTAGAAAACTCATTTAAAAACTGGCGCGGAATGTGGGACTCTGGCGGCCGCCGAATAAAACGAGCGATTTATATTGATGTAAAGTCCATTCGCTTTCTTTCACCAGAAGACATCGAGAAGCTTTCAAAGGTTCATATTTTGAAAGACTATATAGAATCGAAGGTCAAAGAAGTCGAAGAATACAACCGCTCAATGCCTGATCAACAGGCGGTCATGAACTTAAGACGCCTTACCAATGTTGGAACCTTCAGGATGTATCTGATGCACTACTTAAAGGCGCATCCGATGATCCGAACAGACATGACGCTTTTGGTGCGCCAGTTGGCTCCAGGTCCTCAAGGTTTACCTATAGAAATTTATGTTTTCTCTAAGGATATTCGATGGGCGTATTATGAAGGCATTCAGGGAGATATTTTTGATCATGTGTTTGCAGTAATGTCAGAGTTTGGTTTAAACGCCTTCCAGCAGCCATCTGGTGAGGATTTTCAGAAAATTCTTCCTAAACCTTAAAGGTTTATTATGTAAATTCTTAAAATAGTCAAAGGAGGAGTTTCAAAATGATAGCTCCTACTATAGAACCACTTTATGCGAGTTGCCCTCTTATCCATTTTACTATTGAGCGTGCCGACGTTTGCTTCCTTCGACCGATCATACGAGTACCGTTCTTTTTCAGACCTAGAGTTAAAGATTGCAGATTATTTTAACAAAATGGACTCCGAATATTATTCAGACGTTATGGTGTTCTCAACGACCTTTCGTGATGAAGTTCGGTATCAGCTGTCTGATAAGGCTGTTTTAGCATCGTTTGGCTCTTTAAGTCGTAGCGAATTTCTTAAAGACACTCGAGTAAAAGTTCGACACGCATTCTCAGATCAGGTCCATTTTCAGTTTTTATATTTCGAACAAAAAGACTATGACACATTACAATCGCACTCCGTTTTTGAATTCTTCTATAATCCGAGACCGAGTCTTTCACTTTCCGTTTTTACAGAACTCGGGTTTGAGAAGGCGACGGATAATTTAGGATTTGCAGCGACATATTTTTTTCAACCAAAGCACCAGCTCAGGTTGTTTTTTAATAACGTCCAGTATGATCGCAACAAACGTAATACAAAAGACGATCAATTTTTGAAAGTACCAAAAACCTATGGCTACATCGGAAGATATAACACCGAACGCTATGGCCAAACCGAATATTTAGAGTACGGGCTTCTGGTGGAGACACCCCTCACTTGGGATATCCCTGCAAGGGATCTGACCTTTGATTATAAAAGGTGGATGGGAACACTACGATACCTTCGACCCTTGAATCCTACCGATAGTATTACGTTTCTTTATCAAGACGATAAACGCACGGAAAGACGCACAACTCGTTCCTCAGGAGTTGCAACTGATCCGTTTATAACCCATCGCCATCAACTTCAGACGGAATTTAGCACTAAAAAATTTCACCGCTTTGATTGGGACGTAGGTCTTTACACTATAAAAAAAGAGATTGATTACCAAGGGGCGAATATTAATGTTTTAGATATTCTACCTTACACCACGTTACACTTTAATCGTAACCCTGAGGCCATCGGTTATTGGTCATTTGGGTACGATATCGATTTTCATAGTAAAGAGACCTTGCATACAGTCGATGCAAAGAATACGCGCGAAGAGCATAGAGCCAATATCTACTGGACTGCCAATTTGGATGAAAAATCCTATCTGAGATTTGCATTCACTCTAGATACGGATGATCTTTCTTGGGAAGGTGGAAATGGAAAATTCTTTATGGAATTTTAATCGTTCATGCGGGCAAGACAACTTTTTGATATTTCAGTGTTGATAATTCTATTGGTTGTATTTGAATAGGCATAATCTTTAGTACAACTCTTTGCCGTCGTATTTGGAGTGAACTCAAATTTTATAGCCTCTTCGCAGATATCAAGTCGGATATGGATCTGAAAGTTTGATGATTTGAAATTGCGTTTTGATTCAGTTACCCGCGCCGCTCGTTTTAATTTAGGAGCCAACTCATTAATTATTTGCTCGTCACAATATGTGTATGGAAACGGCGTTTGGAAAACATAACTTTCTGGAACTTCTACTATAAACTTATTTTCTTTAATAGTTTTGGTAAGCTCTTCTAGATTCTCACCATATAAGGATTCCGCAGCATCAAGCTCTTCTTCAGAGATCGGTGCATAACTTCTGATTCTGTTCCAGCCATAACCCCAGCGGTATGTGGTGTATCTCAGTGGTCCCCCACCAGCACGAGTTCCCGTATACATTATCCTTGCATCCGCGGTGTTTCCAGTTGCAGCGACGCATTCGTAAAGTTCGGTATCAGCGATTTTACGTTCTTCTTTAGTTCCGCCAAGCCAATAGGCGGCATCATGCTGTACGCAACAATGAAGCCACTCAGTGGGATTTTCTTTGGGTCCATTAGAATATCTAGAACACCCATCTGTTGTAAAAGGCTGCAAAATTTTTTGAAAAAGATTGGTGTCCTTAGAGTCGTTATTAAAGACATAACCCTCAAGGCTTTGTGCATGAACCCCGCTAGTCAGAAAGAATATCGCTAATAAAATGGCTCTCAAAAACGCCCCCGTTTTTACAGATCTTCAAATGAAGGTAAACCCTCTTCTGTTACAAATGCAAGGCTGTAATGGGCGGGTAAAAACCAAGATAAGGCCTGTAAAATTCCTTCATGCTCTTTGCTGTCAGGACTTCCAAAAGATTCAATCGAAAAGCAAAGATCAAAATTGACTTGGTCTTTGGATATCATAATGATTTTAGGAGCCATGACTCCTTGCTGGGCCAAGAATTCTTTTAAAATACTTCGGATGGGCTTCGGAAGGTAACTTTCACTGGGGCTTCCAGTGTAGAATAAATTCTCGTTAGCTGAGGCCGTGGCCTCAGCTTGCATTGAGCCAATAGGGTTTTCAAGAAATTTTCCTGATTGAAAGTAATTCCAAACCATACCAAATGTGAGAACAAAGTCTGGATAGGTTTTAGTCGGATTAACCGCAAGGCCGATACCATTTTCTGAAATCCATTTTATAAGATGAATAGCAGACTCGGAGCTCTCTTCTTTAATATCTACAAACATATATGGGAATTGATCGGGCCCAGCTTGAGGGGCCTTATTGAGGATCGTCACCTTGCAATGGGGAAGCTTTGATAGGAAGTCGCTCTCCCATTGCATATCGCGGTCTTTTTGTGGTTTGTTTAATAGTTCTAGAAGCTCTTTTTGAATGTTTTCTGCCATAGGGCAGGCTTATCATTCTTCGTCGTGTGTTTCAACAGAGCTTGGTAAAAGATCAAATAAACATTCTCGCCAGTATTCAGGTGCATCCTGTGAGAAGTCCACGGCGATCTCAAAGACCCCTTTTCCGACGTATTGGGTCCTGGCAATATGGCCATTGATTTCTAGCTCCATGGGGTTAATTAAAAGCATAATCGGCTCACCCTCAATAGATGCTAGCGATAAGTTTTGACGTAACCCCTTTGGTATAAGGTCTTCACGCTCAACCTGAATCAAGAAACCAGTTGAGGATGCATCTATTAGATGTCCAAACCTTGCTATTGATTCGAAATGAGACAGAGTCGTGAGATTTGATATTGGTATTGCGCCCACGTTCTTTCGTTTCGCAATACGCTTTGGTGACTTACTTACTGCTTTTTTCATCAGTTAAACCCCTCGTTACAAATAACTTATCGGCGAGCCTGGACCAAAGTTAAGTGGGTTTAACCAGATTCATTTCAATCTGGGAGGCTAAAAATTAGTCATTTTTAAGCTTATCAATTCCAAGTTACTGATTTCCCTTGAGTGATATCGATCATTCTTTGGAGAGGCAGGCGTGCTCGCTCGATCAAATTTTCTGAAAGTTTCACTTCCGGGGTAAAGGTTTTGAGTGTGTCTCGTATTTTTTCTAAAGTATTGAGTTTCATATAAGGACACTGGTTGCAAGCGCAGTGGGTTCCCGTCGGCGCTTGAATCAGCTCAACATCTGGGCGTGTTTTTTTCATCTGATGAAAAATTCCATCTTCAGTGGCTACAATAAAGCTCTTTGCAGGATTTACTTCCACCTCTTTAAGAAGCCTTGAAGTTGAACCCACAACATCTGCATGTTCTAAAACATCTTCATTGCACTCAGGGTGCGCAAGCACAATAGCATCGGGATGCTGCTGTTTCAGTGCATAGAGTTCTTTGGCAGTAAAAAGAACGTGAACTTCACAGGTACCAGGCCACAGTTCCATCTTGCGATTGTATTTTTTGGATAACCAAGAGCCAAGGTTAATGTCTGGTCCAAATAAAATGGTTTTATCTTTAGGAATACTATTTAAGATTTTCTCTGCATTAGAGGACGTGCAGATGACATCCGAAATGGACTTTACTTCAGCACTTGAGTTGATATAGGTCATCATTACAGAGTTTGGATGAGCCTCTTTCCACTTCTTATATTGTTCAAATGGAGAGTTTGTCACTAACGAGCAGCCTGCCGCCATGTCGGCCACAAGAACTGTCTTTAGAGGTGAAAGAATTTTTACACTTTCTGCCATGAATACAACGCCCGCTAGAAGAATATTTTGAGCACTGCTTTTCATTCCCGTCTCAGCTAGAAAGTAACTATCACCCACTTGATCGGCAAGCTCTTGAATCTCGCCGTCTTCATAAAAGTGCGAAAGGATAAGAACATTTTTTTCTTTTTTAAGATTGAGAATCTCTTCTCGAATGTCTTGCATTTTCTGGATCCCAATAGGTTAAAGTTTAAACTTCATTGCCTTTGAGAATAGTTACGATTTGTTTTGAAATCGTTTTGAACGTCTCAAAGACGCCTTCGCCTTGCGAAGCTACTGCCTCAAAATCAGGAGAGTTGTATTGGTTAAGTGCGTGTCTCAGTTCCTGTATGGGAACAGCGTTGTTAAGATCTCTCTTATTGTATTGAATGACAAGTGGAACTTTTTCAATGTCATAGCCCTGCTGACGTAGATTTGTTTTGAGATTATTGAAAGACTCGATATTCTCTTCCATGCGCTCTCTTTGAGAGTCTGCAACAAATACGACTCCATCAAGCCCTTTTAAGATCAGCTTCCTTGAGGCATCGTAGACCACTTGTCCTGGAACAGTGTAAAGATGAAATCTTGTTTTATAGCCACGGATATCACCCAAATGAAGAGGGAGAAAATCAAAAAACAGTGTGCGCTCGTTGTTTGTATTGAGCGCAATAAGCTTTGATTTTTGGTCTGTAGCCGTCTGTTGATAAATCCACTGGATGTTTGTTGTCTTTCCGCCTAAAGACGGTCCGTAAAAAACGATCTTGCAATGAATTTCTTTAGCGTTCTTATTGATAAAAGACATTAAATCTCCACGCGATTTTGAATAGCCTTACCAAGCGTTCGTTTATCAATATAGTCGATATCCGAGCCAAAAGGTACTCCATAGGCAAGCCTTGAGACTTTGATATTTCTAGCATGGAGAAGTTTAGTCAGGTAAAGCGCTGTCGTATCACCCTCAATGTCAGAATCTAATGCGACAATCACCTCTTGAATCTGAGTGGAAGACTTCTCAATTCTTTCTAAAAGTTCTTTGATCTTAAGATGCTCTGGTTGAACGCCTTCTAGTGGCGCTATTGTTCCGTGTAAAACATGGTACAACCCAAAGAAAGAGTCTGAGGATTCAATTTTAATAATGTCAAAAGGCTCTTCTACAACGCAAATCTTTGTGGGGTCTCGCTTTTGGTTTTCACAGATTTCACAAAGGTCTTCGCTTTCAGTAAAACTAAAGCATTGAGGACAGGTGTGAATAACCTGTTCAACCTCTTGGATAGCTTCAATAAGAGATTGTGAAAAGGACGTCCCTTTTTTAAGAACAAAGTATGCCAACCGTTGAGCGGTTTTTTCGCCCACACCTGGTAACTTTGAAAACTCAGTGATTAATCTTTTAAGAGATTTTAGTTCGATCATAGTTTGGTATTAAAACATCCCAGGGATTTTCATTCCGCCTGTGAGTTTAGACATTTCGTCTTCAGTTGTTTTGTTTGCTGTTCTGAGGGCATCGTTTGCCGCAGCCATTAGGAGATCTTGCAACATCTCAGCGTCTCCATCTTGGAGGACCGCAGGGTCAATGGCAACAGAGGTCAGTTGGTAGGCGCCGTTGGCTTTAACGGTAATTGCTCCACCACCCGCCGTTCCTGAAAACTCTCGGGTTTTAAGTTCGTTTTGAACTTTCTCGGCTTTATTCTGCATCTGTTGAACTTGTTTCATAAAGTTTTGCATGCCGCCTGGGAATCCTTTCATTTGCATATCCTCCGTTATTTTAATTCAGTAATTTTTTGAATCTTTCCTTTGAAAGATTTTTGCAAGTTTTGAATCATTGGATGATTTTCAACTTGCTCACGTGTTTGTTTTGCCTGAGTCTCTTCGTTTTGAGCTTTAAGGCTCTGAGGAGACGGTGTGGCTTTATCGTCATTATGTTTAACAACTACGCGAACGTTCATTTTCCAAACTGTTAAAAACAGCTCTTTTAATTTATTCGCTTGTTTGGGATCTGACAACTGATCAAAGAAAAACTCTTCTTTTTCAGAAACCCCTAAGGTTGCAGTGGTTCCGTCCAGCGAAATTAAAGAGCTATGATCCAACAGTGCAGCCAAGCTTGGATTTATTTTCTTAGATTGCTCAACAAACTTAACCCAATTTTTTGTCAGTGACTCGGCCTTATCAAACGCTTCGGCAACGGACTGTGTTGGTCGCTGGGTCTTGGCCTCGATTGGCATTACTGGGCGCTGCGCCTGCGGTTGGGGCCTTGGTGTTGTGCGTGTAGTGGGGTTGCTCTTTCCCGAAACAAAGAACTCAATATCTTCAATTCTTGGCGCCTGGGCCATACGTAATAAAAGCATCTCTAAAACTATTCGGGGATTGTTGGCGCGAATAATGTCTTGAGTTCCCTTAAGACACATATCAAATAAAACATGAATGTCTTCTTGAGATACATCTACTGAAACGGCCCTTAAACTTTCAATTTCACCATCAGATAGATCAAGAAGCTCGGTGGGCTTCTGAGCCACTTTTACAAAAAGTAAATGTCTGATTTCTTCTAAAAGATTTTGCACAAACACAACGGGATCATGGCCCGAAGAAAATAACCTCTCAACCGTTGCAACAATGGATTCTAAATCACGATGGATTAAAGACTGAACAGTGTTTGAAAGAAGAGCTCGATCCGTAATACCTAAAACGTCAATCACCTTAGCGAGCGTCACATCCGCATTGGTAAAGTTAATGACTTGGTCGAGCAAGCTCAAAGAATCTCGCATCGATCCATCAGCAAGCCGTGCTAATGTCCAAAGAGATTCTTGGTCGTATTTTACATTTTCATTTTTACAAATATTTTCAAGGTGTCCCTGAATAAGCCGAGTAGAGATCCTTCTAAAATCAAATCGCTGACATCTAGACAAAATTGTAACGGGAATTTTTTGAGGCTCCGTTGTTGCCATAATAAAAATAACGTGAGACGGAGGTTCTTCAAGCGTTTTCAAGAGAGCATTAAATGCACTTGTAGAAAGCATATGGACTTCATCTATAATGTAAACTTTAAACTTCCCGCTTGCAGGCATATATCCAACGGTTTCTCTAAGATCACGGATGGAATCCACACCATTATTAGATGCTCCGTCGATCTCAATGACATCCATGTGCGAGCCGTTAGTGATGTCGTGGCAAGCTGTACATTCATTACAAGGTTTAAAGTCCGTAGCGTTTGGACAGATTAAAGTTTTTGCCAGCACCCGTGCGGAAGAAGTTTTTCCCACGCCTCTTGTTCCAGAAAATAATAGCGCATGGGGGAATCTGTCTGCTTTTAAGGCATTTGTTAACGTTTGGCTAATATGATCTTGACCGATAAGATCTTGAAAAGATTGAGGGCGATATTTTCTGGCGATAACTTGATATGACACTTTGGCTCCCTCGTACTCCTCAAAAAATAGTGGCCGGCCCCATATCACATGACTTCTCTACTACCGTTGCTTCCTTCCGGACCTGGCGGGGTTTGCAGAGTAGTGCATTGTACGGGACCAACCAGTTGACATATATTCAAGAATATTGAGAACTGTCATTAATTATTAGGCTAAATTAAGCCCTGCGAACAGAGGGAAATGACGCCGCGAGCAACAAGAGAAAAGCGAGAGCCGTGGGATTAAAACTTCATAGAAATATCAAAATTGAAAGGGTTCCACGACTTCGCGGTCTGAAGGTCAGCATTCTGCCAAATTCCACCATAGTAGCAAGATGTTCTCGCTCAGAAAAGTTATCTCGAATTCATAATTTCCTCGAAGAAAATGAGAGATGGCTTTCTCGTGAACTTCAAAATGTTTTTAAACTTCAAGCAAAGTATCCCATGTTGAGTTTTCAGGAAGGAGAAATGCTGCGCTTCCTCGGTGAAAATTATGAGATCAGGTTTGAGTATGCTAATTTTCAAAAACTAGAGATTCGATTCGAGAGGCCGTATTTGAAAGTGCTGAGCGCTAAACATGTTCCTGTGGCGCAGGTCCGAAAAGAAATTTTGAAATTCTATGAAAAAGCGGCTCGAAGATTTTTACCCAAGAGAGTTGAGTCCCTTGCAAAAATGACAGGGTTGATTCCCGCCAAGGTCATTTTGCGGAGGCAGAAAACAGTGTGGGGGAGTTGTTCACCGTCGGGAAACATCCAACTCAACTGGAAGCTTGTTTCTGCTCCAATAAATGTAATTGATTACGTGATAATTCATGAGCTTGCACACCTTAAGCATCCGAATCATTCAAAGTATTTCTGGGCGGAAGTAGAAAAGCATTGCCCTGATTATAGGCAACAGCGGCTGTGGCTTAAAAGACACTATTTTAGCTTCGATTATTTAAATGAGACCTCGGAGCTACATAGCAGCAAGCTTCCATCTGATCTGCGTTAAGCCAAAAGCAAACCTTGAATTTTACAGAGTAATGTTTCATCTTAGGCTAATTGAGAAAGAATTGAGATTGGCGGGTTAGGTGTATCTATCTCCGCATATTTTTGCGCGCATAGCAGGAGCAGAACAATGCAAAAGAATCCTCATGTCAATTGGGCTGGGTACATGGTTTTTATCGGAACGATGATTTTCTCGGTCGTCTTCATTATATTTACAACAGTGTTTCAGCCAGGCCCTGTCGATGCTCAAGCATTGCCTGACGCTGGGTTAACGAAAGAAGATTATGTCAACCGTATCAAAGCTTGGAGCAAAAGCTCTCCGGAGTCCGTCGCGCGCGGTGAAAAGTCTTACAAATTAAATTGTGCTTTTTTCTATGAAGAAGGTGGAAGTGATCCATTCTTAGAGATGTTCAAATCTGGCAATCTTCCTAACAGAGGAACTGAGATTGATGTCTTTAGAATGATTTCAAAAGGTGATATCGAAAACGGTATAATGAAACTTGATCACTTGCAGACCAGCGAAAGATGGGACATTGTTCACTACTTAAGATCATTGAACCCAAACCTACCTTCGGCATCAAATTCAGACTGGAAGCAGTTTTATAACGAAGGCGCATAGTTAAATAATGAAAAAATACCTTAACCTTCAACATCTAATGTTCGCAATTGCTGTGGTGTCTCTTGTGCACGCTGGAGATCTGCATGCCCAAAATGCGAAGGCCCCTTGGAAACAAGTGGGGAAGGTATCCACCGAAATGCCACGAGAATTTGAGAACGTTGGCATTTTTGAGAAAAGCGGTGATCAAATTGATCCTAACATCGTCTTTACAAATGAAGCTGGTGAAGTCGTCACGTTAGGGAGTTATTTTAACAAAGGTAAGCCGCTTATTATCTCCATGGTCTACTTTAACTGCCCAAGTTTGTGTAACCTGCACCTCAATGGTCTTACAGATGGCTTGCGAGAAATGGATTGGACCATTGGCGACAAGTTTGAGGTTCTTTCTGTAACTATTGATCCGACGGAGACCGCAGATCTCGCTGCGGGTAAAAAAGAATCTTATATTGAGGCCTATGGTCGCCCCGAAGCAGCGCAAGGTTGGCACTTCTTGACTGGTGAAGAGTCACAAATCAAAAAACTCTCTGAACAATTAGGCTTTGGTTACAAATGGGATGAAGCAACGAAACAATATGCTCACGCGGCAGCTGCGATTATCTTAACTCCTGAAGGAAAAGTTTCAAGATACTTGCACGGAGTCGCATTTGACTCTAAGACAGTGAGACTTTCTTTAGTGGAAGCCTCGAATGGGAAAATCGGGGGAATCATTGATTCGTTTGTACTGTTTTGTTTCCAGTACGATCCAGACAGAAGAACTTATGCTTTTTATGCGTTTAATATTATGAAATATGGGGCAGCACTTTGTGCGCTTGCGTTTTTCGCATTCCTGTTTCCGAACTGGAGACGAATGATAAAGGAATCTAAGAAGTAAGGGAGAAAAATTAAGATGTCTTATATGCCAGTTCAGGGTTCGACCTTTGCAAAGGAAATTGACGCTGTATTTAGTTTTTCAATTTGGGCTAGCATAATCGCATGTATCCTATTGTTAGGTGCGATGGCTATTTTTGTAGTCAAGTACCAACGTCGTTCTGATAACGATAAGACGGCTTACATCACCCATAACTATGTGCTCGAATTCATGTGGAGCTTTATACCGCTTTGTATCTTCTTAGGCTTATTTTATTGGGGATGGAAAGTTTATGAACATACTCGCACCTTCCCAACGGATGGATTAGAAATTAGCGTTATCGGTAAACAATGGTCATGGGATATGGTTTACCCAACAGGTAAGCAAGTTACAAATGAGCTTGTTGTTCCTGTAGGTATGCCTGTTGTTTTGAACATGACATCCCTTGATGTTCTTCATAGCTTCTATGTACCAAGCTTTAGAGTAAAACAAGACGTCGTTCCTGGTAAGAGAACAAAACTTTGGTTCCAATCTGATAAATTAGGTGAATACGAACTTTTCTGTACTGAGTATTGCGGAACCGCTCACTCAGGAATGATCGGTAAAGTTCGAGTCGTGACTAAGCCTGAATATGACGTCTGGATTCAAAAAGACAAATCAACGATGACTCCAGCAGAACTCGGTCGAGATCATTATACTTCAAAAGGCTGCGTAGCTTGCCACTCCCTCGATGGTTCGGTGAAGGTGGGTCCATCTCTTAAAGGGGTATGGGGAGCTCAAGTGAAACATACGGATGGAAGTGTCGATACATTTGATGAAGAATATTTCCGTGAATCTGTACTGAACCCACAAGCAAAATTTGTAGAAGGCTTCGGCGGTGTAATTATGCCTTCGTATCAAGGTCTCGTAACAGAGCAAGAAATTAACGAACTCATAGAGTTTTTGAAGACACTCAAATAGGAGAGGAAGAAAGATGGCACATTCTCACGGTGAAGGTGTGAACTACCTTAATGCAGAAAAAGGATTGTGGTCTTGGTTGACAACGCTAGACCATAAAAGAATCGGCATCATGTATTTTATTACTGTTATGTCGTTGTTCTTTTTGGGTGGAATTTTTGCTCTTCTTTTAAGGCTTGAGTTAATGCATCCAGGAACTCAGTTCATGGGGCCAAACTTCTACAACCAAGCGATGACTCTCCACGGTTCAATCATGGTCTTCATGGTTATTATTCCAGGGATTCCAGCCTTCTTAGGAAACTTCTTTTTACCAATCCATCTTGGTGCAAAGGACGTTGCCTTTCCGAGGTTGAACTTATTGAGTTGGTATCTTCTTATGATCGGGATTCTGATTTCATTTGCTGCCTTGATTTTAGGTGGTGTTGATACAGGATGGACGTTCTATACTCCGTACAGTATTCAGACCGATAACGGAACGGTATTCGTTGTCTTTGGTGCCTTCGTGATGGGTTTCTCGTCGATCTTAACGGGACTGAACTTTATCGCCACTGTCCATAAGCTCCGAGCTCCTGGAATGACAATGAATAGAATGCCTCTATTTGTTTGGTCTATTTATTCAACGGCGATCATTCAAGTTCTGGCAACTCCAATATTAGGTATTACCCTTCTTCTATTGGTTGCAGAAAGAGCCTTCGGAATTGGTTTCTTTGATGCCTCTTTAGGTGGGGACCCAGTTCTCTTTCAACACTTCTTCTGGTTCTATTCGCATCCAGCAGTTTATATTATGATTCTTCCTGCGATGGGTGTAATCAGTGAGCTTGTTGCGACTTTCTCAAGAAAAGTTATTTTCGGTTACACTGCGGTGGCATACTCTTCACTTGCAATTGCAGCGGTGAGCTTCTTTGTTTGGGGTCACCATATGTTTGTATCGGGTCAATCCGAGTTTGCAGGAAAGATCTTCTCTTTCTTAACAATGCTCGTTGGTGTTCCAACGGCGATCAAAATGTTCAACTGGGTGACTACAATGTACAAGGGCTCAGTCCGGCTTGATTCGCCGATGCTTTTTGTAATCGGATTCTTATTTTTATTTGCAATTGGTGGTGTAACTGGAATTATGTTGGCAACACTTCCAATTAACGTTCACGTTCATGACACTTACTTTGTTGTTTCTCACTTCCATTACGTAATGGTAGGTGGAACACTCATGGCGATCATGGGTGGTCTCTATTACTGGTTCCCAAAAATGTTTGGGAAAATGTTTAATGAAGCAACAGCAAGAATTTCCTTCGTGTTTATTTTCTTAGGCTTTAACGTCACGTTCTTTCCACAGTTGATTTTGGGTCTGCAAGGAATGCCGCGAAGATATCACGACTATATCCCTGAATACGAATGGTTGAATACGCTTTCAACTTACGGTTCATGGATGCTTTTAACAGGCTTCTTATTTGGTCTATACACTGTAATTGATGGATTAAGAAGAGGGGCGCCAGCTCCACAAAACCCTTGGGGTGGGACAACCTTGGAGTGGCAAATTCAGAGTCCTCCAATTCCTACAAACTTTAAAGACATACCAACTGTAACAGAGGGCCCTTATGAGTATCGTTAAAACCGATAGTTTAGGAAATAAGTACCAAGAGCATTATATCGATTCACAACACCAGTATGAGACGGGTAAGCACGGCGTCTGGATATTCATGGTAACCGAGTTGATGATGTTTGGTGGATTATTTGTTGCGTACACCATCTTTAAGAACGTGTACCCTGAAATATTTTTTACGGGACACAAGTTCTTAGATTGGAAAATGGGAGCGCTAAACACAGTGGTGCTGCTATCTAGCTCCTTAACTATGGCATTAAGCATTCACTATGTTCAAAAGGGTAAACCAAAAGTAGCCATGGGGCATCTGGCGTTTACCTTCTGCTGTGCAATTGCCTTTATGGTGATTAAATATTTTGAATACCAACATAAAATTCATCTTGGTTTAACTCCAGGGGGCTCCTTCACTTATGAACTTTCAGGTGAACCGCTAAACTTAGCTTTGTATTTTGGTATCTATTATACAATGACAGGTCTTCACGGGATTCACGTTCTTTGTGGTATGGGTTTAATGGCCTGGGTATTTATCCGTCTAAAGCGAGGAGACTTTACGCCAACATCGTACACCGCTCTTGAGGGCGTTGGGATTTTTTGGCACGTTGTTGACCTTATTTGGATTTTCTTATTCCCACTACTTTATCTTGTGATTTAAAGGAGAAATTAATATGGCTCGCAACGAACAACATCACATTACTCCGATTAAGACCTTTTTAATGGTCTACGCATCTCTTATTGCATTGACGATAATCACAGTACTGACTGCGCTCAATCTTGACATCGGCGTGTTAAACACTCCTTTGGCAATGCTTATTGCTACGATCAAAGTTTTGATCGTTATGGCGTGGTTTATGCACTTAAAGTATGACAATCGTTTAAACCGACTAACAATCGCGTCAGCGTTTTTCTTCTTGCTTCTCTTCTACGGCATCACGGCAGCAGATGTCTTCACCAGAGGGAATATGGAAAACATCTCTATGGAAGAGTTAAAGCAAATGGGAGTTATTAAAACGTTAGACAAGGGAACTGAAGTACCCGAAACACAATCGAATGGGCAGTGAAACAATTAATTGAAATTACAAAACCAAGAATCGTTAAAATGGTTCTCGTCACGGGAGCCCTTGGTTATGTAATGGGATTGCCCTTTGGCGTAGGTTTTCCCGTAATCCATTTCTTTTTATTTCTTATTGGTCTCGGAGTAATTAGTGCAGGCAGCTTGGCTTTAAACTCCACTCAGGAGTGGATGCACGATAAGAAAATGGATCGCACTAAGAATAGACCCATCCCTAGCGGTCTAATGACTCCAAAACAAGGATACATTTTTTCCATCACCT
Source organism: uncultured Bdellovibrionales bacterium (assembly GCA_964469265.1). Taxonomy (GTDB): domain Bacteria; phylum Bdellovibrionota; class Bdellovibrionia; order Bdellovibrionales; family JAEYZS01; genus JAEYZS01. The sequence continues at coordinate 21,032 of CAYXYF010000015.1, forward strand.
TATTAGTGGTGGGTCATATTATCTTATATTTTGTTAGTCCATTAACCTTTCTAATCGGGGTACTTACTTTCGCTTCCTATAATATTCTCTATACGATGGTTTTAAAACGTCGCTCGCCCTTTGCCGCGGTACCAGGGGCATTGCCTGGAGCAGCGCCCGTTTTGCTGGGTTATTCTGCCATCAACTCCAACATCTTTAGTTCAGAATCAATGTATCTTTTTTTATTGATGTTTCTTTGGCAGATGCCCCACTTCTGGGCGTTAGCGATTCGTTATTCTGATGATTATGCTAAGGGTGGTTATCCAGTTTTACCAGTACGCATCGGAAATGAACGCACTCTTTATCACATGGGATTATATCTTGTTCCATACATTGCATTAGCCCTAATGTCGCCCCTGTTTGTAGAAATCGGATGGGGTTACTATGTTTTGGTTCTTCCGCTTTCGGTGGTCACGGTAAATGAGTTTTATAAGTTTCTAAAATCAAAAGGTCAAAAAAACTGGGTTCGTTTTTTTGTTTGGATCAATTTAAGTATGTTGGGTTTTTTGGCTGCTCCTGTGATTGACCGCTGGGTGTTTTATTTTTTTAAAGGTATTTTGAGGCAGTAATATGAAAGGTTTGAAGTATTTTTTACGAACTTTGATTTTTATGACTTTTATTCTGATCTCGCTCGGGGGAGCGGTTCGTGCGATGAATGCAGGATTGGCTTGCCCTGATTGGCCGTTGTGCTTCGGTAAAATTATTCCTGATTATCAGATTCAAGTTTATTATGAATTTATTCACCGAGTGTTGGCGGGCATTGTTGCGCTCCTTACATTCGGACTTACAATCTATTTTCATAAGATTAAAACCAGCACAAAAATTCTTAAGACCGCTTGGTTTGGTATTGCAATTTTAATTGTGCAAATTATTTTTGGCGGACTGACGGTTTTAAAGCTTCTTCACTTTAGCGTTGTTACGGCCCACTTAGGGTTCGGAATGGCATTTTTATGCTCTCTTCTTTGGATGTACTTTCAGTTGTTTGATGAATCCAACACGCAAACTTCACCGACGCCAAAATCATTTCGAACGGTGTTGATCGTGGTGGCCATCATGGTCTCTATTCAAATTCTACTCGGCGGGCTTGTTTCAACAAACTACGCGGGGTTAACTTGTGAAGGGTTTCCACTTTGCAATGGCGAGTTGATCCCCACTCTAGGTGGTTTAGTCGGACTACATGTAAAACATCGATTATGGGGATATATTACCGCCCTTGCGATATTCTCCTTTACGCAAATTATTTGGAGAAACCGAAAGCAACCTTGGATGAATGCAAATGTTCCCAAATATGGAATTTGGTTATCTATTCTTATGATTATTCAAATCGGGGTTGGTGCAGCAAACGTTTTATTTAAAATTCCGCCGCTTATTACAGTTATCCACTTGGCCCTTGCAGCTGCGATATTAGGGTTGATGCTCAAGATTCTCTATAAGGGGATAAGACAAAACTAAACTTTATGAAAGAGTGAGTCTGCGGCGGGCGCGAGAGGCGAAAATTCTTCGAACTGTGCCGTCGTCGTCTTCATCATAAATTTCGCCGACAATCTCTTCTAAAATATCCTCTAATGTAACGATTCCAACGCGGAAGTTGTCGCCGCCAACAACGACAAACATATGGTTGTGTGCCTCTTGCATCATACGTAATACTCTTAGAGCATGGTCATTTAAGTCGACCCTTACAACGGGCCGGATAATACCTTGCCATTCTTTTTCGCCACTTTCTTTGAGTGCAACAAATTCTTTGGTGTGGAGGATTCCCATAACTCGGTCATCAAGAATGACGGGAAGGCGAGTGTGGCCAGAGGTTAAAACAACCTGAAGGACAACTGCGATATCGTCGTTATAATTAACATGGTTAACTTTTGACCAAGGGATCATCATGTCTTGTGCTTTCTTTTTCTCAATGTCTACTAAGTTCACAATAAACTTTTGATGGGTTGGCGAAAAAGAATCAATATCAATAGAAGTGTTTGGTGCAGCTTCTTGCGACTGAGACTTTTTGAAAAAGGTTTTTAATATTTTTTTTGTAGACCATTCAAGAGCCGAAACAACAGGAGATAGAGCTCGGTCTACGATAAAAAGAATCTTTGCTCCCTTAAGAACAATGCGCGTAGGATTTCTCAGAGCCAACGTCTTTGGAACAAGTTCTCCGACCACCACGTTAAGATATGTGATCGGAACAACAACTAAGATAACAGCAATAACCTCAGCGGCTGTCTCTCTTAAGCCCAGCGTTTGCATAAAATAAGGAACCAGCGTCCCAGTTGCCCCAACCCCTCCAATAGCAGCGGCGATCGCGGCAACAAGAGTAATACCAATTTGAATAACGGACAGAGTTCTTTCGGGGCTCTCTCGGAGTGAAATCAGTCTCTTGGCAGAGCGGTTACCTTCACGAGCTAATTTTTTTAGAGAAGATTTTGCAACCGAGACAAAAGCCATCTCGTACGCTGCAAAAAAAGCGTTTAGAACAAGGCATATTGCTACGATTATCAGTTCATCAAACATTTAAGGTTTAAACACTTTCTCAGATTTCGACGTCGGTAGTCAATCGGGAAAGTATTGGTTAAAAAATCAGCCCCAGGTCAATAGGACGTTATTAATAGATAGGTGGCAGAGGGCGAAGTCATACTGGGTTGGGTCCTGAGAGTTGAGTTTTTTTAAGAATTCGGTAATCTCTACAGCCGTTGCAAAATCTGCGGTGTTCCTATTAGTGATTTGTAGGGCCTTTGCCTGCTTAAAGACATGGGTATCAAGAGGTATGACAAGTTTGGATTTACAAAAACTTTGCCAAAGCCCGAGGTCAGGCTCGGTGTCTCTGACCATCCACTTTAAAAATAAATTCATTCTTTTTGAAGCACTTCCAAGAGATGGGTCAGGAATAAAAAAGTGAAATGATTTTTTTGGACGTGTGTTTTTAGGAATTAGTGAATAAAGGCTTTTTCTAAATCCAAGTAAGAGTTCGGAAACGTTTTCATATTTAGAGGGTTCAATAAATCTCTCAAGGCTTTCGCTCTGGCGATAAACTTTTTGTAAAATTAAAAGCATTAGATACATATCGTGTGAGGTGTTAAATCTATGCTTCCAATTTTTGACTAGTTTTTTAATTTGGACATCGCTAGCTTTTATAAGCCACTCGGTCGGAGTGTCTCCCATGGGATCAAGTACGGCATGGATATTTCTTTTAACTTGCACAATTCTTCCGTATGCGACGATGGAGCAGATAAATGCAGAAAACTCTTTATCCGTGGGATTTTGAAATTTCAGTGCAGGTTCAAGAGCATCGTATAAGACCTCATTGGTTTCCATAAAATTGTCATGGGCTTCCTCGAGGATTCTTTTAAGATGGTTTAGTTTTTTTGCGGTCACGAAGATGTTCTTACATATTAAAGAGGCCTGAGCAAGTCAGACCTGTTGGGCGCTCAGAACGAGGAGTGATTACCGACTCTATATTCGCTTTAGATTTTCTAGCCTTGAGCTTGTTTTTAATAACATGAGTAGTCCACAGTATGAGGCTTGTACTTCCTAAAAGGAGCAAGCCAGCTTGACCTGAGATTTCAAGAGCTGGACTCTGCATGTACGCACCTGCATTACCAGCAACTGCGCTAGTGACGGATAAAATCGATCCCGCAAAGAAATACTTCTTATAGGGTGCGCGCACTTTAAACTCTTCTCGTTTTGTAATGGCATCAAGTTCTCGTGGTGTAAGCTTTGTGATATCAACACCCTTTAATCGTTCAGCGAGTTCAGAAAGATCGCGCTTAATTGCTGCCTCTAGATGTGGTCTTCGGACACTTGTTAAAAAGAGATCCCACATACCTTGTGATGCCATAGAGAAGAGCGAATATGCAAAGGTGGCGGTAATTGCTTCAACAACACTTCGGGTATAGATATCCCACATCGGAAGCATAAAATAGGGGATGGATAAAAACAGTGCTTCAACAGCGTACCATTTATACCACATTGCAGCCGAAGGACTTCGCTTCTTGATCTGATAATAGATATTTTGAGCAAGCACTGTCGCCGTGGAGTATCCACCCAGCAAGGCCGCCCCTTCTGGTGTTGCAATTCCAGTTCCCTGAAGCCCGATAAGAAGGGGAGCTAAAAGCATTAATGTTTCTTTTGATGTAATATAATTTAATTTTCTTCCTGGAATAGTTTTATTGTTATCAAGCCATCCAGTAAATTTCTCGATGAATAATCCAAATCCACCCGACGCTGCACCAAGTGACACTCCTAACACCATCGCAGTTGGAAGCGGAATATCTGACAATGTAAACGCCCAAGTTGTTGAACCGCCAGCAGCAACAAAACGCATTAATGCCCACATCACATCGTTTTTAGTTGTTTTATCAAAAGCTCTGCGTGTGGCATCGGAGTAGGTTTCGGAACTGAATGTTTTATTGAGTATAGCTTTTAGCTTCGTAGAAATTACGGAATCAATTTTTTCTTCATTGGTTCTTGTGTCTGGATCAATGTCTCTTAAAACACTCAGAATTTCTTGTGCGGTGACATCAAGAGCTGTTTCGCCCTGTTCAGAAATGTAGTTAAATTGAAAGCGACTATCGGGATTTGCTTCATGGACCTTGCGAATCTGTGGTGCTAAGTGCTCTAGGAGCTTTCTGACATTATGAACACTTTCTTGTTCAAGCTCGCCACGGAGAACGTCAATTTCAACCTTCTCACCATTGCGTGTACTCTGAGTTTGTAAGAACTGAATTTGGCCGTCTTTGAAACCCATGCTTCCGAGAGTCTGAGCGTTGAGGGTCGATTCAAAATCAATGCGTGGCGCGGAACGGCTTGTATCATAAGAGTCAGAAGACGATGCAGCAGCATAAGGCGAAGAAAAAGCGAGCGAAAAGATAATTGTATACGAAAATACATATCGTGCAAAAAGGAACACTAAATTATTAAGTCGACTATTTTTAGCCACCAGATATCGCCTCTTTAAATTCACCCACCTGCCACAAAGACAGACGCTAATTATAGAGGAACTCTGGGTTATCCGCTTTTCCAAAGATATGTTTAGAAAATTTTACATTCAGCACGATTAGAAATTTTTTGGTAAAAACGATTTTACGAGGGGCGTCCTTAAAATTTCAGCTCCTCATAAGCAGTACTCTCTAAAGCCATAAGATTTTTTTATGGAGCGACGTCGACTTGGAAGATCTATAAGGTGGTCCACTATGGGTTTATAAACCTTCCATTTTACCCTTAGATACCTTTAGAACTGAAAAAGTAGACGCACTAAGATGGTGTAGTAGTCATCAATGACAGTATAGTTTGTTGAGCTCCGCGTGATGTCTGAGGCAAACATTTTATAGTATCGCCCTTGAAGGCCCACGATCATAGATCGTTTCGTAAACACATCAGTACCCGCACCAATAAATAACCCAAATGCAGTATCGTCTAAACTTTCGGTGCTAGAGATTTCAAGCTCATTGGAAGTAAATGTCACTCCCGCGGTAAGACCATAGAAGAAAGGATCATAGCTATTAAAATAGTACTGAATCCCTAAGCTGATATCTTGCAGATCCACTTTATCGTGGGAGCTTTGTAGGTATCCAATCTCAAAACTGAGCTCGTCTTCTAAGCTATATCCTAAGATACCGCCTAGGCCGATGGAGTTTTTAGATGTGCCAGCTGGAGCATCTGATAGCGCAACATTGCCGAATACAGCTCCCAATTTAAATCGATCCGCCTTCGGGCTATCCGCCTTTGCTGGCGTAATAAACCCTAAAGATACAACTAATAGAGATAAGCATAAAAGCCTCATAAGTGATCCTCCTTGAAGATACTTTCAGCTTAACTGGGTCTAAATAAGGATGTCCAACGAAGATTTTAGGCGAAAAAAAACCCCAAGAGACTAGGCCTGGGGTTTTTTAATTCGAAAGTTAGCTAACAGTTAATTGCTAAAATTTCTGTTCGAGTTTGGAAGCTCTGGTGTCGGCTCAAAGTTTGAATTTGTATTTGAGAGATTCTCACCTGTCTTCTCTTGAGCTTTTGCAACACGATTTTCAAGATTTGATTTCATGTCGTCAAAAGATCTTGGACCTTTTTCAAGGAAATCTTTAACGATTTCTTTTACTGGAGTTTCCTTTTCTTCTGGAGTGAAGACATCAAGTTTAGCTAAGTAGCTAGACATGCTTCCGTTGCCGTGCTGAATAATATCTCTCAAAACATAAAGAGGAGCGTAGTCCGCAGCCTTTTTTTCTGCTTCGAAGATAATTTGTGAAAGAGTTGATGCTGTGATGTCTCTTTTTGTCTTGTTGTCGATCACAGTAACTTCTTCGCTAGCACGGATCATTTTAGCGATATCATCAAGTGTCACGTAGCAGCTTTGCTGAGTATCATACAGCTTTCTGTTCTGGTAACGTTTGATGATCTTAGGTGTCGTAGTTGTGTTTGCGGATCTTTCTGTCATTTGGGCTTGTGTTTCCAAGTCGCCTCCCCGGTTACGTTAATTAATTAGGTTGGGCTTAATATGCGCTTAATTCTAATTATGTTGTTTTTCCTGATTAAGCTTCCCTTAATCATGGGGTTTATCTTAAAGCTTTGCTTCGGTGCTCTAAATTAAGACTCACTCTACATTTGGGACACTGAAGCGTTAATTTCTTTGCGACAATAGGACTGGTCGTCACAGCTTGTCAAGTATTCAACCTGCGAATATCTTTAGCTTAATAACGCATGGCGACCTTAAAATCTAAGCATTTCCCGAAATTTGGACAAATCTTATTCAAGTTTTCCCAAAATGTTGCCGAAGGTCTAGATATATGGATCAAAGTAGCATGTTGGATGAACTTCAAAATAATGAGGAAAAACAGCAATTTAACACATTCGATGTGTTGTCAGTTTTTCTCTGTTTGGGGCTAGTTGTCGCCATTGGTTTTCTTCTTTATAACAGCCATATTGAGCATAAAAAAACAGCAGAAACCAAGCATCATTTGGAAAATCTTGCCCAAGAGCTCATTATGAAACCAGTAATTTCTTCTATGGGAGCAGCAAACAGAATCCCAGCTTCTGACATCAATTTGGGGACGGACCCATGGGGTTCTGCTTATAAATACAGCGTTGTTAAGAACTCTTATGGGCAACCTATTTATGTCGTGGTTTTATCGAGTGGACCAAATGCCTCATTTGAAACTGAAGTTGCTCAAACAATGGACTTCTCTCGATCACAAATTGAAAATATCAAATTCGATGGCGACGACATTGGTTACATAAAGGCCTTCCGCTAATTCTTTTTACTTCCATCATCACCGACTTCGGTCTCGTCTGGATCACTTCAGCGCATCGCTTATCTTCTCAAGCTCGCCTCTGATCTTTCCGAAAAGTTGATTAAGAATGAGGCGCAGTGTGAAAATAGAAAAAATCTCTCTTAAGTTAGGTGTTTTAATTGTAGCAGTGGCGAGCTTTGGTTGTTCTTTGGCTGAAAAACGCCCTCAAACGCGAGCTGTTGGTGAAAACTCTGTATTCACTGTGGATAGAACGCCTGCATTTGTTGACCCGAAAAAAATGGAATCCACCGTCGATACGCCGCTTGTCGATAAGCTCTCTATGGAAGCCCAAGCAGATTATCATTTTGCGCTGGGAGAAACCTATAGCTTTGAGGGACTGCCACAAAAATCAATTGAAGCATTTAAGACCACTCTCCTCTATGATCCAAATTCACAGGTCGTAAAATTGCGTCTTGCAATTGAGTACATCAAAGCGGGTCTTGTCTCTGAAGCAATTAAGTATGCAGAAGAAGTTGTCAAAAATGATCCAAAGCATGTGGAAGGAAAACTCTTATTAGGTGGTTTGTACTCAACCTTAAAACTCTATGATAAATCCATTGAGCAGTATAATGATGTTATAAAAATAGACTCGAAAAACGCACCTGAGGCAAATCTTTACCTCGGTGCAATTTATGCAGAAAAAAACGATCTCAAAAAAGCGCAATTTTACTTTGAAAAAGTTGGCGCTTCGGAAAACCAATTCCGACACTTGGCTCATTACTACATTGGCCGAATTGAGCTGTTCAATAAAAACGCTAAAAAAGCAGAAGAAGCATACAAAAAAAGTATTAGCTATAAATCTGATTTCTCAGACGCTGTTCTTGCACTGGGCGCGCTCTATGAAGAGCAAAATAAAACAAAAAACGCAGTGAGACTTTATACTTCATTCCAAGAGCAGTATGGACCAGATGTGACGGTTGCAAAATCGCTTTCACAAATTTATTTGGAAGAAGAAAACTACGAAAAAGCTTATGGGCAATATGAAATCATTCAAGCAGCTGAACCCGAAAACTTAAACATCACCATTCGATTGGCGCTTCTTGATATCGAGAAAAAAGATTATACAATCGCAATTCGGCGACTTAAAACAATTTTGGCAAAAGCTCCAGACTCTGACAAAGTGCGATTTTACCTTGCTGCAGTTCATGAGGAACTCAATCAAAACAAAGAGGCTATTGAGCAATTTGAAAAAATCCAGCCTTCAAGTCAGTTCTATGGCGAAGCAATAATTCATATTGCTTACTTATATAGACAAGACGGCAACTTCAAAAAAGCGATGTCTACGGTCGAAACTGCTGTTAAAAATAAAAAAGATTATCCGCAATTTTACGCTCTTCAGGCGTCTTTATATGACGAGCGAAGAGACTTTGCTTCAGCAGAAAAGGTATTGTTAAAAGCAGCGCTGATGTTCCCAGAAAATGAGCAGTTGTGGTTCTTCTTAGGATCTACTCAAGACAAGCTTGGAAAGCGCGACGACACTGTAGAAAGCATGAAGAAAGTGCTGGGCTTAAATCAAGATCACGTGCAAGCGATGAACTATCTTGCATACACTTACGCAGAATTAGGAACAGAACTCGTCGAAGCAGAAAAACTAGCTAGACGCGCATTGAAAATGAAGCCAAAAGATGCTTATATTAAAGATACGTTAGGGTGGATTTTGTATAAGCAAGGCAAACTTAGAGAGGCCGTACGCACTCTTGAGTTGGCCCATCAGTTGAATCCTGAAGAAAGCGTCATCGCGGAACATCTAGGCGATGCCTACTATCAGTATCAACTCTTTACAAAAGCTAAAGACATGTACGAACGAGCAGCTAGGATAGAAAAAAATGAAGACAACGTCAAAAAGCTTGAATCAAAAATCGACAATCTTACAAAGATGCTTACGGACAATTATAAAAGGGTCCCTGCTTCTTCTTATTAGTTTTTTAGCTGTCTCATGTTCCACAACCAAAATTTCTCCGAGCGATGCCACACATGGTGAGTGGGAAGCTCGCGTACTTGTTAAAAACAAAAGTAATAAAACTTTCATTGTGAATGTTGATTTCTTTGCAACTCGCGAAAAGCAACTACGAATGGACATCACAACTCCAGTAGGAATTCATGTCGCATCCGTTGCAATTGACGATAAAAATATGACCTACGTCGTTCCTCAACAAAAATCTTATTACAATGGGCCCGCGACTCCACAGGCGTTTGCAAAAACACTAAACGTAGCCATTGATCCTGACGTTCTTACTAACATTTTGTTTGATCTCCCTATTGAGCAGAAGGGATGGAAGTGCGAGCAAGATGGTGATCTTGTAAGCAAGTGCACAAGTAAAGCAATGAAGATTGCTTGGTCTAATCGTCGAGGAAAAGAAAAGACGGTCATCGTGACTCATAGTCAATACCAACTACAGATGAAGTTTCATAATTTCAGAGTACCAGGCACGTTAAAAGATGGCATTTTTTCAATCGCTCAGCCGAATGGTTTTACGAAAGTGAATTGACCAAATTCGCCACAGGCCGAAGGTCTAGTTTGGTCTGAATCTCCCTCTGAAAACACCCTTTATAAGGCATACTATAACTGAGTCGACGTCTTTGATCGCAATGGTCGAAGCTGACAAAGGAGTAAGCCCATGTCTGATCTTAAAAATCTGATTCATAAACTTCAAGACAAAGAAAAAATTCAGGCGCTATCATGGTCTGGATCATTTCATGATTACTTGGAGATTGTAAGAAAGAACCCAAAGATCACAAGAAATGCTTATCAAAGAATTTATGACATGATCATGGGTTTCGGAACAGAAGAATACGTCGACGTAAAAAAGAAAATCACACGTTACAAATTTTTTGATGACGAAAGAAACAACGGCGCAGACGCAGTTTTCGGTCTAGATGTTTCGTTAATGAAGTTAGTGAGCGCGTTTAGATCAGCTGCCATGGGCTACGGGACTGAGAAGAGAGTTATTCTTCTTCATGGTCCAGTGGGCTCCGCAAAGTCTACCATTGCAAGAAGTTTAAAAAAGGGTCTTGAGTATTATTCAAAAACCGATGATGGCGCATTCTATACGTTCTCATGGATCGACGATCCTAGAGACCCCCACGGGTTACTTGGAGAAGGCGTAACTGAATTCCAAACACCGATGCATGAGGAGCCGCTATTGCTTATTCCAGAGACGATGCGCGCTCAATTCTTAGATGAATTAAATAAAGGATTAGACGGAGACTTCAGAGTTCAGTTAAAGGGTGATCTCTGTCCTGCAAGCCGGTTCATTTTTAAAAAACTCATGGATAAATATAACGGCGAGGTTTCAAAAGTTCTAGAGTTTGTGAAGGTAAAACGGTTGATCTTATCTGAGGCGGACAGAGTTGGAATTGGAACGTTTCAGCCTAAAGACGAAAAAAACCAAGATTCAACCGAGTTAACTGGTGATATTAACTACCGTAAAATTGCTGAGTACGGCTCAGACTCTGACCCAAGAGCATTTAACTTTGACGGTGAATTTAATATTGCAAACCGCGGTATTATTGAATTCGTTGAGGTCTTAAAGCTTGATGTTGCTTTTTTATATGATCTTTTAGGAGCATCACAAGAACACAGAATTAAACCTAAAAAGTTTGCTCAGACCCACATCGATGAAGTTATTCTTGGTCATACAAACGAGCCCGAGTACAGAAAACTTCAGAATAATGAATTCATGGAAGCACTTAGAGACAGAACGGTAAAAATTGATATCCCATATATCACGAAGCTAAAAGACGAAGTGCGAATTTACGAAAAAGATTTTAATTCGGAGAAAATTCGCGGCATTCATATTGCTCCGTACACCATTCAAATGGCTGCGATGTGGGCTGTGATGACAAGGCTAGAGGCTCCGAAGAAAGCAAATCTAACCAAGATTCAAAAGTTAAAGCTTTACGACGGAAAGTCTTTAGCAGGTTACACAGAAGATAACGTAAGAGAACTCCGCAAAGAAGCTATCAGAGAAGGCCTTGATGGAATTTCACCAAGATATATCCAAGACAAACTTTCAAACGCCTTTGTGAGCAACAAACACGGTGAAGTCGGCTGCGTTAACCCATTTATGGTTTTAAATGAACTTGATAGCGGGCTTAAGCATCACTCTTTGATTTCCAGCGAAGAGAAAAAGGCTCAGTACCGTGAGCAGCTTCAGGTTGTAAAACAAGAATACGAAGACATTGTAAAGTCAGAAGTTCAACGAGCAGTGAGTTCAGATGAAGGTGCGATGTCTCGGCTATGTGGAAACTACATTGATAATATCAAAGCTTACACTCAAAGAGAGCGAGTGAAAAATCCATTTACAGGCCGTGATGAAGAGCCCGATGAAAGACTCATGAGATCCATCGAAGAGAAAATCGAAATTCCTGAATCACGTAAAGATGATTTCAGACGAGAAATCATGAATTATATCGGCGCAATCTCGCTTGAGGGAAAAAAGTTTGATTACAAGACAAATGAGCGTCTTCACAAAGCTCTAGAGTTGAAACTCTTTGAAGATCAAAAGGATAGCATTAAGCTGACAACGATAGTTTCTAACGTTGTTGACAAGACCACTCAAGAGAAGATCGACGTTGTAAAAACTCGATTGATTAAAGACTACGGTTACTGCGAAATTTGCGCATCTAATGTATTGAACTACGTCGCAAGTATTTACGCTCGGGGTGATGTGAAGAACGCATAACGGGAGATTTGATGTCCGCAAAACAGGATCAAAGAAGATTTAGAGAAATCGTTAAGGGTAAGATTAAAGAGAATTTTAAAAAATATATTACCCACGAGGAAATGATCGGTAAACGAGAACGGGAATTTGTTAAAATTCCCGTTCCTCGTATTAATATCCCGATCTTTAAGTACGGACCCAAACAACAAGGCGGTGTTGGGCAAGGCGATGGCAAGCCTGGAGATGCAGTCCAAGGCGATCCGCAAAATGGCCAACCAGGTCAGGGGCAGGCGGGCGAGGGCGAAGGGCAGCATATCTTAGAAGTCGATGTGAGTTATGATGAGCTTGCCGACATACTAGGAGGCCAGCTCGAGTTGCCGCGTATTGAACCCAAAGGTCATAAGAGCATTGAAAGTCAGAAAACCAAGTACACGGGTCTTCGCCCCGTGGGGCCCGAGTCTTTAAGAAACTTTAAGGCCTCATTTAAAGAGGCACTCAAGAGACAAATTATTTCTGAAACCTATGATCCAGAGGAACCCATCATCGTTCCTATCAAAAAGGACATGCGCTATCGCTCATTTAAAACGGTTCCGCAACCTTCCGCTAACGCTGTTGTTTTTTATATCATGGACGTCTCAGGATCTATGGGAGAAGAGCAAAAAGAGATTGTTCGCCTGGAAAGTTTTTGGCTACATACATGGATTCGTAAACACTATAAGGGATTACAAACACGTTTTATCATTCACGATGCTTCTGCTCAAGAAGTCGACGAGGATACTTTTTTCAGAACAAGTGAATCGGGTGGGACTTTAATTAGCTCGGCTTATAACTTGGTAAAAAAACTAATTGATGAAGAATACCCTCTCGATCAATGGAACATTTATATCTTTCATTTTAGTGATGGGGATAACTGGAGTTCAGAAGATACTAGGTATTGCATAAAGCTTCTTCGAGAAGATCTACTCGCGAAAGTTAACTTGTTTGGCTACGGCCAGGTAGAAAGCAGGTACGGGAGTGGACAGTTTATGAAAGATTTAGAGAAGTCCATGGGTGATGAAGAGAACTTCGTAATGAGTCGTATCGCTAATCGCGACCAAATTGTGGACTCAATAAAAACTTTCTTGCAGAAAGGAAACTAAATATGAAAACTTTGCCACCAGAGCTTGCAAAAGAAAAAGCACGTGTTGAAAAAATGGCCCGAGGATATGGGCTCGACTTTTTTCAAACCGTTTTTGAAATGATCACTTATGATCAAATGAGTGAGTTTGCTGCTCAAGGTGGATTTCCGGTGCGCTATCCTCACTGGCGCTTCGGGATGGAATATGAAAAGCTCTCTAAGAGCTATGAGTATGGTCTTTCAAAAATTTACGAAATGGTGATCAACACTGATCCTTGTTATGCCTACCTTATGGAAGGTAATATGTTTGTTGATCAAAAATTGGTTATGGCCCATGTCTATGGGCATTGTGATTTCTTTAAGAACAATCAATGGTTCTCTAAAACTGATCGTAAAATGATGGACACAATGGCAAACCACGCGACAAGGATTCGTCGCTATATGGACCGCTATGGTTATGATGTGGTTGAGGACTTTATTGACAAATGTCTTTCTGTTGAAAATTTAATTGATCGTCATGCGCCATACTTTTCTGCAAACCTTGGCCATATTCCGAGCAGAAATCAAGAGCCAGTAAAGGGCGAAGTCGTTGCTCTTAAACACGACGGCAAAGGGTATATGGATAAGTACATTAATCCGCCAGAGTACTTAGAAAAACAAAAAGTAGACTTAGAAAAAGACGACAAACAAGAAAAGCGACCGCAGCCTGAGCGCGATGTGCTCTACTTTTTAATTCGGAACGCGCCGCTTGAAGACTGGCAACAAGATATTCTTTCGATTATCCGATCAGAGTCCTACTACTTTGCTCCACAAGGCATGACCAAGATTATGAATGAAGGTTGGGCCTCTTATTGGCACACAACCATGATGACAAACGGTCTCCTGACTGATTCTGAAGTGATCGACTACGCTGATCATCACAGTGGAACCACGGCTATGGCGCCAACGGGATTTAATCCCTATAAAATCGGTATTGAGCTCTTCCGAGATATCGAGGAGAGGTGGAACAAGGGGCAGTTCGGGCGTGAGTGGGAACAATGTGAAGATTACTCTCAACGTAAGAGTTGGGACAAAAAGCTTGGCCTCGGCAGACAAAAAATCTTTGAAGTCCGAAGAAATTATAACGATGTGATGTTCATAGACGAGTTTTTAACCGAAGATTTTTGCGTTAAAAATAAAATGTTTGTTTATAAATATAATCAAAGAACAAATGAGTACGTGATAGACACCAGAAGCTTTCCCGAAGTTAAAAAGAAGTTGCTGTTTCAGCTAACAAACTTCGGCCAGCCTATAATCGAGGTTGTAGAGGGCAACTATGAAAACCGCTCAGAGCTATTGCTAAGACACCTCTACGAAGGTGTGGATTTACAACCTGATTATATGAAAGAGACGATGAAAAACGTCCAAGCTATCTGGAATCGCCCAATAAATTTGATTACAATAATGGATAATCAGGAAAAGATTTTCAGGACGGACGGTAACGAGTTTAAAGAAACGACGTTAAAAGATCTGCCAAAATCTAGCCAACAAGGGGCCAAATGAAATTCATTTTAAGTTTATGTGTCGCGCTGGTGCTCCAACCCGCTTTTGCAAAAGATAAGCTCATTATTGTGGCCGAGCGTTCAACGGTGATGGGTTTGGAGCAAACTGGGATCGTCATTGAAGAAAATAAGGTACGGTTTACTGCAAACTCAAATTTTTTATATAAAAAATTTCCGTATCCAATAGGTGTTTTCGAGGCCCCAGTTACAAATCGGGTTAAAAACCTTACTCGTGGTTTGACTGCGCCAGAATCCATTAAAGAGACGTCCTCCCAATCTCCTCATGGGCTAAAAATCTATATCAACGGAAAACAAGTTTCACATGAGTCTAAGAAAGTCGCAAGAGTGCTCTCTCTGGTTGAGGTCATTGCCAATGAGAATTTAAAAGTAAAAGGCGGCATTCTCCTTAAATCACAGAGTGATTTTGAAAAAATCAACTGTACAAAGACCACAGAAAAAGTGTGCGAATTTAAATTCGGTTATTTGCATAAGTAAAGAGTGGGAAAATTGCGGTGACTTGGTTGTTTGTTTTAAATCTATTCTTAACCCCCTCCCTTGCACATGATGCGTGCACTAATAAACAGGGAAATACGAATGCTTGGAATTCACTACGCAATATCGCAAGTCTCATTGAACAATCATGTGAAATTAAGCCCAATACCCCTACCGTGGTTCAAGGACGCGCTGGCCCTCTTGCGAGAAACTATAAGTTAACAAAAACTTCCGATAATAACTTTATTGCAGAAATTAATCTTCAGTTCGTGGATGAACGAGGCGGCAAGGTTGCTCGTAGCGCAGATATTAGAAAGACGTCCGATAGTTTTCGTCCTAAAATTCAAAAGTGCTTAGACGAGTACAACCCATATTTTAAGGGACCAAATGGTGAAACTCTAACTATCAAACAAACTTACGCGGTTGACGTTGTTCAAAGAATTAATATCGCTGATATTGGTGCGCGCGCAAACTCGCGGGTCTATCCAGAAGACATAACATGTACAACGGCTATTCATGAAATCTTGCATCTTTTAGGACTGGTGGACGAGTACGAAGAAAAGCAGCGGGGTTATATTACCGATAAGACGACGGGGCAGGCGGTACTTGTTGCTGAGGGCGCCGAAATTCCGCGATATGATTGTCGCGCTCTTGGTCCTAAAGATTCTATCATGAGCTATCACAATAATGCTGTCGCCGCAGTTCGCCCGACCTACGAGTTTGATACCTGTGCATGTAATACTAGAAACAAAGCACATAGCGAAATACTAGATTGTCAGAATCGGAATAAAGAACTCAATGAGCGGGGCCAGCGCTATACCTCTTGTCCGCACGATATGCTCAGACAGACTTTTAAAACGCAAGGCACTGCCCGCGAGGATACGATACTGTACCTCGGAGAACCGCGAGTTATTCCTCCAAAGAGGGAATCCCTACTTCAGCCCGCGCACTTTCGGCTTATTACGAATCCAAACTGTGTGAAATTAAACCAAGGATATAGAGAATGCGCAAATTTCTCTTATCAGACGAGTATTGAGCTTCCAACCAAGAGTTGCGGCCCCACTTCTGAAAACTGCAAGCAAAATTATAACTGGCTCCAGTGATGAAGTTATTTTTAATACTTCTAATGATATTTGCGTACCAACAAGACCTTTCTGGACACCAGGCTTCAGATGCTTGTGTCGTGCGCACACGTGCGCCTGTGAATAAGGCTACAGAGGATCTAGATCGCATCATGTGTAGGTTGAGTAGCCGAGGGGCACCTGCATTGTATGAAAGCCGAAGTGAAGTGAAATATTACATCAAACATACAGGTAACGAAGTTCTTATAGATCTGAACTTAAAATTTGATCAAGCGGGTAGTGCGCCAAAACGCAACTACCATAATTACGTTAATCAGTGTCTAGAGTTGTACAAGTCATTTTTAAAAGGCCCTGAGGGGGAAACTTTATCAATCCGAGTTGGAAACAAAGAGTATCCGCCACCTACAGTGATTGATATACTTCCTAAAGGCACACGCGCCCATTCTGAGGGTTACAGTGAAGACATTGACTGCCCGACAGTTCTCCATGAAGTCCTTCATTTGTTAGGACTTGCGGATGAATACCCAGAAAAAACCTCGGGATTCATCGCGGACAGGGAAACAGGAGAGGTGACCTTCGTTGAAGAAAATCCAGAGTTTGAAGGTTACGACTGCCGTGCCGTAACCGTTCGGGAGTCAATCATGTATAACCATTGGGAAGCAGTTCAGGCGGTTCTTGTTCCTAATAGGTCAAAACAACTGACATGTGTTTGTGAGGGGCGATCAGGCAAACGTGTCTGCGAGAGACTTAAAAAACATAAAAACCCCGCACAAATTCTTTCAGCAAGAAAATGCCCGCGAGGCACAACTTCAAGATCTATCACCGAAGAAAAGTACTCGCCTCAAGATCTCTTAACCTACCTGGGAGTGACGCCAAACTCACCTGGAAAAGATGATAGTAGCGCACCAACGCAAATAGCTTTTCAAACAATGGAGGGAGATGTCGAGGCCTTTACACTTGCGCCATTTTATGATGGAAAAGCAAAGCCCATGCGCGAGTCCCTATTAATGCCAGCACATTTTAGAGCAATAGTGTATCCACTTTGTGAGAGCGAGAACAAAAAATATCGGGAATGTACGGAGGAAGCTTATCAGCACTCTGAAGTACAAGAATGCAGTCAGAAGGCAAAAGAATGCCAGTCCAATTTGGACTGGCTTCTATGAATTATTGGCACTTCAAGCGGCCATTATAATGTCTAGCACCTTCTTTTGTCACGTCGTACTCAGGATTTCCATCTTCATCAAGAGCAGCGAACGAAAGACCAATCTCATGTTTTGAATTTTTCCCTTTTGCTTCTTTGCATTCACCCTTTGAAATACCATCGCAGCCAATTGCTACAAGTCCAACTCTTGAAAACTCATCAGAAGCATCTTCTTGAGCTACGAAGAGGTTATAAACCGCAGGCGCCATATCAGAATTTCGTGAGTCTGCGATATCCTCTGAAGTGTCAGTTGATGTCAGGTTACCATAAAGTGTTCTTGATGGATTTTCAGCGTCAGTGATTGTAAGAGTTGACCAGTATTCGTCCATCGAATTACCGTTTTTGAACGTTTCTGTGTATTTTGTATCAACGATCTTCGCTTTAATGCGAACAGTTTTATTCTTTACGGCAACAGTACCAATGCACTTAACTGTTCTTAAAACGACCGTCTCTGTCTCAACCCCATCGTCATAATCGTCAGCAAATCCTGTCACGCTAAGAGCGAAAACAAGTAACGATAATATATAAAATTTCATTAGAAACTCCTCTTTTTATTTAATAATGAGGACACACAATACGGTGCGCTGCATATCGTCGTAAAGAGGATTCTCCAGCCCAGTAAAGATTTCCCGGCTGACAACTTATTGGACCGTGAATTAAGTGTCTTCATCCTCTCTATTGAAGAGGGCATCGAGGCTGGCTTCGTCAGCAGCTTCGATACGATAAAGCCAGCTATCGTAGGGGTCATCAAATAGTAGAGAATGGTCTTCAACAACTTCGTTATTGACCTCAGCAACGCTTCCATCCACGGGCGCATAGAGCTTATATGTCCCGTCAGGTGTTTCAATTTCCCCGCAAACATCATCGGCTTCGACTTCTTCGCCTTCTACTGGAAGATTCATTTCTTGAATTTTATCAATTTCATCAACAGCATCCTCAGTTATTCCAACCAATACGGAGTTGCCCTCAACGAGGAGCCAATGGTGACCCATATAATTGATCAATTCATTTTTCATGTTCTATCTCCTGTGGGATCTTTCTTTTAAGATTTCCAACCTTGGTAATCTAACTTCTATACCAATATTTGTTAGATGAAAAAATTTATATGGCATTATTCCAAAAGAATGTGAAGTCATTTTTATGTCGAGATTTAAATAATCTACCTACATTGCCCTTTAATTTTTTCTCTGTTATAGGTTCGGCTTCGTTTGAGATCTAGAGGGGGAAAACAAATGAACAATACGTCAGAAATGAATATCTTTGTCTATGGCTCTTTAGCCCGCGGCAACATTCACTTTCCTAAATACTTTAAAGAAGACCAAGTCACAGAGGATACATATATAAAGGGTAGTGTGTTCCGTCTTGAAGTCGGTTACAGCGTGATTTCTCTTCAAAAGGGTGCTCAAAGAATTGAAGGCGATCTTGTTACGTGCCCAAAAAGTGACCTTTTATTAAGTCTTTTAGATGAATTTCACGGGTTTTCATTTAAAACCCCTGAGAAAAGTTTGTTTCTGCGAATGGAAACAGATGTCTATATTGATGACGATATGCCTAAAAAAGCATATGTTTATAGCATTAATCCATTAAAGCTTCCTAAGACTGCAAGTTTGATTGAAGACGGAAACTGGCGCAGAGACTTTGCAGAACAACCACCTTTAACGGATACGTTAAAAGAAAAAGAAAAAGACTATATTCGTCGGCTCGGAAATTCTTCAGGAAGAGACATCGTTCCGATCCAACTAGACCTTTATCGTGGTCTAATGAATATGGGTCTGATTGTAGATAAAGGTAGACGGCTTGCCCTTTCAAAACTCGGAAAAGAGGTCTTCAGATACCTCGATTAAAGATCAAATGTTCCATGTGGTTCTCATAGAACCAGAAATTCCTAATAATACGGGTAATATCGGCCGCACATGTATTGGTGCGGCAAGCTCATTACACCTTGTAGGTAAACTGGGTTTTGAAATCGATGACAAAAAACTCAGACGCGCAGGGCTTGATTATTGGGTTCATTTAGAGTGGATGCATCACAAGACCATCGAAGAATGGCTGAGCATTGTTCCTGATAAATCTCGCATCCACCTCTTTACAACTAAAACAACCAAACCCATATTCAAAACTGAGTTTAAAAAAGGCGATTGGCTTGTCTTCGGCAAAGAGACGAAGGGACTAAGTCCTGAAATCCTCCAAATGTTCCCCGATCAGCATGTCACTCTTCCTATGTTCGGTCCGATTCGGAGTTTGAATTTATCAAACGCTGTATCCGTCGGTCTTTACGAGGGAATTCGGCAAATAACTCATGGACATACATAGAAGTAGAGAGTAAATTTTTTCAGAGGAAGAAGCATCAATGATACAAAAAACTTTAGCAAAAATCTTTGGAACTCAACACGAACGCGAAATGAAGCGACTTCAGCCAATCATCGACCAAATCAACTCACTTGAGCCAGAGATCAAAAAGCTCACCGATGATCAACTTAAGGCTAAAACTCCTGAATTCAAAGAAAGATTAGCTAAAGGCGAAACACTAGATAACCTCCTGCCAGAGGCTTTTGCGGTCTGTAGAGAGGCTTCTGTTCGTGTCCTAGGGATGCGCCACTATGATGTTCAGCTCATTGGCGGAATGGTTCTGCATCAAGGTAAAATCGCTGAGATGAGAACGGGTGAAGGTAAAACCCTCGTTGCAACACTTCCTGTTTATTTGAATGCACTTTCTGGAAAAGGCGTTCACGTTGTCACCGTCAACGACTACCTAGCAAAGCGTGACTCTGAGTGGATGGGCCAACTTTATCATTGGTTAGGGTTGAGTGTTGGAATTATTGTCCATGAGCTCAACGACCAACAACGTAAAGAATCCTATGGCGCTGATATTACCTACGGTACAAATAACGAGTTTGGCTTCGATTATCTCAGAGACAACATGAAGTTTGACCTTAATGATTATGTTCAAAGACCGTTTAACTTTGCCATAGTGGATGAGTGTGACTCGATCTTAGTAGATGAGGCCAGAACACCGTTAATTATCTCGGGGCCATCAGAAGAATCCACCGATAAGTATCAAACCATTGATAAAATTATTCCGTTACTTAAAAAAGAAACTCACTTCACAATCGAAGAGAAATCAAAAAGTGCTGTTCTTACAGAAGAAGGAAACACAAAAGTCGAGGAAGTGTTAGGTTTAGAAAATCTCTACGATCCTCAAAATATTGATCTTCTCCATCACGTGACTCAAGGTCTTAGAGCGCATCACCTTTATAAAGCTGACGTCGACTACATGATTAAAGACGGCCAAGTGATGATTGTTGATGAATTTACTGGTCGACTTATGGAAGGCCGTAGATGGAGTGATGGGCTTCACCAAGCTATTGAAGCAAAAGAAGGCGTTAAGGTTAAGAATGAAAACCAAACGTTAGCTACAGTCACATTCCAAAACTACTTTAGAATGTATGAAAAGCTTGCTGGTATGACGGGTACTGCTGAAACTGAAGCCGTTGAATTTAAAAAAATTTACAAGCTCGATGTGGTTGTTATTCCGACAAACAAACCCATCCGAAGACTTGATAAAGACGATATCATCTATAAAACAGAGCTCGCAAAATTTAAAGCAATTGCAAAAGACATCGAAGAGCGACACAAAAGAGGACAGCCCGTCCTTGTTGGTACAGTTAGCATTGATAAATCTGAAAAGTTAAGCCAGTTTCTTACGGGCTTAGGTGTAAAACATAATATCCTAAACGCAAAACATCACCAGCGAGAAGCTGAAATTGTTGCACAAGCAGGACGTAAAGGCGCCGTAACGATTGCGACGAATATGGCGGGGCGGGGAACAGACATTGTCCTCGGCGGTAACCTTGAGTTTTTTGTAAAAGCACATCTTGCAAATGAACCAGATGCAAATCCACAAGAAGTTGAGAAAAAATATCGTGAGCAAATTGCAAAAGAGAAACAAGAAGTTCTTGAGGCTGGCGGTCTTTGTATTATCGGTACTGAAAGGCATGAGTCTCGAAGAATTGATAACCAGTTAAGGGGTCGTGCTGGTCGTCAAGGTGATCCAGGGGCTTCCCAGTTTTATCTTTCACTAGATGACCATCTTATGGTCGTCTTTAATGGCGAACGAATTAAAAAAATTATGACGACCTTAAACGTGCCAGAAGATGAGCCAATCACTGCGCCAATGGTCAGCCGCGCGATTGAGGGAGCACAGAAAAAAGTTGAAGCCCACAACTTTGATATTCGTAAACACTTGTTAGATTATGACGATGTCATGAACCAACAACGTTCATCGATCTATGGAATGCGCCGAAAAGTTCTAGAAGGTGGCGCAAACGTCGAAGAAATCACAAAAGACATGATGGGCGATGTAACATCTATGATTTTGGATAACTTCGTCGATGAAAAAGTAAAACCAGAGGATTGGAACTTAGAAGGCCTAAATTTAGCGCTCAATCAGCAATTCGCAGTCAATGCAGATTTCAAACAACCTGTGACTGTCGGAGATATTTTAGAGCGAACAAAAAACCTTGTTATGACACAATATGAAAAGCAAAAAGCAGAGCTAGGGCCTTTCTTTGAGCAAGCGCAAAAGATGATTATCCTTCAGGCCATCGATCAGAAGTGGAAAGAGCACCTTCAAAGAATTGACGGACTAAGAGAAGGTATTAACCTAAGAGCATACGCGCAAAAGGATCCGTTGATTGAATACAAAAAAGAAGCCTTTGCAGCCTTTGAAGAGACAAACTTCCTTATCAGGACAGATGCGCTTGAAAAATTATTTAAAGTTCAAATTAGACACGAATATGTTGAACAAGCGGGAAGATCTAATGACGTTGATGATATGAGTGATGAGGTTCTTGGCGGCTTAGGTCCGAGAAGACCTCAACATGTTTCAATGAATCAGCCAGCGGTGGCAGGCTTTGCGGGACAAAGCACGGAGAGTGTATCTGCTGAACCACCTCCGCAGCGCCCAATGGTTCACTCTGGGCCAAAGGTCGGACGGAATGATCCGTGTCCTTGTGGCAGTGGTAAAAAATTTAAAAAATGTCATGGTGCTAACGAATGAGTCAGTGCCCAGTTTGTTCAACACCGATAGAAAATTCGTTCGGTCTCGTTGAGTGCCCTGGGTGTAATAAGATTTTGTTTGCCGATTTCAATGGTAAATTAGCCGTACATAATGAAGAAGAAGCGAGTGCAGACCTTTCTTCTGTTGAAGAGGAGCCTAGTGCTGACGAAACGTGGGATTCGGCGCAACCTGAATCTGAACCCTTTGTGATTGAAGATCCAGTTGTCGAACCAGAAGCCGAATCGATTCTTGAAACTGCACCTACCGAGGCTGAACCTCATTCAGAAGTGATGGCTGAAATAAACGATTTTGCAAACTCAGATGAATCTAATCTCAAAGATGGCCAGTGGCTTTATACTTTAACCATAGATAGCATCGACACTGAAGACCTCAGAGAAGAGGTTATTGAGTATCTGCGAGATCCAAAACTTGCCATTCCACATGAGCTTTTAAACTTTGAGCTTCCAACCCTAGTTTTAAAGGACCTAAACGCAGTTAAGGCATCAGTTATTGTTTCAAGAGTTAAACATCTACCAGTTGGTTTAAGTTGGGAACAAAGATCATTAGTTCAAGACAGTGGCGGTGCGGAATGATTAAAATTGTACTCGTGTTATTATTTATGGCTTCTGGCGCTTTTGCTGATGGAGAATTTATTAAGCATGATTCAAACCTCATGATGTTAACAGGAAAAATCCACGCCGACGAAAAAGCAATTCGCCAACTACTGGAAGATAAAAAAATCGCTTCCACCCGCGAGCAATCCCTTGAGATTGCAAAGCAGGTTAAGGAGCTTTTAAAATCACGAAAAGAAAACATTGAGAAGTTTAATAAAGAGCTTCATCATGTTAGATTCGAACATCCTGAAAAAGACGGAAAGTTTGAGACACGATATAAGAGATTTGACGAAAAAAGCATAAAAGAATTTGAAGATGAAATTGATAAAGCGCTATCAAACGTTTATCAAAATATAAAAAACAAATACAAACAGGAATAGGTAGAGGAGCGCCATGGATTTTGAAGTCGTAAAGAAGGCCAGTGAAATTGTAGACAAGGTAGAGCTTGTTGCTGACATGTCGTATGAAGACACTTATTCTGAATCGCTAAAAAACTTTGAATCCCTTGAAGTTTCTAATGACCTCAAAAAAAGAGCTCAAGAAAAGTTTAAAGAAGAAGTAAAATTTAAAAAAGGCGACTTCTTTAAGCAAATTCATTTTGAAACAGAAGCTGGTGTAAGCTTTGTATTTATCATTCTTAAAAAGAACGTCAAAGCCATCGAGATGCAGACTGCAATCAGAAGATCCCTCTTATCAAGACTGAAAAACTTAAAAGGAAGCGCGCTTCTACAGGTTACCAATATCTCAAAAGTGAATCAGCAAGATGCCATTAGCAACTACTCGCTCTTAGCGGAAGCAGGGAAATGGAAATCTCCTGAGTATGGGCTGCGTGCTAAAAAATCAACGGCAGATAAAAAGAAGGAAGGCAAAAAAGATAATAAAAAGCAGAAGACCTACATCCTGTCGCAACTAAAAGAAACCGAGATTTCTGAAAGTGTGCGTAAGGGCACTCTTCTGGGCGAGGCTAATAATACAGTAAGAACTTTAGCATCTATGCCCTCAAACATTCTTAATGCTGGTAAATATCAGGACATACTCCAAGAGCGTGCACAAAAGGGAAAATACATCTACCGCTTTGTTGATGTTAACAAACTTGAAAACATGAAAGCGGGCGCTTTTTTAGCAGTGCTAAGTGCCGATACAAAATCTCACGGTGGCATTGCACATCTGACCTATAAACCAAAAAATAAATCTCAAGGAAAAATTTGTTTAGTAGGTAAAGGATTATGCTTTGATACAGGTGGATACAATGTAAAGCCTGGACCGCATATGTTCTCTATGCATAGAGACATGACGGGCTCAGCCGTGGCGCTTGCTCTCTTTGAAACTTTAGTTAAATTGCAGGTGCCTTATGAAGTCCACGGACTTCTTGCAATTGCAGAAAACCATATCTCTCCAACTGGTTTTAAGCCAAACGATGTCGTTGAAGCCATGAACGGAATGAGCATAGAGGTGGTGGACACGGACGCTGAAGGCAGGATGGTTCTCTCAGATACTCTTTGCTATGCTTCCGAATTAAAACCCGATGTTATATTGGATTTTGCTACATTAACAGGTTCTGCGGTCCGGTCCATCGGCACAACGAGATCTGCTGTATTTTCTAATAACAAAAAACTCACTAAAGTTGCAACAGAAGCTGGCGATGTGACAGGAGAAAGAGTTTGGGCTTTCCCTATTGGCGATGAGTACCGAGAAATGATTGCTTCTGATATCGCCGATATAAAACAATGCGTAAATGTTCCTGCTCCTGATCATATCTTGGCTGCAACATTCTTATCTGAGTTTGTGGAAGAGCAAATTCCTTGGCTCCATGTCGACTTATCTTCTGAGGAAAACAAAGGCGGGTTAGGCCTCGTTGACTCCGATGTTACGGGGTTCGGAGTAAGACTCGGTCTTGAGGTCTTAGAAAAATTCTTAAAGGCTTAAAACTATTCGACAGGTTTAAAGTCGTCAGCTTTTGGCTTAGACGTATCCGTTAAAATAGAATCATCTACGGTAGTTTTAGCTGGCGTAGGGACGGATTGTTTCGGCGCCACGAGATCTTCTTTAATACTTTGCTCAACAAGTTTTTCTTTGCGTTCGATTTCCTGAATATTTACGACCTTAGAATCTCTTATCTCAAGAACATTTGTGTTATCTAAAATAACATCTTTATAAACAAATGAATCGGCGGATTTATCATAAAAGCGATAGGTCCAAATATTTTTTCCATCTCGGTGAGCGGAGCGAAGAGGTGAGCCTATTTTATCAAGAACTAGGGATTTATCGTCACCGACACTAATATTTTGAAACTCCCTATATGGGTTGTGCGAGCAAGAAAAGATCATAAAGCAGCCTAGTAAAAATACTAAATACACTCCGAGTTTCATACAAAATCCCCTTGTAATTCACTAAGTAAAACGAAGCAAATATGGCTTGTCAAACATTTGGTTAATTAAATAGCAACCCGCACGAGCCGCCAGAAGGTCTGACCGTTTGAGCTTTTCGTTCAACAGTGTGAGCACGTATCTCACTGAGGAGATCGCTTCTTCGTGCACGAGTATACTCTTTTTGGAGACGCTCTTTTCTTTCGCGATCCACCCGCGCTCGTCGCAAACTTTTAAATCGGTTATAGCGCTCATCGAAATAATCTCGAAGAGACTTCTGCGCGATTTTTTCTACCCGGTCTGAGTAATACTTATAAGCCAAAAACAAGCTTGAGAAGATGACAATAGATGCTGACTGAAGTGAACTTACATTGAAGAAGCCATAATCAAAAACCATCGGACCAACACTTCCGATGGCACCCATGGCACCTATCATGCTGCCAATAAGAAATGTATTAAATTGCATATTTCGGTTAGCTCGTTCACTGAGACGATTGTTTCTTTCTTCAGAGGAGAGAGACTCTACAATCCCTGAAGTCGTCGTGTGAGATAGAATTTGCGATTGAGAAAGTTTATAAAATTCGTTAAACCACGTTGTACCGATGGCATAATACGTCTGACCAATACCTACACCAAAAGTTAAAAGCCTGGCCGCTGTTCGGCGTCCAGTAGAGATTAGGCGAGTTTCATCAAGGAGATTTGCGCGGTAAAGATTATTTATCGTGCTACGAAATAACGAAGTTGTTCCCGTAAAGAAAGCGCGCGCGGCAGTCATTGCAATTGCAAACCGCCAATCAATCCCAATGGAGAACGCAAGAGTCGTTGCAGCAGAGATTGAAGTAGAAATTGCGGCGATGCGAATGTCTTCTGGGGCTGGCTTTACAAATTGGTTTCGAAGAATTTTCTGCGCGTCCGTTACGGTTTTAATAGGATGTAAGAGTTTTCCTGCTTTGTCTTTGGTGTCATGCCAAAGTTCTGTAAGCCCACCTGCAGCCTCTGCAGCAGCACGTTCAAGAATTTGGTTCTGAACCCAGTCAGGAATTTCAACGATAACCATCTTCCTTCCGACAAGCTCCATACGCTTTTGCAAAACTTTCGCATCTTCTAGGGTGGAGGTAAGCGTTAAAATAAGCTCTACCTTTGAATCATATCGTTGCTCAATTTCGTAAACTTGTTGAGTAAACTCTTCGCCCCAAGTTGCTCCGAATCGACCATTGTAACCTTTAACGTCGATACGCCTGCCTTGTGCATCTTTGAACTGATTGTAGAACGCAACAGAATCAAGCATCAGCATTCGAGGTAAACGATATTTCTCGGAGCGCGGAGGTAAAATAGTTTCAGCTGCGGCAGTTGCAAGCTGCACAGTAGATTGAGTTTCGTCAGCATAGGTGGTGCTGGTGGAAATCAGTATTAGAATTTGGAAGTAAACCAATAACTTCTTCATCTCGCTCTTTCACGTACCATCAACGTACCGAGCATTAGATAAAGCAATTCAGATGCCGCCCAAAAAATGAGAAGTTGTGTATTTATAGGTTATTTAAATGTAATATAATGAGTTTAAAGCCCCTAGCAGCCAAACCTCAAAACAAACAAGAGCCCAAAAGAGCAATAGTTGCATAAAAGCTGCCAAATTTCGTCACAGGTACGCCGTACCTTTTTGTCTAGTGGTGCGTTAGTTTTTATGACTGTTTAAAGCTATGCACGTAATCTACAACTTGAGCGACGGTTTCTGGTTTGGTGTGGGGGGTTACTCCGTGGCCTACGTTGAAGATGAAGCGGTTTAGGATTTCGGCTCTTTTTGCATCTTCTAGGACTTTCTGGATGTACGGTTTTGCTTTTGACCACTCAAGAGTCATAACGATGGGGTCTACGTTTCCTTGGAGAGAGACGTTTGTTGGAATTCGTTTTGCGATTTCTGAAAGTGGTGCTCTCCAGTCTACGCTGATTGCATTTGCTCCTGTTTGTGCCATGAGGTCCGCAATATGATTCGTCGGTTGAGAGTAAACTATCACTGGGATGTTTGAGTGAGCTGCTTTAACTCCGCTCACGATATTTTTCATGTGCGCTAGAATATGTTGTTCGTATTCGTGGCGCGATAAAATCCCGACCCATGAATCAAAAACTTGTACTGCTTGGACTCCACACTCAATTTGATACTTCAGATAAGAGATAAGCTGATCTGAAATATGTTTCATAGCCCTGCTAAATCCCTCTGGATCTTCAAATAAGAATTTTTTTGTATGTATAAAGTCTTTCGATGTTCCACCTTCAACAAGATAAGAAATTAAAGTAAAAGGTGCTCCGACAAAACCAATGAGTGGCCTGTCTGTGAGTTCTTTTTTTATTAGAGAAATCCCTTCCCCAACAAAATGTAGATCTTTTTTAGGGTCAAGTGCCGTCAGGTTCTTTACTGTGTGAACACCTGCATCGGCAAGTTTTGGCCCGTGATCTGTAAACTCAAATGTTGAACCCATAAACTCTAGACAAGTTAAGATATCAGAAAACATAATCGATGCATCTAGCGGAAACTTTCTCATAGGTTGAAGAGTGATCTCTTTCATGATTTCAGGAGTGTGGCTCATTGTACGAAAGTTGGACTTGTTTTTAACGGCCATGTATTCAGGCAGATAGCGGCCAGCCTGCCTCATAAACCAAACTGGAATTTGGGCGTCATTTTTTTGTTGAAGTGCATTTAAGAAGTTAGACATTATATTTCCTCTTTTAACATTAATGAATAACCGATTCCTCGGTGAGATGTAATTATTGTGGGATTTGTTGGATCGTTTTCAATCCACTTTCTAAATTTAACAATCATGTTATCAATCGTTCGAGTTGTTGGATAGTTATTAAAACCCCATACTAAATCGAGGATCTTTTCTCGTGCTACAACTTGATTAGCAAATGTTAGCAACAATTTCAAAACGCGAGTTTCCTTGTCCGTGAGCTTCTCTTGCCCTGTGGTTGTAAGCACCATCTGTGCGTCAAAATCAAAAGTCGCATTCCCAACTTGAATTTGATGAACATCTTTTAATGAGGGTTGTGATCTTCTTAGTAATCCTTGGATGCGAAGAAGAAGCTCTTTAAAGTGGAAAGGCTTAGTGAGGTAATCGTCGGCCTTAAGCTCTAAGCCTTCAATCTTATCCTGTAAGCTTGCTCGCGCAGATAAAATTAAAACGGGAGTAGAATGCGTTTTTCGAAGTCCAGCTAAGACGTCTTTACCATCAATTTTTGGCAGGGAAAGATCTAAGATAACAAGATCATGAATACCTTTTAAAGCTGCATTGAGACCCGTTTCACCATCCTGAACCCAATCGACGGTAAAGTTCTCCATTTGCAAGTTATCAATCAAGCTTGCACCAAGGAGTTCGTTGTCTTCGATTAAAAGGATGTGTCCAACCATTAAAATGTTTCCCAGATAATTCGGACAGTAACACCTTGGTCAATGCCTTCGCTTTCAAAACGAATGTGTATATCAGATCTTTGCGCAATTTCTTGGACAAGAGTTAAACCAACACCAGTTCCTGGGAATGCTTCGGCGATAACTCGTTCACCCCTCCAAAACGGAGTCATGGAAGCTTTGATCTCAGCCTCTGTCATTCCGATGCCCTTGTCTGCAACCTCTAAGATGACTTGGTTTTGCTTCTTTTCAGCGGAAATGTGAATTCTTCTATCATCTGACTTTTGAGAGTACTTAATTGCATTATCTAAAATATTCTTAAATATCAATTGAGAGGAAATCGGTGGTGCAAAGACCTCAAGGTTTTTATCGATATTTATCGTAACAAGATCGGAGCTGATTTTATTGGTTTGAACATACGAAGCAACAGTATCTTCAACGAGAGTTCGAATTTTAAAACTTGTTTTATCATCAGAGAGTCGATCAATGGACGAGAGCGTGAGAATATTTTCAACTTGATCGTGAAGGGTGTTGAGCGCGCTGTTTGCACGTGAAATATATGTATTGATTTTTTCTTCACCAATATCAGGTCTCTCAAGAGTATCTAAGCAAAGTCTAATATTTGCCAGTGGAGTTTTTAGTTCATGTGAAATCGCTCCAAGAAATGCAGTGTGAGCTCTTTTAAGCTGGATTTGTTCGCGGTAGGTTTTATAAGTGTACCAGAGGCTTAAGCTCCAAAAGAAAATAAAGAATCCAGCTTCAAATATAATCATTCGTTGGAACTGTGTTGTCTTCTCTGTGAAGTCTGGATTTAACGTTGCAATTAAAGTTTGTTGGTCAATAAGTAGATAAGACCACCAAATAACCTGAATAATGGCCAGAGTTGCTAAAACACCGAAAGTTACCTTTGTTCGAAAGTACATCCGTCCCCCTATAGACTTTCTTTGAGTGCATTGACGAGTTTGTCGATATCTTGTTTAGTATGCGCCAACGACAAGAATGCAACCTCGTAGACTGATGGAGAGAGGTAAATCCCTTTTTCCAATAGCTTGTGATAGGAGTTCTTGTAGGCCTCGACCGTTGACTTAGAAATATCATGATAACTTTTAGGCTCTTCAGGCATATCAGGTGCCATCCAAAAGATACTTCCAATGCGCGTATAGTGAATCGGCAAGGAAGAACTCTTCATTTTTTCATCCAAGTATGGGCCTAGTTCATTTTCAATATAAGAATAAACATCTTTAGAAAATGCTTCTTTCAAAGTCTTAATCCCTGAGATCATGCATAGGGGGTTACCGCTAAGAGTTCCTGCCTGATAAACACCGCCCAATGGTGCAATGTGATTCATGATTTCATCTTTTGCGCAGATTGCTCCGACTGGGAGACCTCCGCCGATGATTTTTCCGTAGGTTGCAATATCAGGTTCTACATCAAAGTAACCAATTGCTCCTGTAGGCCCAACTCTAAACCCAGTAATGACCTCATCAAAAATTAAAAGAGCGTTATTTTCCTTTGTGAGCTCTCGACAGGACTTCATCCACTCTTTAGTTGGAGTAAACAGTCCGCTGTTGGCCATTATTGGCTCTACTATGACGGCAGCAATTTGATCCTTGTAGGTTTTAAATACTTCTTGAAGGGCTTCGATATTGTTGCTTGGAATGGTAATGGTATCATTAACGGTTCCTTTTGGAACTCCTTTAGAGCTTGCCTGTCCTTGTGTCATTAACCCTGAGCCTGCGTTCACAAGAAGGCTGTCTGAGTGACCGTGGTAAGATCCATCAATCTTTACAAATTTTTCTCTTCCAGTTGCTCCACGAGCAAGACGTATTGCTGTCATCACAGCCTCAGTCCCCGAGTTGACGAATCTTATCTTATCAAAGATTTTAAGTTTAGAGAGAATCAGTTCTGATAGCTCGACATCTAATTCTGTTGGCGTACCGAAGTGTGTACCGTTTTGAACTTGCTCTTGTACACCTTTAACAACTTCTTGGTTAGCATGACCGAGAAGAAGTGCTCCCCAGCTCATACAGAAATCAACATACTCGTTGCCATCAACATCAATTAGTTTTGAGCCATTACCTCTTTTAAAAAATATCGGTGAACCGCCTACGGATTTAAAAGCCCGGACAGGGGAGTGCACGCCCGCTGGGGCGTACTTCTGTGATTTTTCATATAAATTTTGTGAATTAGTTAAGCTCATAATGTCTCCGCCATATCTTTCCAAGAGCCGGAGCGTTTATTAACGACGTGCTCAATGTTATTTTCTGTGAGGACCTTCGCGGTCGAAGGACCAAAGGCATAAATATCTACTTTTTTAAAATCGCTGGGCTCTTTCTTATATAGTTCAATAAAATCCAAAGCGCAAAGAGGATTGCTTAGAATCAACTTATCTCCATCTCTAAACTCTGGAACACCTGAGAGAGGCCCTTGATTTGGAAAGCTCTCATAAAGATTTAAAAATTTGTAAGCCTTTCCCTGTTTATCAAATAGTTTTCTTATAGCGGAATGACTTGATCCCATAAGAAGAGCATTTTGACATTCAATAATATCAATCATGGAAACGGCATGGGCTTCAGGAGGGACAATCACGCTAAAGGGCCCATACTTCTCAACCTCAAGCTTCGTGGCATCTCCTACAGCATAAATTTTCTGTTTGTGGAGTTCGCTCAATAGCTCAGGGAATCGTGTGATAAATTCATTAAAAAATATCCGAACTGAAAACTGACTTGTAAAAACAAGCCCATCAAAACTCTTATATTTAGAGCTGAGTTCTTCAAAATTCGAAATTGAAAAAGTAGGTTTAATTTCTCTTAAAACCCATGGGATCACTTGGTAGTTGTGTTTTGAAAAAATTTTTGCGGCCCTAAGCTGGTGTTGCACTGCAGGGGTAATAATGACTCTTTTGGAGCCATTTGCATTCGTAAGTTTATCAAAGAGTTTTCGGAGCAGGCCATCAATGCTTGGAGCCTCAAGGGTAAAGTCAAAGGTTTGGTTTTCTTCTGAGAAGAAGAATTTTAACTCGTAGCTTTCATTTTTTGTAATTTTACATCCCACAGCTAAGTGGCAGCCTCCACCTAAAATCGCAAGAACCATCTTTTCAGCCCGCGCGATCTCGGTGAGCTCAGAGTTGATAACGCCTTCTATGAATTCTTTGTTTTCAGCTCGTGTCTGTAAACCTAAGATTCCCTGGCAAGGAGCAGTTACAAAATCTAAATCGTAGACCTTAAGTCCTTGCTCTTCAATAAACCTTAAAAGGTTTAATCGATTAACACCGGCCTTCGCAAGAACGCAGGCATCGACAGTTCCATTTTTGACCTTTTCAATTCTTGTGGGTACGTTTCCACGAAAAGATTCGATTTTTGCATTTGGATATTTGATTTTGAGTTGCGCTTCTCTTCTTGGCGATGAAGTGCCTATAACAATATCGGGTTTTATTTGGAGGGGGTTTTCAGAGAGGACGTATTCTTTTTTTATGATGAGAATATCAGTTGCCTCTTCTCGTGGGCCATAAGCAAACCAAGGAATGTCTTTATGTGTTTGGCTTGGAAGATCTTTTGAAGAATGAACTGCGGTTTGAACCTCATTTTTTAAAAGAGATTTTTCAATTTCTTTAGTGAAGAAGCCATCTCCCAACATATGTCTGAAGGGGCGCTGATCGCGATCACCCGTGGTAACGATATGAAATGCTTCTGCATTAATACCTTTATCTTTAAGTGAATGTATAACTTGGGACGTTTGAGTTAGCGCAAGATCACTTTTGCGCGTCCCTACCTTGAGTTTGGACTGCATTGACGACTTCTTTGTAAGTTTTTAAATGGACGTGATTGATTTTTTTAATCAGCTTTTCTGACCACTGCGTGAGGTTGAGCTTTTGTTCTGCAGTGAGATTTCCAAACACACTTTCAAGGCTGCTAAGGTACTCTTCGTGAATACGAAGGCTTTTTTGGATATTGTCAGTAATTAGATTATTAATAGAGTGGACTGAAAGGTCTGATAAAATTTTTAGGACGGACGAAGACACATGACTTTTTAATTGGTCTCGGAGTTCATTGGCCTCTTTTTGATCTTTAGAGAGGATAGACTGAATACAATCTAAGCCTAAATACTCTGCCTTAAGCTCAACTATATTTCTATCCGCATTGGGTGGGATGCAAAGATCAACAACTTGCTTTGGCCGTGTTACATTGAGCATTTCTTCAGTCAGTAGAATTTCAGTAGAAGCGGTTGCAAAACTAATAACATCAAAGTGCCCAAACTCAGCTTTTAAGAACTTATCCCATTCAAGAATTTTGCAACTCAAATCATGGTAGTTAATATTAGCCGCAGTACGGTTGGTCACTGTAATATTGGTAAATCCTTTTTTCTCAAGGTACTTATGCAGTAGCTTGTGGGTTTCACCATATCCTACTAACAGTACGGATATTTTGTTTCCAAATTTTTGGTGAACCATTTTCCCAGCAATAGAGGAGATTGAGGTTTGAAGTCTTGCGAGTTGGGTTTCCGTTCTTATTTTTTTTGTCTCTCTTAAGATTAAATTTAAAAATCTTGCGATACCAGGCCCAACTTGATTTTTCTTCTGTTGATCTGTGAAAGCATTTTTAATTTGGCCAAGAATTTGATTTTCGCCAAATACGACAGAGTCCATGGAGCATGCAACTTCCATCATGTGATTTATAATTTCATCAAGGCGGTGGAACACTTGAGGTTTTAAATCCGTAAAAGACGGCGGATGGTCAACGAAGGTACCTTCCGTATAAAAAAGAATTTCTA
>CAYXYF010000016.1:0-54250 GCA_964469265.1 uncultured Bdellovibrionales bacterium
TAGCCACCCATGTGCCCGCAATCTTAGAAGCACTTAAAACCACAGAGAAACTTGCATAAGAACCACTTATTTAAGGAGATTCCATGAACTCAATTATCCACGATGCATTTGCAGTAAAATTACAGCTAGATTCTGCTGAAGTTCAAAACGCTATTCAAAAAACAATTAACGACCTTGATAAAGGCCTAATCCGAGTCGCTGAGAAGTCAGACGGCGGGTGGAAGGTCAACACATGGGTTAAAGAAGCCATACTTCTATACTTTAGAATTCAAAAAATGGAAGAACTCGAATCTGGAATTTTTAAATATGCAGATAAAATCCCACTGAAAAACTTTACCCTAGAAGATGGCGTCAGAGTTGTTCCGCCAGCCGTGGTCCGTAAAGGTGCTTTTGTTAATAGAGGTGCTATCCTTATGCCTTCTTATGTGAACATCGGCGCCTATGTGGATGAGGGAACCATGGTAGACACTTGGGCCACTGTAGGATCTTGCGCGCAAATCGGAAAGAACGTTCACCTCTCAGGGGGCGTCGGTATTGGTGGAGTTTTAGAACCTCTCCAAGCAGCACCTGTGATCATTGAAGACAACGTGTTTGTTGGTAGTAGATGTATTGTTGTTGAAGGTGTTCATGTTGAAGAGGGTGCCGTACTCGGCGCTGGCGTAACCATTACTGCTTCAACAAAGATCATTGATGCAACTTCAAAAGAAGGGACGGTTTATAAAGGTCGCGTTCCAAAAAATTCCGTAGTCATCCCTGGCTCTCAAGCAAAAGAATATCCAGCAGGTACGTTCCACACCCCGTGCGCTCTCATTATTGGAAAAAGATCAGAAAGCACTGATAAAAAAACTTCTTTAACCAGTGCCTTAAGAGAATTTGACGTTTCGGTTTAACCGTTATTAACGAGAGCCACCTGATCGCTGATTCGAAGGAGCGTGATACTCTCGGCAAGGTGGCATATCGGGCTCTCCGCAGAACTCATCATCGCTTTCGACGGTAAGATCATGCTCCAGAACTGGCATAGGCTTATTATGCGGATTTGGAGTGGGCCGTGACGAGTCCACATTCATTTTAGCAAAGACCTTATCAATACACTTCTCAGTAGCACTGTCAGATTCTACACAAGATTGCATCGCGGTTAAGAACACTTCGCAAGACTTTGTTCTTCCCTTAGGATTTCGAATCGGATCGCTTGCCCACTTCCTTAGGCATTCAGCACTGTCCTTTGGCGGAGAAGCATTACAGTACCTAACCCCGTCATGATTAACGATATCATAATCATAACAGTGAGGCGCAACTACACCTGATCCCTGCCCTTGCTGAAGTTTTACTTTCTTGTTCTTGTCTAACTTCAGATAGTAAGCGTAGTCTTTTGTACCTAACACGCTAATTTTATTTTTTGAGTTATCTTCTTTGGCTTCAAACTTTGTAATCCCAATGTTTTGATTTTTTTCTTCAAACAAGTAATCAAGTACGTCTGCTGGGATAACCTTTGCACAACCCACTGCAACTCGGCCCGCGGATTTAAAACTATCTTTTGGAACTTTCTTACACAAAAACTCAGAGACCTGAGCATTCGATGTTGATGCCATCAGTAACGAAACAACAAATAGAAATTGGACCTTCATTGGGACTCCCCATACGGAGCCGATTTGAAAAATAGCCCCTATATCTCATTGTATAGGGAGTCTAAAAAACTCACAACAGGACCTAGGGCTTAAAACTTAAACTTTTCGCAGAATATCCTGCGGTTGAAACGATGTAATGAGCCGCGCAGGGTACATAGCACTAAGATAGCTGATGGCAAAAGTGATCAGAAGGATAAGGCCATACTCACCGAAATTAAATTTTACAGGAATTGTTCGGTCATAATAAACATCCGGCAAATTGATAAACTGATACTTTGCTAAGATCACACAAATCAATAACCCCAAAACAAAACCTAGGACAACTCCTGCTCCAGAGAGTAAAAATCCAATCTGGGTAAAGACCCGAACAAGGTCTTTCTTTTTCATCCCCAAAGTTAAAAGAATTCCGATATCTTTTCGCTTTTGGGTTGAGAGCAAGACAAGGACTGTCACAATGGTAAAGCTTCCAATTAATATCGCAAGAAAAAGAAAGAAGCTAATAAGCATTTTTTCCATCTTCAGAGAGTAAAATAAAGTTGAGTTCCTATCTCTCCACGTACTCACCTCAAATTTATCTCGATCAATTTTCCCTGCAACAACGTCCATGTTTTTATGGTCATCAAGGTAGACCTCTAATAAAGTTTCGAGGCTAATTGAGTCTCTAAAAAGCTTTCCCTTCTCTTTCTTTTTATAAATGACCACTTGAGAGTCGATGGACTCTACACTTGTTCGCAATATGTCTTGCACGTTCATTTTTATAAACTGCGGAGCTTCCCCTGGCGGTAAGAGTAAAGATTCTGGCGGGGTCAATACAATTTGATCGCCCACAAATATACCTGTCTGATACGCAAGATCAGATCCCACCATTACATCATCGTTTGCAATAACCATAGGAGACTCTACTTGAGACTCCCACGAGAATCTTTGAACCTTACTTTGATTATATTGCCTTGAGGCTTCAATAAAGTGCTGAAGGCTTTCTTCCTCTAAACCCTTTGCCACTGCTCCACTGTAATGCCCCCCAGGAGTACGCAGTACGATTTGCTCTTGGTCAAATAAGAAGGCATGAAGCTTTTCTTCGCGCTTCAACTCTGTAGCTAGGTCCGATAACTCTTTTTTTGCCACGTTACGGTCCTCAGATTTTGACTTAACAATAACATGAGGCTCAAAACTAACGAGGCGGTCTTCGATCGCGTTTCCAAAGCCACCCATTACACTGGTTACAACAACCATGGCCATGGTGCTCACCCCAATCCCTAAAAGCGAAAGCCAAGCAATGGCTTTAGTCACAGACCCAGCATTTTTAGAGAACAAAAACTTTCGAAAGAAAAACCATGATGTCTTCATTATTGGTATATTTTCAGAAATTATTTACGAAGGCAAGATAAGATCCGCGCAAGCCAACCCTGTTTAGGTTGAAATTTCTTGCGTAAAGAAAAAGCCTTAAAAGATAGACCCTGATTAAAATTGGTTATCATTTTTTCCAAGAGCTTTGGATCCACGCTTCGGGTATGCTTTAGTATCGATAAGCCCAGTTCAAGACTTTGCGTCTGTACAGATTTATCGAACCGAATAATCTCACTGGCCGAATCCCCCGATGTTAAACCATTTTCCATAAGGTTTTGCGTAGAGAATTCACTCTCTAACATCACACCAGTGCGCACTCCTTCCACAATATTCCATTCAATCAGCTGCCCCATCACGGAGACTTGCTGTTTGATGATCTGCCCGCTTTTATTGAGCCAAATAAAAACATCGGTTTCACTTTTCTGATCACGAAACCATCTTGTTGTGATTTCTTTTTCATCAATCTCTTGAAAATCAATTCCGACCTCAATTAAAGAAATCCCCACCCGAGCAGGGTCAAAATATATCGGACTTCCGTTTTCGTTGGACTTTGGAGGGTTCGGCATACTCCTATTATCGTCTAAGACCTTCTCTGAGGGCAATACAAACGTACATTCATCAATATAGAGCCTATGAAGTACAAAAAGTCTCACTTTGAGACACTCAACTGGACTCTAGAACAGTCTTAATAATTCCGAAATATTAAGTGAGGTAAAGATTGTCAAAGATAAATGAATATTCTCAAATTAGTATTGATAACTTCCTTTCTATGACAGGAGAGTTGCCTTTCGGTGTTTACATTAAAATTAGCGACACCAAATTTACCCTCGTTTTTAAAAGAGGCGATAAGGTCGATTTTGAGCGTTTTAAAAAATACGCAAATAAAGGCGTAAAAGAACTCTATATTCATAAATCCGAACGGCGTGAATACATCACAGCAACTGAGGTCCTTGTTAATAAGGTGCAAGCCAATCCAAACGCTCTGGCTGCAGACCCTCATACCGCGATTGAAGAACTCACAGAACAGACCATGTTCGAAATATTTGAAGACAAGATTTTTGATGAAGCGTCACTAAGACGCTCACAGGTTGTTGTTAGAAGTTACATTGATCTTCTGAAGCAAGATCCAAAGAGTCTTGCAATTTTTATTAATCTATCAAGAGAAGAAAGTTATCCGTGTCGTCACGCTATTGCAACGGCAGTGTTTTCTGTCCTGCTTGCAAGGGCCCATGATAACGTCAATGAAAAAACACTTATGATCATTGGGCTGGGCGGCCTTTTACACGACATTGGAATGAGCAAACTCCCTGATGGCATTGAAGACATCAACCGAAAACTTACGCCAGAGGAATGGAGTGGTGTTAAGAAACACCCTCATTACGGTCTTGAGATGATTAAAGATTTGAGAGAGTTCCCAGAAGAAGTCAAACTTGTCATCGAACAACACCATGAAAGCTGGGATGGTACTGGATACCCTCGTGGCATCAAAGCCACTGAGATTTATTATCCAGCACGAGTCGTGGCGATTGCAGACGCATTTAGCGCTTTAACTACAAAACGCGGGGGTCGCTCTTTATACAAACCAGAAGACGCGCTAGCCCTACTGCTAACAGAACATCGCAAATACGACCCGACACTGATCAAAGCATTTAGATCACTCTTTGGGGTAAACACCGCTAAGAAAACTGCGTAAAAAAATTTAGTATGTCCAGATAGAATAGAAAAGTGATTTGATGGCTTCTTCATATTCTTCAAATTGATCGCCACCTAAAACACTTCGTTTAAAAATCTTAAAGCCTGCAGGAAAATTCGCTCTAAACGTACGGTAAGCGCGGTACATGTGAGTTTGACTTGTAATTAAAATAAGATCACGACATTGAAGAGCTTCAACAACGGTATAAGTTTGGAGTGCATTACCAAAAGTCGTCTTCGCGTACTTCTCTAGGATTACGTCGTCAGGATTTAAGTCTCCATAATAAGGCCACTCTGGAAAAATATCGCGGAGATTAGCCTTCTCGTAAACGCCTGATAAAATTAATTTTCGGATGGAGCCTTTGGAGAGTAAACTCAATCCATCCTTAACGCGCCCACGACTCCCCGTCAAAACGACAGCACAATCTGCACTGGAGTCTTCAGTCCACGCCGTGACCTTCTGGGAGCGTACGTTCTTGAGTTCCTTAAAGTAAAATCCAAAAAAAAGAACTGAACTTACAATGCCGAAAATAAGAATGAATGAAAAAGGAGAGTGGGTCCTCAAAGCAATTACTCTTTATAAGCTAAAACTTCAATTTCCACTCGGACTCCCTTAGGCAGTCCGTTCACCGCAACGGTAGAACGAGCTGGATACGGCTCTTGCAAATACTGGCTGTAGACCTCATTCACATTCCCGAAATCCGCCATATCTAAAAGAAAAATTGTAGTCTTTAATACGTGAGAGAAATTCATATTATTTGCACTCAAGACCGCTTTAATATTTTCCATAACAAGTTTGGTTTGATCAGCAACACTGTCAGAAGATTTTACCTCATCAGTCTTTGGATCGATCGCAATTTGACCTGAACAAAATAAAAATGGACCATTTGCAATCGCTTGCGAATATGGACCTACTGGATTGGGTGCAGACAATGTTTTAATGGATTTTTTTGGCATAAAGATTCTCCCTTTTGCTATTCTTTAGAAGGAGAAATAATATAAAAAAAAAGGACGGAAACCAAGGGGAAAAGGCTTCCGTCCTATTGTTCGCGCTGAGTTAATTTGCTTTAGTTTGAGATTTTAAGCTTCTTAACTCTAAGACCTGCTTCGGTCTTCGGAATCGTTAAGGTTAAAACTCCGTTTTTAAACTTCGCCTTGCAGGCGTCAGAATCAATCGCATTGGGAAGTCTCAAAACTCGTTCAAATGAACCATAGCTTGATTCATATCTGTGGTAGTGATCTTCCTTATCCTCGGACTCATGCTTTTTCTCGCCTTTGAGTCTTAAGATATTATCTTCAATAGTGACTTCAAAATCCTTTTCATCAAGTCCTGGCAACTCAGCCGTGACCTTATAAGCAGAGTCTGTTTCACTGACATTCAAGCTCGGAACAAAGCTTGAAGCACCAAGACTAAAGCCTCTATCTATATCATTAAAGAACTCATCAAAAAGGCTTGGCAATCCTGCGCCAAATCGGCGAGGCACTAAACTATTTAAGGTTCTCATATTGTACTTACCTCCTTTTTAATTTTTTTTAAGCTAGATGCTACATTGTTAACATGGGTCCGAAATTAATTCTGTCAAGAGGTCAGGTTGGCGCTTGACAGTTTTAAGAGGCATAATCAGATTAAGTACATATGGATATTAATAAATTTACGCAAAAAAGCCAAGAGGCCCTCCAACGTGCACAAACCGTTGCTATGGACAATCAACATCAGGATGTTGATGTGGCACATTTGATCTTTGCCATCCTTCAAGACCAAGGATTGATTTCCGAAATTTTTCAAAAACTTCAAGTCAACTTGGTGTCGTTAAAAAATGATCTTCAAAGAGAGTTGGATAAAAAACCAAGCGTTTCAGGCTCAGGTGTTGATCCTAACCGGATTCTTATCACTCCGCAATTAAACCAATTTCTTTCACATTCAGAAAAAGAAGCCAAAAAGTTAGGTGATGAGTATATATCTGTAGAGCACTTTATATTAGCTCTCCTCAATAAAGAGGAACCTGCTCCACTGTACAAAGTGTTAAAGACGCATCTTGGTTCCAAAGAAAAATTTATTAACGAGTTAACAAAAGTTAGAGGAACACAAAAAGTGACATCGCAAAACCCAGAAGAAACATATCAGGTATTGGAAAAATATGGTCGCGACCTCGTTAACGAGGCCAGCGCTGGGAAAATGGATCCAGTCATTGGCCGTGATGAAGAGATCAGACGAGTTATCCGAATCCTGTCTCGAAAAACAAAAAATAATCCAGTTCTTATCGGTGAGCCTGGTGTCGGAAAGACTGCTATTGCAGAGGGTCTTGCACAAAGAATTGTTCGAGGAGACGTTCCAGAAGGTTTGAAAGAGAAAACTGTTTTTGCTCTGGATATGGGAGCGCTAGTTGCTGGTGCAAAATACCGTGGCGAGTTTGAAGAAAGACTTAAAGCTGTCCTCAATGAAATAAAAAAAGCTGAAGGCCGAATCATCCTCTTCATTGACGAACTTCATACGATTGTTGGCGCAGGCAAATCCGATGGCGCCATGGATGCGGGCCAATTGCTAAAACCCATGCTTGCACGCGGAGAACTCCACTGTATCGGTGCGACAACTCTTGATGAATATAGAAAATACATTGAAAAAGACCCGGCATTAGAAAGACGCTTTCAGACTGTTTTAATTGATCAACCTAACGTTGAAGACACTATCTCTATCTTGCGTGGACTTAAAGAACGATTTGAAGTCCACCACGGTGTGCAAATCCAAGATCGTGCGTTGGTAAGTGCTGCGGTATTGTCTGATCGTTATATCACAGATCGTTTTTTACCCGATAAGGCTATTGATCTTGTTGATGAAGCTTGTGCAAAAATTCGTACGGAGCTAGATTCCATGCCCTCAGAGCTTGATCAAATCACAAGAAGAGTGATGCAGCTTGAGATTGAAGAGACAGCTTTGAAAAAAGAAAAAGACGATCAAAGTAAAGAGCGTCATAAACGTCTTCAGAAAGAAATTGCCGATCTCAAAGCAGATTCACAAACCATGAAGGCCCAGTGGGAAAAAGAAAAGGCCGCTAACATGGATGTTCGAAAAATCAGAGAACAGATTGAACAGTACCGTAACGAACTTGAAAAGGCTGAACGCAATTACGACCTCAACAAGGCCGCAGAACTTAAACTAGGAAGGATTCCCGAACTTGAAAAGAAACTGAAAGAGCTTGAATCCCACACTCACGAAACAAAACTCTTAACCGAAGTTGTGGACGAAGACGAAATAGCCGACATTGTTAGTAAATGGACCGGAATACCTGTTAATCGACTTCTCCAAGGTGAACGAGAAAAACTTTTAAGGCTCGCTGAGATTCTTCACAAAAGAGTTATAGGTCAAGATGAAGCCGTTGAGCTTGTTTCCGATGCCGTCATCCGCGCTCGTGCAGGCATTAAAGATCCGAAGCGCCCAATAGGATCTTTTATGTTCCTTGGGCCAACAGGTGTCGGTAAAACAGAACTCGCAAGATCCCTTGCGGAAAATCTTTTTGATTCTGAAGACAATATGATCAGAATCGACATGAGTGAGTATATGGAAAAACACTCTGTCTCACGACTCATCGGAGCCCCTCCTGGTTATGTTGGCTACGATGAAGGCGGACAACTGACTGAAGCCGTCCGCAGAAAGCCCTACTCGGTCATACTCTTTGACGAGATCGAAAAAGCACATCCCGATATATTTAATATTTTACTTCAAGTCTTAGATGACGGACGCATTACAGACTCACAAGGTCGGACGGTAAACTTTAAAAATACCGTGATCATTATGACCTCAAACATTGGCGCGCCAATTTTGATCGAAGACTTGAGAGAAGGCGGCGACATTAAAGAACCAACTCGAGAACGCGTCCTCGCAGAATTGAGACAACGCTTCCGACCTGAGTTCTTAAACCGAGTCGACGAGATTGTACTATTTAGCCCGCTAAAACTCTCCGAAATCGAAAAGATCATCGACATCCAACTCGCCGAAGTACAACAACGCCTCATGGATCAAAACATCAAAATCACGATTACGGATAAAGCAAGAGAGTTTATCGGAAAAGAAGCCTATGACCCAGTCTATGGAGCAAGACCACTAAAACGCTTTATCCAGCGAAATATCGAGACTCAACTCGGAAGAAAGTTCATAGCTGGAGAAATCTCTGATGGGTCTACTGTTTCTATAGACGTTTCGTCGGACAAGCTGGAGTTTCGGATTTCTTAAGGCTCAGTCGCCCCTCCTCTTGATCAGCTCACAAAAGATCTTTAATGCATAGCTCATAGGTTGAGTTGAAGGAGCTACGTTGATAAATGTAATGGATTGAGCGAAGGGGTGTTTTATGATTTTGACCGATGCTGAGATTTTAAATTTTATTGAGAGTAAGGCTATTGTTGTTGAGCCATTTCGGCCAGAGTGTCTTGGAACGAATTCCTATGATGTTCATCTGGGATCCACACTCGGATTATATACTGATGAGACTTTAGATTCTAAGAAGCATAACAAAATTAAATATGTTGAGATTCCTGCTGAAGGATATGTCCTTATGCCTGATCAATTTTATTTGGGTGTTACTGAAGAGTACACAGAGACGCATAACCACGTTCCATTTCTTGAAGGAAAGTCGAGCATAGGTCGTCTTGGAATTGATATCCACGCTACTGCTGGTAAAGGTGATGTCGGTTTTTGTAACCATTGGACCCTTGAGATCTCAGTGAAAAAACCCGTTCGTGTTTATCCTGGAATGCCTATTGGACAGCTGATTTATTTTGAAATCAAAGGCGACATTAATAATTACTACAACAAAAAGCCATCGGCGAAATA
Organism: uncultured Bdellovibrionales bacterium; assembly: GCA_964469265.1. GTDB lineage: Bacteria > Bdellovibrionota > Bdellovibrionia > Bdellovibrionales > JAEYZS01 > JAEYZS01. The sequence goes on from CAYXYF010000016.1 coordinate 9,490, forward strand.
TGTGAGTAAAACAGATAAGCCAATGGAATCCATGATGTGGAAGAACTTTAAGAGTTAGTTATTTTAGAACTTGCTCTAAGATTTGGAGACCGTTCATATCCTGAGAAGGCGACTTTCCAAATTTATGCATGTGAAGTTGTAGCGCAAGATCAAAGGCCTTTGACGATACCATCATAATATCTGCCTCAGTCATCATTTCGATCTCAGACTTATGAACCCTGTCATATTGCTTTTCCATATCTTGAACGGATTTATTTAAATTCCCACGTTCAGCCTCTGAAACCACAGTTTTTGCCAGTACGGCTTCTTTAAATGGAGAAGCTCTTAAAAAATTTCGTCCCATATATTTTACAGGAATTGGGCGCCTACGGCTTTGGTCTTTAAGATCCATAGAGCTAAGCTCACCATCAAAACGAATGACTTTTGTTTGATCGTTGCTTTCAATCACAATAGTCGTTGTTCGTTCAGCGTCGAGCTTAACGGGCTCTGAGCGATATCTGATAGTGTTCGTCGAGCGCTCAGCGAGAAGATCATAGTGCCTAGAAGAGCTAATGGATTCATTCACAAAAAAGTCAAACTTAAGACCTCGTTGAGCAAATGATTCTGCAACAGAGACAAGAATCATCAGAGAAGATACTCCGTCGTATTTCAGTGTCGGTGTGAAAACTTTAATTCGGGAGTTGTTTGGTGCTTTTGTGATCGAATCAAAGACATTGAGTAAAAGATCGCCTGCATGAATTGTTTCCTCACGGCTCTCATTGAGCTTAAGAGGGCTTATCTTTCGGCCTTGAGAAAACAGATGAGTACATTGGCTTGCACTTGCGTTCTCAAAAAAGAGTAAACTGATTAAACAAACTGACAAAAATGCGCTCAAAAACTTCATAAGAACTCGTTTCTTTAGAATTAAAACACTTGTTGGTTAGAGAGAGCAAATTGTATGCCTAAAGCATTGAAACAAGAAAGGATTATGCAAAATATCCATGGTTAAGTTTTAATCATTATTGGTGAACTCAATTTCTATGGTGGAATGCCAAAGACCGAACTTTTTAATTTCCTCTCGCGCCCACAGCTGCACGGCAGAATGATCCTCAGCCGTGGCGTGCTTTTTTAGGCAAATATGCGTTGTTAAAACGTGGCGCTCACCATCTAGGGACCAAATATGAGTGTGATAAACACGATCAACTTTATCATGGGTGGAAAGAGCGGACTCAATATCATCTTTATTCATATTTTCAGGCGTAGATTGCATAAAGACCATGAACACACGTTTAAAGTTTTTGAAAACGTTAAAAAGAATTATACTCATCACAAGGATGGCTAAAATCGGATCTAAAATCGGAATATCCTTAAACTGTAGAACAATAGAAACAATAAAAACAGCAGTCCAACCTAGAACATCTTCCATTAAGTGCCACGTTACAATTCTCTCATTTAAAGAACGGCCAGAACTTAACATATAAGCAGAAAAGCCATTAACAATAAGTCCAACGATTGCAAAGTACATCATGCCTTCGGCATGAACATCGGCAGGTTCAATAAGACGAGGAATGACCTCGGTTAAAACCCAAATGGATCCTACAATAAGAACAAAAGAATTTATAAACGCCGCCAGAAGAGAGAACCTGCGATAACCAAAAGAGAAAGTACGATCCCCTTTTCGGTTTGAAACCCGCTCAAGGTACCAGCTTAAACCTAAAGAGAGACTATCTCCAAAATCATGAAGAGCATCGGACATAATGGCCGTACTATTTGTAAGAATCCCACCAATAAACTCAAAAATTGCCATGACGAGATTCAAAAGAAAAACAAATAGCAATTTCTTTTGAGGCGTCGTCGCATCAAAGTGATGGTGATGGTGGTCATGTGGATGTTTACCGTGAGAGTGTCCCAGTATCCGAATCCTTCTTTACAAAATAAGTTTGATACAAAGTACTTAATACTACCGTCACCAGAATAGTTAAAATTCCGAAATTTGCAAGTAGACTCATCTTCTCATTAAATAAGAAGTAGCCAAATGCAGCGGCCATAAATAACCCTAGGTAATTAAAGATCGCAATATAGCCAGGCGCTTGGGATTGGTAAGCCTTAGTCATATAAATTTGAGCCACCCACGTCACCGCCGCCAATGCAAAAATCAATAACCAACCTTCAAAATTTGGTGTGACCCAACCATCAGATAATGGCGAAAACAACAACGGTAACGTTATGATGGTACTTACGAGAGGAAAGTAAAAAACAATTCTTACCGCAGGCTCATCATTGCGTAATCGTCTAATAAGGTTATACGTAAAGCCAGACATGGCAGCTGAAACAACACCAAGAGTGAGATCAAGCCACTCTACCCTTGTATCGAACCCCTTCACCATAATCACTCCAACAAACGCCAGAGCTAAAAACATCCACTGCATTTTAGGAACGCGTTCTTGAAAAAGCATTCCCCCAAAGAAAGTCGCAAAGAGCGGAGCAAGATATTGAATTGTCACTGCACTGGCCAAGGGCATTTCTTGGAGCGTGTAGAAGTACAAGATAAGACCAAGGGTTCCCGTAAGCCCTCGCAATATAATCAACTTGGCATTCTTAGGCCGTATGGAAATCTTCATTTTCCGAAGCGTCAGATAAGCAAGTATGCACGAAAAGAACGCTCTAAAAAATACCACTTCGATGAGAGGTAAATATGAAAGATATTTAACAATGATATTCATGATGCCGAAGAAGAGAACAGAAACCAAAATGTTCGCAATCGCATTCTGAGTTCGAAGACTATTGAGATTGATATTCATCTACATAGATTATCTCGGTGCTTGGGGGATGTCGCGTTAAATTCTCAAGGTGGAACCAGACGGCTTGAAGGTATAGCTTTTTTACCGAGTCCTTAAAATCAAAAGATAGTGTTTGATCCCACTTTCTAAATGAATAATAATTGAAAATGCAATGAAAGCTTAATGATTAACACAACAAAAGATGGAGGTTCTTCCTATGAACTCTAGACGTAACTTTCTCAAAATGGCTTTATCCGTTCCAGCAATCCTCTTTATGAGCTCCCTTGGCTTTGCTCAACAAAAGAAGAAGAAAAAAGGCGAAGCGGATGCAGGCGGATGCTTTGCCGACCCAACAAAGGGTTCCGCAGCATCAATTAAATACGTAGAAGACAAATCAAAGGTCGCAAAGGCTGACCAAGTGGAAAAGAGCGGTATCCCGTTTGCAAAACAAGACTGCGCAAACTGTATCTTGTTTACGAAAACAGGCGAGTGCCAAATCATCACCGACACTTGCAAAAAGGTTAAACCAGAAGGTTGGTGCCCGACTTGGACACATAACCCTGCGGTAAAATCATAAGCTCTAAACTCTAAATGATAAGAGTAAAAAAAAACGCCGACTTTGATCGGCGTTTTTTTATTTCAAAGAAAGAACCTCAAACGGTTCATCTTCTCAACAGATTACTTAATTTCTTTGTGAACAGTGTGCTTCTTTAAGAAAGGATTGTACTTTTTCTTTTCCAGCCTTTCTGGATGAGTTTGAGTGTTCTTAGTTGTTGTATAACGAGATGGAGGAACACCAATTTTTCTGGCTTCTGTGCACTCGAGCGTAATGATTTTTGTTTTACCTTTTTTAGCCATATCTAAAATCCTATCCTATCAATTTTAATGCAATTTATGCTGTGAGAAAGCAGACAAATTAAGGACTCTCCGTCCTTAAGTCAAGAATATTACTGCCACGTCCCTAATCCCTCAGTTTACCTTGAAAAAAGGATATTTTGGGTCCACCCTTAAGAAATGAAAAACATCAAGGTTATTAGCTACTTAATGGTTATCCTCACATCTCTTTCTTCCTACGCGAATGTGGTGGGGACGGACGCTCAGAACTTCAACAGTATTTCTAGCGGCTTGGATTTTGTCACCGTACAGTCTTCAGAGACTTTGGCGCCTGGGATTTTCAACCTCGGACTATTTATAAACTACGCCAAAAACACTCTTCCCTACTTCTCTGATGGCTTTGAGGATGACTCCCTTCTCATCGCGGATATGAATATCGGATATGGGCTTTCCAAAAACTGGGACGTGGGTTTCAGCTTCCCGTACTTGCTCAGTCAATCCGTTGAAAGCCAAGCAGCTGGTGGCGAATTCATGAATCGCGGATTCACAGAATACAGGTTCAACACAAAATATCGTTTACTCGGAGATAACGAGGGCGGGGTTGCACTTGTCGGATCCGTGAATTTCAATCGCATCGACAATAACCCTTTTGTTGGTATCGATGCAGGCCCCATTTACAATTTAGAAATCGCCGCCGATACCACATACAAAAAAATTGCTCTTGCTGCAAACCTCGGTCATCGTTTTCGAAGTCCTGGCGAAGCCATTGCAGCAATTCCTGAAATCAGCCCCATTGAGGATCAATGGATCGCGTCCGTTGCTGCTAGCTACTACATTACCGAGTTCAATTTAAAAGTTATTGGAGAAGTTTTCGGAAGCTTTCCTTCCAAGAAAACTATTTTCAGTACACACCGAGAGCTCTCATCTCTTGAATGGCTTGCGGGTATAAAATATAGCGCCACTCAAAGGCTATCTTTGCATGCTGGCGGTGGAACGGAGCTTCTCCACGGCTCTGCAACTCCAGACTGGAGAGTTTATACTGGGATGAATTGGACATTTGGACCCGTCTTTAAAAAGCCTTCAGACCCTGCCGTTGCTAGTGGCATTTATAAAGTTCAAAGAGATGAAAATCAAAAAATTGTCTCGGTAGAAGAAGACGACCTTCTAACAGGTCCTGTGGCCAAGGCAGAAACATTCTTGGTTCGCGATATTTTATTTGAATTTGATTCTGACATTTTAGATGAAAGATCTCTTGAGACCTTAGATAAATTTGCTGCGTACTTAAAGCGTCCGCCAGAACTTAAGACTCTTGTGATTGAAGGCCATACCGATTCCATCGGTAGTGACGCCTACAATATGGAACTCAGTAAAAAGCGAGCGCTGGCCGTTGCAAAATACCTTGTGCAAACACATCAAATTCCTAATAGGAAAATAAGAGCTATTGGTTATGGAGAATCTCGTCCAATCGCCGACAATGGAAATTATCAGGGACGTGAGCAGAATCGCCGTGTGGAATTTCAAGTTACGCGGGCAAATTCAAAAATTAATTATAGCGGCAACAAAATGGAAGATGTCGGAAAGAAAACACCTCAAAAACCAAGACGACCGCGCGGACGCCGCTAGAAAGCTTCTAGCGGTTCACCCAATCTATTGGCTTTAAGTATTCTGCTAACTTACTTTCTTCAGAGCTGGGCTCAGGCTTGTAGTCATATTCCCACCTCGCGTGAAGAGGTAACGACATAAGGATGGATTCAATTCGACCATTTGTTTTTAATCCAAAAATGGTTCCCCTGTCATAGAGCAAATTAAACTCCACATAACGGCCCCTTCTGTATTCTTGAAAGGCCTTTTGTTTTTCAGAAAACGGAAGCTTTAAACGTTTTTCAACGATCGGTAGGTAGGATTCCAGAAAAGAATTCCCACAAGCCTGTGACATTTCAAAAACAGTCTGTCCGTTGGCAAGTTCAAGTGTCTCAGCTTGATAGTCGTAAAAAATTCCACCTACGCCTCTCGTCTCTTTTCTATGGGGCAGATAAAAGTATTCATCACAATGAGCTTTAAACTTCGGATAAAGATCTTCCCCAAAAGGTTTTAAGGCATTGTAGTAAGTCTTATGAAAGTGAATGGCATCTTCTTCAAAAAGATAATAAGGCGTTAAATCCGCTCCACCACCGAACCAGCCCGTATCACCGCGCTGAATATATCTGAAGTTAGCGTGAACTGTAGGAACAAATGGGTTTTTCGGATGCAAAACAAGAGAGACACCCGTGGCATAGAAGTTAAGTCCACTCCCAAATGGAATCTTTTCTGCAAATTCAGGCGTAAACTTTCCATGAACTTCAGAAAAATTCACCCCGCCTTTTTCGAGAAAGGAGCCTTCGCTAAAAATACGAGTGTCGCCGCCTCCGCCTTCTTCCCGTGTCCAAATGTCTTTCTTAAATTTTTGCCCTTGAATCTCAGATAGCGACTCAGAAATTCGCTCTTGAAGATCTTTAAAATACTCTGACTGAACAGTACGCTTTTCCATAAAGCGCATTCTAAGGTACGCCGTACCTTTTTGTCTAGCTTTGCGTTATTTTTTTCCTGGAATATACTTTCGTTTATCGCGCGGGATACGCTGAATAGGTTCGTCGCTGGAAGCTTTAAAGCTTGCGACAGATCTTGACGGTTTTCGCTTAGAATCATCTACATCTTTTTTAATCAAATACTCTGCTTGAAGCTTAAGGTAAGCCTTGCGTTCTTTTTCTTTTTGCTTTTCGTAAGCGGCCTCAAGTTTTTCAAAACTTTCTTCATTGCGCTCTGCTTTTTCTAAAAGAGCTAAATGCGCTAAACGGTTTTTTTCTTGCTGTTGAGCTTCTTTTTCTTTTCGCGCTTTAAATTCATCAACGCCGTTTCGTTGCTTTTTTGCAGCTTCCTTTTTTGCTTTAAGGTACTTGTCGTAATTAGGGTCGTTTTCGAAGCGAATGTATTCATCGATATGGTAATAACGACTTTCATAGTAATGAACATTGTCGCTAGCAAATATTCGATAAGAAAAGAATATTATGGCTAGAAGGATGAAAAATTTCATATACCTCTATAACGGCATAAGTAGTGTATTTACTTAAGACTTTTGTAGATTTTTGTTGTATTGAAAGCTATTATCTCAACTTGATACAACTTAACATGAGACCGACAAAGAGGAGCGCGCCATGAAATTAGATTATATGGCTGGATTTCAGAACACACACTCAACGGAAGCACTGAAGGGAGCATTACCTAAAAACCAAAACTCACCGCAAAATGTTAAGTTTGGACTGTATGCAGAACAGTTTAGCTCAGCAGCTTTTACCGCTCCCCGCTCTGAAAATCTCAAGTCGTGGCTCTATCGCATAAGACCTTCGGTTCTTCATTCAGACTTTAAACCTTACATCACAAATAAAAACTTACAGACTCATAAAGCAGAACATGCAACAAACCCCAATCAACTGCGCTGGAATCCACTCCCTAAACCCAAAAAGAAAGTAGATTTCATCGACGGTTTAACAACTTATTGTGAGTCTGGCAGTCCGCAGATGCAGTCGGGATCGGCAATCCATATGTTCTCTATCACCGACTCCATGACAAAGCGCTTTTTTATGAACGCCGATGGGGAAATGCTTATTGTTGTTCAGTTTGGTGAACTATTACTAAAAACAGAATTTGGTTATTTGACGATCACGCCCACGGAGATTGCAGTCATTCCAAAGGGTGTGAAGTTTCAAGTGATTCTTCGATCTGAAACAAGCTCGGGTTATGTCTGTGAAAATTTTGGTCGTACTTTACGACTCCCTGAATTGGGACCCATCGGAGCAAATGGGCTCGCAAATCCAAGACACTTCTTAGCGCCCGTTGCGGCCTACGAAGAAGTTGATAAAAACTTTGCGTTTATACAAAAATTCAGTGGCAGCCTTTGGAGTGCGACAACACCTCATTCGCCGTTTGATGTCGTTGCATGGTATGGAAATACTTATCCTTACAAGTATGATCTTAAGTTATTTAACACCATCAACACAGTGAGCTTTGATCATCCAGATCCTTCCATCTTTACAGTTCTCACTTCTCCTTCAAGTGATGTAGGTACTGCAAATATGGATTTTGTGATTTTCCCGCCACGATGGATGGTTGCAGAAAACACATTCCGCCCACCGTACTTTCATCGCAACTGTATGAGTGAGTTTATGGGGCTTATTGCTGGCGAGTACGATGCAAAACAAGATGGGTTTTTACCAGGCGGAGCCAGTCTGCATAATGCATTTTCGGCCCACGGACCAGATCAACAAACATTTGATGCAGCATCAAAGGCGACATTGAAGCCTCAAAAAATTGATAACACAATGGCATTTATGTTTGAGAGTCGGTACATCTATCACGTCACTAAAAATGCAATGAGCTCTCCACTTCGGCAGAAGAATTATCAAGACTGCTGGAAGGGCTTAAAAAATAATTATAAGAAGTAAATTTATAAAATATTGATTACAGGTTCGACAGTTTTTAAAACTTCCAAGAGATTTCTTCTGTACTGTCTCAATTTGAAACAAAGTTTCAAATTGATTATCTGATTATGAAAATCCACCAAAAACTTTTCATATTATTAAAGCTAATATTAGGCAAAGGCCGAGAAGTATATGTTCCTCTTTAATTAGCGTGAGCAATGGAGCGTTTGATGAAGCTTGGCCGTTTTGTATGTATTTTGACATTCATACTCTCATTGATGTCGACTGAAATATCCTGGGCACAGACTTTAACCAAAAGTTTTGTACCGGGCGAAGTCATCGTAAAGTATAAGGTCGATAACAACAGCAAAGACTTTCTCTCAAAAGCCTCTGCGGCCGCTCAAGCTCACAGCAAAGTCATCTCTCAAAAAGGATTTACAACTAAGACTTCTTGGACCGATGCGCACACATTCCATTATAAAATCCGCGAAAATCAAAAAGTATCTGATATTATTCAAGAACTCAGAAACGACCCCGCAGTGGAATTTGCAGAGCCTAACTATTATGTTGCAAATACAACCTCTGTCACTGAAGCCATATTTAATAACGACGAGGATTTAAATAATTATATTCAAGAAACCTTTGGTGCCCTACAAGTTGAGAGCAACTCTATACCCTACGGCCAAACAGGCGCGCCCATTAAAGTTCCGGAGAGCTGGCAACTTCTCTCTCCTTCTGGGACCATCCAAACTGTAGCGGTTATTGATTCAGGAGTAGATATTACTCATAGATCATTAGAAGCTGCGATTTGGGTGAACGAGGCCGAAGCAAATGGCCAGGCTGGCGTTGATGACGACGGAAACGGCTACGTTGATGATGTGAACGGTTGGAACTTTTACGATAATAATAATAATGTGGCAGACTGTAATAATCACGGAACCCATGTAGCAGGAATTGTCCGCGGCTCCACTCAAGATGTTATTCCGACGGCGGGGAATTATGATGGGGATATTGATACGTCCATCGTAAAAATCATGCCCGTCAAATTCTTAGGTTGTGATGGTGTGGGAACAACTTCCGATGCCGTTAATGCCATCTATTATGCTGTAAATAACGGGGCAAAAATTCTTAATAACTCCTGGGGTGGTGGTGCGTTTAGTACTGCACTTTATCAAGCCATTTTATATGCCTATCAGAAGAACACTCTCTTCGTAGCTGCAGCGGGGAACATCGATTTAAATATTGACCATAGCCCGATGTATCCTGCCTCTTATCCTATTCCGAATGTTATTGCAGTCGCTGCAACGGAAATGACAGATTATAAAGCTGACTTCTCAAACTATGGGACGTCAGTTCATATTGCAGCTCCAGGCCGCTATATTATGAGTGCAATTCCTGGCGGCGGTCACGCAGCTATGTCTGGGACAAGTATGGCAGCACCTTTTATTGCTGGCACTGCTGCTATGATGAGTTACGAAAAAGCCGGAATGATCGGTTATCAGTTAAAAACGATCCTGCTAGACTCCGTAGACCAGCCCTTCGTCGACACTAATTATGACGGCGTAAAACAGGCCCATGAGTCCTACAAACTCGACGGTGTTGTTCAAAATAGTGGCCGAATGAATACGAAAACTTCCATCCAAATGACTCAGTCCTCATCTGTTGATACCTCAAAACCAAATTACGATCCAAACTCCTACCTCAATATGATGAGAGGTCCAGCAGCCGAAGGCGGCGGTTGCGGGATGGTCGAGCGAGTTTATAACAATTATGAAAATAGCAGTAGCCAGTCTGGTGGCCCAACGAATACACTTTCAATAGTTGTTACTATTTTGCTTTTATTAACCCCACTAGTTGTGGCTTTAACGATGAGACAGAATACAAGATACCGAAGACGCTACGATCGATACTATTTAGGATCAGCGATCCAAATTCACTCTGGTGAGCGAGCTTATCTAGGGTCCGTAGGAACAATTTCCTTGGGCGGCTTAAGCTTTAGCTCCGATGCGGTGTTAAAGTTAGGACACCCGCTAGAGCTGAATGTTATGAGTCCGAATGGTAACGACACCTTCAATGTCAAAGGCCAAGTCGTTTGGATGTCCAATGACAATAGTTATGGTGTGAAATTCTGTGAAATGGCTGAAGACACAGTCAACAAAATTTCTGAGTGGACTAAGGATCTCAGCAAAACTTAATTGCCGATTAAAGACGTATTCTTCTCAATGGAAAAGTTTTCCGCTAATTTGCTACTCCAGCGAGACAAAAACTCATTTGCTCGCTGATCACTGATCTGATTTTTTGCAGCCGCAGCATCAAACTCTTTAGGAGTCGGTTTTTCTTCAATGCCGACAAGCCTTACCGCAAATTGCCCTTGAGCCGTCGAAAGAACTTCTGGAACCACTTGGTTCTTTTCTGTGAGCTTAAAGACTTCTCCTAAAACCCGTTCAGAAGCGCCAATCTCTGGAATAAACGTTGCTTCCATACTGATAGGAGAAGCTTTAGTCCACTTAAGACCCAACTTTCTGACTTCGCTATTAAATTCATCAGAGTTTTTCGTCTTCCCGCCGAACTCTTCAAGGGTCGACTTTCCTTTTAAAGTTTCTTCATCAAGCTTTATATATTCCACAGTGTATGTCTTAGAGCGAAGCTTTTGAATTTTTGTAAGCTCACTATCAAAGGGCTCAAAACCATCAGAAACCGAAGATCGAACTCTTTGAACCAATAAGTCTCTACGCAAACCTTCTTCAAAGCGTGCAGCAGTGGTATTCATGTTTTGCAAATATCCCTCATAATAGGATCTTTGGAAAACTCCTTCCTTCTGGAAAACTGGTGCATTCATGAGAAAATCACGAATCTCAAGATTTGTGACAAGGTAGCCTTCTTTACTGGCTCCTTGTTTTACCACTTCTTTTTGAATGAGCTGATCTAACGCGGAGTTTCTCATTTGAGCTTGGATAGCCTCAGAATCTCCCATCTGTCCGCCCATAATCCCCGCGTAAAACTGACTCAATTGACGAACGCTTTCCTGAAATTCAGGAATAGAAATGGTGTGTTTGTTCACTCGAGCAGCATAACCCATCATTCCAGGTCCGCCCGTTTGATATCCGAAAAACACAAAAACAAGAATGATAGCCCCGAAAATAATGTAGGCTACGATGTTTCTTCTACTTAGATTCTTCTTTAACTCTTCAAGCATATCGATTCTCCTTCGGATCTACTAGTGGCCATTATCCGCAATTTTTTTTAGTTTTTTCAAGTAGTTTATTGGAATCTCTGAAGAGGTTTGATAACTTTACGGGTAGAGAGGTCAATTCATCTATGAGTATCTTCCCATTTGATTTTAAAAAGGTATTAATCCTGATCATTCTAATTGCCGTACCGCTCGTCGCTATTAACATTCAGCGCAAGGACGAACAATTAGCTTGGTTCCTAAAACCAGCTTTTTGGACTTCGACTTTTTTACAAAATACTTACACCCATTTTAATACAGGAGTTCGAGAAACCACTGGCCTTTATTTAAACCTTGTGAACATCAAAAAAGACAATCGCAAACTTAATCAAAAAATCAGTGAACTTGAAACAGAACTCAGTCAGTTCCAAGAAATTAAAAAAGAAAATGAACGCTTAAGCCAGCTTCTTGAATTTAAAAAAGAAAGCCCGCACCAATTGCTCTCTGCTCGTGTTATAGGTCACGACCTTTTAGGGCAACACTCTACCCTTTTTATTGATAAAGGAACCGATGACGGCGTTCAACCTGGTCAAGCCGTAGTAACTCCACTCGGAGTGGTGGGCTCTATTTTAAATAGCGAAAAGTCTTTTTCACAAGTGCTCACTTTAACCGATAGATACTCGAATATTGATGCGGTCATTGACCGGTCTCGGGCGCGTGGTGTTCTTGAAGGAGTATCTCCATCCATTTGCCGATTAAAGTACTTGCAACGTACAGACGATGTCCAGGTTGGTGATCTTGTTTTGACAACGGGGTTAGATCATATCTTTCCTCGTGGGTTTCCGATTGGAACTGTGACCCGTGTTGAGAAAAAAGATTACGGCATTACACAGGAAGTTCAAGTGGAACCCCTTGTTACCGCATTTGATAGTGAGGCTGTTTTTGTCGTTTTAAAAACCAACGACAAAGTGGAAGTCCAAAAGAAAATGGTTGAGATGAGCACTAAGGATTAACAACAATGACGGATCGTGAAAAACGAAAGTTTCATATTCCCATTCAGGTCATGCTCATCGTGTTGATGGCAACCCTTGAAGCATCTTTGTGGCCAAAGCTTCTTTCTCCTATTCCTAATCCGCAGCTTTGGCTTTCGGTGGTGATTTTTGTTTTTCTTTATAGTACTCCTGTTGAATCTTTACTCATTGTTTACCTCCCGAGCCTTTTTCTGTATCTTTTGACGATTCAACCCTTGGGCTATGTATTGCTTGGACAAACGCTGATCTTCTTTATTGTGATGGCGATTAAAAATCGTATATTTGTCCCTGGTCCATTTTACTTCTCTGTGATTTACGCCAGTAGTGTGGTTATCTTTCATATTTTGATATTCATGTTTGGCTGGGTTTTTGAAACCAAACCAACAACACTTCCACAAATTCTAGGCTGGATAAGCCAAGGTTTCATCGCCTTTCTTGTTAGCCCATTCCTTTACAACATTATTAAAAAATACACACCAGCTGATGAGGTGTTGGATGCAAGTGGGGATCGATTTCTATGAGCGAATATCTAAGCGATCCAGAAGAGGTCAAAGACTTTCTCCCGCGCTATAAATATATTTATATTTTGGTTGGTCTGACCTTTGTTTTATTTATTCTGAGACTCTGGTTTCTACAGGTTTTTCAAGGTGAAGAACTACGAATGTTCTCCGAGAGAAACCGTTTTAAAATTAAAAAAGTTCAGGCTCCGCGTGGAATGATTATTGATCGAGAAGGAGAAACTCTTGTTGATAACTTCCCAGGGTTTAAGGCAACGATCACTCCACAATATGCCGTTGATCTTGAACCCACCGCCACAGTTATCGGAGAGATTTTAAACATTCCTGCATTTAAAATTATTGAGCAGGTTAATTCTGAAAAAAGAAAAAACGGTCCGTTTAGACCTGTTGTGATCAAGTCCAATTTGGATCGAGACGAGGTTGCAAGGCTTGATCGACTCAGGATCAATCACCCAGGCCTTGATATTTCCATGTCCATTCAACGAACCTACCTCATGAAAGATGCAGGCGCACAGCTCTATGGGTACGTGGGAGAAATATCTCGTGAAGAACTTCCTCGGCTGAACAAAAACAAGGCGCCTGACGAACAATTCCAGCAAGGTGACATCGTCGGTAAAAATGGAATTGAGATTGTTTATGATAGAGATCTTCGGGGAGAGAGCGGTCAAGACTTTGTTCAAGTTGATGCTCGCGGCCGAGAGATCACTGCCCTCGGTGTGCCTGAGTTTATCGGCGAGGTTTCTTTATCAAAGGAACCTGTCCCTGGTCATACTCTCATGTTAACGATTGATAAGGACATCCAGCAAGCAGCCTATGATGCCTATGTTAAACACGATCGCATCGGCGGAGCTGTTGCCATGGACCCTAAGACGGGTGAAATCATTGCGTGGGTGAATGCTCCGTCATTTGATCCCACGGAGTTTTCAAAAGGAATCTCAAGATCGCTATGGTCGAAATTAGTGAATGACCCTTTTAAACCGCTTCGTAACAAAGCCATCCAAGATCATTATGCGCCCGGGTCCACTTTCAAAGTCATTACTGCAATTGCAGGGCTTCAAGAAAAAGTAATCACCAAGAACTCGACAGTTTACTGTCCTGGTTTTTTCAAGTTCGGACGAAGAAATTATCACTGTCACTTAAAACACGGGCACGGAAACGTGAATGTGATACAGGCTATCGAACAATCCTGTGACGTTTTCTTCTATAAGCTCGGATTGTCTCTGGGTATTGATAAACTTGCTGAATATTCAAAAGCCTTCGGCCTGGGAAGAAAAACAGGAATTAACCTTGTCAATGAAGTTCCAGGCCTTGTTCCCACATCAGAATGGAAAAAGAAAACTTTTGGTGAAGAATGGCAACCAGGAGAAAGCCTTTCCAATGCCATTGGTCAGGGGTTCTTCTTAACGACGGCCCTTCAGCTTGCGCAAACTTTTTCAAGTTTTGCTAACGGCGGACCTGCTTACCAGCCTCACTTTGTAAAAAAGCTTTTAAATATTGATGGTAAAGTTTTAAAGGAAATCCAACCTGAACTGAATTTTGACCCTAAAGAAGGCGTCAATACAGAGGACATAAAAATCTCTAAAGAAAATTTTGATTTAATAAAACACGGTCTTTGGATGGTTGGCAATGGCCCTCGAGGAACGGCTCGCTGGCTTAAGGTTCCTAATACTGAAATCTCAGGTAAGACGGGAACCGTTCAGCTCTTTTCACTCAGCGCCGATCAAATTTTTGCGGACTGTAAATCTCGTCCTAAAAAACAACGTCACCATGGTTGGTTTGTAGCATACGCACCTAGCGAAGATCCAAAAATTGTTGTTTCGGTTCTTGCAGAGCATGCGTGCTCAGGCTCTGGTGGAGCGGGACCCATTGCAAGAGATATTATTAGGGCTTACATGGAGAAATATTATCCAGAACGCATAGAGAAACCAGCTCCTAAAAAAGTTGTCGCAAAAGTGGAAACAACAGGCACCGTAGAAAAAGTTGAGGAATCAGATGAAAATACAAATTGAGGAACGCACGTTTCTTAAAAAATTAGATTTTAATCTGATATTCGTCATTGCGGCCTTAAATATCATCGGATTAATAAATCTCTATAGCGCCACCCATGATCCAGATACCATCGGGATCAACCGCCTCTTTTCAATGCAGGTTTTATGGTTTGGTATCGGTTGGGGTTTGTTTTTAGCAATGACCCTCATCGATTACAAAGTTCTTACAAAACTTGCTTATCCACTTTTCATTTTGAACCTGGTTTTTCTAGTTGCCGTTGAACTTTTTGGTAACATCGCCCTCGGAGCGCAAAGATGGATTGATCTAGGACTCTTTAAGTATCAACCTTCAGAAACTATGAAGTTGGTTCTAATTATTCTATTAGCAAAAATTCTTGCTGAAAGAAATAACTCCAATGATCTTGGCCTTCGGCAATTGTGGCTGCCCTTTATTCTTATTGCTGCACCATTTGTGCTCACCGTGATTCAGCCTGACCTTGGGACATCCATGATGTTGGCATCTATTGGTGTCTCCATGCTTTTGTTTGTTGGTATTAAAAAAAGAATTCTTATCTCTGCCATCATAGGCTTTATTCTTATTCTTCCATTAGCCTATAATTTCGGACTCAAAGATTACCAAAAAAATCGCGTCCTCACCTTCATTGACCCTTACCGTGACCCGCGTGGCGCTGGATACAATAGCATTCAATCCAAGATTGCAGTGGGAAGCGGAAAATTTTTAGGAAAAGGTTTTAGAAAAGGAACACAGTCACAACTTGATTTCTTACCTGAACGTCACACAGATTTTATCTATAGCGTACTCTCAGAAGAACATGGCTTCATCGGAAGCTTTACCGTCCTCACTTTATATTTCATTCTGATTTTTGTCGGCGTAAAAATTGCCACCCAAGCACGGGATAAATTCGGCGCGCTCTTAGTCATCGGCAGCCTGGCTTATATGTTCTGGCACATGTTCGTAAACATCGGAATGGTTATAGGAATTCTACCTATCGTAGGAATCCCGCTTCCAGTTCTCTCCTACGGAGGCTCTGGAATGATAACAACCTATCTATGCCTGGGAATAATCTCCAGCGTAGCAATGAGAAGATACATCTTCTAATAACCTGACGAGCGATGAAATCGCCCTCCGCTCGAAGAGAAAACTAAAGGTATTTGTCTAATAGTGAAGAGATCGTTTCTTTTGGAACATTTCCTACGATTTGATCCACGTCTTGACCGTCTTTGAATAAAATCATTGTAGGAATCCCACGAACTCCGTACTTTGCCGCCGTTTGAGGATTCTCGTCCACGTTAAGCTTTAAAATAAGAGCTTGATCACCCAAAGCCTGAGCAACTTCTTCAAGCTTAGGACCTAAGGCCTGACATGGGCCACACCACTCTGCCCAGAAATCGACTAGAACTGGTACCTTTGCATTTAAAACATCGTTTTCAAAATTTGTGTCAGTTGTTGGTTTCGTAAATTGACCCATTAAAACTCCTGTATCTTCATTTATTTAAGGTACATATATCTTTGTTTAATATGGAGACAAACCCTTAGTGTGTCAATAGCTGGACCAAAGTCTCGGGCAATTATATCCCTGAAACCATTAATAATTACCTTAGTTTTTACCGATACTTATATTGATAAAGGTTATAGGCATCATGGAAAAAAAAGACATACAGATAGCAATTCTCGATATCGATGCGAACTTTCGAAGCACAACGAAGGAAGCACTCGAAAAAGAAGGTTTTACAGCGCACACCTTCGGAGATCACGAACAAATCCTCGCAAACCTTAAGATGCGAAGATACGATGTTTTTATCATCGAATGCCTAACTCAAAAGACTTCTCTTAATAATTTGGTCACCGCACTTCAAAGCGCAACGAACAACAAGTGCGTTTTTATCTTCGTCAGCTTGATTCTCGAAAAATCTGCGATCAAAGATATTCTGATTCAAACAAAATCAACACACTTTTTTAGGAAGCCACTCAACACCGACGACATCAACAAAGCGATCATGGAAAGCTTTGCAGATCAAATTACAGAAGAGCATGAGCCTTTTATTGAGGCCCTCTTTTTACCTCAGTTGACAGCTCCCCACAGGGTTAAAACGATTTCTGAACTTCAGATGGTTCATGCGTATGAAATCCCTCGATTACTAAGCTACATTTCACGAACTAAATTTACAGGAAAAGTCACTTTCAAATTGGCGGACACAAAAGACTCAACAGTTCACTTTAACGGTGGAAATGTTATAAAGGCTGAAGTCGATGATCCTAAATCCTTCTTCGGCGCACTTCTAGTGGATAAAAACTACGTCTCGGTTGAGGAACTTGAACTCGTCTTACAACAGAAAAACAACAAGAGAATCGGAGAGCGACTGGTGGATTCAAACCTAGTTAGCCCCCATGTTATCGATATTATCAATATCGAACAGCTTGGTATCCGGTTAGGTTATATTATAAAAAATGCTTCATACGATGTCGTCGTCACAGAGGGCGGAGTGGATACTGCTTCACTTTCCATGGACCCACAAACGCTACAACGATTTGTTAGTGACTGGGTCAATTCAAAAGTCGCTTTAACTTGGCTTAAGACATTCTACATTCCGTTCATGGATAAAAAGATTCTACGAGGGGCGCTCTTTGCTGACATCTCTCCCCTTCATAACCTGCCACCACTAAACCGAATGCCAAAGTTCGCCCAAGAAATGATCGCTGGTTTAACGTTGCAACAAATTGTAGATAAAAAGAAATACTCAGAAGACGATATTTTCTCTGCGGTTCACCTTCTTGCAACACAAGAGTTCATATACTTTGATAAACAAGCAAAAGAACAAGATCATAAGTCTTACCAAGAAAGGCTCACAAAACTTAAAGCTGAGATGGATACACAAAACCATTTTGAAATCTTGGGCCTTAGTGAAAAAGCAAAGTCTAAAGAGATTAAACGTGCTTACTACGAACTCTCAAAACTTTTCCATCCTGACAAAGTTCAACCATCAGCACCTCAGCAAATAAAAGATCTCACAAACTATATCTTTGCAAAAATCTCAAAAGCCAACGAGATCCTCAGTGATGACGAGCAACGAGCAACTTACATCAAGGAGCTTGAAAAAGGTTTTGCAGAAAAGATCTTAGAGTCCGAATCTCTCTTCGAGGAAGGTCGATCATTCTTAAAAGCAAACCAAGCTGCCAAGGCACTAGAGTATTTTGAAACCGCAATGGCGTTACGCCCACCAACTTCTGAGATGAGACTTCACCTCATGTGGGCAAAACTTTTAACCATTCCGTCCTCTGACATCGAAACCTATTTAAAAAATATTGAAGCAGACCTCAACCGTATTCCCCCAGAAGATCGCCACAACGCCATTTACTATTTTGTGAAGGGGCTTTACCTGCGACAGATTGGCGATTACGACACTGCCGAGCGAACGGTCAAGCACGCGCTATCCATTACGCCAAACTTTATTGAGGCAAAACGTGAGCTACATATCATCACGCTCCAGAAGAAATCCAATCAAAAAGTCGATATTCTTAAAGCGGACCTTAAAGATGTCGTAGGTATGCTTTTTAAAAAGAAGAGATAGTTTTTTACTTTTTAAAGAGCGCACGCACAAAAGATTTGCGCTGTTGATCTATTTTCTTAATCTCGCTATCGTTGGACCGCTTACGATAATCTTGAGCCACCTGAATTGCGACTTCACGTGCAACCCCTTGGGTTTTAGGCTCACTTAAATTTTCAATGGCATCAGAAAATCTATTAGCTCTTTCATCAGCGTCCACAGTTTGTTGCAATCTCTTGATAAACCGAGTTTCTGACGGCGTATTGATTTTACCACGTACCGTAATCAGAGAATTCTTACCCGATTGTGTCCCTGAGAAAAGCCCTAACTTATAAAACTTATTTAAAAGATTTTCCTTATTTAAATTTGCAACTGCGGCAAGGTGCTCAATAAGTAAAACGGGGTCCACAGGGGATTTGACCGAATGCTCAAGATGTTTCGGAGAATGACTGCTCGTTGCCTTTAAGTCCGAGCGAATTAAAATCACTTTCAAATTGAGTCGCGATTTACAAATGGTTTCCACTACCGTATGGGTAGATTGCCCCTTAACCTCGTCGGAAACAATAATAAGATCAGGGTTTAAAGCCATTGCTTTTTCTTCCATTTGACCTGGATTTTGAATTCCTACAGTATCAAAACCCAGCTTCTTGAGCAGAGTTTCAAGAAAAGTCATCTCATTGAAATCTTCTGTTAAAAGTAAAACTCTTTTCATAGGCCCTCGAAGTTATTTATTAACCTCTTATTATGAGGTACAGATTGCTCCAAATCATTTGTTATTGTTACGCGTTATTGGTAGTATGGGATTTCAGATGCGATACAGCCGTGTGATCTACTACATCATCAAAGAAATGCTTCCCAGTCTCCTTACGGGCATCATTGTCTTCATCTCTATTCTTCTTATGTTCCAAGTTTTAAAGTTAACCGAGTTTGTGCTCGCCCACGGTGTGACCTTGGAAGTTATAGCAAAGCTTGTTTTGTACTTATCGGTGAGCTTCTTACCTGCCATTCTACCAATGAGCGTTCTATTTTCGGTCCTAATGACCTATGGAAAGCTCAGTACGGACTCTGAAATTATCGCGTTTAAGTCTCTAGGCGTTTCGCAAAAAACGCTAACCATCCCTGCACTCGTCATAGGAATTGTTATGTGCGCCCTATCTGCACAAACATATTTTTTTATTGGTCCTTGGGGAGCGAAACAGTCCTATGCCCTCTTAAATGTTCTTGGCAGTAATCAGGTGATCTCCAATATCCGTGAAGGAACTTTTGCTGAAGGCTTTTTTGATCTTGTTATTTACGCCAATGATGTCGATGAAAAAAATGCGATCCTCCGTGATGTTTTTATCTATGATGAACGCTCACAGTCTTTACCTGTCACAATTATTGCTCAAGAGGGTCAAATTATTTCGCCAAAGGATTTCTCTTTAACATCTACCATTTTGCGATTATTTAAAGGAAGCATCCACAGGACGGGAGAAGGAGTTTATACAAAAATTCAGTTTGAAAACTATGATATCTCCCTCACCCCACAACTTGAAAGAAACGAAAAAGAAAATTCTCCAAAGGCGATGACTATCACCGAAATCCACAATGAACTCAAAGATGAAGACATCCCTCAAGACAGATTCTTAAAGCTCAGTAGCGAATACCACAAACGCATGGCCCTGCCCTTTGCCTGTGTCGTTTTTTCACTTATTGGCGTTGGGCTTGGAACCGTCGTTAATAGACGTGTCGCAAAGTCTGGGGGCTTTGTTGTCTCCATCGGTCTTATTGTCACCTACTGGGTTCTTTATGTCGCCATGGAGACCGTCGCAAAAAACGGAACTCTTTCTTCAGGTGTCGCACTCTGGTTACCGAATGTTATATTTTTAATTACTGCAATCTACGCTCTGAAACTCATCTGGAACAAATAGCCTGCAAGAGGCACGCTCGGCTTCAAGCAACACCTTAAGGTCCTCGGAGTCCCTAATAGGCAACGCACCTTGAAACAGTAAATCCAAACAACCTTGTGCATTTTTCTCAGAAGGAAATCCTGGCAATACGCAAACCGTCTTAGAGTTTTCAATAGCCAATCTTGCTGTCATAGTGGACCCACTACGGCGTCTGGCCTCACATACTAAAAGAAATAACCCAAGTTTTGCGATCATACGATTGCGCTCATGAAAGTGATGGCTCCGAATAGTTTGATCAAAACGGTATTCGCTAATTATTAACCCGCCATTGCCAGTAATTTTGTCCTTCCACTTTTCAAAACTCGGCGGATACATATTACCTAGCCCAGAAGGTAAAAATGCAATAGTCGGTTTTCCGTTCGATACGGAAACAAGGTGTGCCTTTTGATCTATGCCTCGGGCAGCTCCGCTAACCAGCACAGCTCCTTCATCCACCAAGGGTTTAAGGTGTAGCTCCATCCACTCAAGGGCTCGATGAGAGGGGTAACGGCTTCCCACTACCGAGACCTTGCTTTGCTCAAGACTATTCAAATCTCCAATTGCAGAAAGAAATAGCGGCGGACGCTCAAGAGTATAAAACGATTTTGGATAATGGGGGTGGCCAGGATAAAGATGATGAACATTTTGCGCACGCAAGAGGTCATACTCTCTTAATGCAGAATCAAACTCTTCATCGGACAGAGAGCCGAGGTGCGCCGTCTTTTTAAAATCATAAATATCTACGACGTCTTTTAGTCGAATAAAATCTTGAAAAGAAATTGTAACTTTGGTGCTCAACAGGGATAAAAATTCTTCGGGTTTCATACTTGTCTCCTTTTTCATAAAAACAAGTATGCAAAATACTCATGCCAGTCTAGAAGCCTTCAAACTCATCTACGGGTTGATCAAATTCGAAATTCGTATCCTCATCCGAAAATTCTGATTCCAAATCAGTTTCTTCATACTCAGCTTCTTCCATCTCGATGCCTGGAAGCCTCGCCTGAACTCCGATGAAATCGCCAGGTCTCACATACTGTGTCGATTCCAGAACAATTGCCGTAGCTCTTTCTTTTGTGGTCTTAATGACTTTAATTTTTGCAATTTGCTCTTTGAGTTCATTAACCAGAGAGTCTTTTTTTCGATCGCGAACGCTCTTTAGAACGGTAAATATTTGCCCTTCACGCAGCCCTTCTTTACCACCCTTATTCAGATAAACGATGTCTTGATAACCCAGATACCTGCGCTCGTTATCAAAAGCTCCACCCACGATCTCAGCATCCACAGGGTTTGACGGGGCTTGAGCGTCTAAACTGCCAACAACAAGTGGCATTCGGGCAACCAAGCTCCCCGTTTTAATGGGAGCAATGCTTCGAAGCACAATAGCCTTATAAACTCCCCGTCTTGTATTTACTAACTCTTGAATCTGGATTTCGCCTTGCTGAATAACTGGCTTACCCATATTGTTTCCGCTTGTGTCTTCAACTTCCTCGCCCAAGGCGTAGACGGTGATTTTTTCTCCAGGGGTTCCACCGTTAGTCAGCTTTACAAACACGGTTTCATAAAGTGTTGCCGTCTCGGATTGATCTTCGTTGAGCTCAATAACTTCGCCAACGGAAATTGGTTTTTCTTCGGACAAGTAAGATTGCAGATAAACCTTTGCATTTTCAATCTTTGGTGTCGGTATTTCTATGTCAAAGCCATCTTTATCAAAACCTTCAGCAACAGGACTTCGAATATAAGGAAGACTTGGCGGAAGATTTTTTAAAACAGGCGGATATTTTTTTTCTGGTGGTGGGATCACAGGAACTGGATCTACTTTCTGTGCTACAGTGGCAACTGTACCATCGGGCGTCGTCACCGTGCCGTCAGTTGTCGCGGGAGCAGCGCCTTCACCTTGAGCGATGTTTAACTGCGGTGCTTGGTTAATCTGCCCAGGAACAAACTTTAGAACATAACCTGCGGATATACGATGCGGGTTTGTAATGTCATCATTCATCTGCCAAACCTTTGGCCAATAGTGTCCATTACCAAAGAACGTCCCACTAATATCCCAAAGAGTATCTCCCCGTTGGACAGTATAAGTTTCGTTGATTCGTTCCCCCGCAATTTGCGACCACGCTTGATCAGATGTCGCTTCAGTGTAAAATTGGCTATAAATTCTGTGCATGCGTTCTTCGAAGTCATGAGGAACTTGATCTGCGTACAGCGGTTCTTCAACGTACGGCTCATCCATCGGCATTGGCTCTTGCTCCTCAACGTAAGGAGCCTCTTGTGGTGGCATCTCTTCGACGAATGTTTCTTCTTCTTCCTCTGGGAAAAACTCTTCTACTGGAGCAAGGTCTTCTTCAACAATTGGAGGTGGTGGCTCGATGGTTTCCATTGGGGCATACTCTTGAACCTGTTGTATTTCAGGGTCTTCAGGTTCTTGAGTTTCTTCATCAACAATTGGAAGTTGATCTAAATCGTCTTCTTCGAAAAGCTCATCCATAGGGACTTCAACAGGCGCAGGATCAACAACCCGTGGCGCCTGTGAAGGAATTCCAAATTCCTCATTAAGTTCTTTTTCAATATCTTCAGCAGACTGAATAGGGTCAAGAGGAACATCTGAGCGTTGTTCAATTTCACCTGATTCTAATTTATCAATTTCACCAAACATCTCATCTTGTGCAGATGCGGTCCCATGAGTAAAAAAAGCTAAAGCCACTAGAAGCAGAACATATTTTGACCAGCTCACAGAACCTTCCCTTTTTGTGTTTTACTTTTCTTTGGAGGGGCTGAATCTGAAAGTGATTTCAATCTCGATTCCGCAAAAAGTCTTTCGTTGGAGTTAGGATAGACACGACGAATCTCTGAGTAAACGTTTAGAGCTTGCCCTCGAAGATTCAACTTTTCATAAATCTGCCCTTTTAAAAAGAGGGCCTGGGGTATGTGTTTGCTATTTGGGTAGTTGCGAATAAACACATCATAAGTGACAAGAGCCTGAGAGTTTAGTTGTTTTGATTCTTGCACTTCCGCTAACCATAGGTACATTTTCTCAAGGTGTTTTGAGCGCGGCTGATTGGCGCTCAAAATGCGAATGGCCTCTTTCAAACGTTCTTCATCTTTAACTTCATGTGCTGTTGATGCTTGATCCAATATAAGTTCTTCAAACTGAGGAAACTGTTCCACAACTTGACCCTGTGGAAGATTTTTAACTTGGGCGCGGCGAGTTTTTAGGGCTTTTAACAAAATTGAATTCTGCATCTCCAAAGCCATTTTATCTTTTTCAAGTTGTTCAATTAAAACTTTTTGTTTGCGAACATCTGCTTTGTTCGGAGTACGGGCCATGGGATCGAAACGTTTTTCTTTTGGAGCCAAAGAGCATCCCAGCTGAAAAATTAAAAGCAATATAATGGTTGCAACCTTCATAGCATCCCTTCCTTAGGATTAAGACTAAATTTTACCTACTATATACGTAAAATTTGAGGAGATTCTTAAAGCTAACGGCCTAAAGGCTAGTGTGTCGCAAAAACATACATTGCTAATTTATCAAGCATAAAAAATAATAAGGTATTGTATTTTTGCATCGCTCAAGTTCCCTTCGGACAAGCGTCCGACTTTTCCACACTAAATGTGGATCAATGATCATCCTAGACCTTAGACCTACATATTTGCCGTCGGTTCAGCGATTTGCTGAAAAACACTGCACTCATAAATACTTGGAATTGTTATGCTTAAGTATAAATTTAACATTTCTCTAACATAATCGACAGATTTCTTAAATCGGTTTCGTCTTGACCGTGTTGGTCATTGTTTAAAGTACAGGCGAACTTTGAGTTTGAGTTTTGCATTATGTAAGAACCGTGATTCTCTTCGCCACTATATTAGCTTTAGCGATTCAATTGTCCGATATTGATCTTTTTGTAAGCATCTCGGACACATCACTTCGTCTGCATAATCTATGCTTAAAATTTACGCCCGCGAGCAAATATTCTGAACTTTACTCCGCTCTTGTGTGTGGACAACGTTTGGAATCAACAACACTCGTTGAAAATTTCAAAAGCTTAGGAATTTATCACGTGATTATTGTCTCTGGCTCACATCTGATTTTTCTCAGCTTGATCATCGAAAAATCCGTAGCAGCACTAAAATGGAACTGGTTGAGCATTGCCGTGCTCCCACTTTTATCTTTTTATTCGCTGGTGACTGGCTGTGAAGCGCCCGTGACTCGAGCACTTTTTAGTATTGGGATAAGGCAATTTCAAGGTAAACAAAAACTATTTTGGAGCGAAAGTGAAATTACTTTTATTTCGCTGCTGATGTGCTTTTTTCTATTTTCTCCATGGACTGAGTCCTACTCCCTGTTATTAAGTTACGTGGCCTCTGTCAGCCTCACACTCACGTCCAGATCAGCTCATATCGCTAAACACACCATGATATACGTTATTTTACTTCCATTTTTGTTGCCGCTTGCGGCTCCCCACCCTTTAAGTATTTTTAGCAATATGACCCTTGCGCCTTTTATCGGAGCCGTACTCTTCCCAGCAAGTTTCGTGAGTTTTATTTTACCACCCTTAACAAGTATTACGGATTTATTGTGGGGCTGGATGCTAGGGCTTTGTCAGTTCTTTGGTAACGAACTTTCAAATCTTCCTAGATCAAAGTTTTCAATTCATTCTTTATGGACCCTCGGCATACTTCTTAATTTTTACGGAATCTACTCTGAAAAAAGGAAGTTCAAATGAGACTTATCCTTTGGCTCATCATAATTCCTATACCTATCGCCCCTAATACTCTTCCCCAAATTGTATTTTGGAATACGGGGCAAGGCCTATGGACAACGGCCGTAAGAGGTAATAAGTGTTTTCACTTTGATATGGGAGGTGAGTATTACAACACCACCAAGATAAAACAGATTTGCGGCACAAAGAAAAACATTGCATACTTTTCTCATTGGGATTGGGACCATATAGGGTTTGCAAGTTCCCTTAAGAATAGTGATTTTTGCATATCTCTTCTCCCCTCGGGTGAAATGAAAAAACGAAAAAAGAACATGCTTCGCACCCTTCCCCACTGCAATCGGCAGTCGAAACGCATCAAGGCTGTTCCAATCAAAGTATCTCGCGCCAAATCAGAAAATGAACGAAGTCACGTTTTAGTGTTTGAAAATCATTTACTCTTACCTGGAGATTCCACAAAAAAAATGGAGAAGTATTGGAGCAACTATATTCGGGGGCGCATTAAAATTTTATCCGTCGCCCATCATGGAAGTAAAACAAGCTCATCGCTAAAGTTTCTTAAAAGAGTACGCCCCCAACTTGCCATTGTGAGCGCTCGGCGAAAAGTCTACGGCCATCCTCATCGCGATGTTGTCCAGCGTTTTAAAAATTTATCGATACCATTAATTCGAACTGAAGATTGGGGAAATATCAGAATCTTTGATAGCGAGAGCCTATCGTTTCATTGGCATAAAGTTTCCAAATGAATTCATTTCGAATTCATCTATATGAGTGCCAAGCTCCATGCGCTTTGTGGACTCTTTGCTCTCTATCACTTTTTGAATAAACTTGTTCATCATATCATGACCCGATTTATATAAAACAACGTGACCCATTAAAGGGGCACCCAACGTCACTAAATCGCCTAAGGTATCTAAGACTTTATGACGAACAAACTCGTCTTTAAATCGCAGTCCGCCTGGATTTAAAACCTTTTCATGGTCAAGCACAACTGCGTTGTCTAAGCTTCCACCTTTGATAAGACCTTGCGCCTTGAGGGCCTCGACATCTTTTAAAAAACCAAACGTTCTTGCTGCTGCAATTTCTTTTTTAAAAACATGTTCGTTAATATCAAAATCAACTTCTTGGCGTCCGATGACAGGATGAGGAAAGTCGATAACACAAGTTACACGAAGCCCGTTGTACGGAACAACATAGGCATACTTATCATCATCACCAACATGGATAGGTTCTGTAATATAAAAATATTTTCGAGGCTGCTCAAGCTCTACCACTCCGACCTTTTGAAACGCTTCCAAAAACGGCATGGCACTTCCATCACAAATCGGAATCTCAGGGCCATCAAGCTCGATAATTAAATTATCAACTCTTAAGGCCGCAAGTGAAGATAAACAGTGTTCAACGGTGGACACATAGAAGTGTTCTCCGCCAAGTGTTGTGGCCATATTAGTGGCCTGAACTCGGGTAATATCTAGTGGAACTGAGGGGCGGCCCTCAAGGTCAGTACGAACAAAGTGGATACCAAAGTCTGCTGGAGCAGGACAAAAGTGAAGAGCGGCCCGCTTCCCCGTATGAATTCCTATCCCTTCGACAGTTACTTTTTCTCTAATAGTTCGCTGAAAAAACATCCACTTACTTCCTAGTTTCAAGATTATCTTATGCGCAAAATTCTCGAGTGACAAGACGATTCGTCCGATAAGAAAAAGCAATGAAAAGTCTACTTCGGAGTATATATTTAATAGTAATCTTGGCTATTACTGCGTCCTGTGCATCGTCAGGTGAGCTTGAGAGCAATGCTCACCCCTACGCAGACATCTATGATGGTTTTATGACTCAAGAGCCTCGCACCTTTAGAGAGCCCCAGCAGCGGCCCTCTCCCTTCTTCTTTAAACAGTGCGAGCAAAGATTTAATGAAAGTTTTTATTCCAAAACGTCTTATTTCTGTAACGAACGTTAGACAGCTTTGTTTTTGTTTCTTCGTACGATAACAAAAGACCAAACACAAAGAACAACAAATAACGCAGATAGTGTGAACATCCCAGATTGCATCACAACAGCATTTGGACGTAAAACCTCGTCCCCTCTCATCAGAGCGGGCAACTGAGCAAACCCTCTGTAAGAAGCAAAGACGCCAAGCAAACCTAGCATAGCCGCAAAGTGCATCGCATGTTTCATAAGTTTTTCTTTCAATGCGATTAAGCCTGCAAGAAGAACGATGGCACCAAAAAATGATGGAATTAAAATCGTCATACTTGCACGATCAAAATAATAATAGCCACCAACACCTAAGATAATTAATAAAACCGCATAGGCAATTGTGATTTGAGGCATGTTATTCATAAGGCACTCCTTTGTTGAAATGTCGATTTGCGCGCCTTACTTTTTACTGTTCACAGAGTTAGCGTCAATGCCTTCCGTTTTAAGCGCGTTTATGAACTTCATAAAGCCCTTTATCTGTTTTTGCAAAAGTTTAATGAGTTTTTCGTCCTCTATTTTATCGTCTTTGACAACAGTTGCGACATTGTTGATAAAAATGCGTTCAGGATACATAAACGCGTTTCTGTAATTGAAAACTTGCTGCAAGTGCTCAACAGGTCTTAAACCACCAAAACGTCCCCCGAGGCCCGTAAAGGCTACGGGTCGATATTCAAATGTTTCTGGATATGAGAAGTAATCAATAAAATGCTTCAGTACGCCGGGAAAGGATCCATTATACTCAGGGACAACAAAATAAATCCCTTCAGCGTGATTGAGGCGTTGAATAATTTCAGAGACTCCAGCAGGTACTTCCTTTTTATAGTTTGCACCATGAAGTGTGTTTAATGGAAGGTTGCAAAGATCTATGAGTTCAACGTCGTCTCGATAAGATTTAATTTCTTTTTCAATATGACGGGCAACTTTTAACGAGAGGCTTTCTCTCCTGTCCGTTCCAGAAATCACATAAATCATTTACAAGTCCTTCCAACCCTCAATATTACGGAGATACCTTCGCAGCTTTAATTTTTATCGGTATCCGTTTCACATATTCTTCTTGAGTAAAGTCGTCAACCTGAATTACATCCCACGATGCCTGGACTGCCTCGGTCATGATTTTTTTCTCTTCATCGTTGATTACGCCTTTTTCATAGGCAAGATCAACCAGCTTTGATGCCTTTTTCTTCGGAAGAACTTTCTCTTTAATGGCTTTTCTAATTTTTCTTTCGATGCCTTCTGCTTTTTTAACAAGTTTAAAAGCGCGTTCCTGTCTGCCTAGTGCCTCGTCAGTACTTTCAGGAATATAGATACCATCTGTTAGACGATCTCTTTGCTCAGAGTCTGTCATCACAAGACGGCTAACTTCATGAGAAAGAGAGTCTGGTATTGTCTCCCCAATGGAATTGACGTTTGACCACGCTCTGATAATAGTTTTAAAGAAAATTCCAATGACGGGAACTTTTAAATTTGCAAAGATCCCATCAAACGCATTTTGAATTTCTTGGAATAAAAACTTTAAAGAGTAATGCACAAAGGGCAGGTCCTCTTTTCTTCGGCCCTCAGCCTCATATCTTTTTAAGACCGCAGTTGCGATATACATTGAAGATAGGATGTCAGCAAAACGTCCAGTAATTTTCTCAGCCGTTTTTAAACCACCACCAAGAGATGCCATTGCAATATCGGCCATAATTGCAAAAGATGCAGATGTCCAATTTAACTTTCTATAGTAGCGAGAAAGCTCTCCACCCTGTGGAGTTGACAACCAACCTCTTGTTAATGAAAGAAGAATAGACCTAAAAGTGTTCTGGATAATATGGCCTACGTGTCCCCAGAACGCTAAATCAAATTCTTTGATATCATTTTTTTCAACCGCATTGACTTGGCGGTAAGCAAATGGATGTGCTCTTAAAGCTCCCTGACCAAAGATGATCAAGGTTCTTGTCATAATGTTTGCGCCCTCAACTGTAATACCAATTGGAGTTGCAATATAAGAATGCGCAACGAGGTTTCGGGGACCATTAGAAATTCCTGCACCACCCAGAACATCCATTGCATCGTTCACCATTTTTCTTTGAATCTCAGTGGAGTGATACTTTGCCATGGCTGTGATGACTGCGGGTTTAATGCCTTTATCGAGTGCACCCACTGTAAAACGTCTCATCGCCTCTAACATATATGTTTTGCCTGCAATGCGCGCCATCGGCTCTTCGATACCTTCGAACTTACCGATAGAAACACCAAACTGCTTTCTAATAACCGCATGGTTACTAACAACTCTTGTGTAAAACTTTGCTCCACCAACACTTTGTGCAGGTAATGAGACCCCACGTCCCGCCGCAAGACATTCCATCAACATCGTCCAACCCTTGCCAACGCCACCTAAGCCCCCAACAACTGCAGTTTCGACATCAACAACAACGTCATGTCCTTGTGTTGGACAGTTATAGAATGGAACTCCCAATGGATCATGACGTTCGCCAACTACAACCCCTGGAAGGTTTGAAGGAATAAGACCACATGTGATTCCTAAGTCTTCACCTTTTCCAAGAATATTTTCTGGGTCTTTTAATCGGAATGCTAAACCAATCAGAGTTGAAATAGCGGCAAGAGTAATCCAACGCTTGTTCCAATTTAAACGAATCGATAGTTTTCCGTCTTTATCTTTAAAAAGAATTCCTTCTGCTTCAATTGCTCCAGCATCAGATCCTGCTCTCGGTTCTGTTAAACCAAAACAAGGGATTTCATCACCGGCTGCAAGACGGGGTAATAATCTTTTCTTTTGTTCATCAGTTCCGTAGTGAACAAGAAGTTCTGCAGGCCCCAAGGAGTTCGGAACCATGACTGTCACACAAGCTGGAACGGATCTTGTCGCAAGTTTTTTAATGACTGATGAGTGAGCGAGTGCTGAGAATCCAAGCCCACCATATTCCTTTGGGATGATCATCCCAAGGAATCTGTTTTTCTTAAAATAATCCCAAACTTCAGGCGGCATCTCTCTTGTTTGCCAAAGTTTCCAGTCATCAATCATGGAGCAAACCTTTTCAGTTGGCCCATTTAAGAAATCTTGTTCTTCTTGAGTTAATTCTGGATATGGCTCCTCAAGGACTTTTTTAAGATCAGGCTTTCCAGAGAACAGGTCTTTTTCAATCCATACAACGCCTGCATCTAAGGCTGCTCTTTCTGTATCAGAAATTTTTGGTAGAAATTTAAGCGCATTTAAAATTTTCAGAACCACGCTTGAAACCAGCGCTGCCCGAATCGGTTTAATGTTAAAGACTAAGAGCACAACTATGGCGGCAATTATTAAACCCACTGGCGCTCCAAAACCGCACAGGGTCAGGACTGCCAAAACCGACCAAAATATAAGTGGCGCACCTTTGTAGCCTAATAATAGCGTTAAGAAAATAACTGCTATTAAATAGTGTACGAAATAATCTCCCCAAAAAAAGCCGTGTTGAAATGTTGTGAAATCCATAATGTGCTCCTGTTCTTATTTCATTTTTTGAAATTAGCTTCCTTATTTTTTATTTTCATTTAATAAGTCATTAAATCCTTTTACGATCAGATCTTTTGCCTTTGGGTTATGAAGCATTCGCTGAAAGTGATGATAGCCAAGTACGTAAGAATAAAACTTCCACGCAAACTCACTTTTATTTGTTGAAGATTTAAAGTGATTGCAATCAATCGCAATTTGAACTGCTTTTTCTATATTAAGAATAAGATCATTCTGAGATTTGTGTACAAAATCCTTTAAAATTCCTGGACGATCATCAAGCTCAAATGAAGCGGATATAAAAACGCTCCCACCAGGAAGTGTCGAATCGTCTTCGAGATAATCCATCCAGTTTTCAAAAATTGCATGAATTCTTGGCAAGCCTCTTGGTTTTTTAAATGCAGGAAGCAGAACCTGACTCACAAAGTACTCGGATGCGAGTTTTAGAATTTCTAGCTGAAGGTTGTCTTTATTTTCAAAATGCGCGAACAATCCACTCTTAGACATTCCAACTTTTTTTGCCAGTTCGCCGATAGTGATTCCCTGAATGCCATGAATTGAAGCGATTTTTAAAGCTTCATCGAGTATCACTTTTTTTGTCTCTTGGCCCCGTTGGGTCCTTTGAAAAGCTAGACTTGTCATACACTTACCTTTTTAGCACGACCGTTCGTTTGATACAATATTTATCGTCAAAACCACCTAAATACTTGATTGCCTTATAGTCCTTGGTCCGATTAGATAAGTTAAATTCAGTATTTGGACCTGCGATATTTTTTAACCGATGACTCAAAGTGGGACAGATGGACAATGTCATTTATCAGATAGAAAAAGTTCCTGAAAACTTTAACGAGATGCGCTTTCTCCCCGTTCTCAATGAAAAGGAACGCCTCCGTTATCAGGTCATTACAGATGAGCATCGCCGCAGACAGTTTTTGTTTTCAAGATTTATCCTGAAAAATAAGCTCTTTGAAATCCTTGGAAGAAATTCCAATGAAATTGATTTTGAAACAAACGAATTCGGTAAGCCCTATCTACCATCTAAGGACAGAACATTTTTTAATCTCTCCCATTCTGGGAATTACGTGGGCTACGTTATTGCAAAAAAAGAAGTTGGTCTTGATATCCAAGAGGCTCGCAACTTTGATAACCTTGATAAGCTCATAGAAAAGACTTCTCATCCCAACGAGATCACACTGATCAACTCAATGAGTGATCGCACCCAAGCCTTTACTAAGCTTTGGACATTGAAAGAGGCATTCTCTAAATGCATCGGGAAAGGAATTCAGGCCAACTTCTCGTCCCTTGATTTTTCAAAATTACTTTATCAAGATCGTTTTGAAAGCGCTTACATCGAAGTTGACGGAAGTCATTACGAGGGCGAATTTAGCATTCTTACGAGAGCAACCCCTTTATTTGTTTCAGCCTTCAAAAAACGCTAATACGAGATAAAAGACAATTAGATCGATTTAACGAAACTTACTGATTTCACTCAAGCTGTATCAAAGTAAGACCGATAAAAGACTTGATGGAATCAAAAAGATACAGGCAAAAAACAGTAAAAACATTTATCGCGATTCTAGGTGTTTCTACTGTGATTTTATTTCAAAACTGTAGTGGCCAAGAGTTTTCCTTTAATAAGGTTGAGGGAACACTTTGCCAAGACGCTACTGCGCCTGCTCTAAAACCTAAACTTAAATTTCAGTTTCTACCGAGTAGCTTTAACGAGTTTATGGCAACTCCGACCGTCGCTGATTTAAATGGTGACGGAGTTCCATCCATTGTAACTACGGCCTACTCTAGGAATAACGCAGATCATTTCACGGATGTGAAAGCCAGTTCTCCGTACCAAAAAAACGGAGTCTTATGGGTTTTAGATGGAAAAACGGGTAATGTTCAGTTTTCCATTTCAAGTCAAGAGCTTAGCCCTACGGCACAGGTATCAGCTCTTTTGATTGATCTTGATAACGACGGAAAAGTTGAAATTATTTATCCGCATTATCGTGGAGATGTTATCGCACTAAATCACAACGGAAGTTTTCGTTGGAGATTTACTCCACCCAGCCATGAAGGATCCAACTTCTGGCAGTGCACCGAAGGTTTTAACGCCCATGACATTGATGGAGACGGAAAAGCTGAGATCTTTGCAGGTCCTTATATCTTAAAAGAAAATTCTTCTAAAAACGGTGCAACAGTACTACTCAATCTTTATCAAAAAGGTGAAACTGGTCCATTCTGCAACTCCTATGCAAGATCCTTAAATCCATCAAAACCTAATGAAATGCAAATCATCGCGCAAACCAAAGTTTTTGATAAAAACGGAAACATACTTTTCTCCATGCCAAAGGGATTTCATTCGACTGCCGACATCACCACCGCACATCCAGGTCTTGAAATTGTCACAACAGGTAATGGAAAACTTTATATTCAAAATGGTATCAACGGTTCGTATATCGCTCAAAAAGAACTCGTCGAACACGGAGCTTTTAGTTGTGATAAAGGAGTAGGCGGCGGACCGAGTACTCTCGGTGACTTCAACGGGGACGGACAAATTGATATCGCCATTGCGACGGGTGGGTCATTATCTATTTACGATAACTTCGGAAATCGTATCGCAGGGTCTGTGACACAAGACTGTTCGTCTTTATCAACTGCAATTTCTTCTTTTGACTTTAATGGTGATGGTAAACAAGAAATTCTTTATGGCGATGAACAGTACTTTAGAATTTATCACATGACATCGTCTTCTGATCTTGAAGTCTTGCATGCGATCCAAAACCCATCATGGACGCTAAGAGAACATCCTATCGTTGTTGACGTGGATGGAAACGGTTCTGCGGAAATCGTAGTGACCTCTACCTTATATGAGGGTGTGGCAACCCAAGGCATACGCGTTTTTGAAGCAAGCTCACAGGAAGCATGGATGAAAACTTTGCCGTTTTGGAATCAGTACTCGTACTATGTGAGCCATGTGACGGCGAACTTAAGAGCCACCTCTAAAACTCCGACCGCGGACGCGCAATCAAAGACCTTTAGAAGAAACACTCAAAACTCATTTTTTGAGCCACGCTGTATCCCATCAGAGTCCCAAACTTCAGGCTAAAGCTTAAAAACTAAGCAGATCCCTCGACTCATATCAAATTGACAGGTTTCAGAAATCTCTATAGGTTTATGGAATAACAACGGAGACTTCCATGAACGAAGAAATGAAAGAAACAGCTATTTCTTACGCAAAACTTGCAGCCCTACTCGGCTTTATGGCATTTCTTTTCATCAACTTATTAGCTGGTGGCGTGATAACGATTGCTCTTGGCTCTATCTTCATAAGAATGTTTACTGGGGTTTAATCTTATATTCTTTGGGATAAACAAAGCTTAGAGGCTTCTTCTTAAACCTTTGCCAAACAGCTCGGTAAATATAACCTCTTTGAATCGCTTTAATGTTTCTTGATTTAATTGCCGTTAAAAGTGCGAAATAAAAACTCACCGTCACGTTGAAGAAACCAATCATTGGAATTCCCGCAGCGGCTAGCCAGAACGCTTCCATCTTAAAAATTTCAAATCCATAGACAGGAATAGCTGCCGCTAAGGACCCCGAGGAAAGCGTAACGTGACGAACATCTAGACCTAATCCTAAAAACGTCATTATCACAGGAACTAGTCCTAACAAAAAACCCAATGATGTATTGGCTGCAATTGCAGAAATATTTCTTTCAAAGAACAATGCAACTCGCTTACAAACATCTGGTCCAAAGATAAAACGAAGCTTACGGTTATGCATGATCGTTGATTTCATGTTGTTGAATACAAACCAGTTGTCCATCCATCCTGCAAACACGCTCGATAACCAAAGAAGAACGCCCGTGAAGAGTGCATAGATAATTGTCGGGCCTAAAATATTTGTGGATTCTAGAATAGCGTCGGCTTTTTCTTTGTTTACAAGATTAGTTCCGAAAACATAATACGCAATAGTATTGATAATCAGAACCACGGGCATAACGAGTCCGACGTTTCCTAAAACCCCAATAATCTGTGTTCGGATAAGATGGACAATTTCGTCTGTTAAGACGTCGATGGACTCTCCCGTATCAATGAATTGCATTTTAGATGCAAGCGATGATGCCGTCATTGAAGGCTGCTTGGTGGCAAGAGTAAATCCGCTAAATTGAATCGCTAAAAAGCTAATTGAATAGTTAATGGCGTTAGCAAAACCACCTATGAACAGGGGCCAAGTTGCAACGGTGAGCATAAATTTAACAACGACCGTAAAGCCCGTGTATACACCTCCACCCGCTGCCTTTCTAAACATTTTCTTATATTGGCCTTTATCACGAGCAATATAGTGCTCACCAGTCTCAGCACTGCGATCAACAATTTTACGGGCGAGTAATCTTGTGTTTTGGTTAAATAAAGCCCTAATGCTTTTTCTGTCTTGGTTTTCTTGTACAAGTTGGATCAGAAAGTACATAAGAAGCTCTACATCAAGATCCTCAAACATTAGAAAACCAATGAGATCATCGGTTCGCTTTAGGCGAGATTGAGCAACTTCCACATGATAGACGATAGAAACACTAACTCCGTATCTGTTAAGATGCTTATAGACGTCTCTCAGTGCATTGATGCAATTCCAGATGAGCTTACGAAATTCTTTTGCTTTTTCAACGAAGGCTTCTTTATCACCAGATTCATAGATTCGTAGAAGGCCATCCAAATCCCGGCTGAGTTTGAAAAATGGAATTTCTCTGAAATTCATTTTTCCCATTCGTTTTCTTAGGCTCGAATTCAAACCCGTTGCACTGATTTGAGAGACTAAGCTTAAAAGTGATTCTTCAATGTCGCTTCCTAAATTATTCCAGTTGGCCTCATCTTCACTGACCCCGTAAGAGAAAAGGCCAATGAGTTTTTCCATGACTTGGATATCGAGGGATGACAACCACTCCACGTCGTATTCATCAGGAAAGAGCGCAGAAAACAACTCGCCCATCCCCTCACTCAAAGGCTTTGCGGGCATAATCTTCGCTGAGACTCTGTTTTTAAATTCAGCAACGACACCGTACTCCTGTGGAAGCCCGATCTCAGAAAAAAGCTCCATTGTTGGTACGTCATGGATGATAGATCGCAAAGTTTTTGCAACGTTGAGCTTCCAGTCTTCTCGGCGCTCAAGGACCATCAAGAGGAAGCGCAATCTAGCAGTTGGAACCTTAATGTTTCGAATTTCAGAATAGTCATCAGAGGTATGGCGCTTGTAGCGAACCCACTCCATGAGATCAACAATCCAATCGAGCCTTTCATGCAAGGGAGCTGCTGGATTTGCTTTACCTAGTAACGCGTCTAAATCATGTTTATAGTTTTTCGACTCTCGCCAACGCGTGAAGTAATGTTTGATATTCTCAAGCATTCTTTAAGTGTACGCAGTTTTATTGGGTAGACAAGCAAAACATAGGGACCTCGTTGAGGTAAGGATTTGTGCTATACAAGCTTGCACGCTCCTTGTTTGGAGATATGGCAAGGCTCCACTCTGCTCCAGTGACGGTGTAATGTGTAGCGCTGGGCTGAATTGTGGCCACTTGCTTTGCGAGTAAACGAATGCTGAGGTGACTTTGAGCTCTATAATATTGGTATACAGCAAATTTTGCGCTGACCTGATTTTGCGGAACAACTTCGACATGGAATTCTGGATACGTGTACACGCCCCACTCATGCGCAATTGTAATTGTAGCGTCAGAAGCACAGCGTAGAGATTCAGCATGGGCCAAGGACCCCGCCGCAGCTGAGAACAAAAATATGCTCCATAGTTTTTTCAAGCACGCCCCTCCACAGAAAAACTAGTACATATATGAGATGCTATTAGGAATGGGTTGAGCTCTAGAAGCAAGGATAAGTCGAAGGCATTTTGCAGGACTATATTAATTCTAAATTACAAAGAGATACCAGGCTGAAATTGTTACTTAAAATGATGATTTTTCGGTCATTTGATATGAATTAACCAACACTTAACGGTTTTGAAGTGGCCCAAAAAAAAATGAGACCGAAGTGGGCTACTCACTTCGGTCTCCAGCTATGTCTCGATCTTTTGGGGGGATCAAAGACCACTGTTCTTGATTACTAAATTATTTCGCTCTCATTTTGGCAGCTTTTGCTCTTAGGTCAGACCCATCAGCATCTCTTTTCTTACCAAACATTGGAGCACGCTTAGCTCTGTCACCTTTCTTAACCTCAACGCTTGCACTCACAGTAGTGTCCTTATCTTGCGATATGACTGCTTCTGGAGCTAAGCCATGAGTTGAAACTTCAGCACCTAGTGTTACGTTTTTATTGAGTCGATATTTCGCACCCACCGCACCAGCGTTACGAGCATTTTTGCTTGTACCGTGCTGTTGGATTCTTGAACCTTCAGCGTATACTGACGTCTTACCGTTACCAAATTTCTCCAGCTGTTTTGAAGCACCAACCGTAGCTACATTAATGTCGCCATTAATTGCACTTTCGCGGATCATTTGAAGCTCAGCATAAACTTGAAGCGGGCCAGTAATCTTTGAAGCAACACCTTTTGCACCAGATATAGATGCTCGGTATTCTTTCCCGTCCATTCTCATGTATGAAGCTTGAGTCAATACTCCTGCGATATCGGCAATCACTCGTGCTGCGTATGAATCTAACTTATCGTTAAACTTCACATCGTTACGATCTGATTTAGAAGAAAACGCGGCTAATTCAACAGACTGAATTTGCTTCATAAAAGTCGGATGAATTTCAACTGCAGCAACTAACTTTCTTTCGAGTTGCTCGTTTAATTTCGTGACTTCGTTTTCAGCACGCTCTGATTGATCAGCACCAAATGGAACATCTGTTTTACCATAAAGAATAATTAAGTTTTCCATCGGCTGAATACCAACATATAGATCTCTAACTTTTTCTTTCAAGCTAGTTCCATCAATAGATAAGTCGTTTGAGTTTTCTTCTAGCGTTAATCTCGCTCCGAAAATACTCATTAAAACGTCTACTGATAAGTTTAAATCTCTGATTCTGATCTTCTCACCAAGATCGTCAAAGTTTTCTAAGTCATCGACACTGCCTTGAAAGCTATTCGTCGCATAATCAAAAGCACCACTCCAATTAATGGATGTCGTTGGCTTTTCTAGCTTTGGCTTTTTTAAAGTCCATTCGTCAGATTTCTTCTGCGCATAGGCAGCTGGTAACGACATTGTGGCCAATACAGCAAAAGCTGTTGCGAGTTTAGTACTTGAGTTCATTTTTTCTCTCCCTTTTAAGAAGTTGTTAAAAATTTGCCCTCGGGGTTTGTGTCATCGTGACGCGGGTTCCACTAGAGCAAGGTGCGTTCCAACCCCAAATGCGTTTATTTGCCGTCTCATCTCGAAATTTCGTTTCGGGTAAAAAAATATACATGGTGTGTCACGAAATTAAGTGAAAACCAGAAATATCGGTCCCAATTCGGCACCGCACAAAGCTAATGATTTCAATAAGTTAAAGAAAAGGTTAATGAAACTCGCCCCTTAGCAAGCACCGCATCATAACTGAAAATGATAGCGATTATCACCCACCTCCAAAGGGACTCGGAGCTGCCATGGACCCAGAAATAAAAACAACTTTTGGAAATATAGTCAGGGTCAGATTTTACAATGAACTTCAAAGCCTTACACACACCTCCCCCTCTTACGGTAAATCCTACGTTCCATAATTAAAGAGAGGGAGACACATGAAATTAATTACTACTATATTTACGCTGCTAACTGCATTTGCGATTGGATCTTTAGCAGTCGCACGACCAATTGGTATTCCACCCACGAAAGCTATAAATGGGGCGACTACTGCTACAGTTCTTACTGAAAAAGAAAAAGAAGAAATCAAAAGAGTTACAGACAAAGACTTAAGAAAATTCTCAGAAAAAACAGTAGACGATCACGTCGTTCAATTCCGCAGAGGAAGCTATGTCTATACAATGATCCCCCTACGCGATCTTAATAACCAAGCTCGTAAGGAGTCTTTTGACGTTGCTCAGGTCTTCAGTGAAAAACTTATGAGAGTTTGGTTAAAAGAGACTCTTAATCTTCGATATAGCGACAACAGCCAGCTTTTAGAGTCGCAACTTGAGAACTTATCCTCAGAACAAATCAGAAACCTTTTGAAAAAAAATGGCGCAAGTGGAATGCCATCAGCAAGAGAAATCGTAGAGGCTTCTCGCGATGCTGAGGAAGCGTTGAAAAGATTGAAATCTCGTGCAAAGTTCTTAGTAGAGTTCGACGATTTGATCAGTGCCTACGATGGCCATCAAGAAGAGATTGCTGCTGAAAGAGGGCTTAGAGCTCTTCCTAGAAAAGCAGTCCCATCTGCGTTGATTTTCGTAGCCAGTGTTAAGGTCCCTGACCAGTTCTTAGAGCTCCTTAAATCAGTAAAATATGTA
This sequence comes from uncultured Bdellovibrionales bacterium, assembly GCA_964469265.1. Classification (GTDB taxonomy): domain Bacteria; phylum Bdellovibrionota; class Bdellovibrionia; order Bdellovibrionales; family JAEYZS01; genus JAEYZS01. The sequence goes on from CAYXYF010000016.1 coordinate 48,341, forward strand.
TCCGGACTTTCTGCACTCCTTAAGGGTCACATCAATTTCACCGTTACAGCACGTCCATGGTACGTGGTTAAAAGAAACCTTGATACAAACGAAGTTTCTACAGACTGGCACATTGAGACAGCACCTCATGGTTGGATCGTAAAAGATTTTAGAACAAAATCCCTTGAAATGAGCGGACCATTCCGCCTAGGTGCAGGACTGATCTTCGGTGATAGCGATAGACTCTCTGACATGACTGGTGGAGTAATCGGTGGATCTAAAAACTTTGGTGCAAAGTCTGCCTCGATCGGTGGAGCTATGCCTGTTCCAAGCTTCTATACGGTTAAATTCGGTGCTATTACATCGACTAGCTCTGTGAAGAACATGTACCTCACTTTGACTAGACAATTTGGTATGGCGGCTCCTGTTGGAAATCAAATCACAATCGATGGTGGTGGTGTATTTAACCTTTCAAGCATCACGGACAGAGTAAAGTTCGCGCCTGACACGCTTGAAGATCTCCTCAAGCTGATTGAAGAGGAAATTCCAGGAGCAAAAGTAAAAGTTCAGGGTGACCAAGTGGATATCTTATTCCCAGTAAAGGAAGAATCTACTCCACAATCGTCTCCAGAAACTGCTCCCAAGCAAGACGGTCCTTCTCTTTAGCTAGATCAGGATATCGTCCGTTCTCGGTGTGATATATATCCGCCCAAGCTCGATATACGGAGTTGACCAGAAGGTCCCACTCCCTTCGGTCTTGGGCGTTTTTTAAATTAGGCTCTCTATTGTTTTTCTCAATAAAACTTTGCTTCCAGGCTTCAAACAAAACATGAGATTGAGGAATCGGATTTTCAACGGTCACATCGTATCTCGTCTCAACATTTTTAATTCTCAAATAGTTATAAGAAACCATCATCCCGATACTTAAGACAAACGCTTGCGGTGTGTGAGCTAGACCTCGTTGTGAATACAAACGCGCCTTATAAGCCTCTGAGATCGTCTTGTAGGCAGCATCGAAGCCCTTTTGTTGGACTAACGCTAACTCCTCTGCTTTAAACTCAATATTCTTCACAAGATTAAAGGTTCCAAATATAGGAAAATATAAAGGCACACCAAGATACTTTATGCTGGCAGCATTTATGCCGATGAACTTCGCGGTGGTAATAAGATTATGGTACTTCAATCGGAACTCACGATACCGACCAAGAACCCCGTTTTGGTTTAAGAAACCAGAGTCGCTTAAGATGCGCAAAAGCTCATTCTTAAGAAGAAGTGTGTGAACTCGTATTCGTACAAGATCCTTTACAGCATGTTCTTTTGTGATGGAATTTCGTAGTCGTTTAAAAAGGCTCTCTGCTTGTTCCTCTTTAAGAACTAATTTTTGCGCAAGCCTTTCAATCTTTGCTGGGGTAGACTTTTCTAGGTTCCAACTAGAGAGGATATCATTGAGGTGCTCTGATTCATATACGACTGGAACCTTTGTTCTGCGACTCGCAGTCCAAACGATCTCTTGCTTCGCCATTTTATCTACGAGCTTTGCATCTAACACCTGAACATACGATGAACTACTTTTAGCAAAAAGTGGTTGGCATGCAGACTGTGCGTAACTCAGATTCGGCGATGCGAATAATGAAAACAAAAACACCCTTAAGATCATCTGGCTATTTTAGCCTACCTTAAGGGTGTATGTTACTGTCAGAGAATTTGACAGGTATATTTTATAGACTAGAACTGAATATTCATCCCAGGATCGCCCTGAAGATGGTACCACTCCATATTGTCAATCACATCACGGCTATTGCTCCACTTTTGTGCGAGGTACAGCTGACCTGCTAAAAGAGCTTCACCAAGGTGCTTGAAGTTTTTTGAAAGATGCTCGCTCGCAATTCCTTGAGCCATAATCGCTGGCGGATGCCATGAAATATTCACTGTTCCACCGTAGTATCCAACAGCACCCATTGCGTCTGAATCTGAAGACACTTCAAGAAACTTTGATCCTAAGAATCCGCTTTTGATTACGCCATTCATGCAAGCCACATCGATAATTACAGGTTTAACTGCATCACGGTTTCTAAGCTTTGTCACAGAATTCATTGTGTAAGGAATGTTTGTATTCCCCCAAGAAGTTCCTGAGCCGTGCCCCATGTATGTTAACCAAAATGCACCTTCATTGAGAGCCTTATTCACTCCCTCAGGATTTGAGTTTACCTTGTCGTCTTCGGCAAAGTGAATGCTTTCAACGCCAAGTACCGATTTAAAGTTTTCACCGATCGCTCTGACGTATTGATCGTCTGAAGGATTGTAACCTTCGTTAGAAGCAATCCCTACGACTCTTTTCAAACCATTTAAATTTTGCGCACTCTTTTGCTCAAACTCTAAAGACTTATTCAGTTGAGCCAATACTTGCTCTGGGTTTGATGCAACAATCCGACTATAGAACATGTCTGGAATATAATCATCTGGGCCATCCATTGTGAAGTACTTCAAGTCACTTGGAGTTTCATAGTAATCACCAGAAGTTGATACGTGATGCATTGGAATTGTTTTCTCGTCACCAAGAATGATAACAAAGTCCACACCCGCTTCATAATGTTCTTTTACTAAGCTTCCAACGGATTCAAGCGTTGGGTTTGATACGACTTCCACTGTGACATTATAACCTTGAGACTTCTTCCAAGAAGAAAAGCTGTCTATGCCGCTCTTTAAATTTTCAGTTGTGATGACAAGGTAGTCTCGGTAATCGCCACCTTCAAAAGAAAACTCATCCACATTTGTTTTAACTTTCATAGACGTATTTACAAAAACCGAGTTGTCTTTTGCGCTATACTTAGCAACATAAAGATCTAATCTCGTAACATGTTCCCCTCGGAATGCACCCAGGTAAGTTAACTTATAAGGCTTTTGCTCTTTATAAAGTTTAGCATCGTACTGAAATGTTTTTTGCTTTTGTGTTTCGCATCTGCAATCTTGCTCTTGGACAGGTGTTGGCTTTAGATCTTGAATCGCGTAGCCTTCAGCATTTCGAATCTGAACTTGGATGTCAGCTGGCTGACCTTTTAACAAGACACTTTTAACTGGCAGTTCTGGTGCTCCCAACTCTTTATAAGACTCAAAGCCCTCAACGGAGACCTTTGAAAATCCCTTAATCATCGGGTTTACGACATTACTAAAAATAGATAATGAAGCTTTCTCGATTTTGACATCTGATTTGTTTAATGAGACAGACAGGTCCGCTGCCTCCACTCTCATAAACGCAAGTAGCGCTAATAAAATTATTGATAGTTTCATCCTTGAATCCCCCCCATGCCTAAATATTAATTAGGAGGGAATCAGGATTTAAAGTCATCTAGGACTGAAGGACCCATAATGAAACTGGACCATCGTCAAGAAAGTCTATTTGAACAGATATAAGTACTCAGAATACCCTTCGCTCTCAAGCTTGTCCTTTGGAATAAACTTCAAGGCGGCTGAGTTAATACAGTAGCGGGGGAGACCATTAGGTCCATCATCAAACAAATGGCCTAAGTGAGATCCGCCAGTCTTTGAAACGACTTCTGTTCGAGTCATCCCATGGCTGTTATCAGGTTTTTCGACAACATTTTCTTTTTCTACGGGCTGAGTGAAGCTTGGCCAACCCGACTGCGAAGTAAACTTGTGTTGTGAAGAAAACAAGGGTTCTCCCGTGACAATATCAACGTAAATTCCCTCTTCTTTGTGGTTCCAATACTCGTTTCGAAACGGTGGCTCAGTACCACACGCTTGCGTGATCTCATATTGCTGAGGGGTAAGGAGTTTTTTTAAGTCCTCTTCAGAAGGCTTCTTAAATTTTTGTGACATGCTTATCTCCTCCTTTTTTTTGTGTGAGTCATATCCATAGTATATAGGTCCGAATATACAAGTTATAAAAGTATCACGTATTTAGCTTAATTCGTAGGCTGTCTAATTGAAAGTGGTGAGGTGTCTAAAGATTCGACGTTTTTTCAGACTCATCTGCATTATAGAGCAAAACAAATGGAACGCAATTTGAAGTATAAAGGCTTATATCTGTCATGAGGGGGACTAAATGCTCAAAATCTTACTGGTTGTTACTCTTACTTCTTTTGCGCTATTCGAAGGCGTCCACGCCCAAGAGAAACTCAATGGTACCTTTATGGTAGCTGGCCACGTCCCGACGAATCGGGTTGGCGCTTTTTTTAATGAGCTTAAAGATCATAAAATGGACACCGTCATCCTCAGCAGGTTTTTTAATAAAACAAAGCAAACTAATGGAGACTCTTGCTACATTGACTCCTGGCAAGCGGAAAAAGACTTTTCATACGATATTAAAAAATCAAAACTTACTCTTATTTTAGATGAAGCAGCCAAACGAAACATGAAGGTTTATGTGGGCCTTCTTATGACTAGCGGTGTTTGTGATAAGTGGTATGAAACAGCCAACACTCAGCATGCGGCAGCTAAAACCAATGAGCTGGTTTCATTTTTAGTCAGAGCATACAAAGACCATAAAGCTTTTGCTGGTTTTTACTTAACTGATGAGCCATTTCTGACTGCGCGACACGTTCCGAACGATCTTTATGATTTCTACAGAACGCAAGTTCAGCAAATTCGCCGATACAGTAACCTTCCCATCCTCGTTGCCCCTTATTTTGGTGGCGAATACGGTGCTGGGAAAAGCCGTCCCGAAGAAATTGCAGATCGCGCAGCGCGCTTACAAGCAGCAGGGATCACAACACAAGTTTGGCAAGATGGTTTAGGCGCTGATGGAAGCTTTAATGCAGCTGCCGTGAGACCATACTATGCAGCAGTGGCATCTCGTATTGGCAAAAATAATCTTTGGGCGGATATTGAACTTTTTAACGGTTATTTACCGATGGAACCAAACACGTTTGCTGGAACACGGAACAAACCTATTATTAGTACCCGTTTAACCGAACAACTTAAGGCTGCCTCAAGTGATATTGTCTCAAAGAGAGTGACATGGATTAATAGTTACTTCATGTCAGGACTTTACTTTGGTTATCAGACATCTAAAATTGAGCGTATACGATCTTCCAACGCCCATAGGTTACTCGATGCTTATGCAGCATCTATGAATTATCGCGGCTCTCTCATTAAGGATGCAAGTTACACATGGAAGACGCAGCCATCTTCGACCTATCCTGATACGGGCAAGCAGCTTCTCAACAATAAAATTGGTGCTCCTAAAAACTTTTATGATAATCAATGGATTGGTATCGCGGGTAATGCAGAAGTCGAGGTAAAATTTAAAAAGAAAACTCGTATCAACTGGGTCGGAGCCCACGTTTTGCACCACAATGCCGCGGGCATCACCATACCAACTGTAATGACACTCAGATGTTACACCCCAGACACGGGTTGGAAAACGGTGGATACAACAAGTCTCTATGATGATGGAAAGAAAGCTTGGACTGAGCGCAAAGATGGTGAATTTGTATTTACAAACGAAAAGAAACTCGACGTCGTGTGTACGCACTTAAAAGTCCATTTAAAGAATGGTGCGTGGACTTTTATTAGTGAACTTGAAATTGTGTCACCTGAGCAAGCACTTAAAACTGCCGATAAACCTACAAAAAAACCTAAACCAGATAATGAGTCTTCATCAGGGAAGGAACCAGATTCGACAAAAACAGATAAATCGGCTAATACAAGAGCGGATGCAGCTAAGAGGACTTACCTAGTTATTGAAACAGAGCGCCCAGTACAGGTCACATCCCCACAAAAAACAATCCCAAAGGTTGTCAACAAACCAGCCGACAATAAAGCACCTCCTAAGGTTGTAGCTAAACAAGTTACGAAGAAAGCAGCTCCTAAGGCTGTAGCTAAACCCGCTGTAAAGAAAGCGGCTCCGAAGGTTGCAGCTAAACCTGTTGTAAAGAAAGCAGCTCAGAAAGTTACAGCTAAACCTGTTGT
>CAYXYF010000017.1:0-25908 GCA_964469265.1 uncultured Bdellovibrionales bacterium
TGACCATTTCTCCAGATGTAATCAAATTCGAAAACTGATTTTCCCTGAAGCATTTTTACAACTTCGACGTAACTGAAAGGACCATACTTATTATCCCACTTTAGGATGTACCATTCTTGTAAACTTTTGATGTCTTTAACGGTCATATTGATTCCCCTCAAACGTTCAATAAGAAATGCTGGCGAAATTGTGTAAACACAACTCACAACACTTCATGAAGCATTTCGGAGTTTTAAATTGCCGACTTAAGTAACCTGATGAAATAACTCAAAAATTAATGTTAACTATCAAACCTTTTGACAGTTTTTAGAACTTTCGAATGATATATCTAATTTTTGGTCACAGTACTTTAGTAGAGTCTTGATCTAAGACACTACTCTAGAGATGATTGTTCAGACTTGATATTTTTACTTAATTGCTTCGCGAATGTACGCGGATGCCGTATCCATAGCCCATACAACGACAACAATAAGTAACGCCAGGGTACCCACTTCATTCCAAAGCGCTTGCCCTTGGTAGTTCATTAGCATCGTACCGATACCACCACCGCCGACTAGACCAATGACCGTTGCCATTCTAACGTTAATGTCCCATCTATAGATGGTGTACGAGATGTACGGAAGAATAATTTGCGGAACAATGGCATACCAAACAACTTGCATGCCGTTTGCGCCCGTAGACTGAATACCTTCAATTGGCCCCTCGCTAACGCCTTCGATAAACTCTGAGTACTGTTTGGTTAATGATGCGACGGATGTGATCATGAGAGCGAGCATACCTGCAAACGGACCTATACCAACCCATACGGAGAAGATAATCGCCCAGATCAAAGGCTCAATGGAGCGAACGATGTTGTTAAAAATTCTAAGAACGGTATAGACCGCGAATCCAAAATGTGTTTTTCCCATGACGTTCTTTGCACAAACGAAGCTAAGAATAAAAGCGATTGGAACAGCGATGACCGTTGCCATAAATGCCATAAAGATAGTTTCGATGATTGCCATCACACCCTGAGGAAGAATCGTCCAATTGGGCGTCAGTAAGCTTGCAAAAATACGTCTAGCACCCTCAAGACCTTTAACATAGAAGAGGTCGTCTAAGCTGAACTCGGTGGCGTTGATGGCTGCAACAAAGGTGACCCAGAATAGAACTTGAAGATGCCATCCCCAGAAACTTTTAAACATTCCCTTTTTATTGCCAACGGCTTTTTTGTGAGGTGGTTCAAAAATCAAAAGCCCTAGGGTTTTAACCCCTGCTCTATAAAAAGCAAACACGATTACAGCGCCGAGGATAAAACATCCTAAAGCAATTAAGCTACCAGCAGAAAGATTTAAAAACTGTTCTTCTGTTGGCCCGTAACACACAATGAACGCAATTAGTAACAGATACCCGAAGGTAAAAACATCAAAAATCGAAGCCTTTATATTTTCTCGCATTTCCCTACATCCCCGTGATGATTTCACTTAGTCGATATGTACTTCTTTAGCGCCTTCGCCATAGATTGTTTCAAACCATTTGTTATCTATATTTTTCGGATCACCATCGTACATGATCTCCCCACCCTTTAATGCAATGACACGAGTTGCATAACGGCGAACAAGACTTAAAAAGTGAAGGTTACAAATAATTGTAATCCCTAACTCTTTATTCACTTTTTCAAGATAATCCATAACCGTATGACAGGTAGCTGGATCAAGTGATGCAACTGGCTCGTCAGCCAAGAGGACTTCAGGTTGTTGTGCAAGAGCTCTTGCAATGGCAACACGTTGTTTTTGACCACCTGATAACTGATCTGCACGATAGTGAGACTTATCACCGATACCCACAAGATCTAAGTATTCCGTAGCAATCCTTTTTTGGGTGTCGTTGAATAAACCAAAGATACTTCTAAAAGTTCCCGTCGAATAAAGATTTCCTGATAAAACGTTTTTTAAAACAGTGTGACGATCAATGAGATTGAAATGCTGAAAAATCATCGCCATCTTCTTACGAAGACCACGAACTTCCTGCCCTCGTGATGCCACAATATTTTTCCCATTGAAGATCACTTCCCCCGAAGATGGATCATGCAAACGGTTCAAACATCTTAAAAGAGTAGACTTACCAGAGCCACTAAGCCCGATAATGACAACAAACTCACCCTTTTTAACATCAAAGGATACGCCTTTGAGTGCGCGAACTCCGTTGGGATAAGTTTTTTCTAAATTCTTAACTGATAAAATCGTATCGCTGGATTCCATTATCTACCTTTTATTTCTTCATTAATTCAGTTGCACTTTGACCAAGAGACTTAAGAATTTCACGGACGGCATCGTAATCACTATCTTTTGCCTTTACGAAGTCTGTCACTCCGTAAAGATCATGAAACGCCTTCTTCCCTTCAGGTGTTTTAATAAAGCTAATGAGAGCTTCCTGAATAATTGTTTTCATCTCGGGTGATAAATCTTTACGGAAAACAATAGGGTCATTTGGAATTTCTGAAGTGAGCTCAACGATTTTAATTTTCTCTTCAACGTCAGGAAACTGCGTTTTTACAAGGCGTCTTGCATCTTGGATCACGCCATTTTCAGGCGGTGTATAGAAGGTTGCACCAGCATCCACCTGCCCTTGATACACCATAGTGATGACGTTATCATGTTTCTTTGCAAAGACAGTGGAATCAGGCTTTACGTTATTATCCATAAGATATTTTGCTGGTAATAAGTAGCCAGATGTCGACGCAGAATCGACGTAAGCGAACTTCTTTCCGTTAATATCTTTTAACTCATCAATGGAGCCATCCGTACGGGCGATAATTTGGGCTTTATAAGAGTCAGATCCATAACGGATAACACGAATCAAAGCCTCTGTGCCGTAGCGTTCATTGGCCATGATGTAACCGAAGGTATTGAGGGAGGCAACGTCTGCTCTGTCTGTACCAAAAGCTTCTACAACGGCAACATAACTTTGTGGAATTGCGAATTTATATTTGTATGGAGTTTCTTTTTCGAGGTAAGCCTGAACAACTTTTGCCCCGTCTGCTAGTAAAGTTGCATCAACTGATGGAACAAAGAAAAACTTTACTGGATTTTCTGGGCTTCCCAACGGGTAGTCACGTTTGCTTGTGCAAGAGGCGGAAAGAACAAGTGTTAATAATGCCGCAAAAATGACCTGAAGTTTGATCATTAAAAACCCTCCGTCGGTGGTGAAATTTAAAGACACTTGTGTCTAGCACTGAGGCTTGAAGCCTTTCAAGAAAGAGTTTGAATTTTCGTCAGTTTAGAGGGATATTTTTCACTGTATGACGCAGAAGACAGAAACCCTAGAGCACATCCTCCTTGAAATTAAAAAAGAGCGTAAAAAAGATGCAACTTTGCGGGCTGTTTTCGATCTCGATTCGACTCTTTTTAATGTGGCTCCTCGCTTTTCAAAAATCATCGAGGAGTTTTGCTCAGATAGCTCCATGTGTCAAAAGTACCCGAAGGCCGTCGAAGTGTTATCGGAAGTTCAGATTACTCAGCATCCTTATCATCTAAAAACATTTATGTCCGATATTGGTCTTGTTAATGAAACTCAAGAGTTTTACCAAGAACTTTTTGAGTATTGGAGAACGCGATTTTTTCACGACAAATATGTTATCTACGATAAGCCTGAAGACGGTGCGGTTGATTTTGTTCAACTTCTTTACAATGAAGGTGTTCATATTATTTACCTCACCGGAAGAGATGAACCGCGAATGAAGCTCGGGACACTTCATAGTCTTGAGAAATGGAATTTTCCTTTAGAAACGGACCGTGCGGATCTTGTTTTAAAGCCTTACAAAGAACTCGACGACGCGGAATTCAAAAGAGATCATTTTAAAATTTTTCCGCCTGATGAAAAAATTTGGTTTTTTGAAAATGAGCCAGTGAATATTCATTTGGTCATGAAAGACTGTCCGCACGTAAAGATTATTTATTTTGATTCAGTTCATTCTGGCAAAGCTCCCGCGCCAGAAGGACTACCCACCATCACAAATTTTTTTCTTGAGTGACTAAAAACTAAAAGCCGATTTTTTTCTGAGCCATAAGAAGCGACGCTAGAATAATAGAGTGCGTGATCTTTCCGCCGTCGACCAATGCGTGGAGTTCTTCTAAAGTCACTTCAAAGGTTTCTATGTCTTCGTAAGGATCTAGATCCTGTGGTTTAGTTTTTTTAGCGTCCCATGCAATATATGTATGCATACGATTTGAAAGCAACGCAGGGTTCGGATGATGAATACCTAAAAACTCAATGCGCTCTGATGTGTAACCAGTTTCTTCTTCAAGCTCTCGCTGTGCGCCGATTTCAATGGATTCATTGTTTGTGGGATTTACGGAGCCGCCAGGAACTTCGATTGTCACTTCTTGAACAGAATGGCGATACTGTTGAATTAGAACTATCTTTTTATCTTTGGTTACGGGAATGATATTGACCCAATCTGAAAACTCCATCGTGTAGTATCCAGGCATAATCCGGCCATCTGGAAGCTCACATTTATCTTTACGCAGCCGAAAATAGCCAAATCGCGCGAGTTCTTCAGACTCTAAGGTTTTCCAGGGTTTAATCTTGCTCATATATTAAAGGTACGCCGCCAAACCGACTTTAGCAAACCCTAACTCCACGGAGGGCCCTCCGTTTGTGCGACAAAATTTGTTAGACAGGTCCATAACTTGTTAACAAAGCTTGGGAACGAGATGCATTCTGCCCGCCTCCAATGCTGGCACGGTACCTGCTCTATAGTGGGCACAAGATGGAGCTAAGTATGGTAAAAGTAAAAATAAAGGAATATTTATCGGTTATTCTCGCAGCCTCAATGGCATTTCCTCCAACAACATTTGCTGCACAAGTTGAAATCGGAAAAAATATGAATCTCAGGATTTCAGGAACCGACAGTCGCAACGGTTCAATCTTAAAAACTCTCACCACACTTCCGCGCGGCTCCGTTATTGAAATTCCTGATGAATACGTTGTCATGAGCGGGCCAAAAATTAACGTCAATGCCAGTTTAAATAAATGGATTAGTCATAACCGAATGGCTCCGTCGCGTTTCGATGCCAACGGAAAATCCAAATTTGACTATTTCTTCAGAGTTAAAGTTGTCAGCACTCCAAACAAAGATTTTAACGGACAGTATGGATATGTTGCCTTAGGTGCCCTAGCAGTTGAGGACGGCATGAAAATCAAAACGATTCAAGATACTGCTCTTATCGACTCTCGCTCGTTTGACCAACCTACCTATAGACCTCCTTCTCAAACGCCTAGCACTTACAGCGCGCCAATAAGAGATCGCACAGAAGCCAAGGTTTGTATCGACAACTGCGATCAAGATAATCATTTAATTTCAAGAATCAAGAGTGAACTCAGCAGAACACTTGTAAGCATTCAAAACCGTACAAATCAGTTTATGAGAGGAAAATCTACTGACGGTACATTCAATGCGATCATCAGAAATTTTGAACGAAGCTGTTATGGCCTTAAATTTGACGACTTTGCAAACTACGTCAAAGCAGAATCCCCTCGTCAAAATGTTCCTGCAGAGACTATGCTTTCAATTATGACTCAAGAATCTGCGGGATCTTGCGGCGCCATCGGAGACAGAACATCCAGCTCAAAGAGTGTAGGGCTGTTTCAAATCAACACCCAGACAATTACAAATATTAATCCTTGCACAAACAGACAATTTGCCGCCCTTCGCGGAAAGACTATTGAACAAATGGAAACTGATCCGTCGTTATTGTGTTTACAGAACCCTGTCGTCAACTTCCACGCTGGTATTAAGGTTCTGAAAGATAAGTATGCCCTCGTTAACGGCGGTGCAAAACCTATGTCCAACGGAACATGGGATCAGCTCTCTACACGAGAACGTGATAATTTCAGAAAAGCGTTGTCAGCTTATAACGGTGGTCAGCGGTGGGTGCTGAATGCCCAGAGCGATATGCGATACGCTTCTGAAAAATTTGGAATTGCCCTCAATGATGATTGGGAAACAATTCGGTTATTCTTCTTCAGGCACGAGCTTAAAAGAAATGGTTATGTGCAAGCCCAGGGGCCAAACCGCGCGACAAGAAATAACTTAATCAATGTACCTTATGTTGAATCCATTATGGGAAGAGAGAGTACTTCAGGTGCAACTCAGAGCGGATACACACAAAGGTGGGCGCAGGTTCTCTATACTGATCGCTCAAATTATGTTGCCTCAAGGGAATAAATCTATATTCTTAAAAATATGAGTAAAGCCATTCAGTACTTTAAAACGGTATTTGAATCCATGCTTCTTGCATGGATATGGCTATTATTGCTCATTATACATATCATCTTTTTTTCTAGCTCAGAGCCCACTCATACTGCTCTTATAATCTTTGACAAGTTTGTGATGGCCACTTGTTTTTTACTTTATCCGTTTTCCCCTGATGCAACTTCTCTGTTGAGTACGGTCTGGCCATTCTTTTTACAGTTTGCTTTTTGGTGGTTGTTCGGAGCTTTTATTTTTTGGGTGTATAGGAAACTAAAATAGCTGTTGGGAGGGCTTAGAATGATTGCAAAACTTGATTTAATGTTACACACGATGGTTTTCAGGTTAGATTCTGTATTCCGTTTCATCCCTCGGATTGTCATTGGTGCAATTTTTATCCCAGCAGGCTGGAGCAAACTTCAAAGCATGTCAAAGACCATAGAGTTTTTTGGCTCACTTGGTATTCCGCTACCAACGGTCATCGCACCCATTACGTCGTTAACAGAACTCACCTTCGGCTTTTTTGTTTTCGTTGGTTTTTATACTCGTCTCTCGACAATTCCGCTCTTAGGAATAATGGCCGTCGCGATTCTCACAGCTCACCAAGGTCAATTTAATGATTTCAAAACTCTTTTAACACTAAACCCGGCGCTTTATTTTATAATCCTTCTTTGTATCTTATCATCAGGAGCGGGAAAGATTTCCTTAGAACAAGTTTTCACACGAAGACGCTAAGCCTAGTACACAAGAAGAATAAATTCTTTTTTTTCACCCTCTTTGATCTGAGAGTTGATTTGAGCAAGGGGCCCCTCTAATACCTTCTCTGTCGGCTGCGTGAGATCACACCCTAAAAGAGCCTTCCGCTTTGGCAATACCGACGCTAGCTGATCAATAGTGGCCTTTAAACGGTATGGGGTATCCATAACAATAAAACTTTCTTTAAGGGATGCAAGCCTCTTTATCTCTGAAGCTCTTGCGGACTTCTCCCGTGCTAAAAAGCCTAGAAAATAAAAACTAGTGAGTTTCTGTGAGGAAAGACTGAGGAGAGTCATTAAGCTTGAAGCACCAGGCGCTGAGCTAACGTCAATGCCATTAGCGCGACATTGTAAAATAAGTTGCGAGCCTGGATCACAAAAAACAGGTGTGCCACAATCTGAAACAAGGACTACCTTTTTTGTTTTGCAAAGATTCATGAGCTCTAAAACATCACTTTTATCTGAGTGTTCATTTAAGAATTCAATTTGTTTACTTTGAATATCAATTTCATAGTGCTTAAGAAGCGGAATAAGCTCTTTTCTCTCTTCTCCGACGATAACCTCAGCATCTTTTAAGAGATTTAAGGCTCGCAATGTTATGTCTTCAAGGTTTCCAATAGGAAGAGCAACAACCGATAACATTAGCATTCCTTCGTCTGAAAATTTTTTGCTTCCATCTTTGAAAAGTCCCAAAGGTTTCGATCTAAAAGATGGCTTGGCTGAACCCGTGACATAGAAGAAATCAGTGAATTCTTGATCTCTGGGATATCGCGCTCTAGGGTTTTTAATAAATTTTTAATGTACTGTCTTTTGTGATCAAGATGGGTGTTCTGACCACACATGAGTGGGCACTGACAGCAAACAATAGGAAAGCCCTTCACCTTTGCAAAGTCAATAATGTCAGATTCTGAAACATACACGAGTGGTCTGATAACTCTTTCAGGGCTCTCCTCGGGTTGTAATACAGGAGCCATTGTTGCCACCCTCCCTGAGAAAAACTCATTGAGTAAAAGCGTTTCAATAAAGTCATCTAAGTGATGGCCAAGCGCAATCTTATTGCATTTTAATTTTGCTGCGGCCCCTGATAGAGCGCCCCGACGGAGCCTTGCACAGAGTGAACATGGCACAGAACCGTCTTTCATTTTTTCATCAAGAAGAGAGGCAATATCAAAGTACTGCATGTCTCGCTTGATATCTCTTTCTTCTAAATAATCATCGATTAAATCTTGGCGAAACCCTGCGTAGCCCTGATCGATATTTACGACGACAAGTTCGAAGTCAACGGGCGCTCTTTTTTTCAATTCATTAAGAACATAAAGCATAACCCATGAGTCTTTACCGCCAGAAACCGCCACAAGGATCCTGTCGTTTTCTTCGATCATATTGAAGTCAGATATTGCGGTCCCCACTTTGTGAAAAATCCGGCGTTCGAGTTTATCGATATTTATAGATTGTGGGGCTTCAGACGTCTCTAACATAAGTTACGAAACCTAGCATAAATAAAAGTCAAAGCGCAATAAACTTAGCTATTTTTTGAGACCGCAGGAATTCCTGCAACGACTTGATCATTCGGAACGTCTTTTGTCACAACGGAGTTGGAGCCGACCACCACGTTATTACCCACGTGGATATTCCCTAAAATTTTGCAGCCTGCACCTAAAACGACCTTGTTTCCGATGGTTGGATGTCTTTTTACGCGCTCAAAGCTTTTCCCACCCAACGTCACTCCGTGGAAAATCAAGCAGTCATCTCCCACCTCAGTGGTCTCTCCGATCACAACTCCCATTCCATGATCAATAACGAGTCTGGCACCTAATTTTGCGCCTGGGTGGATCTCAATACCCGTGAGCCATCGAGAAATTTCTGAAACAATACGCGCTAATAAATAGATGCGGCAACGGTATAGAAAATGAGCTATGCGGTGAAAGAAAATCGCCTTAACACCTGGATAACAGATTAAAACCTCTATTAGAGAGCGAGCTGCTGGATCATAATTTTTATAGGCGCGTAGAAAACTCAACATAAACCTAAACTATAGAATGATTTTATAAAGGGCAATGATTTCCTGATCTCAATCTAAGTTTTAGATTTTGAAAAATAGTAGTAACAGATCTGTCCACCTAAGAGTGCAATGGTCCAAACAACATTGATCCAAACCAAAAACAATGGAAACATCGCCATGGTCCCATAGGCACTATTTTGTAGCGAATACATCGCATAGTATGCATAGAGTTGTTTTACGACCTCAATCCCTAGACCTGCAAATATCCCAGCTTTAATCGTTGTCCGCCATGTTAGCGGCGTACGAGAAATCCACTTATATAAAAAGGCCATAAACGAAGTTGTGGTAACCAATGGGAGAAACGATACAATGATAGTTAGCGCCAACACATCAAGTCCTGTCTGATTGATTTTATAAACTGATTGCTGAGCCAGAATCGATAGCCCAATAAGAATCGGTCCCAGTACCATCAGAATGGCAAATCTTGCAAGACGAGCTAATTTTTTCACAGCAGTGTTACTGCCCAACATCTGATTGAAGGCAAACTCAATTTTATTTAACAATAGAAAGCTTGAAAATATAAAACCAAATACACCGAAGATACCTACAGTTGTTGCAGAGACTTCTTTTTGGATTGTATCAACATATTCAAGCACTTGATCAGCCATTTGCGGCGCGAGGTATCCCCCCACAAGGCCACGAACGGACTCTTTGATCTGCTCATATCCACCGAAGTAATCAAAGAAAAAATAAAACAGCGCTAAGACAGGAATTATATATATAAATGTATAATAAGTGAGAGCGGCTGCATGAGTAAACAAGAGGTCATCAAAGGACTTTTTTAAGATGAAGAAAATAAATCGGAAGAGCTTCTTCATTCGTCGATTGCGACGGGCTCTTCTGCTGCACTCTTATGTCGCAAAATATCGAGGTAAAAATAGCGATCATACATGGAGTTATATGACGACCATTTGGGTTCAGACTCAGCCCTCCCCAGTTGAGCTTTCATATAGGTTGCGAGGGAATTAATTCGACTGTCCATCTCATCAATCATTCCGACAACCATAGCTTCTAAAAATTTTGGTCTTTTCGGAGAACCGTATTCTAATTTCCCGTGATGAGTTAACACAAGGTGCTTACATATATTTTTTAAATCCGATGGGAAATTCGAAATCTCATTGGCTTTGCGCTCCACCAATTCACTTCCCAATGGAATATGCCCTACCAAACGCCCAACGTCTGTGTATCCGATTTGTGTATCAAATGAAAGCTCCCATATCTTCCCAATATCATGGAAGACAGTTCCAAAAATAAGCAGGTCTTCATTGAGCTCAGGGTAATTGGGAGAAATGGCCTTCATCACATGACACATAGAAAGCGTATGCTCTAATAGTCCACCAATATAAGCATGGTGAACACTTTTAGCCGCGGGACATCTTTTAACGAGGGGCTGGATCTCGTTATCGTTTAGAGTATTTAGAACAAGATCTTTAACAAATGGATTTTTGATTTCGCTACAAATTCGCAGTAGCTCATTAAACATTTTGTCAATATCTCGGGTTGTGCATGGAAGAAAATCTGAAATTTGAACCTTGGATGCTGACACCGTTTCAAGACTATGCACTACGATTTGATTTCGACTTTGAAATTTTTGAACCGATCCCTTCACTAAAACAAAATCATCTACTTCAAACTGGTCATTGTACATTTCCGCTTGATCCCAGATCCGCCCGTCCACTTGTCCTGTACGATCTGAGAGCGTTAAGCTTAAAAATGAATTTCCTTTCTTGTCTAAACCGAGACTCTTTTCTTTAACAAGATACACACATCTTATTTGTTGTGATGGCTTTAGGTCTTTTACGAAAATTTTATCCAACTTCTAACTCCAGTTTACTTCCATGGATGTTCTGATTTTGCTTTTAGCCTGTAGCGCTCAATATAAGATTTATACTCCTTTATCAGCGCTTGTGTCTTTATAAATTTGTTAATGTCATAGGATTTACCATTTACGTTCGAAATGGGTACAATTTCGCGCGTAGAAGATGTTAAAAAAACTTCATCAGCTTCTCGCAGCGTGGATAGATCAAAGCCTTCCTCTCTTACTGTGTATCCAAGATCCGTTGCAAGTCTTAAAACGATACTACGAGTGATCCCAGCCAAAATATCATAAGACTTTGGCGGCGTGATGATCTCACCATCTTTAACTATGAAAATATTAGAAGTTGTCCCTTCAGTGATGTGGCCGTCAGCATTGACCATAAAGGTCTCAAGAGCATTTTCTTTTTCACCCTCGTTAAATGCTAAAACATTGTTGAGGTAATTTCCTGACTTGATGTTGGGATCAAGAGCCTTTTTTGTATTTCTTAATCTTTGAGTCACGAATATTTTTGCACCTTCACGATAGTATTTTTCATCGATTTGATGGAATGGATACATGATGATGACTTCATTAGGCTGACTTACAAGTTTACGGCTCATTCCTATGGGACCGTCGCCACGAGAAATTTGGATTCGCATATAAATATCATCACAGTTGATATTTTTGTAGAGTTTATAAATATGCTCTATCAACTGCGGCTGCGATAGGGGCAGTTCCATCTCAATGGACTGAGCAGATTTATAAAGTCTTTCGATGTGGGCTTCGATCTCAAAAAATATTCTACCGTAGGATCTAGTCACTTCATAGATAGCGTCACCGAACAAAAAGCCGCGATCAAAAACACTGATCTTTGCTTCTGTTGGTTTAAATACCTCACCGTTAATCGCGACAAGTTTTAGCATAATTGCCTCAGAGAGTTAAATTCGGTCGGAACAAAGTCGCTCTTCAAGTTTTCGATCGGTTAAGGTCACCTGAGCAACTTCGATTTTTTTATCTGTGTAGTTTACAAAGTACAGCCGTCCAGCAGCTAGATCAAGGTATCTGTAATCTTTCGTGTGGAGCAGAAGGCCATCTGTAAACATAGTCTTTTTAAAATAGCTTGAGATATCGTAGAAGTACCCGCAACCATTTCCAAATACATCTCCAGATCTGGTATATTGCTCAGACCAACTTAAAAAATACACTTTTAAGTTTGAAAGATTAGCAATATTCGGCAAGTTAAAGAACAAACGAAAACTTCCAGACGATGAACGATCTAAATAAGCATCAAAATCAATAAGGCCGCCAAACTCTTTGAAATCGAATCTGTAATTCGTTCCACCAAAGGCATTCCCTTTTGCCTCAGCAACTTCTGCCTGCACTGGGAGAGTTTCAAAAAATTCATAGACACTTTCCGACGTATTGATACTCATAGGAGCTCCGTTTAACACCTCACTCCAGAGTTCTTTTGGAAACACGAGGTCAAACCGACTGTCGGGCACGATGATTTCAAACTCCGTTGGTCTCTGCGGAGTATCCTTCTCACACCCCAATGCGAATAAAATAAGGACCAGAAGGATTAACGTCTTCATTTCAAATCCCCTTCAATTCGTTTTTTAGTTGCAAGAATTGGACTGTAAGTCGGAGACAGGTTATAGACCTTATCTGCTAGGTTTTTGGCCTGCTGGAACTCACCTTGATTGTAATAAACTTCTGCTAAACCTGCCTGAGCGACGATGCTATCGTTTTCAATACGAAGAGCTTCGCTAAAGTTCAAATCGGCGCACGGATAGTCTTTCTTTTTGAGGCAGATTTTACCCATAAGAACAAAAGGTAAGCTCTTGTCTCTGTGGTGCATGATTGGTGCTAAAGCTGCCTTTGCATCGTTTTCTCTTTTTAAGGTCATTAAGATATATGAAGAAATAATTTGATTGGAAGTATTTGTCCGATTGGACTGGAGTAAGCCTTCAACGATGTCTTTTCCTTTGAGCTTGTCTGAGCCCTTAAATAAAGAATATCCATAGAGCGTGCGAAGCGTACTGTTTTTAGAAAAACTATCTCTCATTTTTTTAATCCAATTACTCAGTTTGTCCCATGTCACAAGACCTCGGTAGTAGGAGACATCGGCAACGTGATCTGGAGTTAAATTGGGATCAATATTGATAGCGTCTTCTAATAAATCTTCCATTCTTCGTTTATCATTTAAAAAATAATAAACATATGCAGACGCAATTTTTAGTTCTTGTCTGTAGGCATAGAGGTTTGAAGCCTGCCTTTTAATCAAACTTAATATATCCAACGCTTGATTTTTTTTCTTCTCATCCTTGGAAAGATCGTGTCCGTTTCGCGTTACCATCTCTACCATGGCAAGGAGAATATTCCCGTCGATCCCGCCATGAACAAGGCTCTGTGTGAAACTCTGATGGGCTTGTTCGAATTTGTTTTCTAAGTAATAAGCCACACCTTGATTGAACAATGCCGCAGGAAACTTTGGATCTAGTTCCAGCGCTTCTGCAAAGTGATCTTTGGACTCTTGCAGGTTGAAATTCTTTAGGTGTAATATTCCTAAAAGATTTAAAACCTTTGCTTTTAATTTTTCGTCTTTTGAAGTCGTTCGCAGGTCCGTCAAAAGCCGTTGTGCAGTTAAGTTATCATCAAGGTCCACACTCACATAGGACAGAAGATATTTGAGCTCCTCGTTCGTGGAATTGACTGCTAATGCCTGCTCAAGATAAGCTCTGGCTTCAGGATAATTTCCATAATTGACATTATCGTAGGCGATTTTTTTAATGTCATCATAGCTTAATTGCTTTTCTTCCTTTTCAATAAAGAACATAGCACTGAAAGCACCTGCTATTAGCAAAACCACGATAAACCGAAATATCCAAATTCCCGCCGAAGATTTTTTTTGCATTTCAGATTCAAGAACATAATTTTTGATTACGGCTTCTTTTTCTTCACGCTCTTTATTAACACGGATCTGCTCCCGTTGATCGCTAGCCTTTGATTCTTCCTCTTTGAGATGCTGTTCAACACTGCTGAGAAGTTCATCGTTAGATGAAAAGTTAAGTATTTCTTTGCTTAAATCTTCGGTTAGCGTGTCCGTTGAACTGTTGGTGAACGTTTTTTCGCCTTTAGAATATTCTCTGTTTTTTATTTCCGCAATGACAGCATCAAAGGCTTCTTCTTCTCGGAGATACTTCCAACGAGAAAACTTATAAGATATCTCATCGACAAGAATAATCTCTCGCGTGGCAATTGCCTGCGCAATCTCGTCAAATGTATATGGCCCCTTAATTTCCCCAGAGGATTTTACGAGCCATTCTTTGCTGTCGCTTCCCTGCATGACGCTCTCTTCATAGTGGCATTAGTGCCTAAAATGTCTTTTCCCTGTCAACACCATGTTTACACCAAGATTCTTAGCTGCGATTAGAACCGACTCATCCTTAATCGATCCACCTGGCTGAATGATCCATTTTATTCCGTTAGTAGCCGCAATCTCCACAGAATCTGGAAACGGAAAAAACGCGTCAGACGCCAACACTGGTTTGCTCGCCTTGGTGTGATACTCTTTCATTCTTGCTATGGCATGCCTGACACTATCGACACGATTAACCTGTCCCATACCTAAGCCCAGAGTGGAGCATTCACTCGCAATTGCAATGGCATTGCTTTTTAACGCCGAACAAACCTTCCATGAAAATAATAAATCGTTTTTTATAGCTTGTGAAGGCTCTTCACCATATATCTTCCAGTTTTCATCCCACTCTAGACTAATGATATCAGGAGTTTGTACAAGTAATCCCCCAGAGACAGACCGAACCTGCTCACTCGAGTTGTCGGTCGTAAAGTCATACTCTAAAACTCTTAAATTTTTTTTTGCAGATAAAACTTTCAGCGCGCCAGGATCGAACTTTGGAGCAATAACACATTCTAAAAAGACCGAGTTCAACTCTTCGGCTATTTTTATGTCTACAGGGCCATTAACTGCTAAAATCCCGCCAAATACACTAACAGGGTCTGCCGCTAAACACTTTTGAACCGCATCTAAAAAGTCAGACCCGACCGAAACTCCACAAGGATTATTATGTTTCACGGCAACACAAACAGGTTCTCGAAACATTCTAGCAACGCCGAGAGCCGCATCAATATCTAAAAGATTATTATAGGAAAGCGCCTTTCCCTGAAGGGTCTTCGCATGATGAAGGCCTTTTTGTTCGAGACTAAACCACTGAGCTTGCTGCTGTGGATTTTCTCCATAACGAAGCTCTTGAACGAGTAAAGCCGATACTTCAAAAGAATCTTTTGTCTTTTTCAACCGAGAGGATATCAAACGGTCATACTCCGAGGTGTGTCCAAAAACTTTTGCTGCAAACTCTCTTCGTTGATCCAGAGTTGAAGAACCCTCCAACACTTTTTGGTAATCTGTCGGGTCACAGAGTACCGTGATTTGAGAAAAATTTTTCGCAGCAGCTCGTAAGAGAGCTGGCCCCCCAATATCAACATACTCCATTAACTCCCTTTCAGAAATTTCGGAGTCTTTATACTCTGAGAACGGATATAAGTTACCTATAACAAGATCAAAAGGTTCAAGCCCATGCTTTTTTAAAAGCTGCATATCATTTTTATTTTCGTTACGTGCTAAAATGGCCATGTGAATGTGCGGATGAAGAGTTCGTACGCGGCCGTCCATGACTTCTGGAAAGCCAGTTTGTTCACTCACCTCTGTAATTGCAATTCCATTTTCTCGGAGATGTTTTGCTGTTCCGCCCGTTGAAACTACGCGTAGGCCAGCATTCACAAGTGGCGCTAAAAATTCACACAACCCCGTCTTGTCAGAAACACTGACAAGCGCATTCTTAAATTTTAAAGTCGTCATTAAAAAGACACCTTTGAGAGTAAAAGTTTTAAGTCGTCATTGGAGAGATCAATACCTGCTCCAAGATAGCCTGAGAATTCATCACTGTTGACGAAATCATCGGCTCCACCGACTAGATATATACCGTGAAACAGCGTATATCTCAAACCCGCTCTCAAGTGTGGCGTGTCTGCAGCAAAGTCAAAAGCATCGAAGGTGAGTTTAAATTTATGTGGTATAAAATTATATTCGAAACCCACACCGCCAGTATTTTCCATTAGGCCAGCTTTAATGGTGAAATCGTAAAAGTTTTTTGCAAATAACGCCGTAAATTTAACTTTATTTTTAAATGTGATAGTGCGGTCTTCATTGTTCCCTGGAATAGTAGAATCAACAATTTCGCGCTCTGCAACGCCCTTTGGATCATCGACGACTTGGATTTCATAGTAACGGTCTAAGCCTGGCTGAATTTTCAACCCAATGTAGGTTTTTGCGGCATCTGCATTCATGAGATATTCTGAATGGAAATCAAGACTTGTTTGAAGCTTGCCCGCATTTCCAATAAAGTCATTCACACCTGCAATCGCCGTATTGATTTCGTCAACGGTGGATTCATCGTTGATAAGTTTACCTAAAGTACCTTTGCCAGAGTTGAGTTTGTCACTGACTTCTTCAAAATTTCTTGTAATGTCATCAACCCTTGCAAGCCCGCGATTAAGTTTTGCAAAGGAAGCTTTGAAACCTTCTTCTGAACTATCATCTAGGAGCGCTCGTATTTCACCTGTAACGGCTTGAAGATTATCTACGATATCTTTTACACCATCTTTTTTCTCGGCGGTTATTTCGGCAATATCAGCAGTAAGAACTTCAAGGTTCCGAACAATCCGACCAACTGGTGAGCTGCCCGTGCCTTCATCCGTCATGGCGTCCTTTATCGTTTCTGCGATGGTGCTCAGAGAACTTGTTAGCCCACTGACCTGATTCATGACGGCATCAAGAGAGCCGCGGTCTTCAACACGCACGATTTGGTCGCCATCTTCAAGCACCGCTCCGTCTTGATTGTGAGCTACGATTTCGATGTAACGATCCCCTAAAATACCTTGTGCACGAATCTCGATGAAAGATTTTTCTGTGAGTCGTATCGATGGATCTAGAGTAACGTAAATATGGGCGCGACCTTTTTGTAAGCGGATATCTTTTATCACGCCGACTTGAATACCTGCCATTCGAACTGCGCTATTTTTAATTAAACCCGTTGCGTTGTCGATGACGAAAAAGTGGCTTCGAGAACCGCCCATATACGAAGGATCTTCGCTTACTCCGATAGTCATATAGCCGATAAGACCTACAAGTCCCATCACCAATATTCCTACCTTAAATTCTACTGATCTAAGCAAGTTCACTTTCGCTGAATCCCTTTGTCGACAAACTTTCTTATCAATACATTCTCAGAGTTTAAAAACTCTTGTGGTGTTCCAAAGAGCAACACCTTACCGCCATCTAACATAGCAATGTAGTCTGCTAATCGGAATGCGGCGGTCAAATCGTGAGACACAATCAAGCTGGTTAATCCTTCTTGATACTTGTGTGTCTCTATTATTAAATTATCCACCATTTCAGTTAAAATAGGGTCTAAACCCGTTGTAGGTTCGTCATATAATAAAATTTCTGGATTTAAGGCTATCGCTCTTGCTAGGCCGACTCTCTTTTGCATTCCACCACTTATCTGGCCTGGAAGTTTGTGAAAATGCATTTCTTCAATTCCGACCAACTTAAGTCGAGACGCCGCCATCTCAAGACGCTTCGGTTTTTTAATATCACGACGATGCTCATCGAGTGGAAACACAACGTTTTCAAGAACCGTTTGATCATCAAAAAGCGCCGCGCCTTGAAACAAAACACCAAAGTTTTTTCGGACATCGATTGTTTCATCATGGGAAAGCTCCCCTAAAACCTTTCCTAAAACCTCGACCGTTCCACTCGTGGGTTGAAAGATACCCAAAAGATGTTTAAGCAAAACACTTTTTCCCGTTCCGCTGAATCCGATAATAAATGTGATTTTACCCTTGGGAATTTCAAGATTAACGCCCTTTAAGACTTCGTCTTTCCCATCAAAAGTTTTTTTTAAGTTTTTAACGTTAATCGCTATTTCACTCATAGAGTATTCATTCCAAAAACTTTGTTTAAAAGATTAGTTAAAAAGTAATCCATAATAATAATTGAAACCATGCTTGCAACGACACCATGATTGGTTGCATCCCCTACACCGCGCGCACCACCCTTAGTGTTAAAACCTTTGTAGGTGCAAATCGTAGAGAAGAATAAACCGAACACCGCAGCCTTAAAAAGACCTTCATAAATATCGCGCGGATCTACATAAAACTGGGTTTTTGAAATAAAGATCGCTGGATCTAACTCTAAAATGTAAACGGCTAAGACATATCCGCCTACCATTGCAACAAAATCAAAAAATGCGCAAAGGAGCGGGGTTGATATCACTGATGCCAAAATACGAGGAGCCACAAGGTAATTTTTAGCATCAACACCCATGACTTCAAGAGCGTCAATCTGCTCTGTGACTCTCATCGTGCCTAAGCGCGCTGCCATGGCACCGCCTGCTCGCGCGGAAATAATTAATCCAGTGAGGACGGGACCGAGCTCTCTTGTCACGGCAAGCCCTGTCATTGGACCAATTAAGTTATCTGCGCTAACAATGGATAAACCGACCCATGCTTGGAATGCAAACACGAGGCCCGTAAATGTCCCTGTCAAAAAAATAATAAGTAGGGATTGGTTTCCAACAAATTCAAGTTGCTGGAAGGTTTCTCTAATGCGGAAGGGCGGTTTAAACCACCAGCTTACGGACTCTACAAAAAATATTGCAATTCGACCGATCTCCAGAACGTAGGTATCTAAGAAGTAATAAACTAAACGATTTAGTTTATTCTTTCTGCGGTTTTCGATTGGTTTTAGCCCGTCTTTAGCTGTCAATATAAACCCTCGGTACCCTCGGACTCACACGTGTTATCAATTCATAAGAAATCGTATTCATATTTCGAGCAAGTTCTTCAGCGCTTAACAGCGTGTCGTTTTGATAGCCCCACATTGTGACCTGCTCACCCATTTTAATTTCAGGTTCGTTTTTAAAATCTGTTAAATCGATAACCAAATAATCCATGCAGACTCGCCCGATGATTGGCACTCGAGTTTGCCTAAACAAGACCGATGAATTATTAGAAAGATTTCGAGGATAACCATCCCCATAGCCAATGCAAAGAGTTGCAACGATGCTTTCTCGCTGAGCCTTCCATGTCGCTCCGTAAGAGACATGATCGCCTTTTAATATACTTCGAACTTGAACAATTGCTGAGCGAAGGCTCATTACTGGAAAAATATCGTGGGCGATGTCCGAAGATTCTGGCGGATAACCGTAGACGGCAATCCCAGGCCTTGCTCCGAGGTGGTTTTTATCAAGATGAAGATTGGTAGTGCCTTTAAAGCCTGATGCAAGGGCTCCGCTATTAAGACAGTGAGAATAAACATAGCGGCCCTTAAACATATCTTCAATTTCTGCAAACACCTTCATTTGCCTGACTGTGTAGCCGCCTTCATCAGTTGCATCTTCTCCATTTAAGAAGTGCGTGCAAATACCTTCAAGCTCGATATATGGATTAGAGTTTAAAAACTCAAGAACGCGCCCAGCCTCTTCAGGCTGAAATCCGAGACGGGACATGCCCGAGTTAAACTTAATGTGAATTTTGACCTTATGTTGTTTTGAAGCCACCTTAAGAGCGTTTAGTGATTCAAAGGAGCCAATAACGGGTGTGAGGTGGTTTAGAAAACATGCCTCAAGGGCTTCTTTGTCGTGGAATCCAAACACCAGAATATCCGTATCGTTTGCAATTCCATTTTGACGGAGGCGAATGCCCTCTTCGACTAAAATCACGCCTAAAAACCGAACGCCTTCTTGAATAATAGCTTTAGACACTTCCACATCACCGTGGCCATAGGCATTGGCTTTTACCATGGGACAGAAAAACGATCTATCTCCATGGGCCTTACGTAGAACACGAATGTTAGAGCGAAGTTTTCCTAAGTTAATTTCTGCATACGTCGGTCTCATGATTTACGCTCGTTTATTTTTATTTATATTAAAGGGCTCGACTTTAATAGGTTCAAAGTCCATTTTGAATCCTTCAGGTGCCGTCGCAAGACAAACTTTATTTCGAGTTGTGCTTTTGACCTGATAAAGTGCATCGTCTGCTGCCCGAACTAAACCTTCAACATCATTACAGTGAGACGGGTATTCTGCAACCCCCATACTTGCTGAAACTTTCCCCATAGGCTGGGTCTCACCATGGGGAAATGCTGTTGATTCAATCACCCTTCGGAGTTTCTCCGCCTTAATTGCCGCACCCATTTTATCAGTGTGAGGTAAAACGATCACAAACTCCTCACCACCAATCCGACAGGGAATGTCGTTTTTACGACTGGTCTTTTTTAATATTTGCGAAAACATTTTTAACAAGACATCTCCCATGGGATGGCCGTTGTTATCATTGTATTTTTTGAAATGATCGATATCCATATAGATAAGTGAAACGGGCATCTTCGTTCGGCGTGAACGACTTAATTCTTCTCCAAGCTTTTCGTTGAAATATCTGCGGTTATAAAGACCTGTTAGAGGATCTTTAATTGCCATATCATGAATTCTTTTTTGCATCTTAGAATTCATATAAGACGTTTTAAATATTTGTGTGAAGCTATCAAATAGCCTTCTTGTTGAAACATCTTCAATTGGATCAAAAACAATTACGACTCCGCCCACGTTTGTTTCGTCCTCGATAGGGATCGCTAAAAATTTATCTAACTTAAAATATTCTTTCATTAAATCTTGAATGCCGCGCATCTGCATTGGATTCAAAAGTTGTTCGACATAGGCCTTTGAGTCCAAATCTTTTAAAGAAACTCCAACATTTTTTAAACTCTCTTTACTGATTTGCGTGCTATGGGTAACAACCAACGAAAGATACGCGGATACATGAGTCAAAAAGAGCGTCGGTTTACCATTCGTTAAGGTTGAAACATGAGAAAGATATATATCAATGACATCATCAATACTCTTTGCCTTTGAAAGCTGAGTCATTAACTGATTCATTTTTACGACTTCTTCTTTCTCTTGTGAGATTTTAACGTTCATCCCAGATAGGATCTTATTTTTTTTCCCAAGCTCCTCTAGAAGTTGTTCATTTTGGAACTGAAGAAATAACTTCTCAACTGTTCTGTCTATTGTTTTAATGACATCATCTAGCTGTTCAAAGGGCTTATGGATATAGTCGTAAGCACCAAGCCTCATAGCATCAAGGGCTGTTTCAAGGCTTGCGTGCGAAGTCATGATAATAAATTGTATGTCAGACGAAAGAGTTCGAATATTTTCCAAGAGCTCAATGCCAGTCATCCCCGACATACGGATGTCACTCATAACAACGTGTGGAGGACTGGATTTTACAGCCTCAAATGCTGTTTCTCCTGAAGGAAATGTTTCGACTTGATAACCAGCATCTTGCAAGGCTTCTTTTAAAACCTCTGTGATGCTCTCTTCGTCATCAACGACATATACTAAAAAATCTTTTCTATAGTTAGAAATATCCAATTAGCTACCTATGTTTTTAATTTGGGCTTTCGTATATTAACCTGAAAGTCTGATTTCTTTTTTTCTGAGAACTTTGTTTTAATTTCCGCTTCAGTTTCTACAATATCTTTTTTGATGTTTTTTATGCGTTCTTCTAAACTGTTATCATTTACAGGTTTTATTATTTCTTCTTCTTCTTTTAAAATAGCAGCAGCTTGCCTCTTAATTTCTCCAATCGAAGCCGAATTTTCGGACTTTGATTTTTCTTTTAGATAATCTCTTTGAACATGGTGGTCGATGGAGATTTCATCTGTGGCCGTGAACTCTGGAAACTTCGGTCCGCTTGCTACGGGTTCAGA
The DNA here is from genome assembly GCA_964469265.1 of uncultured Bdellovibrionales bacterium. Classification (GTDB taxonomy): domain Bacteria; phylum Bdellovibrionota; class Bdellovibrionia; order Bdellovibrionales; family JAEYZS01; genus JAEYZS01. The sequence continues at coordinate 21,697 of CAYXYF010000017.1, forward strand.
AACTGGAGTCTTTGGCGCAGGCTTCTCTTCAGATTTAACGGTTGTAGCTGCTTGTTGTGCCTGCGCAGATGACATTTTTGGAATGTCGATAAAGAAAGTTGTGCCTTGACCAGGTTCAGACTCGATGTAGATTTTTCCTTTATGATCTTCAACAATACCAATGGAGACCGCAAGGCCAAGACCCGTTCCCTTTCCAGCAGGCTTGGTGGTAAAGAAGGGTTCAAAGATCCTTTTTTGAACTTCTGGGCTCATCCCAGCACCTGTGTCCTTAATGCGAATTTGCACGAGCTGATCTTTGTCTTCTACACTTACTGTCAGATTCTTTGTGGGTGAATTTTCCATGGCGTGGCCTGCGTTCATCATTAAATTTAACAGCACTTGCTGAATTTGATTAGAATTGGCAAGAGCTGGGGACACGGGTTTGAAATCTCTGATAATTTTTACCCCTTGTAAAGACAGTTGGTGATCTACTAACTCTGTTGCTCTGCTGACAGTTTCGTGCAAATCAGTTTCAGTAAGATCTGGTTTTTCCGCCCTCGCAAACTTCATCAGGTTTTCAATAATCTCTTTTGTTCGACGGGTTTCTTTTTCGATCATATCCAAATGCTTTGTCACCTGTGGATCCTTACTCTTGGACTTACCGAGTTGAGCGTGACCGAGGATACCAGCCAACGGATTCTTCACTTCGTGCGCTATACCAGCACTAAGCTGGCCAAACGCTGACATCTTTTCACTTTGCACGAGGGCCATTTTGGAATGTTCAAGCTGCTCATCGCGCTCAAGTAAAGAGCTTCTCATTTTGTCGATATCAGCGGCTAACTCGCCGACTTCGTCATTGGATTTTACACTCACCTCGACTTTAAAGTCTCCTTCACCTATTTGTGTGGTGATCTCTTTGAGTTCGTTGAGTGGCTTTGTGATTTTAGAAGCCAGCGCAAAAGATAGAACTGATCCGATAATTAAAAATCCAATCCCGAACGTTAAAACAGTAATGAGTAAATCTCTTGCCGCAATAAATGCTTGCTCTCTAGGAGTGGTCACCACGACGTAAAGATTTGTTCCAGCAACTGGTGAGTAGTTGGCAATTATCACGTGGCCATCTTTTAACTTATACTCACCACTACCAGTTTCTTTTCCAGTAGAAATATCTTTGATAATGGGATGATCTGAAAGCGACTCTCCTATAACTTCTTCATTCGGATGTGCAAAGACGTAACCATTGCCATCAACAATGAATACCGAGTTGAGATCGCCCTTATATTGTAAAACAATGTCATTTAAAAAACTTGGACGAACAAAAGCCACGATGCTACTCAGTTGCGAGCCCTTTGAACCTGCCTCTCTTAAATCCGCCAGAAATGTGAGTGCAAACAATGGCGAGCCGCTGGGCGATTCAAAACGTTTTAAAAACACTTGTCCAGTGCCGATCGTACTGTAATCGATGCTTCGTAAAATTGTTTCTGCAAATGTTTCGCTGAGTGGGTTTTGTACTGACGTGTTTGAAACAGTCCATTGCGAGATCCAGCCTTTGTTTGGCAGATTTTTTTGAACCGATACCGTAACGAACTCGCCAAATCTTTCGAACAAAACATCATTGTTTTTAAGATCAACATTTGAACGTTCAAGAGATTCGCGGGTTGAAACAAAAAGAGCCATTTTATTTTGGAGCTCTGTGAGTTTATGGTGGGCCAACTGCTCAGAGGATGCCGAGAGCTTGCTTGAGAGCTGCCGGATAAAATCAAATTTATCTTCAAAAAAGATTTGTCTTGTTTTCCAAAGTACCGCAAAAATCGAACCCAAAAGAACGACCGTGACCAAGATAAACATCTTCATGCGAATGGATTGGATTTTGAACGGATTCGTCATGATGCCCTCTTCCTTAAAAGCTGATTAAATCCCCAATATCATTTTACTTTTAAGGTTTTAGATGAGGCAAGCATCCATCTTGACGAAAGGTCCAGTTCTGTGACGCGTGACGGCGAATGGCGGGCTTAATTGACCAAAGAAATATACTGGGGACGGAGCACCTTTACGGGGTAAAAGTAGGCGCCTTTTCTGAGAGGGATGTATCCAGAGTGGTTAAAGACTCTGTCTTTTAAACCATATCGAACTCCGTTGAGAATTTTCCCAGCAGCAACTTCACCAAAGTCTTGCTCTAAACCGTAGAAGCATTTCACTTTCTTTGAACTGCGGGATTTCTTTTCTTTCATACAGAAGTAAATCCACTTTTTATCTTTGATTGTTTTTGCTGCGACTTCAGTAACTTCAAAACCGTGAATGCTGGTCGTTGAGAGTTCAACAATTCCTGCTTCCACCTCTGCTGCGACAAAGGCATGCGCTTTTTGAACCTGAATAAGTAGGCCTAAAGTTAAAAATAAAACCATTAGGACCCAAAAATAAATCTTCTGACTCATATCTCAATCTCCTTAAGTATCCATACTTCCCGTCACCCATCATGAATAAATAGCAAGACGAGGGCCTTCGTGATTTCTTATGTGTTGGTTCTGGTGAGGCCAATTGAGAAAAATAAACAATTCCACCGCCAAAAAACGTCAATCTGACACCACAAAGCAGTAGCGGCTCCTTGTTAGCAGTTGCGAAACAAAAGGGAAGGCCGTACCTTACGGGGGATGAGAAAGACTACGGACTTTTTGGTGATTGGGACGGGGCTTGCGGGACTGGCGTACGCTCTGAAAATGTCTGAATATGGACGTGTCACCATTCTTTCTAAATCAAAAAGTAATCAAACCAATACCAACTCTGCCCAAGGCGGAATCGCCGCCGTTTACGACGAAGAAGATAATTTCGATAAGCATATTCAAGATACCATTGAGGCTGGCGGAGGACTTTGTCGCGAGGACATCGTTAAAAATGTTGTCATGCAAGCCCCCGAACGTATCAAAGACCTTATCTCTTGGGGAGTAAAGTTTGACCTCAAAGACGACAACTCAGTTTCTCTTACAAGAGAGGGCGGCCATTCTTTAAGACGGATCTTGCATGTTAAAGACTATACCGGTGCTGCGATTCAAAAAACTCTGCTCAATGCCGTCAATCAAAATTCTAATATTGAAATTCTTGAGGATCACTTTGCCATTGATCTTCTGATTGATAAAAAAACTGATCCAACCATCATAGATTCTCCGACCTGCATTGGAGCATATGTTTTTGATAACGAAAAAAAAGAAGTCATCACACTACTCGCTAAAGCTACATGCCTGGCCTCTGGAGGTGCAGGCAAAACTTACCTTTACACTTCCAATTGGGATGGAGCCACTGGCGATGGTATTGCCATGGCCCACAGAGCGGGTTGCCGGGTGGCAAATCTTGAGATGATGCAGTTTCATCCGACTTGTCTTTACCATACCGAGGCTCGAAACTTTTTAATCAGCGAAGCCGTTCGCGGAGAAGGCGGAAGGCTTGTGAACACGCAAGGCGAAGAGTTTATGGATAAGTACCATAAGCTAGGTTCTCTTGCTCCAAGAGACATCGTAGCGTTTGCGATTGATTCAGAAATTAAACACTCGGGACGAGAATGCGTGTATATCGATATCACTCACAAACCCAAAGAATATTTGCAAGAACGCTTCCCAGTTATTTATTCAAAGCTCGCAGAATTTGGAATAAAAATGGAGAAAGATCTTATTCCTGTGGTACCTGCAGCCCACTATCATTGTGGCGGAGTTCATATCGACAAATTCGGACGAACCGATCTGAAGGCACTTTTTGCAATTGGAGAAACAGCATGCAGTGGCCTTCATGGTGCAAATCGCTTGGCTTCAAATTCTCTTTTAGAATGTTTGGCCTTTGCACACAACGCGAGCGAATACTTTGCAAACAATAAAGAAGAGTTTAAAATGACCGAACTTCAACCGTCAGATTGGAAAGAATCTGACCTTGAAGATAAAGATGAAATGGTTATGATCACCCACATGTGGGACGAAATCAGAAGGCTTATGTGGAATTACGTGGGTATTGTTCGTTCTGACAGAAGATTAGAACGCGCAGAACATCGGCTCACAAACCTGATGGCCGAAATCAAACAATACTACTGGAACTTCAAAATGCACACGGACATTCTTGAACTAAGAAACCTAGCGCTCGTTGCTAGCCTCACTGTGAAGTCTGCGCTTAAAAGAAAAGAGTCTCGAGGCGTTCACTTTAACTTAGACTACCCAGAAAAATCGCCCATCGCCAAAGACACGATTATTTAAG
>CAYXYF010000017.1:26008-46187 GCA_964469265.1 uncultured Bdellovibrionales bacterium
GATTCTAAAATTCTTTACATCTTTCAACTTTTTATTTGCGCGGGAAATGGAATTCGCTTCAAATTATTAATTCGGTTGAGGTGACCTTGGAATTGAATGCAAGTCGTGCGAGTCGTTGGAAAACTATTTTAAAAGTGGCATGGCCGCTTATAATTGCGAATAGTTTTTGGAATCTGCAATTAACAATCGATCGGATCTTTCTTGGTAATTATTCGACTGAGGCTCTCGGCGCTGCAATGGCAGTTATGGGTGTTTTCTGGGTTCCTATGGCGCTATTGCAACAAACAGCGGCCTATATCATGACATTTGTTGCCCAATACTATGGGGCCAAAGAATACAAGAAAATCGGTCCTGCGATTTGGCAATCTCTTTATATTAGTGTAATCGGCGGAATATTGTTTTTGGGTTTAATCCCGCTTTCTGAGTTTATCTTCCGTGGCATCGGACATTCTGAAACGTTAATTGCACTTGAGAGCGAATATTTTATTTCTATTTGTTATTCAGCTCTTCCGACTGCCATTGTTGCGGCCGTGAGCGGATTTTTTTCAGGCCGAGGACTGACCCAGACCGTGATGTGGATTAACTGTGTGGGTCTAATCGCCAATGTCATCTTAGATTATTTACTGATCTTTGGTAATTTAGGATTTCCGGCCTTAGGAGTTGCTGGGGCAGGTTATGCGACCTCGCTTGCAACTTTGATATCTGCAGTTTACGGGATCTATTTGATTTTCAAAAAAGAAAACGAAACGCTTTTTGCTATTCGATCTTCATGGAGAATGGACTTTCCACTGATGAAACGTTTTATAAAGTTCGGTCTTCCTTCGGGGCTTCAGTGGGCTCTTGAGGGACTTTCGTTCACAATGTTTTTAATTTTAATTGGTCGTATGTCGAATGGCGAAGCTGCACTTTCTGCAAGCGGGATTGCTGTAACAATTATGATGTTGGCAGTTCTTCCGACAATGGGCGTGGCGCAAGCAGCTTCGATTATGGTGGGACAGTACCTAGGAGAAAATAAGCCACAAGAAGCAGAGCGCTTCACATGGAGTGCACTGCAGGTTTCTGTGATGTATTCTGTCGTTGCGGCTTCTACGTTTGCAATTTTCCCGGAGTTTTATTTGGGCTGGTTTCATAACGCGAAAAACGCGGCCCTTTGGAGCGAAGTTTCTACTATCGTCCCGATACTTCTTCTTTTTGTTGCGCTCTTTATCGGTTTCGACAGCATGAACTTAAATTTTTCGTTTGCCCTAAAAGGTGCTGGTGATACTCGATTTGTGACATTGGTAGCGCTAACAGTTCCTTGGCCATTGATGGTTGCACCTGTTTATTTCACCATGAATTGGGATAATGCTGTTTACTGGGCATGGGGCTTTGCAAGTTTATTTATCACGGTACAGTCCTGCATTTTCTTTATGCGGTTTAAAGGTGGAAAATGGAAAACTATGAGCGTGATCCGAGATTAGAGCGGATTTACGTCAAACTCGCCCGTTCGTGCTTTTTTAATTGCAAGTAAGAGAGCTTCAGCCGCGTCGGTTTCAGTCACACACGGGATAGCATAATCAATACAGCTTCTTCGAATTGAAAAACTATCTTCGATGGCTTTTCTGCCTGAAGTGGTATTGATCACGAAGCTCACTTTGCCAGTTCGAATTCTGTCCACACAGTTTGGTCTACCTTCAAAGACTTTTCTAACAATCACGCATGGAAGATCATTATCTCCTAGAAATTGCGCCGTACCTCGAGTGGCAGAAATCGTATAGCCCATTCCTAAAAGTTCTTTCGCAAGAGGAAGCATAAGCTCTTTGTCTTTTTCTCGGAGAGATAAGAAAACCTCTCCGCTCTTAGGAAGTTTCACGTGGGATGATAAAAAGGCTTTTAAGAGTGCTTCTGAGTAATCCGCTCCTCTGCCCATGCTCTCTCCCGTGGACTTCATCTCAGGTCCCAAAATACTATCGGAGTTTTTAAATTTGTTAAATGGAAAGACGACACCTTTCACAGAGACTTGTTGAATATCTTTCCAATTATATTCTCTTACTGGTGTTTTACCAAGCATAGCTTTTACCGCCAAATCCACTAACGGTATCATAGATGCTTTGGCTACGAAGGGAACTGATCTTGAACTCCGCGGGTTAGCTTCAAGAACATAAATCTCATCATCTTTGACGGCCAGTTGAAGATTTAAATGACCTATTACGTTCATCTTCTCTGCAAGTGTTTTACTTAAGGTTTCAATTTTTTCTAAGGTTTCTTCTTTGAGTCTTTGTGGCGGCAGCACGCCCATGCTATCGCCAGAGTGAACACCAGCGGCCTCAATGTGTTCTACAATTCCGCCGATAACACTCCACCCCTGACCTCTTACGAGATCCACGTCAGCTTCAAGAGCACGTTCTAAAAACTCATCGACCATGAATGGATTTTCTTCTGAGATAAACTCTCCGTACTTTGAGAAATATTCATCTAGATCGTCGTCAGATTCTAGCACTTCCATACGTCTGCCGCCGATGACATAGCTTGGTCGGCACAATACTGGGTAGCCAATCTCCTTTACAAAGTTTTTGGCTTCTTCGGGTGCAAATATCATTTTTGACTTTGGAATTCTTAGATCAATTTCTTTACAGAGCTTAGAGAATCGGCCGCGGTCTTCAGCAAGATCAATTGTATCGAGGGAAGATCCCACCAACTCAAATCCAGCTTCAACTAACTGATGTGCCAAGCCTATGGACGTCTGCCCGCCCCACTGCGGGATAAAGCCCTTCGGGCCGATGGATCTCATAACTTCATAGACATATTCAAAGGTCAAAGGCTCAAAATATAATTCATTTGAAGTATCATAGTCTGTGGATACGGTCTCGGGGTTGGAATTAATCATCGCGACCTTATAGCCTTCTTTTTGCAAAGCCTGCACGCCACGAACGCAGCCGTAATCAAACTCAATTCCCTGACCGATCCTGTTGGCTCCGCTGCCTATAATAACAAAAGTATCATTTTTTATCTGAGCTTCAGAAGGCTCGGACCAATAGGTGGAGTAATAATACGGAGTTTCGCTCTGAAATTCCGCAGCACACGTATCGACTTGAAAAAAGCATGGTAAAACTTTGTGCTCTTCTCGGAGAGCCCTAATGGATTGCTCAGAAACATTTTTAATTCTTGCGATCTGAAGATCAGAAAAACCTCTTCTCTTGGCTTCAAGTAAGGTTTTCCGATCCATCTGAACTTCTTTTAAAACTTTCTCGTAATCGACAATGTCCTTAATTCTCTCTAAGAACCAATAATCAATTTGCGAAAGGTCATGAATATAGTCGATGGTTTTTTCTTCACGCAACGCCTGCGCGATATAATGGATACGCTCACTGTTTGGATATGCGATTTTCTTTTCTTCGAAGACAACATTTTTAAAGCCGCCGCCATTGGCATGAATTTCAAGAGAATGAAGCGCTTTTAAAAAAGATTCTTGAAAGGTTCGGCCGATGGCCATGACTTCGCCAACACTTTTCATTTGGGTCGAAAGTGTGTCTTCTGAACCTGGAAATTTTTCAAATGCGAAACGAGGAATCTTTGTCACGACATAATCCAAGGCAGGTTCATAACAACATGGTGTGGACTTTGTAATATCGTTTGTGATTTCTGATAGGCGATACCCTATAGAAAGTAACGCTGCGATCTTTGCAATGGGAAACCCTGTCGCCTTACTTGCTAATGCCGAAGATCGACTTACGCGAGGATTCATCTCGATAACGACTCGCTCCTTCGTCTGAGGATCTACGGCAAATTGCACGTTGGCACCGCCCGTTTCAATTCCGATTTCGTTGACGATCCTTTGCGCTTCATCACGCATATCTTGGTATTCTTTATCTGTCAGTGTCTGCTGAGGAGCAACCGTTATGCTGTCACCAGTATGGATACCACAAGGATCAAAGTTTTCAATAGAACAAACAACAACAAATGTTCCATCACGATCTCGCATGACTTCAAGCTCGAACTCTTTCCATCCTAGAATACTCTTCTCAATTAAAACTTCGTTGGTTGGACTTTCATAAATGGCCATTTGAAGCATAACTCTATATTCATCAATTGAGTATGCGATCCCACCACCTGCGCCTCCTAGGGTGTAATTTGGTCTAAGAATTATGGGAAAGCCAATCTCTTGTCCTTTTTCCCAACCTTCATCAAAGCTATTCACCAAATAACTTTTTGGAGCCTTTGCGCCGATACGATCTAAAACCTGTTTAAACTTTTCACGATCCTCTGCTCTTTGGATAATCTCAGATGAGGTTCCCAACATTTTGACATTATATTTTTTAAGAATACCTAACCGATCGAGTTCAAGAGCGACATTCAGTGCCGTTTGACCACCCAGTGTTGGGATTAAAGAATCTGGCTTTTCTTTTTCAATGATTCGCTCCAAAAACTGCGGCATCAGTGGCTCAATGTAAACCTTTGTCGCAATTTCTGGATCCGTCATAATGGTTGCAGGATTAGAGTTCACTAGAACGACTTCTAGTCCCTCTTTCATTAAAGCCTTGCACGCTTGAGTCCCCGAATAGTCAAACTCACAGGCTTGTCCAATCACTATTGGTCCACTTCCTAGAATCAGAACCTTTTTTATATTCGGGTCTTTCATTGATCTCCTATGCTCTAGGCCTTAAATGCAGGCTCGTTCGTATAAATATACTTTGGCAGTATATGTTTGTATTGGTCGACTTTATTTTTCATTCGCAAAAATTTGAGTAATAACTTTTCTCTTTCTTCTGCAGAAGCTTTTTTATGAGCTTTGATTTCTTTTAGAATATATTTTTTTGCATCTTGTGGATGAAAACAAAAGCCTCTAGCGAAGACATAAGATCCCTCATGAGGGATGATTCTCACACTAAATAAGTCATCTCTATTAAACCCTGCGCTCATATCTGAGTCTTTAATAACAATTTTTTCGCCAGTAAAAAGGTTTTTAATATGGATGTCTTTGTCTTTAACTTTCAAAAACTCAAAAATACTATGAGTCGCATTCAATAAAGATTGAAAGTGTTCCGTATCCGTATCCCTTTTTGGAAACATTTTATCCTGTAATGCGAACTCAACGGGGGTTAAACCTGGGCCTTCAAGCTTTCGAGTAAAAAGATACCAATCTAGGAATTGAGACATTCTTAAATTGAACTGCGACGTATCATCGTCAACGCTCGGAATAGATCTTTCAAAAAACTCAACCTTCCCTTTTAGAATTTCATCTGAATATTGATCGCTAGTGTATAAAGTCAAAAGACGATCTAGAACTTCTTCAAAAACCATTGGTGCCTCTTCCTGTTTCATTTGCCTATAGACTCTACGAAATGTTCGAACAAATATCTAGCATCTCGAGGTCCAGGACTACTTTCTGGATGAAACTGAACGCTCAGCGCGTTGAGTTTTTTGCTTCTTATTCCAGCAACAGTGTTGTCATAAAGATTGACGTGAGTAACATCGATATCCAAGCTTAAACTCTTTGCATCAACTGCATAGCCATGATTTTGGCTGGTCATATATATTTTCTTCGCAATATTGTCTTGGATGGGGTGATTTGCGCCTCGATGTCCAAACTTTAGCTTATAAGTTTTTGCTCCTAAGGCAATGGCCAAGAGTTGATGCCCCATGCAAATACCAAAGACGGGAACTTTTCCTAACAAATCGCGAATGGTGTCAACGCTCTGCTCAACTAAGGCGGGATCACCAGGGCCATTTGATAAGATAACGCCATCAGGCTTGTACTCTAAGACTTCTTTCGCGGAAGCACGTGAAGGAAAAATACAAATCTCTTTTACGTATGGTAACGTTTCCCGAACAATATTTTCTTTAAGACCGTAATCAATAATTGCAATTCGTTTTGAGTTTCCTGTTCCTTGACGAACTTCTTTTGTCTTTCTTGAAACCAGATATGGCCAATCCGTGTTTAAATCTTTAGCGGCTCTAATTAGGGCAACCGACTTCTCCTTCGCCTCATCTACAGTTTCGGCTTTAACCAATGCTCCCCACTGAACACCTTTCCTTAATGCGATGGTCAGTTTTCGCGTGTCCACACCTGTTAGAATCGGAACATCATTTTGTTCAAGCATTTTTTGCCAAGTATTTTCTCGTTGTGAGTTTTGGAGCTCTAAACAAATAAAGCCTTTGATATAAATCTGCGATGACTCCCAAACTTCTTTTTCGGATCCATAATTACCTTGTTGAGGTGCCGTGCAAACAAGAATCTGTGAGAAGTAAGACGGGTCCGTTGCCATTTCTTCAAAGCCTGAGTGAGATGTGTTAAACACGATCTCGCCTGCTTTATCGCTTCCGGACACCCAATGGCCTAAAAAAGCTTCTCCTGATTCGAGTATTAGATATCCTGTCATTTCACTTCTCCTGATAAGAGGGATTCAATCAGCGCACGGCGAACTCTTCTTGCGTTTTTTACTTGTGTGAAAATATGCGTTCGCGGGTCATCTAAAACTTCAGATTGAATTTCAACTCCGCGATGAAATGGCCCTGGATGAAGGATAATACCATCAGTTCTAAAGGACTTTAATTTTTTATTATCCAAGGAGTAATTTTTAATAAACGTTTCTAAAAAGTCTTGGCCGAGATTTTTTTGATGGCGCTCAACCTGCGTTCGTAGCGACATAACAACAGTTGCCCACTGAAGACCTTCTTCTAAGCTCGTAAATGCTTCTGAAGAGCCTTCGGGTAAAAATTCTTGAGGGGCACAAAAGGCCGTTTCAACACCCAAGAGATTCATAAGTTCTAAGTTCGATGCCACTACCCTTGAGTGCTTAATATCACCAACAAATAAAACCCTCTCGCCCTCTAAGGCTCTGCGCTCTTGCAGAATTGTATAACAATCCGTTAAGGCTTGTGTCGGGTGTCCGCTTGTGCCTTCCCCAGCATTAATAATGGGTGTTTTTAAAGTTTGAGATAAATCTTTTAATTTCACGTCAGCTAACCCGTGACGAATAATGAACAGGTCTACACCCATGGCCTCTAAGACCAACAAAGTATCGAGAAGAGATTCACCCTTTTTAAGGGAGCTTGTCTCAGAGCTAAAAATAATGGGATGTACGCCACAGTCATTTAAAGCAAGTTCAAAACTGATTTGTGTTCGGGTGGAAGCTTCGAGAAAAATTAAAGCTGCACTTTTGCCGTTAAAGGTTTTATTGGCTGTAGAAACTTTGTTAAAGAGAAAATGAATGTCCTGTGCGGTGGATTTGGTGAAATCAATAAAATGTCGACTTTGAAAAGACATTAAAACTTATCATAAGACCAAGTTCTTAACCTGTCTACTGATGCTCTAATATTTACAGAAAAGTCATGATGCAGCAGGTTTTTAGTTCGAACTAAAGAGTCTCGCGCAAGTTCCCGGAAAGCCTACAACGTTATCGAACGAAAATGTTTGATCAGAAGCCTTAACTCTGACAAACATTCCCTGCCGAAAGGCTTCCCTTGCAGAATCACGGGTCGATATGGATTGGTGGTTTTTTAGCTTATAAACATACTCTTCCCGCTGTCTTCCGATATTATCCACTTCTTGGTGAGTTAGGCCCTTATTCGAGGTTCGCTCTGCCACTACTTGGAAGCCTAATGTGTTGTGATTAGCATTGAAGCTTGTCGTATCGGCAACCCATGGTCCAACCACTCCGTACTTTCGTTTAAAGTACCTTCTTTTAAACACATGGATAATACCTTCACCATTAAGTTGAAGTGTTTCGGCTTGCTCCATTCTATGGAATCGATTTTCTTGAATAATTGTGCGAGTTAAATTTTCATCGGAGATGAGTAATGTGGTTGTTTGGAGCACTTTCCCCATATTGGCAGCAACGGTTTCTCTCACCTCAAACTGTTGAGTGAGATCAATGGTAATCATTCGTGGAACTTTACTAAATTCATCAAGTGTGGAGATCTGAATCTTCCCGTTACGAGTGGCCACGGAGAGGAGAAGCCCCTCACCGGTTTTCTCATGTACTGCCTCATAAACCCCTTCAAAAGGGCGAGTTTTTTGAGTGGTTTGGGCAAGTTCGAAATTAACGATTTCCGCTGAAAAAGTCTCAGCGGTGACAGAAAACGTCAGTAAAATTAGTACTAAATATACTCTCATTGTTTCTCTCTGTTTTGGCGCATACCAACGCCTAAAAAGTTGCAATTACTAGGCCCTCAATTGCTAGGCCATTAAAGAGGCATAAGTAGGCGATTCCAACGGACTTTAGAGACGTGCGGGTCTGAGGAAAACCACACCAAGATTACCTTTCCATCAAGGTTCTTCTTTGGGACCATTCCCCAGTATCGAGAGTCATCACTATTGTCACGATGATCACCCAATAAAAAAACTTCTCCTGAAGGAACAAGGATTGGCCCTAGTTCTTCAGAAGGTTGATCTCTATTATAGATCACAGGATAAGAGCCGCCCTCGGGTGTTGTTTCGCTGTAAAACTCAAAGTACTCATTACCCTTGAGATAGTCAAAGGCCTCACCGTCAAGGATTTTAGAATCAAGGGCTTTATCGTTGATGATCAGCTGGCGGTCTTTATACTCCACTTTATCACCTGGCAGTCCCACCACTCTTTTGATGAATTTGGTATCAAGATCACGGCTGTAGGAGAATAAAACAATATCGCCTCGTTTGAGGTTCTGTGCTTCTCCGATTTTTCCAATAAACGGTATTTTTGCACCGAAGGGAATTTTATAAACAAAGACATAGTCTCCAGCAAGAAGCGCAGGTGCCATGGTGCTTGTTGGGATCTTGTAGGGAGCGATCACAAAAAAGCGCAACATCAAACCTATACCCAAAGTGATAAGTAATGCTTCGATGTAGCTTCGATAGAACTTCCGTGATCTTACCGTGTACTTTCTCATATCTTACTTAATATTATGAAAGAACCTGTTCCAGCGCAACTCAAGAGGATTGCAGAGGAATGTTAACACAGGCAGGGTCTCATCACATGATAACCAAACAAACATCGCGCGCCCAATGATGTTTTCCATCGGTACTGGTCCCCACACTCTGCTATCAGAGGAGTTGTCTCGGTTATCTCCCATCACAAGCAAACTATTTTCTGGGACTGTGACAGGACCTACGCTCAAGTGCGGCCAGCCCCGCCTTAAGAGGGCGCTATAGTGTTTACCGTTAAGCTCTTCAAGAAAGTGGACGTATTCTGATTTTCCACCAGCAAGATCTCTGTCTGAGACTGCGTCCATTCCTTTTTCAAATTCTGGCGTGGGGGCAGCTTTTTCAATTTTTGTATCGTTGATAAAAAGATTTCCTTCTTCATAACGAACAACATCTCCAGGAAGGCCGATAATTCTTTTGATATAGAAGGTGCTTTCATCTTGTGGATATCGGAAGACGAGAACCTCACCGCGCTCAGGTTCTGCAAACTTCATGATCCATTTTTTGCTGAAAGGTGCACGAACTCCGTATACAAATTTATTTACGAATATATGATCGTTCACGAGGAGAGTCGGCAACATACTGCCTGAAGGAATCACGTAAGCTTCAATAAGCGCCCATCGGATGAAAAGCGCCACCCCAATTGCCAGAGCCATGGATCCCATGCCGTCTGTGAATGAGCCTTTTTTGTTTTGCTTTGCCTGCTTTGGCTTTTTACCCATTAAAACAGAGAAAAACGCTTTTATTTGATCCATGGAAATCCTTCTGCAAAGTTGCTATTGACCAATATCTTAGTCTTCAACTTTTAGGATGGCAAGAAAAGCTTCCTGAGGAACATCGACGCTTCCGATTTGCTTCATCCGCTTCTTACCCTCTTTTTGCTTCTCGAGAAGCTTTCGCTTTCGGGAAATATCGCCACCATAACACTTCGCTGTGACATCTTTCCGAAGGGCACTGACAGTCTCTCTTGCAACAATCTTAGCGCCGATGGCTGCTTGAATCGCAATTTGGAACTGCTGACGTGGAATCACTTCCTTCATCTTTGATGTCAACATGCGCCCTCGGTGTTGAGCCTTAGAGCGGTGAACGATGAGTGAAAGTGCATCCACAGGATCTCCGTTAATAAGAACGTCAAGCTTGACGAGGTCTGACTCTTCATAGCCCACTAGCTCATAATCTAAAGAGGCATACCCTTTGGAAATGGACTTTAGCCGATCATAAAAATCCATAACCATTTCGTTTAATGGAAGACGGTACTCGATAATAACTTTGTTCTCGTTAACAAACTCCATCTTTTGTTGAATGCCACGCTTGTCTTCACAAAGCTTTAAAATCCCACCAACAAAATCTTTCGGCGTGTGGAGCGTAGCTTTAATGTAGGGCTCTTCAATCTTTGCGATCTTTGTAACATCTGGTAAAGATGCTGGGTTTTCAATTTTTGACACCTTCCCGTCATTTGTTGTCACGTTATAGACCACACTTGGCGCTGTAGTAATAAGATCAAGATTGAACTCTCTCTCTAAACGCTCTTGAACGATTTCCATATGTAAGAGTCCTAAGAACCCACAGCGAAATCCTAAGCCAAGCGCCGCAGAAGTTTCAGGTTCAAAGGAAAGTGATGAATCATTGAGGCAAAGTTTTTCAAGTGAGTCGCGAAGTTTATCATAGTCTGTAGAATCGATCGGAAAAATCCCTGAAAAAACCATAGGCTTTACAACTTTAAATCCAGCAAGCTGTTCTGTGGCGCCATGCTTGGCTGTTGTGACAGTGTCACCAACCTTTACATCACGGATGTCTTTAATTCCGCAAATAATAAATCCAACCTGTCCTGATTTTAAAGATTGTTGTTCCATCGTAAAGGGAGCAAAGGCCCCAAGCTTTAAGACTTCATAGTCCTTGTTTGTTGCAAAAAACTTAATGCGATCGCCTTTTTTCACTTCACCATCGATAACACGACAAAGAATAACAACACCCTGATAAGAATCAAACCATGAATCAAATATCAGCGCTCTTAGTGGTCCGTCTTTTTTTCCTTCAGGTGGTGGTATTTTTTTAACAATGGCTTCAAGGATATCTCTGATACCAATATTTTCTTTAGCCGATGCCATGATCGCCTCAGTGGCATCAAGCCCGATGGTATCTTCAATTTGTCTGCAAACACCTTCAGGATCCGCAGAAGGAAGGTCAATTTTATTTAAGACAGGGATAATTTCAAGATCGTTATCTATCGCAAGATAAACATTGGCAAGGGTTTGCGCCTCAACACCTTGAGCGGCATCAACAACCAAGATGGCACCCTCACAAGCGGCAAGGGATCTTGAAACTTCATAGTTAAAGTCCACATGTCCAGGAGTATCGATAAGGTTGAGCTCGTACATTTGGCCGTCTAAAGCCTTATACGCTAAACGTACGGTTTGCGCCTTAATGGTAATTCCGCGCTCACGCTCAAGATCCATGTTGTCTAGAAACTGAGCCTTCATCTCACGGTTCGTTAGAGAATTGGTCTCTTTGAGTAGTGAATCCGCAAGTGTGGACTTACCATGGTCAATGTGCGCAATGATAGAGAAGTTACGTATAAATTTCGGGTCCATGATTCCTTACTTCACAAGATCTTTAAGAGCTTGAGTTTTTTCTGTGCTTTCCCATGTAAAAGAATCTTCGTTTCGACCGAAATGGCCATAAGCCGCAGTCTTTTTGTATCTCGGTTTTAAGAGATCAAACTGTTTTGTAATGCCCGCAGGTCTTAAATCCCAAAGTTCAGGAATAGCTTTCTCAATTTTCTTAACGTCAACTTTTGCTGTTCCATAATCTTGAATCATAATGGATAGAGGACTTGCTACCCCAATGGCATAAGACAACTGAATAAGACATTTCTCAGCTAATCCTGCAGAAACAATTGTCTTAGCAATATTGCGAGCAGCGTATGCAGCTGATCTGTCAACTTTAGATGGATCTTTTCCAGAGAATGCTCCACCACCGTGTGCACCGTGGCCACCGTAAGTATCTACGATAATTTTACGGCCTGTAAGACCGCAGTCTCCTTGTGGTCCCCCTATAACAAAGCGGCCCGTGGGGTTGACGTAAAATTTTGTTTTGTTATCAAACCATTTTGCGGGAATTGTTTTCTTAATCACTTCTTCGACGACGAAATCTCTTAGATCTTCTAGGGAAACGTCTTCAGAGTGTTGAGTTGAGATAACTACAGAATCAATTCTTGATGCCACGCCGTTTTTGTACTCGACAGTCACTTGGCTTTTGCTATCAGGTCTTAAAAAACCAACAGCGTTACTTTTTCTGAGTTTAGCAAGGTCTTCAACCAACTTGTGAGAGTAACAAATTGTTAAAGGCATGAGTTCTGGAGTTTCATTTACGGCGTAACCGAACATGATTCCTTGATCACCAGCGCCTTGATCTTCGTTGATACGGTCTACACCCATTGCGATGTCAGGGCTTTGTTTGCCGATAAAGTTCATGAACTCGCTTGTTTTATAATCAAAGCCAAGCTCTTCACGATCGTAGCCAATTTCTTTGATTGTATTTCTTGTTATGACTTCAAAGTCCACGTTTGCTGAAGTTGTAATTTCACCTGCAACAATTGCTTTTTTTGTACAAACCATTGTCTCACAAGCTACCCGTGCTTTTTGGTCTTCTGCTAAAATTGCATCTAAAATCGCATCGCTGATTTGGTCTGCCACTTTATCGGGGTGACCTTCTGAAACTGACTCACTTGTAAAGAAATAATCTCTCATACGACGATTCTCCATTTTCCTCTGAAATATGAAAGAATCGTTGTAGCTATTATTAGTAGGTTTGTATGTAAAAAACACGCTGCGTTGAGCGGCTTATTCGCTCAATGCGGCGTCTTTCTAAGCGGTCGCTCTGAGGTTATCCGAGTTTTCGTCGGAGTTCGACCATCTCTCGATAGTCATCAAGCGAAACCAGATTGTCGAGCTTCTTCGCTGGGTTTTTGAATTTATGATTTTTAACTTTTGCCTTTCGTTTTAGCAATTGGCGATTCATCTTTTCAACGGCTTGCTCGATTGCGGAATAAAAATTTTCATCTTTTGCCACAGCTTTAAAATAAATATTCTTTCCTGTTAAGGTAAGAACAACCCTGTGATTAAACTTTTCTTGTGAAAATGTGAAATGTCCCTTTAAGGGCCCAGGGGTGTATTTTGTTACGCGTTCTAATAGTTGTGTTGCGTGTGCTTCGACGTTTTCAGAGCCTTCGATCTTTATATAGGTGAATTCACATTTCATTTTGTTTTACTCCTTGTCCATGACGACTTGTCATAACAATTTATCGGAGTAAGCTAGACTGGACGTGAGGCTGGCTTTGAAGAATCTCACAATGAGACAGCCGAAAAACTTTGAAGTCTCAGTTCCATCCAATAACTTCATACCCGCGCTCGGCTAAACAACGGTTAACGAAGTTACGCTTCACTTGGTCTGGCGAAACCGCAGCCCCAGCCGCACCGCCAGCGCCGCCCATAACTGCTCCCTGACCCAAACCTCGACCGACATTTCCTGTCAGTAATCCGAAGGCACCGCCCACCGCTGCGCCGACCACTGCACCTGAGCCTGCACCCTTAGCGACTTGCTTACCCTTACTGGATTTTAGAAAGGCTTCCGCGCGCTGAGTGCACTGAGCAATGTCTTGTTTAGCGCCTTCTTCACCGACGGATTCGTATTTAGAGTTGGGATAAAGCTGTGGTCCCGAAGCACAACCGACTAAGGACAGGATTAAAATTGAAACGAATAATATTTTTTTCATAGAGGATATCCTAGCATAAAATATAATAATGATCTCATACTTATTCTTAATTTTAGCACAAGTGTTTGCGACTCCTCAACAGAGCAATAATGTTTATCAATGTGCCCTTATGATGACTCGCAACGAAGCGATCGGAAGCTGCGATATGAGAATGTTGCAAAATCATATGCGAGGTTGGGCTAGCGAGGTGAAACAGTCTATCACCGAATCATTAAACAACGGGAAATGTGCAGAAAACAAAGTGCTCAACTATCAAATCGCCAATGCGTTTTCTGGATATCTGTGGCATCGCGAGTCAGGTGAGACTTTGAAATATCTGAGCGATTATAGCAGTAATAAGAATTTTAACGTCACACTTGATCGTCTGATTAACGAATTGCTTTATTAGAATTCTTTTTATTAAAACATCTTCTTGCGCTTGGATGACGGAAGAATATTTAAGGCATCACGATATTTTGCAACTGTTCTTCGTGCAATTTGAATACCTTCTGCTTTTAATTTGTTAACGATCTCTTGATCCGACAATGGTTTTTTCGGATCTTCTTTTCCGACGAGGTCTTTTATTTTTAGCTTCACGGACTCTGACGCTAAAGAATCGCCATCGGTCTTTGAAACACCTGAGTTAAAGAAATACTTAAGCTCATAAATTCCTTGCGGAGTATGAACGTACTTCGCCGTTGTCACCCTTGAAACTGTAGATTCATGGATACCTACGTCGTTTGCAATATCTCTTAAAATCATCGGACGGATGAAAGCAGCTCCTTTTTCAAAGAACTCTCTTTGGTGTTTTACAATACTTTCTGTCACTTTATAGATCGTACGCTGCCTTTGGTGAATGGACTTAATAAGCCACACAGCGCTTTTTAATTTTTCTTTGATGTAATCTTGAGTAACGTTATTCTCGCCTTTACCTGCAAGAATGTTTTTATAGAGGTTAGATACTCTTAATCGCGGAAGTCCGTCTTCATTCAAAGAAATCACAAACTCATCACCCACCTGCGTGACATAAACATCAGGAGTCACGTAGACAGTTTCTGGCTCCATAAAGGCGCGGCCAGGCTTAGGGTCCATTTCATAAATGATTTTGCACATCTCAACAACGTCTTCGATTTCTCGACCGATTGATTTTGCAATTTTATCGTAGTTCTTTTTTTCAAGATCTTTAATGTGATTTGTAATCAGATCCACGAGGTCGTTTGTATCTTCTTGCAAGTGTCTTGCTTGAATTAACAAACACTCTTGCAGATTGCGCGCCCCCACACCTGGTGGGTCAAACTCATGAATAAAAGGTATGATCTCTTCAAGTTCTTTAACAGGAACGTTTTCTTCTTCTGCAATTTGCTCAAGTGGGGTTTTAATGTAACCATCGTCATCAACGTAGTTGATGAGTAGCGATGCCATTGCTGCTTCTTCTTCATTAAACCCAAAAAGATTCACCTGCCACATGAGATAGTCATACAAAGTTTGGTGGGCTGAAATCATGTTTTCGTAGTTCATGATTTCATCGAAGTCTCCAGCCTGACCGATCGGAGAAGGTTTATTCTGGCTTTCGACATAGGCTTCCCAGTCAAACTCTTCTTGTTTTCTTGGGTCAAGATCTGCTGGTGCAGAGTCAATAGTGTTGTCTTCTGTCTTTGCAGTTTTTTCTACTGGATCGCCTGGACCATCGGATGCTTCTTCTAATACTGGATTTTCTTCGATCTCTTTGCGGATCGCCTTTTCAAGCTCCATTCGAGATAGCTGAAGCAGCTTAATAGCCTGTTGAAGCTGCGGGGTCATCCGAAGTTCGGTGGTCTGCTTCATACTTAACTTCTGATTCATACCCATCTTTTAATTAATCCTTTCTTTCTGTACTTAAACCTATCGGTCGAAAGTGCTTCGGACCTAATGCAAGTTGCCACTATAAGGTGAAATTTTCACCCAAATACGATTTCCTTGCCACTGGAGAGTTGGTGATTTCTTCGCTGGTGCCCTCGACCTGTATCTCTCCATCTTTTAATATATATGCTCTCTCGCAGATTCTCAAAGTCTCTCGGACGTTATGGTCAGTAATCAAGACCCCAATGCCGACTTCTTTGAGTTCCGCGATGAGTTTTTGAATATCGCCCACTGCAATTGGGTCAATCCCAGCAAAAGGTTCATCTAGCAATAAGAACTTTGGTCTAGATGCTAGTGCACGAGCAATTTCAACACGCCTTCGCTCACCACCTGATAACGCCACTCCAAGGCTCTCGCGAACGTGTCCCAATTTGAAACTTTCGATGAGGCCGTCGAGTCGCTTTCTTCTTTCAGCACCTCTGAAACCTTGAGCCTCTAAAGAAACTAAAATATTTTCTTCAACGGTTAGCCTTCTGAAAACGCTGGGCTCCTGAGCAAGATAACTTAGGCCTTCGCGTGCACGCTGGAACATGGGCTGTTCTTGAATCTGCTTATCGTCAATATACACTTGTCCAGCATCGGGCTTTACAAGACCTGCAACCATATAGAAACTTGTAGTCTTGCCTGCACCGTTTGGTCCGAGGAGTCCTACGATTTCACCTGAGGAAACCTCAAAAGTAACATCGGAGACAACTTTTCGTGATCGAAATGATTTATTTAGTTTTATAGCTTTTAGTTTGCTTGGTGCCTCAGTCATTATCATCCCTCAAAATTCGTTAAAGCTCGGTCGTTCCATCAAATCGTGCCTTGGCTTTTTTGATTTGAATTCGTTGGCCTTCCTCGTAAAAAGTTATTTCCTCGCCAGAAAGTTCATTACTATTTTGGATCAGCTTAGGCGTCCCGCTCAACACCATTTTACGTTGTTGAGGAAAAATTCTTATCTTCTCGGCCACAGCCCATCTTTGCACGTCTGAAAGCCTTACATTTCCTTCTACAGTCACTAAATCGACATTGTGATCGACTTGATCGACTTCTAAGGTCGCATTCTCGCCTGTAACTCGGTAGGAGCCATAATCGGCAACGACATCATCTTGAAACTGCGCCGTGTAGTTTGAAGAGTTAAAAACCGCAGTTTTACTAACTACGCTGACGAGTTGACCTTCCTTTAAAGTTTTTTGTGCGCGTATATCTTCTAAAATTTTTAATTCGTTTGTTCGTAAGTCCGTTAACATTCCGAATCCAGTGAGCTCTAACCGGGATTCACCTTTGACTTTGGGACCGTACATTCTGATTTGAGAATTACTCATAATCTGTTTGATCGAGGTATCGTAGAGAACTTTTTTTGTTCGCATCAGATAACCGTTTGACGTCAAAGTCTGAACGCTTCCTTCGCCGCCATCGATGATAATGTTTTTTCTTTTCGGATCGATTTTTCCTTTTTCACCTGTGACGTCGTAGTAAATATTTTTTTGTGCTCCGTCGTCGTCTTGACCAAATATTCGGATTTTAACTTTTTCGATGACCCAGCTTCCGTCTTCTTTGAAGTTGTAGGCTTTCTCTGCCCAGAGCTCCCAATCTTTTCCGCCCTCGTGAGTTTCTACGAGATGTACTCCGAGCATGACTTGCTCATTTTGATCTGTTGTAACAACGGGGATGGGGGTCTCAAGGGATAGACCTTTGTTTTTTTCGATGCTGGCAGGGGCGATAATCAGGATTTCGATGACGATGCCTAACATGAGTAGCGGGATCATATATCGATAAAATATTTTCGAATTCCACTTGAACTTCATAAAAAGTAGATCTAACTCCTTGGGGCAAAAGTCTCATTGCGATTCTTCTAGTGTACTTGCATTTTACTATTAATAAAATGTTAATTTGCGTTTAGATTCTGTTAAAAGTTTTGAACGCCACGACTAGGGTCTGACATTTGTCGTTCGTCTATAAAGGTTAAGCACACTCGTACCGATCTAATACAAGAATTAATCCCTGTTGTAAAGGTAGCTCATGTCGCACATATGGTACATCTATTCAAATGACATTGTAAGTGGTCCGTTTTCTACTGATGCAATCCACGACGGTCTTCAAGAGAAGAAGTGGACGGACGAGAGTTTAATTTGGTGGAAGGGACAACGGGAGTGGGTATCGATTAGCGCTTGGAAAGAGAATGTCGCAAGCATCCTGGACTCTTTCAAAACAAACGTAAAAACCTCCGCCTGGTACGTCGAACATTTGGGGACGCAGAAGGGTCCGATGAACGCGAAGGAACTTCAAACTTTCATTCTGACAAACGGTATTATCGGCGGTTGCCGAGTCTGGGCGAACGGAATGGAGAGGTGGATGAGCATTTTTGAAATACCTGAGCTGGTTACTTTTTTCGGGATCAGCCGTAGGAAGCATCCTAGAGCTCCTCTCAGCGGCGAAGTGAAACTCACTATCGATGACACGGGCGAGGAACGCTCTGGAAAAGTAGGCTCCATAAGTGTGGGTGGGCTCGGCATAAGAGACGTAAACGGGATCGACGCCGGACAAACAGTCGGGGTGGTAGTGACAAGCCCGCTTCTCATCGAATCAATTAAAGCTCAAGCCAAGATTGCGTACGCAAACATCGGACACTACACTGGCCTGGAGTTCACACACCTAGAAAGCACCCAATCCGCAATAATCCAGTCCTACGTCCAACAATTCAAACCCTAGGGGACGGACCCCAACCCCCAGGTTTTCCTTCCGTTCCCACCCATCTAATTTCCCAAAAGATGCTTTTTCGCAAAAAAATGCAGTGACGCTTCCACACCGAAGCTTTTTTGAACCTTTTTTGATGAGAAATATGGATTCGATATTTTCCATTTTTCCGACAATGAAAAATTAATGGTTTTTTAGTGGTTTTTAAACGAAGGAGTTCGTCGCATTTCAATGAATACACTTCAAAGTCTTAAAATTTGGAAAATGAGGGAGGGTTTAGCTAGTGTTTAATTTGACGAAGCTTGAAATCCGCTGTTTTTGAAATGCTTCCCAATATGAAGAGCCAATAAAAGCACTCTCAAATTTATTAGATTTCCATTCAGGTTTTGTTTGCTCTGCCAAGTATGCATAAAAAAGTTTGCGGTACTTGCGTTGGCGCTCTTTTGCGGTTTTTCCTAATTTCATATACCACTCGGGAACTGTTAGAAGACCTGTATATTCATCTTTGAGCCCGTAAGCGTAAAATTTAAAGCTATTATACTTATAATTTTTTAAATTTTCAGCACTACATAGATTGGCGCGGATCGGATTGGCTTCGATATAAAATTGAACTCGTATCTCATGCTCTTCATCTTCAATCAAAGATGTCTTCGGTCTCGACTCGGCAACCTTACCAGAGCGTTTGTTGACCTTGTTAAACCGACTTCCGAACAAGCTGTGAGCATATCTCATGTAACTCGAAAGTGTTTGAGAGGATTCTTCATATCCCGTTGATTGGTGATAATGGTTATCCATCACACAGAAAGAGTAAATGTGTACGTGTTTATTTTTCTTTAAACTTTCGCAAACAGCCTGCATATATAAAGCTTTTGCGGCAAAAGATCTGAGATAATATTCCTTATTATGACAGCGCCACATTAGGTGGACGGTGGCGGCCAATACATAAAGCTGAAGTGTCCTTGATATTCTCATAGCGGAAAATACCTGCAAAAACTGTGGCGATTTTAAAGTGGTTATAAAGGACGACACAAATGAGAGTCGTACTAGTTTCCGACTTGTTCGGTAATCGGATTTTTTTGACGACAAACTCAGATGAAATTGGTATCTCCCATGTTCGTGCTCCGTCCCCTTTTTTTGGACTAACGTCTAAATTCGAATTAAAAAACTAAATCCGAATAATAGGTCGAGTGTTTGCAGTATATACTTTTATCCAAGATGTTCTTTTATCAACTTGTCGAAACATTAGAGCGCAATGGAATTCCATATATTATTGCTGGTGGTTACGCGGTCGCCCTACACGGGTATGTGCGAAAAACCTTTGATATAGATCTGATAACCGATACCTCCCTAGAAGGGCTGATTGAAATAGAATTTGCACTTAAAGAATGCGGGCTCCGTCCCCTTAAATATGGCGCGGGTAATGCGCATAAATTAAAGAGTGTGGAATCGTCCTGGTATTTTATAAATCCCAAGGATGACCTTCAGCGCGTGGATGTAAATCTGGGTCTCGATTTTAATAAATTCATAGCTACCGCGAAAACAACACGGATTCAGTCCTACTCCGTCCCCATAATTGGGTTTGATGACCTTTTAGAGCTGAAGAAATCCTCATCGCTTGAGAAAGACAAGACCGATCTCGAACAACTATTGGAGATTTCTCGATAAATGAATAATCACGAGTATCTTAAAAAATGTAAAAGCTTACGGCCCCATGAAATAATTAAAATCCTTGAAGATTTTCGTGTTTTGTCTGGTCAAAGCAGTGGACCCCGCTCCCGCGATCGGACGATTTTAATTAGTATGAAAGTTGAAGAGTCGCTTTTGAAAGACTTTCGCGAGAAGTGCAAAACTCAGAATCTGAAATACCAGGCGCAAATTAAAGTGCTTATGCGCGAATGGCTAGCTTCAAGCGACTAGCCATGCGGGCTCCGTCCCCGTTTTTGGGGGAGGGTTGGGTTTTGGGG
>CAYXYF010000017.1:46287-48074 GCA_964469265.1 uncultured Bdellovibrionales bacterium
TCCGTCCCTGTTTTTTTATTCGAAGCGTTCTTTTTCGCTTACTATTACGGCGAAGTTTATTTCTTCGGCGCCCGCCTCCGTCACCGTGTACATGATCTTTTTAATTGTTAGGAAGTCGATCTTCTTATCTGCCTGCACCGTCACCCTTCTAAACGGGTTGATCTCTTTTTCTGGCTTCTTCTGATTCCCCACAACTTTCTTAATCTGAGTCTTCAGCGCCTGCTTACTCTTCACCTCTTCCTGTTGAATCGCATCAATAAGCTTTTGATACAACGGCCGCACCAACCAATCCCGTTGTGCCTTCACTCCGTTAAAATCCGCAATCGGCTCTTGATCCAAAAACACAAACTGATTTGAAACCGTCACAACGTGCGCCGGAGAAAGTTCCTTCGTCTCCGCAGCCTGTGGCAACTGAACCTCTTTTGGAATAAACAAAACCTCACCCGTCGATTTATAGTTCTGCAACAAGAACACCGTCAAAACGGTAAACATATCAACCATCGCCGTCAGCGACAGAATCGCTACAAGTTTTCTTGCGCCATTCCCTCTACGTCTATTTTTTCTATCCCGTTTCCCGGGTGCATAAATCGGCATGATTAACCCCCTCCGCCAGCCGCAACAGAAATCTCTGCAAAGCCTGACTGCAAGAGCATATCCATTCCATGAATCAAATCTTCATAGCTTAGTTCATCAACTACCGTTATTACGGCGTCTTTCTTCTCTGGGTAGTCACCCTTAATGCCTCTAAGCTCTGTCATGAGCCTTCGATCATCATAATCGCCATTCACCTTAGGAATACTCGATTTCTTTCGACCAATATTAACAACGTATCCAGACGGAACCACATCAAGGCGGAATGCCACCTCGGGACGTGGCGGAGGTACGTCTGGCGTTGCTTCTGTACGTTTACTGTAGATGGAGCTTCCAATCTGAATCATGGAAACCTGGGTCCATACCGCAGTTACAAGAAGAAAAATAATACACACACACATAAGGTCAATAAATGGGACAATGTTGACATCAACATTTGTTTCCCTTCCACCACCTTTTTCTTCTATATGAGCCATAGCTTTGTATTCCTAAGTTGTTTAAACAAGTCCTAGTTTAGTACTTCATTTTATCGCGATTACTTACAACAACGTTGATAAGGTTCATTGAACCTTCAGTCATATCATTGATAGCTCTTCCAATTCTGTGCTGAAAGTATCCGTAGAAAATAATTGCTGGAATCGCAATTAATAAGGCAAATGCAGTACAGTTTAGTGCTTCTGCAATACCTTTTGAAAGTAACTCAGCTTTTTGTGCAGGGTCTGCGTTTGCAACCGCGCCGAATGCCGTGATTAGACCAACGATCGTACCGAGTAGTCCGATAAGCGTTACCGCGTTACCAAATACTGCAAGGAACGAAGTCCAACCTTCAAGGCGTGGTGTTTCTTTAAGAGCCGCACCATCCATTGCAACTTGAATCTCTTCATCAGGTCGCTTGTTTGCAGCTGTCACTAACCCAGCTTTAAGTGTATTTGTAAGTGGAACTGGTCTAGAGTCACAAACTGTGATCGCGCCACGAAGGTCGCCTCTTAAAACCATTCCAAGAACTTTGTCCAGAAAGTCATCTTTATCCACAGTCAATTTTTGAAGAGCCATGAACCGCTCAACAATAATGAACACTGTTAATACTCCGACGACAGCAATAATGTACATCGGCCATCCGCCATCGTGGAATGCCTTTTGAACCCAGTTCATCTGCTCGACATTTTGTGCCGTAGCTGTTGCTACTACTTCTTGTG
>CAYXYF010000018.1:0-4117 GCA_964469265.1 uncultured Bdellovibrionales bacterium
CCCCTACATCTCTAACAACGGCTGCAAGAGTTGGTAAGAACTGCCATGGCGCTGTCAAAATGAGACCGACATCAGAAGCAACGGCTGCCCCCTCACTGACAAGATTTTTAAAATCTAATCCCGTTGAGTTATCAGGAAAAACATCTTCAACCTCTGCTCGGTTTGTGTACCGAACGTTAAAACCTAACTTCATAATTCCGTCAAAAAATCTGAAGTTATATCCTAAGAGCAAACTAATATCATTTCTGTATCTTAGATAATACTCATTGGTGTCGCTTAAAAGTTCTGCGTTGTAGTTATAGTTTGCAAGAAGACCAAATCCAAAGTTTGGTAAAACAATCGACGGAAATAAGTTGAGTTTTAAATGATGGTGTTTATCTGGACTGGCCTTAAGAATTTCCAATAGATCCTGAGGATCAAACGTCTTCATGATATTGTAGTCATCATTTTTAATAATCTGTGCTGTGTGTGCGCCAGCGTGAAGTTCTGGATCAATGAGCGTAACAATTTTTGTTCTCAGTTTTCCGAGCGCTGCAGGATTATGAATAAGAGCGGTTTCGTCATTGACCACAGCAATGGTTGCTCCGCCCATTGCCATCTGACGAGCGCCATTATAAAACTCAAATCTTTCGCCAGCGTTCACCATTGCTGGAAAAAGTATAAGTAATAAAATGAAAACGTCCCTGTTTTTTATCATGAGATCATCCTTAATCCTTAGATTTCTCTATCTATCTGTTCGGATTAAAGATGACTCAAATTGAGATGCGAGAACGAAAACTAGACTGGATATCAGCCTAGTTAATATTCCTTAGAATCAGTTACAATTATTAGTTTCAAGGCATGTCTTTAAATCAGCCCCGACTTGAGTAGGATCACCAGAGACCACTCCAGCTGCATCTAAAGTTTTACAAATGTCTTCATTGCTGTATGTTGGAACGCAATATAAATTATAAACATCAATAGCAAAGTTTCCTGCGTCATCATCATTCATATCCCCGATATTTGCTGCAATATCGGATGGGTCACTAGGGTCCGTTGCGTACTGCTGTGCCGTAGTTCCAAAGACAATCAATTGCGAGATGGTTTTAAGACCGATAGACTCTGACTGATAACAAACGTCTTTAATCGACTTGGCATGGTTAACGTCTGCAGAATCTACACCGTTCTGTCCATCATAGTCTCCAAGCCCGAGGATTGTTGCAACTTCGATGACTGGATCTTCAGCTCCTGAGTCCATGGCTTGAAAGGCATCGATGATATCATCTTGAGTAGTTCCACTGTCTAAAATGAGAAGAGCGCAACGGATTCGATTGGCTTTGGGGTTATTGATGCCCTCAATTACCGATAAACAGTTTGCAGCATCCGACGGTTGCGTCGCTTTATCCAAACACTTTTGCGCTTTATTAATGTTGTCGTCTTCTTTGTTTTCACAACCTGATATAACGAGCACTGATAAAGCTAAGCTAAGTAGTAGTTTTTTCATCTGATCTTCCTCTTAAAAATTAAAATTAACCTGAGCAAGGTAGGTTCTAACAGACATTTCAGCACTCTTTGTTCCATACTCTTCAGCAAATGAAGTGAGCTCTAACTTGAAAAAATAAGTTTGAATGCCAAGACCCGCCGTCCAATGCATTTGGTTTAAGCCTGCTTGAATGGAGCCAAATAACCCGCGCCCCACCTTGTACTGCAATTCTGTACCAGTATGAAAGCCTTTACCAAAGCTCCAATGCTCATGGAGGATATCCCGCACATCAATCATAAGAGATGGTTTAAATACAGAAAATTGTGGGAACTCCCACTTTGATCCCAAATCAATGCGACGATGTAATTTTTCAGGTTCAGAGGAACCTTCGTTATAAATTTCAAAATTACTCGTAAAACCATAATCTAAAAGATTTCTTACGACCGCAGAAAAAGTAGGCTTTACCTTTCTGAATACGCCTTCGGTTTTATCTTTAAATGGGCTCCACATAACTCCAGCATCAAAATCAACGGTCATTCCCTCTCTGAAATCTTCGTCTCTCACAACGTCACCATCTCCGATAAGATCAATCGCAAGTAGTGATCTGTCGACATTTGCTCTGTAAATGGCCTTCCCAAGAAATCCCCATGAAAAGTTCTTTTTAGATTTCTTCGCCCAACCAAACGCCAATGTCGTATCTTGATAAGCGGTGACGTCCAGAGCTGGGCCTGCGAGCTGATGAGGCATAAGAGTTATGGATAAATCCACAGGAATTAATGCAATCCCCCATCGCGGCCTTGTATAAATAAAATTTAATCGAGGCAGACGTGCAGTATAAGTTTCACCGTATTTTGATTTTAAAAAGTCACTGATATCTTGTGTTTTGTCGGCATCATCCTTGTCACTATCAGCAATGTCTGAAATCTCTTTTCCAAAATCGATAAAGTCAGGGGAGACACCAGCACCGATACCAATGTGCATTGTTTTCTCTTCCAAATAAGCAAGGCCCGCAGGATTATAAAAAAGTACATTGTAATCATCAATTCCAGAGAACGTGTTTCCCATACCCATCGCCCTTGGAGTAATATAATGTTGATGAATCCCGTAGTTTAATGTTTCACTAGCGTGTGTGGTGACACTTAAAACGAACAGAGCAAATACATGAAATGCAAATCTAAACATGACCGTCCTTTAAGGTTTATTCTGATGTGTTCTAAAGTTTTATTCTACTTCAGAATTATGCCATTTCTCTATAGTCTATTTATATTAATGACTTTGGTCGTGCCAACCTCTTACGCTGCACCAGGCGATATACATCCTAGATCGAAAGGAAAATCGCTTATAGATATTGAAAAAAATAAAACAAATCAGATTTACAGTGGTTCGCCTAAATCAAATTCCGATGCTTATTTCTTCCCTTACAAGTCTTCATTTTCAATGCGAACAGGAGCCGTATTTAATTTCGAAGAACTCAATAAAAAAGATGGAGATAAAAAAATTCCGATACTTCTTGGGGCCCAATACATGCTTGAAAGCGAAAATCCCAAGCATCAAGAATACGGTGTTAATTATTTTTTCCACGATAAACCTAAACTTTATATTCACGGCGGTTATAAATATATTGTTGAGCACACCGAAAGATTAAGACCATATTTCAAAGCGGGTTTGGCAATAAGATTTGATGAAGGTGATTATTTAGAAACACCGTTTGATTTAAAAAGTTATTCTCTAGTTGCTAGTGCTGGCATTGAAGACATTACGAAAGATCCAAACTCCATCCGTGTGGACTTTGATATTCACTGGGGGCCAAAAGATTTCTTAGCAATTTGTGCGCTAGGATGGTCCACCGCTTTTTAGTTCAAACGATCTTTAAATCTTTTTTTAACTGCAAAAGAGTATCTTGAACCTTCATTCTTAATTCTTCAATTGAGGAGTCATTTCGAATAACGTAGTGGGCATGCTTTGCTTTGACGTCCTCACTCACCTGAGATTTCAGCCGGAGCAAAACTTGTTCTTTTGAAAGTTTTGTTCTTTCCATGGCTCGCTCAATCTGAAGCTCTTTGCGACAAGTGATTAGCATTATTCGATCAAATCTTTTTTCCAAACGTTTTTCAAAAAGAAGAGGTACATCGTAGAAGGCCATCTCAGCACCTGCACCAGAAAGCGATGCTTTCTCTTTTTGAACCCGATCTTGGATATAGGGGTGAACAATGGACTCTAGCTTCCCCAGTAAAAATTTGTCTTGAAATACAACAGAACCGAGCGCTTTTCGATCAATCTGGCCGCCAGAGTCTAGAATGTTATCTCCAAAAACTCCCAAGATCTGTTGAAACACTGGTGAGCCTTTATTCAAAGCTTCGTGTGCGAGCTTGTCTGCACTCAAAACATTATAGCCTAAGGTCTGGATCATTCCAGCAACCGTTGATTTTCCCGTCCCCATCCCGCCTGTGAGACCAATCCACTTCATGAGAACCATCCTCTGTTTGAGATCTTACTCCGTAACCTAGACCTAAGGTGTAAAGCTGAAGTCAGTATTCGCACATAAAAGGTCTAAATCATTAAAAGATTAGCATAATTTTCCGATAATACTCTAGAGATAAAAATGGATATAAAAACAGAAATTTTCGGAAAATACATTCTACTTGAGAAGATCGC
>CAYXYF010000018.1:4217-43357 GCA_964469265.1 uncultured Bdellovibrionales bacterium
CATCAAAGAATCTGCCAAGGGTCTTGACCATGCACACAGATGCGTGGATGGAACCACGGGTGCACCTTTAAACATCACTCACAGAGATATTAGTCCTCAAAACATCATGCTTTCTTATGATGGAGAAGTTCGCATTATCGATTTTGGTATTGCCAAGGCAGAGAGTAAAATTGAAGCAACTCGTGCTGGAACTTTGAAGGGGAAGTTCGGATACATGAGTCCAGAACAAGCTGAAGGTTATGAAGTTGATTTCAGAACAGATATTTTTTCTCTTGGAATTGTTCTTTGGGAGCTTCTTGCTCAGGACCGATTGTTTGTTTCAAATAACGAGATTAACACTCTCAAAAAAATTCGTGAGTGTCATATTCCTTCCCTTCGCAAACTTGATCCCAATATTCCGCAAGAACTTGAACGCATAACTAACAAAGCGTTAGCAAGAGATCGAACTCTCCGTTACCAATCAGCAGATGAACTTGCACAAGATTTGCAGGTTTTTCTAAACAAACACTATCCAGAGTTTACAGTCCGTGACTTATCTCAAAACTTAAAAGACGTATTCAACGACGAAAGAGAAGAATCCAGAAAGAAAATGATCGAGTACGCTAAAGTACAACTCCCGAGTCTCGAAGAAAAGACCGAATATATCTCAAGCAATACGAATACAATTACAACGACTGATGCAACAGGAAGCCGCTCTTTTATTAATGCACATCAACCTTCAGACGAGGAAAGAAACGACGGGTTGCCAGCGAATTTTAGACAGCATGATAGAAATTCAGATCATACGAAATCCAATTTCACATCATCTAAAAAGTTAGAAATCGATATTAAAAATCCTGGAGTTGAAAACTTCAATTTGCAGTTTGACAGAGCAGACCTCGTACATGCTACAAAGCACCGTCCTCGTCCACGCTATCGGCCAACAGATACTGACTTAAGCAAGTACAGAAGCAGTTACGAGACAAAAACAAACTACTCTAGTGTCAATCCGCGCATTCAACAGCGTAAAAATGCACGGCTTACAAAATACGTGGCGTACTGTTTAACTCTTATTGGTGTTGGGTATTACTTTTATTTGAACCCTCAACGCGTCGATGAAGTTTTGGCATTTGCAAATAACTTTACAACAAACACGACTTCTGTGGCATCAAAGCAAGATCCAAACGCTGAAGATCAAAAATCTCCTATTAACCCAGAAATTCCGTACTACAATTTACTTGTTACAAGTGTTCCTTCTGGCGCGGCGATTATTCTTAATGACAAGCCGACAGGTGCTTTTACACCAGGACAAATTCGCGTACCAGTAAACACGGCTTACACAGTAAAATTAGAAAAAGAGGGATATCTCGCTGAAGCAAAGTCTAATATAACAGTGAAGCAAGGCGACGAGTTGCGAGTCACTTTGAAGAAAAAAGAGGCTGCTTATATTAATGTTTCAGTTCACGGTGGCTCTGCTGCAATTTATGTAAACGGAAAAAAGATTGCAGATAACTCTCCTGTTCTTAGATATCCAGTCCTAGCGAACACGCCCTTAAAAGTTCAAGCGTACAATCCTGCAACAAAACGCTATGTTGAAAAATTCATTGAGCTTGCTCCTGGTACAATTAACCAAATCGATTTTAATCTCGATGGGCGAGCACCTTCTAATCGATAATCAAAAAACTAAGACCAAGGGCCCATTGTGAATCCGACATTCACTCGGTATTCTATTGGTATATGAAGGCCGTCCTTGTTTTAATATCTTTCATTATTTGCGCTTCTTCCGTAGAGGCAAGAGTCTTCAGTATTTCAGAGGCGAGCTTCGCAACCTACTTCAAAGGAACAGCTGGCCTTTCTCAGCTTGGACAAGATGCCTACGAAAAATCAAGCGGCGCACAGACCCAATTTTCTGAGGACACAAACGCAAACTTTAGTGGAGAGTTTGGAGTTATTCTCCCTACAAAAGAATTCTCCTTGCGATTTGGAATTCAATTTTTAAAACCCAACTCACCTTCGGATATAGTAGGTAAAGATGCGGGCGGCACCGATCTTATGAACCTTGAATCATCAGTATTCGGCATATTTCCAATGGCACACTTTGAATACTATCTTAGCCAAACACGATACGGTCGTGTGTACCTTTCGACTGGTGGTGGTTTTGGTAAAGTCTCAATGACTAACAATTATACTTTCACCGCCGCAGGCGACGCACTTTATACACCGCTAACATCTTTCAAAGAACGTGCAAGCCAGTTTCTGTACATAGTAGAAGCATCGATTGGATATGAAATGCCCTTCATCCAAGCCGTAACATTTTCATTTGATGTAGGATACCGCCATGCAGTTGCACGAGAACTTAAATACGCGGGTGCTGGAACGAACTTCAATGGAACGCACCCCGAAGAAGCGCCGGTTCTTAACAACGATGGTAATCACAAAAGCCTAGACCTTGGGGGAGTTTTCACTGGACTTTCGTTCCGCTTCTACTTTCCGTAAATCACTTATTTGAAATCATTAGCTAAACTTAAGAAATGAATAAACTAAATAGAATCCTCGTCGTGGCCTTACTCGCTATTTCTGTAACTGCATGCTCTGACTCTTACACAGGTCCAGTGGCAGATAGACCAATCGCTGTCGATGATGGTCGAAGCGACACTCCTGTGACGAAAACACTATTTGAAATTGTATTAGAAAAGGGAGTGCCTGAAATTCCGCTAAGGCAAGCCTTCGATTACTTTGATCAGAATAAAAAAATTATCAAAAACAAAAACTACATGAGCATTATTGATTTTTCACAGCACTCTGGCAATAAGCGCTACTATTTAATCGATCTAAAAACTGGCGAGGTTGAAGCCCTTCACACTTCTCACGGACGAAAATCAGACCCAGATCACGATGGCTATGCCGATCGTTTCTCCAATGTGGTGGGGTCAAATATGACATCACTGGGATTTATGCTCACCGCTGAGAGATACGTGGGTAATCACGGTAACTCCTTAAGGCTTGATGGTCTTGAATCTATTAACTCCAACGCAAGAAAGCGCGCCATCGTTATTCACGGGGCAAGCTATGTTGCAGAGGGATTGTCAAAAATGGGAAGAAGCCTTGGTTGTCCTGCTGTGGAAAACCGATACATCAACTCATTGATCAAAAAGATAGAAAACGGAAGTTTAGTTTATTCCTACTATACGACACTTTAATTTTTTACACCGTATAACGACTCAATAAGGTCAAAGTGTACCTTATCTAGATGTTTACGCTTTACCTTCAATGAAGGTGTAAGCTCTCCTCCTTCGATGGTGAAGTCCTTTGGAAGGATGGCAAAGTTTTTGATGGTTTCATAGCTTGCCAGTTGAGAATTGACATCGGCGATGATGTCCCGAATGAGGTCTTTAACCTTTGGATGCTTTGATAACTCTTCCATGTTGTGAGAGGACGCTTGCGCAAGTTGCGCAATATCTTTTACAGCCTCGGAATTCAAAGTGATTAAAGTCACAATATATTTTTTTTGATCGCCGTGGATTAGTACATTAGAAATATAACTGTTGAGCTTTAAAAGATTTTCTAACTTTTGAGGTGCTACATATTTTCCGCCCGCTGTTTTGATCAAGTCTTTTTTTCGGTCGGTAATCATAACAAAACCATCGCTGTCAATTTCTGCAATGTCACCCGTCTTAAAATAGCCCTCATCATCGAAGACGTCTTTTGTTGCTTGCGGATTGTTATAATACTCCCGCATAACTTTTTTACTTTTTACGCAGAGCTCGCCATCTGGAGCTAACTTCAACTGAACATCACCAAAAGGCTGTCCAACAGTTCCAAATTTGTAGCTGTAAGGTGTATTCACGAGTACCGCTGCAGTGGTTTCTGTTAAACCATATCCCTCAAGTATTAAAAGATTAGCCGCATGAAAGAACTTTGAGATTTCAGAACTTAAAGGTGCACCACCAGAAACTGCAAAGCGCAGGCGCCCACCCAATCTCTTCATCAGTTTATCAAATACCAGCTTGCGTGCTATCTGATACTCTAACAGCAACGTTGCTGGAGGAATACGCTTTTGAGTTTTGTAATCACTCATTTTATATCCGACTTCAATAGCCCATTTAAAGATTTTGCTCTTTAGGGGTGAGGCTTCGGCTTGCGTTTGGATTGAAGTATAGATCTTTTCAAAAATTCTCGGTACCGCTAGCAAAAAGGTTGGCTTGGCCTTCGGAAGGTTATCTCGCACGCGCTCTACACTTTCTGCATAGGCCATTGTAAATCCCATAAAGACATGGGCCCAATGCTCAACTCGACCGAAGATATGTGCAAAAGGAAGAAAGCAAAGAGACTTATCTTTGTGGTCAAGATCTATAACCTTAAAGACTTCAGAAATCTCACTCATGATCTGCTCATGATGAAGACACACACCTTTAGGCAATCCTGTCGTACCCGAAGTGTAAACAATTGTAGCAAGCTCATCAAGTTCACGATCTAAACACGACTGCTCAAAGAAGTTGGGCTTTTCACTACGGAATTCTTTCCCCCGCTCAAGCAAATCCTGCCAACTTAAAACTTCGTCATTAGTAAATCCGATTCCAATAAGATTTTTTACTTTCGGAACCTTGTCTTTAATTTGTAAAAATCGATTGTAGGCATCTTTGGATTCGATAATAAGTGTGGTAACTTCAGCATCGTTTAGGATATGCGATATCTCACTAGAAATACTATTTTGGTAAATGGGAATAAGGACTGCTCCCAACCCCAATACTGCCATATCAACAGCCGCCCATTCAACTCGTGTATTTGAAATTATAGCAACACGCGATCCCGTCTCAACTCCGAGATCTTGAAGTCCGCCAGCGACGGTCTCTACAAGATCAAAGTATTCCGTCCAGCTCATGGATTGCCAACGGCGTTTTTTTACGTATTCAACCGCAGTGTTTTTTCTTGTTTTAACATTAAGAAGATGGTGACAAATCGTATCGCTCATAGATGAAATTTTCCCTCACAAAGTTGTGAGGGTCAATCTTTAGAGCACTACAGTAGGACTAGTACCAGCGACCAGTACAAAATGAATCATGCGGAAAGTACATGCAATATAAAGCGCTTGGACTATTTCCACCTGGAGGTACGCCGTAACCAGGCTGATGGTGACCTGGGTGCTGAGGTAAGTTAGGTTGGTTACCGTGCATATTGGAATACCCGTAGGCCTGTTGCTGAATCTGTTGATAAGTGTATTGGTCGACACACGCTACACCTGGATTGTAGCCATGTTGATTGTACCCGTGTTGATTGTAGCCAGGTTGGTTGTAACCATATTGGTTGTAACCTTGCTGATTGTAACCGAATTGGTTGTTGCCGAATTGATTGTAACCTTGGTTGTATGGCTGATTGCCATAGTGTCCGTAATTTTGGTTGTAGATTTGTAACATGCGTTGATCAGTGATCTGCATTTGTCCTGCTGGACATGCTGATCCGCCGTCACCTTTCTTCCCACAAGAGATCAGGGCCAGTGCTCCTACTAATGAAAAAATAATCAATAATGATTTGTTCATGTTAATACCCTCTCATGCATACGCCCATAGTACCGAGCGCGGGTTGACATTGATAACCAGGGGGGCACAACTGACTGCGGCCCGAAAATCTTAGATCACAAGTTCCTAAATAATATTGGAAGTTCATTTGGAAGAAGTACGGGTTTCCGCCTTGGATATGTCCCTGCGGAATACAGTTTAAGTTATTCATCGGCATATGTCCGTTATGAAAACCGTTGTTGTGGTAGTTTGAATAGTTATAACCGGCGTAGCCGTTGTTACCACATCTTGAATCAATCGGCGTGGTTCCATAACCATTGCCGTAACCATTGTTATAACCGTAAGGGTGATGTGCACCGCCGTCTTTGTCTTTCGAACAGGCAATAAGCGCAACTGCCGCCACAAGCATTACGGATAAGCTAAATAGCCTTTTCATAAGTACTCCTCCAAATCTACCTATATTTATACAAACCCTATGCCATGACATACCCATGGAATGACTAGGTTTTTTGCGATATAGGGTGTCTAATTAAATTTTCAAGCGACAATTTTAGGCCAAGGGCTCCGTCCCTCCAGATTTTGGGGACGGAGCTTGAGGTGGCGCAGATGTGTGTTTTTTGGTTGCTTATTAATTAGGCTTCTCTAGTTGTTTTTTGATCTGAAATTCGGATAAGTATTCGAAAAACGAATTATCATTGCGACGCTCTTTTGAAACTCGACTTGGCTAAATGTGCGTGATAGTCCTTTAGAATATGGCAGCAAAAAAACGAGTCCTCATAGTATACCGTCCTCACAAATCTGAGCCTTGGAAAACAGCACAAGAGCTCACCAAGTGGCTCAAAGAACAAAAAGCTGAAGTCTACACCCATCACGATCAAAAATTAATTCCTGGAACAAAGCGCGCAACTCTAGCTAATTTAAAAAAGATGAGTTTTGTTGTGGTACTAGGTGGAGACGGAACTTATCTTCGCGCCGTAAGAATGCTTGATCAAATTAGACTGCCAATTATCGGGGTCAATCTGGGCTCCCTCGGCTTTTTGACAGAAGTGACAGTTGAACAAATGTATCAAGTCGTTGAAAGAGGCCTTCGCGGTAAAGTCGAGCTAAAACCTCGAAGCATGCTTGATATTGCGGTTAAAAAAAATAAAAAACCGATTCACTTTACAGCACTAAACGATATCGTCATTGAACGCGGACCCTATAGCCGACTTATCTCTCTTGCGATTTACTCCAACAACTCTCTTGTTACAGAATTGAAAGCCGATGGTCTTATTGTAAGCACTCCAACGGGATCTACCGCTTATAACCTTGCAGCAGGTGGTCCTATCGTTCATCCCGATGTGAAGGCTATTGTCGTTACACCAATTTGTCCGCATAGCTTAAACGATAGACCAATTACTGTCCCCGATGATCAAGAGTTAAGTTTACAAGTCACATCTAAAGAGTCCAAGGCTCTGTTTAGTGTGGACGGTCAAAAAATTGAGGGCATCGACTTAAGAGATAGAATCATTATTAAGAAATCCAAAACGACTCACTTAAAACTCCATCTCGCAAACAACACTTACTTTGATGTTTTAAGAAAGAAGCTCAACTACGGTCAACGTGATTAGGTCATAATATGTTATTAGAACTTAAAGTTTATAACTTTGCTATCATCGATAATATTTCTCTTCAGTTTAATTCTGGTTTAAATATTCTAAGCGGTGAAACTGGCGCGGGAAAATCTGTTTTGCTCAAAAGTTTAACGCTTCTTATGGGTGAAAAAGCAGATACAAACTCTGTCCGTGCAGGATGCGAGAGCGCAACTGTCGAAGGATCCTTTGATATCTCCAGTCGCTTTGATATTCAGAATCACTTAAGAAGTCTTGGAATTGAATTTGATGATGACCTTCTTGTTGTTAGAAGACTCATCTCCGCCCAAGGAAAAAGTCGCATTTACATTAACGGCAGTCTCTCCACTTTAAACACTCTTCAGAGTATAGTGTCTCCGTTGATTGAGCTCACTGGTCACAAAACTCCGCTTATTGAATTGACATCTCAACACGAAAACAAAAACTTAATGGCCAAGAACTACCATCTTGATTTATTAGACCACTACGTGGGCGCCGTTGAACTCCGAGTTAATTTTAGCAAGGGCTACACTCAGCTAAACGACCTTCAAGAGCAGATCAACGAACTTGAGGAAAAATCAAAAACCTTCGCACAACGAAGCGACTTTTTGACCTACCAAAAAGAAGAAATCGAAGCACTTGGTCTAAAGGCAGGAGAAGAGGACTCTCTAGAGTCGGATTATTTTAAAATCAAAAATGCAACAAAGATTCTTTCCTTTGTAGATGATGTAGAGTCCTCGCTCTTTAGTGATGATGATTCTATTTTGGTTCGGGTTCATAAGATTCTACAGCGGTCAGCTGAGTTTTCTAATGTGGATGCCAACTTTAAAAAACTTTTTGAGCCTCTAGCAAACACAAAGGCCGTATTAGAAGATCTTGTCTATGAGCTTCGTTCTTACAGTAAAGAACTCAACATCGATACTCAGTCCATCGAGCAAATTGAAGAGCAAATGAATAGACTTCGCCAGCTTCAAAAAAAATATGGAAACTCTGTCGAAGAGATTCTGGAAGCTCATACAGAAATTACTGATGAACTCAACATTATCGAAAACTCAGATCAAATGATTAGTGACCTTAAACAACAGCAAGAAGAAATTCAGAAATCTCTTGTGTCTCAGTCTCGAGAGCTTCACAAACGACGCCTCGCAGGCGCACAACTCCTTTCCAAAAGCGTCAATGAAGAATTAAAAGACCTAAACATGAAAGGCGTTGAGCTTGTGATTCACGTCACAGAGTGCGACATGAATTCCAACGGAACGTCCGATGTAGAGTTTATGATTAAAAACTCTAGTAAAGAACCTGCGCGCAGTCTCGCAAAGTTTGCATCAGGCGGAGAGCTTAGCCGAATCCTTCTTTCTTTAAAAAGAGTCGTCGGATACAACGAGTTGCCGAGGACATATCTTTTCGATGAAGTTGATACTGGTGTCAGTGGACAGACGGCCGAAAAAGTCGGTCGTAAACTGAAAAGCATATCCAAAGGTCAGCAAGTGATATGTGTCACTCACCTTGCGCAGGTTGCAGCTTTCGGAGATACGCATTTCTTAATTGAAAAAAGCGTCTCTAAGAAGTCTGGGACGCAAATGAAAGTTGTTCGCCTTGATCGGCCTGAGCGCGAAAAAGAAATAGCAAGACTGATTTCTGGTGAGAAAATCACTAAGACAAGCCTAGATCATGCAAAAGAAT
Organism: uncultured Bdellovibrionales bacterium; assembly: GCA_964469265.1. GTDB lineage: Bacteria > Bdellovibrionota > Bdellovibrionia > Bdellovibrionales > JAEYZS01 > JAEYZS01. Next base: position 13,006 of record CAYXYF010000018.1, read on the forward strand.
TACTCAAAGAAACGCGCCCATGAAAGCTTACTTCGTTTCAGATATTCATATAAAGTCTGAAGATAAAAATAACGGTGAAAGGTTTCTTCAATTCTTGGAAAGCTTACCAGAAGACACCACACACCTCATTTTATTGGGAGATATTTTTGATCTATGGATCGGTGCCCATGATTACTTCATTAACAAATACTCAAAGATCATTGATCAGCTTCGGAAAGTAAAAAATCGCGGTATCAAGATTCATTACTTTGAGGGAAATCACGATTTGCATCTTAAAAAATTTTGGGAAAAAACTCTAGGGGTGAAAGTCCACCGTGATGAATATTTTTTTGAGCTAGGTGACATCACTGTTAGAGCTGAACATGGTGACCTTATGAATAAAGATGATAAGGGTTACCTATTTTTACGAAAAGCTCTTCGCACTTTTCCAATGAATATTTTGGCAACACAACTTCCAGGCAAAGTAGTGGATATCATCGGTGACCGAAGTAGCCGAGCAAGCCGCTTTTATAATGATCGCCATACCAAAGAATATAAAAGCAAGGTGATCAGCATCACCAGAGACTATGCGCAAGAGGTCGTCCAAGAGCGACACTTTGACTTTATCATTACGGGCCACACCCATGTAGAAGACGACTTTACCTTTGAACAATCTGGTAAGAAGGTTCGTTCTGTTAATCTGGGGTCCTGGCTTGATCGCCCGAAGGCCTTCCTGCTAACGTCTTCCGAACAGAAATTCATTGAACTATAATCAGTTAGATTTCATTTAGCCCGTTTTAGAAAATCGACTTTGTCTTTTTTTGTGATCTGGTACATAACTCACAGGTCACGGGAAAAGGAAACTATGAAGCTCATTGAACTCCCCATTAAACAATCAGCCGAGATTGCTGATATCGATGCCTCCGAGGAGAAGGTTCAGCGCCTTGCTGAATTAGGCCTTCGTTCAGGTTCTAAAGTATCCGTATTAATGAAAATTCCCTTCAAGGGGCCCGTCATCATTCAAGTTGGACATTCTATTATCACTGTGAGAGCTGAGGACGCTGTATGCATAAAGATCAAGGACAAGTAGGTATTGTCGGCGCACCCAATTCGGGAAAAACTACCTTATTTAATTGGTTAACTGGTTCAAAATATAGAGCAGTCAACTATCCTGGCTCTACTGTAGACTATTACTTAGGAAAGACGCTAGCCAACTACGGGCCACAAATTTCACTTATGGATACTCCAGGAACATATAGTTTGTTTCCGCAAAGCCCCGATGAGGAAGTCACCTACCGAGCACTCTTTGAACCCGTCGAAGGCCACGAGCTTGAAAAACTTGTCGTGGTCGTAGATAGCACACAACTGAATCGACAACTGTATCTTGCAAAGCAAGCAAAGGATTCAGGCTACAACATAGTCATCGCATTAACGATGACGGATATCCTTCGTAAAGAAAAGCTTGAGATCAATACAAAACGCTTAAGCGAGACCTTCCAATGTCCAGTTATTAAGATTGACGGAACACTCGGTGGCGGAGTGCAAGAACTTGTAGCGGCTGTTAGGGACCTCCCTGCGACTGAAAAAAAACCAACCGCCCTCGAAAAATGGAATTCAAAAAAAATCTCTGAAGAAATGAGGTACTTAGATGAAGTGGCATCTAATGTTTTAACTCTAAAAAAACCTCAGCTAGATATTGTCAAACGCACTCACAGTATTGACCGAGTACTGCTTCATCCGTTTTTTGGTTACTTTTTCTTTTTTGCGATAATGGCATTGATCTTTTCATCGATCTTTTGGATTGCGGCACCCTTTATGGATTATGTGGACGGAGCATTTTCATTTGTTGCAGATTCCGTCTTAGGTCTTCTGGGGGATGGGCTCTTTGCTGATCTTTTAGCAAATGGAATTATTGCTGCCTTTGCAGCGGTCTTTGTCTTTGTCCCGCAAATCTTTATCTTGTTTTTAGGAGTAGGTTTTTTAGAAGACTCTGGTTATCTTGCGCGGGCTTCCACATTGATTGATAAACCTTTTTCAAAAATTGGTATGAACGGGCGCTCGTTTGTTCCGATTTTAAGTGGCTTTGCCTGTGCTGTGCCTGCAATGATGGCTTCAAGAACATTGGGCTCGCGGCGCGAACGATACATTACGATGTTTATTATTCCTCTCATGACATGTTCGGCGCGTCTTCCTGTCTTTGCACTCTTATTAACGTTTCTCTATTGGAAAGAGCCAGCTTGGAAAGCGGGTCTATCACTGACTGTATTGTACTTTGGAGCTTTAGGGTTAGGCGCAGTCGCAGCATCTATACTTAATAAAATTCTGACAAAGAACGAAAAATCCATCTACATCATGGAGCTTCCAATTTACAGAAGACCAAAGCCATCGGTTCTCTTGAAGAATGCCATGACAAGAACTTATTCGTACATTCAGCGCGGTCCGATTATCTTTACACTGGCCCTTATTATTTGGGCTGCATGTACTTTCCCTCAGTACAACCTAGAAGATCCCCATGCAAAGCTTGAACAAAGTTATGCTGGTCAGGTTGGCCAGCTTATTGAACCTGTGTTCGAACCCATGGGAGTTGATTGGAGAACAGGAGTAGGTTTAATTTCGGCTTTCGCCGCTCGTGAAGTTTTTGTATCATCTCTTGCCGTAATATTTAACGTCACAGAAACGGAAGACGAAGATACAATGCACCAGTCTCTTCTCAGCCAAATGAAGACCGCAACAAACAGTAAAGGAGAACTGATCTTTACACCTGTGACGGTCCTAGGGCTTATAATATTCTTTATGATTGCACTTCAATGTATTACGACCTTTGCAATTGCCGCAAGAGAGATGGAATCCTACGGGTTTGCAACTCTACAGCTCGTAGTACTTAACGTTGTGGCTTATATTCTGGCCGTCGGCGTGGTGCAAGGTCTAAGGGCACTGGGATATCATTAGCAAAAAAAAAGCGAGCATCTTTCAGCTCGCCTCTTATTCAATAAAGTCTAAAAAACTTTAGTCGCGATTTTGTCGTCTCATAAACGCAGGCACATCCAGATTCTTATCAAAAGGGGATGTTATTCCTTTTGCCATTTGACGGGCCTTTTCGATAGGGTTCTTCTCAAGTTCTTCAAAGTTCATTTGTTCAAATCGACGTGCCTCTGAAGGCTTTGATGCCCCACTACCTGCTGCTGCCGCTGCCTCTTGCATTTGCTTTTCGCGGTATGCCCTAGCTTTTGCAAGGAGTTTATCCTTCGGCAGCATATTATCGTCTTCTTCTGCATCTTCTAAAACTTCTGGTGCTTCGGTCTCAACTGGTGCTGCAACCATAGTCTGAGGCTGTACTCTCTGAGGTTCTTGTTGCTGTGGCTCTATAGCTGTTTCAAAAATGGGTTGTGATGCTCGAGCCGATTGAACTTCTGGTTGCGGAGCCGCTGGCGACTTAACCTCAACCGCGGGTTGATAAGTATAAGCCGATGCCTGCTGTTGCTGATCAAGTTGGTTTTGTAAGAAGCTCTGAGCTTCAGCCATTGCCTTAATCTGGTGGTACTGAGAGCTTTGAGCTTGTCTCGCCTCTTCAGAAAAACCAGTTGCGATAACTGTCACTCGGACTTCATCAGTTAAAGTTTCATCGATAACTGCACCAAAAATAATTTCTGCATTTTCGTCCGCCGCTTCTGTAATTAGAGTTGAAGCTTCGTTCACTTCGTAAAGTGATAAGTCAGGTCCACCTGTTACATTGATAATAATTCCCATAGCACCATCAATAGACACATTTTCAAGAAGTGGTGATGAGATCGCATTCGTAGCAGCTTCGATAGCTCTGTTTTCGCCTGAAGCGCGACCTGTGCCCATAAGTGCCATACCCTTATTTGCCATGACAGTTCTGATATCTGCAAAGTCTAGGTTGATGAGACCTCTAATGTTGATCAAATCAGAAATACCTTGAACCGCATGCAATAAAACATTGTCTGCTTTTTTGAATGTTTCAAGTAAAGGAGTTTTCTCTGCTGAAACTGTTAGAAGCTTTTGGTTCGGAATAACAATAAGTGTGTCAACATTTGCTCTGAGTTCATCAATACCTTGCTCTGCATGGCGATTTCTCTTCTTACCTTCAAATGTGAACGGCTTTGTGACTACACCAATAGTAAGAGCACCAAGTTCCTTTGCAATCTTTGCAACAACCGGTGCACCGCCTGTTCCAGTTCCACCGCCCATCCCAGCAGTTACGAATACCATGTCTGAACCTTCAAGAGATTCTACGATTTCGTTGTAAGATTCAATGGCAGCTCGTCTCCCGATTTCAGGATTCGCTCCTGCGCCAAGACCTCTGGTTAAATCTTTTCCTAACTGGATTTTTCCGTCTGCTTTATTAGAAAGTAGGGCTTGATGATCAGTGTTTGCAGTGACGAAGTCCACACCTCTCATACCGCTAGCGATCATCGTCTCAACAGCGTTACTTCCTCCACCGCCAACACCGACGACCTTAATAGAAGCACCAAAGTTTGGAGTTTCTTCTAATTCAAACATGTTATTCCCCCTAAGTAAATTTGTTGCGCTCACTTATAGTCAGCGATGCAATTCATTAAAAAATATCTTTCATCAAATTTTTAAATTTATCTACCCATTGATCAAATACGGATTCGCCAATGTCTCTTGGGCGTCGACCTGTTTTCGCCTTTGTTTTTTCAGCTCCGTAAAGAATCAATCCTACTGCGGTAGAAAAGCTTGGCGTTTGAACCGCAGAAGTTAATCCGCCCACACCTTTTGGTAGGCCTCTACGAATCGGAAGATCTAATTGAAACTCTCCCATTTCAATCAAACCATCTAACTGGCTACCCCCGCCTGTTATAACCAGGCCCGACCCGATAAATCCGGCACAACCGCTCTTCACAATGTCATCGTTAATAAAACCTAGAATCTCTTCCACTCTTGGCTCGATGACTTCACAAAGATGTTGCCTTAGCACTGAACGCGCTTTACGCCCGCCAACCCCGTCAACTTCAATGGTTTCGCTAGGATCAACTAAGCTCGGTAACGCACATCCATATCTTCGCTTAAGTTCTTCGGCATTAAGTTGAGGACAGCGTAATCCAACGGCAACGTCGTTTGTAATAAATGCGCCGCCGATTGGAAGACTTGAAGTGTATGCCACGCTCCCTTGAATGTAGATAACAAGATCAGTGGTTCCGCCGCCAATATCAACAACTGCGACACCAAGCTTTCTTTCATCTTCACTCAGTACTGTCAGAGCAGACGCGAGTTGTTGCAAGACGACGCCCGTCACACGAAGGTTAGCTTTTTCTGCGCACTTTAAAATATTTTGCAATGCGGACTTACTTGCAGTGACGATGTGAACTTGTGATTCAAGTCTTACGCCACTCATTCCGATCGGATCATAGATGCCGTCTTGATCATCAAGTTTATATTCACGTGGAATGACGTGAAGAACTTCTCTGTCATGGGGCACAGCAATCGCTTTTGCAGCTTCTAAAACTCTGGCGATGTCTTCTTTTTCTACTTCTTGTTTTCGGAGCGCAACCATTCCGCGTGAATCAAAAGATTTTATGTGGCTGCCTGCTACACCGATCCAGATATCTTCGATTTCAACTCCCGCCATCAATTCAGCTTCTTCTCTCGCGCGACGAATGGCCTCGGTTGTTGCTTCGATATTTACAACAACGCCTTTACGCAGACCGTGCGACGGAGCAGAACCTACACCTATAATGTCAATGGAGTTTTCTTTTTTTGCAGCTATGAGAACACAAACTTTAGTTGTACCAATATCTAACGCTGCGATGATGGTTTCGTTATTATCATTTGTCTTCAAGCCCTTCTCCCCTTAGTTGTCACCGGCAAAGATGTAAATTAAGGATCGACTTACATCTAAACCTAATGCTTGTTGTGGGCTATCATCTCGCTAGCTAACATAAACTTGAGAGCTTACGCTAGCTTACTCATCCTTGAAGCGAGCAAGGACCTATGTCCTTACTCTAAAGGCTAGCGATGGTTACGCGGCCTGACAAGAACTTTTTTTGAGAAGTTGGAATCGATGACACGGCCCCTCATTTCCTGCGGGTCCATGTAGTCGATGACTTTTGAAATTCGAGCGGCTTTTAAGGGAACGTTTTCAGTGTTAATCATGACGAATGCTTTTGGATGTTTCAGCAAAACTTTGAACTCATCATTCCTAAAAGGATAAACTTCTGAGACTGTATCATAGCTAAAAGCACCCTCTAACGGTAACTCTTGAAGTAGGCGAAGCGCACTTGTTTTTAAGTCTTCATTTTTTAAAAACTCTTTTCCAGCAAGAATCGGAACAAGTGGTGCCTTTGCGATTTCTACTGCGTCTAGAGTTTCAAAGTCTGCAGCAATGGGCTGGACCTTGGTCGATGAATAAAGCACATTTGCGAGGATTTTTTTTGTGTCAATGTTGATATAGATCTGGTTTGGAAAGCGGCGAGATATTGTTACCCCCTTCACCCATGATAATGCTGCTAGCTTACTTTCAATTTCTTGAATATCTAAATTCCACAAAGACTTTCCTTTAAAAGGTACAAGTGCGAAGTCCACTTGGGGCTTTAAGCTCTCAATATAAACTTCGTAAGCCCTCTCAATTCCTTCATCGTGGTTAAAAGAATAATTGATTGTCTCAAGTATAAACAATGGGCTCTTATAGAGAGTATAGCCAGACCAACCCAGTCCACTAGCGATTAAAATATAAAAAGTAATCTTAATTAAAATTTTCGTCACAAGTCATTTTAGTATTGAATAGAGGCATAGGCTACGGGCATGCTCCGCTACATATTGTGAACTAGACTTAGGCGCAGTCCTACATCTTGGAGTTACTATGAAACATTGGCTATTCTTCGTACTTTGCCTTGCCGTTCCACTCAAACTTCACGCCAGTGCGAACATTATTGAAGCTATTCTTACAAAAGATGACGCGCGAATTATAGAAATTGCTAAAAATAACCCAAAAATTACGCCAGAAATGTTTGTCGATTCCATTACGAAATATCCGCGACTTTTCAACTTAATCACCGATACAAGAAAAGATTTTTTATCCGACATCACGAAGTTTTTAAAAAAGAATCGTATCAGCCCGATGACCACTGGCTACTTTCAGTTAAAAGAAATAACGGATGCTTATATTCGAACGTCATTTGTTTTAGAATTACAGCTCATCATTGCTGAAAGCAAAAGCGCCCATCTGCTTGGACAAGAAAATCTAGAAAACATGAACCGCGGTATTGAGCAACTCGTAACAAAGATCATAGATACTGCAAATTTACATCAACAGCAGCTTAACTTTAGCCGCAATCTCGGTCTGAAGTTAGAAGCTGATTTTATAAATACCGTTCTCGCCAAACGAGTTATCCTTACTCGTTCAGAACAATGGATTAATCAGTCCTTGGGCTTAGATAAAAATTATATTCATAGAAGAGATCTATGGCCATTGGTCGAAAATATTCTTCGAGATCGAAGAAGCCTCGTGTTGACTAAATTTCGGAATTTACCTCTGAGCGCTGGAACTTGCGCGCAATTATTTACGATTTAAAATCCTAGCATAACCCATTCAGGTTGAAGCGCTACGCCCTTTTGCTCGAGTACCGTATCCTGGACATGCTTAATGAGTTGTAAAATGTCTTTTGCTTTCGCGCCACCAAGATTGATTATGAAATTGCCATGCTTTTCTGAAACTTGGGCATCACCAACTCGGTAGCCTTTAAGACCGCATTCTTCTATCAGCCTTCCTGACTTATACCCTGGCGGATTTACGAAAACAGAACCGCCGTTGGGAAATTCTAAAGGTTGTTTTGTTGTACGCAGACGGTTTAAAGCTTTCACTCGCTCCATGATAGTTTCATCAGGTTCGTTTTCCCAGACAAAGCCCACCTTCACAATAATTCCAGGTTGCCACCCTTTGGATTTGCGGTAAGAAAACTGCAACTCATCTTTCGTAAATCGCATGACCTTGTTGTCTCTGAGGACCTCTACCCAGTCTATGATTTCACAAAATTCTCTTGGTTTAATTGTTTTTTCGCCGATGCCCGCATTCATGACCACACCACCAGCAACGTCACCTGGAAGCCCCGCTAAAAATTCCGATGGTTGGAGTTTGTATTTAAGAAACTCGCGGAGCAAAAGTGTTTTGGGGCTTCCCGCCTTGGCTTCGATATAGACCCGCCCGTTTTCAATCCGAGACTCTACCCCTTTCAACTTCCTCATGCAGATCACAAGTCCTTGAATCCCATCATCACTAATGAGGGTATTTGATCCTCCACCCAAGATGGTGATGTTGTGATTGTGAAGTAGGCCCCACGCCACGGCAGTTTTGACTTCTTCGATATTTGTTGGAGCAACGAAAAATTCAGCAGGTCCGCCGACGTTTAAAGAGGTATATGTTTTTAAAGAAATATTTTCTTGGAGGTCAATCATAAGCCCAAATACTTTCGAGATTGCTTATAAATATCTCCCGCACCAAGAGTAACAAATATCTCACCAGGCTTTGCTTGCAAAAGTTTCTCAGTCACGTTCTCCACATTCCCTATGTATTCACAGTGCTTATGTTGGATCTCATCACAAAGCTTAACCGAACTGATTCCTTCTAAAGGCGCTTCGCCCGCACCGTAAATATCCACGAGGTAAAGGGCATCGCAATTTTCAAAGGATTTTAAAAACTCAGCCCAACAAGCGCGGGTTCTTGAGTATCTGTGCGGTTGAAATGCAACTTTGATTTTAGAATCAGGATATTTTTCTCGGAAAGCTTGGAGGACGGCTTTAACTTCAGTTGGATGGTGACCATAATCATCATAGATTTTTACGCCGTTCTTCTCACCTAAAAATTGGAAGCGTCTATCGACACCTTTAAACGACTCTAAACCCTCAATCGCAGTCGCCACTGGTATTCCACATTTGAAAGCTACAACAAACGCGGCCAATGCGTTTAAAGCATTGTGCTCACCAGGAATGTTGAGTTTAAATGAGCCCAGCTTTGCGCCATTATGGTTGATGGAGTATTCGAACTGATTTCCACTTTTGATCTTTGTTAAATAAAAATCATTTTGCTCATGCATTCCATAAAAAAGAATTCGTTTATCGAAATTTTCAAAGAGTTTTCGTGTTTTAACGTCATCGCCCATGACCACACAAAAACCATAAAACGGAACAAGATTCGCAAACTCGATGAATGCCTTTTGAAGGTTATCAAAGGTTCCGTAATGATCCATGTGATCATCATCAATGTTGGTTATAATTGCAATTTCGGGAGAAAGTCTTTTGAAACTGCCGTCACTTTCATCGGCTTCCGCGATAAGCCACTCGCCCTTGCCTAAGAATGAATTACTCTTGATCAGATCAAGCCTGCCGCCGACAACTACCGTCGGATCTACTTTTGCATTTATAAATGTACAAGCTGTCATGCTGGTTGCTGTTGTTTTTCCGTGGCTTCCAGCTACGGCAATGCTTCTTTTTAAACGCATGATCTCACTTAAAACTTCGGCGCGAGAGATCAAAGGGATTTTATGAACTTTGGCCTCGACCAACTCTGGGTTTGTTGCAGAAATTGCGCTGGAGTAAACAACTGTGTCCACTTCACCGACATTTTCTTTTTTATGCCCGATATGAACTGTGATACCTAGATTTCTTAGTTTTTGAACTTGTTCGTTTTCAGATTGATCACTTCCAGAAATAGTAGCACCCATATTGTAGAGCAACTCTGCTAAGCCGCTCATGCCAATTCCACCAATACCTACAAAATGAAACTTTGATCTTGATAATACCACTGAAGACTCCAGATCGCCTTACGGCTATTTACCACGCTCAATCTGACCGAGCATATACTTTGCAATATTTTGAGCAGCATTAGGGATATAAATTTTTTGAATGTTTTTTTCAAGTTCTAATAAGCTATCTTTGTTCTTTTTAAATTGCTTTACTTTTTCTAAGAATGCAGTTGGCGTAAAGTCTTTCTGAAGGATCATTTCGCTGGCACCGCGACGAACCATGCTTTCAGCGTTTCTCGTTTGATGATCATCTGCTGCATAGGGAAACGGCACCAAGACTGCAGCTTTACCACAGGCTGAAAGCTCCGAGAGCGTGCTAGCACCCGCGCGGCAGAAGATGACATCTGCCCAGTCATAATATTCCTTAATGGGATCTAGGTACTCAACGCACCTGACATTTCTGACATCTTTATAAAGCTCTTTATATTTTAAATAGTCTAAACGGCCGATCTGATGAATAAACTCAATGTCATCATCAACTTTGTTATCAACAAGAGCTTCAGATACGGAAATATTAATCCCTCGTGCGCCCTGACTTCCGCCAAAAATCAAAACTCTTAAGCCTTTGTGGAATCTTTTAGGACACGCAGACATATTGTTTCGCACTGGAAAACCAAATATCTCTACAGTTTTAGATTTTAAATATTTTTTTGACTCTTCAAAAAGTGTGAAGCTTGTATTTACGAATTTTGATAAAATCCGATTAGTAATACCAGGAATAGCATTCGATTCAAAAATTGCAGTTTTAAAACCAAAAAGCGATGCCGTTAATACCATAGGGCCCGAAGAGTATCCCCCAACACCGAAGACATATTTTGGACGAAACTTCAAAAGCAACTTTAGACATTGAAAGAACGCGATTGGAAACTTCAAAAGAACCAATATCTTCTTAACAAAAGAAACACTGTTAAGACCACCGATACTAATTAAATGGAGTTTAAAGTTATTTTGAGGAATAATTTTATTCTCTAGACCTCTCTCAGTTCCAATAAAATGGATATCAATATCTGAATCTTCTTTTTGAAGTGCCTGCGCCACTGCAAGCCCTGGATAAATATGCCCACCAGTTCCACCACCCGCAATAAATATAACTTTTCCCATAACTTAAAAGGTACGCCGTACCTTTTTGTTTAGCAAATGCTAAATCTTCGCTCTCGTGCGATGAACCTTTTATTTCTTAGCTGGTAAATAGGTACGCTGTATATTCAGCAGTAGTCCGAATAAAATGCAAGTTGCTAGCATTGAGGATCCACCGTAGCTCATAAATGGCAGAGCAAGCCCCTTAGTTGGAAGTATTCCAAGAACAACACAAAGGTTGATAATGACCTGAATGGTGAAGACCATGCAAAGTCCTAGCGCGACGACTTGTGCACGGAGATCTTTGAGCTTTGCCACGATTTGGAAGGACTTAAACATCAAAAATCCATAAATTAAAAATACAATAATAACGCCAATAAAACCTGTTTCTTCGCCAAGAACACTGAAAATAAAATCAGTATGCGCCTCTGGAAGAAAGAATAGCTTGCCCTGTCCCTGCCCCAATCCTGTTCCGATCAGACCGCCTGTGTAGAAGCTCACAAGGCTTTGAATGACTTGGTAGCCACCTGCTGTGGCAGCGGCCCAAGGATCTAAGAAAGCCTCGATACGTGCTTTACGATAAGGGACCTGCATGACAAGAAAATAAAAACCCAAAGACGCAGTTACCGCACCCGATAGGACCCAGAACCAGCGTAAGCCAAAAGTAAATAGCAGAGTAAATATCACAGCCGCACAAACTGCAAAGCTACCAAAGTCAGGTTGTTTCAATAAAGCTGGCAGTGGAAAAAACAACAACGATGAAAGTAGAAATGTTTTTAACTTGTTGTCCGATTGATCAAACTTTGTGATGAGGTATCCCATAAGGAGAGGTAAAGAAACCTTTAAAAACTCGGAAGGCTCAAAGTGAATTCCGCCCCCGACATGTAGCCAGCGGGCAGCTCCCCCAGCTCTCACTCCAATACCTGGGATCAATGTGAGGCAGACAAGCCCTCCAAAAACTAACCAGCTTAAGAATCCAAATTTTCTTATCCAATGAAATGGAGTAATAGCAGTGGCAAAGAGCGTAGCTAAACCTAATATCGCAAAAATAAATTGTTTACGAAAATAAAAGAATCCATCGTTGCGTGATTCAATCGCAAAAATAAAACTCGAACTATAAACCAATATGATCCCAACACCTATAAGTGTCAGGACCGTTAAAAGAATTGTCCGATCTAATTCTATAAAACTCTTCTTAAGAAAATTCACTTACCAACTTCTTGAAATAATTGCCTCTCTCTACATAATTATCAAATGTATCGAAGCTTGGGCAACCAGGAGATAGTAAAACTGTATCCCCTATCCTAGACTTTTGGTAAGCTAATAGGACTGCTTCCTCGAAAGTTCCGATGAGGAACGTCTCCGAGTAATCGCCGACATCGCGGTTTATTTTTTCTTTTGCCTCTCCAACCAGAATTAAGTTCTTCACCTTCATTTTAATAAGGTCTTGGAGTTCGGCGTAATCAAGGTTTGAATCTTTACCACCCATAATTAGAATCACGTTTTCATCAAAGCATTCAAGAGCGCGCTTCACGGCGTGCACATTGGTGGCCTTAGAATCATTGTAGAAGTTCACACCTCCAGCCTTACGCACGTACTCAATCCGATGGGCAAGACCTGGGAATGTTTCGATAACTTTTTGGATGGCCTCAGGTTTTGCGCCGAAGTCTCTAGTCGTTAAAACAGCTGCCATAATATTTTCAAGGGCGTGTTTGCCTTTCATCTTCACATTTGCTGCTGAATAAGTCTCAATCTCGGGTCCTACTCTTACTTTTATTTCATTATTGATAAGTACTGCGCCACCAATATTCATAATTTGAGGCTCTAGGGCAACCTTTCGAGAAAAATAAAAGATCCTTCCTCTTTGCACCGTAGGATCTCTGGCAAGATCAACGACTCTGTTATCATCTGCATTCAAAACACTTGTGGTGTTGTGATTGGTGTTTCTAAATATTTTTCTTTTTGCTCCAACATACTCTTCCATAGAACGATAACGATCTAAGTGGTTTTCCCCGATATTCATAAATACGATGTTCTTGGGGTTAAAAGTATCCACGTGCTCGAGTTGGAAAGAAGATGCCTCACAAATAACAACGTCGGCCTTTTCTTTGCCGCGAACGTATTCAACAAGTGGAGTTCCGTAATTGCCGCCAAGCCAAACCTTCACTCCAGACTCAACAAGCATTAGTTCTGCTACTTTACATGCCGTGCTTTTTCCATTTGTTCCAGTGACTGCGATGATTGGCTCTTCAATAAACTGTGCTGCGAATTCGATATCGCCTGTTACCTTTTTCCCATTCTTTCTTGCGTATTCGAAGACCTTAAGCTCTGGTGAAACGCCAGGACTTAAGATAATAAGATCTTGCTCAAGAAGTAATTTCGGTGTGTGGCCGCCAAGATCATATTCAACATCCAAGCTATCAATCTTTTCCAAAGCTTGCGATAGCTCGGCTGGTGATTTGTGATCACTCACTGTGACCTTTGCACCGATCTCTACGAGAAACTTTGTGAGCGCAACTCCTGTCGAGGAGAGCCCAACAACCATGACTTTTTTTCCAGCTACATCTTTCATTTCTTTACCTACCTTAATTTCAATGTACTTAAACTTAAAACAGCCAATATAATTGCAACAATCCAAAAGCGAACAATAACCTTAGGCTCTGCAATCCCCTTCAATTCAAAGTGATGATGAAGTGGGGCCATTTTAAAAATTCTTTTTCCAGTTAATTTAAATGAAGCTACCTGCCCGATGACAGAAAGAGCCTCAGCAACAAATACTCCACCAACGATAACAAGCAGCAGTTCATTTTTTGTAAGAACCGCTAACGTCCCTAATAAACCACCAAGTCCTAGAGAGCCGATGTCTCCCATAAAAACTTGCGCAGGATAAGTGTTAAACCATAAAAAACCTAAGCCCGCTGCGATAACTGTTGCTGCGATCGGAGTAATTTCCCCTACTCCTGCGATATACGGAATTTGCAAATACTCAGCTATATTATAATGTCCAGCCACGTACGCAAATAATGCAAAAGTTCCAGCAGCAACAATAACTGGGACAATTGCTAAACCATCAAGCCCGTCTGTGAGATTCACTGCATTGGCACAACCAACAATAACGAGCGCACCAAAAGCGACGTAAAACCAACCTAAGTCAAAGATCAGATCCTTAAAGAATGGGACGTATACGATGGTTGAAAAGTTATGACCTTGGATCAGCCATGTAATGACCGCACCAGAAATCAAAAACTCCAGTAGGAGCCTCATCCTTCCTGGCACACCCTTGGAGTTTTTCTTTTTTACTTTCATTTGGTCATCAGCATAACCAATAACAGTAAATCCAAATGTGATAATTAAAATGGCTTGAACCAGCGGGTTCATAAGATCGACCCAAAGCAAGCTGGATACGAAAATACAAGTCATAATAAGAATGCCACCCATTGTCGGTGTTCCAATTTTCTTCTTATGACTTTCAGGCCCGTCTTCACGTATGGATTGGTTCATTTGTTTGCGAATCAGTTTTTGTATAAATGAAGGGCCCCAAAATATACAAAGTGCAAAACCAGTTAAAAATGCGATAAATGTTCTGAAGGTGATGTAGCGAAATACATTAAATGCAGAGAAATCTTCTGCCAATGCATAGAGGAGTTTATAAAGCATCTTAGTTTCCGTAATCCTTAGTTGTCAGTAACTCGTCAGTTCCAATTCACAGGCTTAAAATGCGGAACCAACTTTTCAAGTCGAGCACCCCTTGAACCCTTCATCACAACGACATCCGAAGGTTCTACCATAGATGCAACTTGTGCTGCAAGACTTTGTTCGTAACCATCTGAAATAAAAAGCTTATTTGAAAAACCAGTTTGCTTTATTCCAGCTTCAAAAGCCTTAGAAAACTCTCCCAAAAACCAAACCACATCAAAATTGCTCTCTCCAGAAAGGCGCCCAAGTTCGAAGTGAAGATTTTCAGCAGCGGCGCCCATTTCTAACATATCACCTAATATCACCACGCGCTTTCCATCAATTTGTGCAGTTTTTATGTTCTCTAAAAGTGCTCGTACGCTGTCTGGGTTCGCATTGTAACCATCGAAGATTAAGTTCGCGCCCGACTCAAGCTGTACAAGTGTGTTGCGCCCCCAAGTGGATTTACACCTTGGAAGTGTTGCCCATATTTCTTTGGCATCCACGCCAGCTGCCAACGCTATTGCGGCAGCACCCATGAGGTTTGTCACATTATGTGCGCCAAAAACTTCGACCGTGGCTTTGCCGTCTATTTTTCCGATATGTCCTGCAACTGACAATGAAGACAAGGTCATGTTTGTGACTTTCAAAAAGACATCGGCAGACTTATCTTGGCTTGAAAAACTTAAGCTTTTAGAAGAAGAAAAATCCTTTTTCATCTTTTGAGTTTGCTCATTATCTAAATTAAATATTTTAATGGCGTCAGGCTTTGCTGCTCTGTAGATATCAGATTTTTCCTTCGCGATTCCCTCTATACCCTTAAAATCCATAAGATGTGCCCTTCCTACCGTCGTCACAAGGGCAATGTCGGGCTCTGCAAGTTTTGTCAACGCAGAGATTTCTCCTGAATGATTCATCCCGATTTCGACAATTCCAACTTCTGTCTCGCGGGTTAAAGACAATAATGTCAAAGGCACACCGAAGTGATTGTTAAAACTTTTTTGCGAGGCAAAGGTTTTATATTTTGAAGATAAAAGCGTTTCTGCAAAAAATTTTGTCGTAGTCTTTCCGTTAGATCCCGTGATACCAACAATCTTGCATTGAAGGGACTTTCGGTAATTGGAACTAAGGCTTTGTAGCGCATGAAGGGTGTCCTTGACTTGGATTAACGTCATGTTGAGTTTCTCTTCAGGTATTCGGGAGACTATGGCAGCGGCTGCTCCTTTACTGGCAACGTCTTTGAGGTAGTCATGACCGTCAAAGCTCTCGCCCTTCAGCGGAATAAACAAATCCCCTTTTTTTATTGTTCGAGAGTCAGTGGATATCCCATAAACAAATGTATCCTGCTTTTCGAGAAGGTGTCCCCCGCTCATGGTTGTGATTTCATCGATTGTAAAAAGTTGCTTTGCCATAAATTCCTTACTTAAAAAACTCTTGTGCGACCTTCACGTCATCAAAATCGTACTTTGTCGTGCCTATGATTTGATAATTCTCATGCCCCTTACCTGCAATTAAAACCGCGTCACCACTTCGTGCAAGTTCGATTGCCATCTTGATGGCAAGCCTTCTATCACTTTGTGTTTCGTAGTTACCCATTTCCGCACAGCCCTCTTCTATGTCTTGAATAATCTTTTGTGGGCTTTCCGTTCGTGGGTTATCAGATGTTATAATAACATGATCTGAGTACTTACATGCAACTGCTCCCATAAGAGGCCGCTTACCTTTATCTCGGTCACCGCCGCATCCAAAGACAGTGATGATTTTTTTTGAATTTTTAATTTCAAAAAGCGTTTTTAAAACGCTCTCAAGTGCATCGGGAGTATGAGCGTAATCTACAAACACATTTGGATTTTCCGCAGACAGTGGCTTAACCCGTTGCAAACGGCCGCGCACGCCTGAGAAGTTTTGGTAGGCTTCAATAGCTTCTTTAATATCTACACCCTTAGCAACCATTACGCCCAAGGTGGCAAGATAGTTTAAAACATTAAACTGACCCGATAGCTTTATCCTAGCAGGGTATTCTTGATTTCTGTATCGGACCAATAAAGTCTGCCCTTCAAAAGATTGAGAGACTAGCTCATAACTTATATCTGCACCTTTTGATCCATAGGATATCAGCTGAATGCCGTCAGGTATCTGAAGTTTTCGTCCGTAGGAATCATCAAAATTTACCACGGCATATTTATTTTTCTTCGGAGAATTTTTAAGAGCTTCGGTAAAAAGAAGCTCCTTTGATCTGAAATACTCTTCCATTGACCCGTGGTAATCCAGATGGTCTCGGGTCAAATTCGTAAAGACTCCCACGTCGAACTCACATGCCGTCATCCTTCTTTGATCAAGGGCGTGACTTGAAACTTCAACAGCTAAGGCCTTTGCACCACGTTCATTAAAATCATTGAGACGAGAATAAAAATCAAAACTTGCAGGAGATGTCAGCTGTGTATCCCATCTATAAGTCTTAGTGGGGGTTTGTAGATGATGGTCGATGGTTCCCACAACACCTGTGGGAAATCCAAAATAATTGAGACCAAACTCAATCATATGACACGTGGTGGTTTTGCCGTTTGTTCCAGTAATACCAACGCAAAAAAGTTTTTTTGAAGGCTGCTTCCAGTATGCGTGGCTGAGCTTATCCATGGCATCACGAGTATTTGAAACCTTAATCACTGTTCCTTTAAAGTGGTCTGGAACCTTGCTCTCATCTTGGACCACAAGCGCCACAGGCTTTTTACTAACAACATCGCCAAGCACCATGTGGCCATCAAAGCTTGTGCCCATAATAGCGACAAAAACCCCACCTTCTTCAAGATTTCGGTGGTCTTGACAAGGCCTTGCATTTGGATGTTGTGAGATTAAATCAGTTATATTAGTCACTTATGGTTCCTCTATTTATAAACGCTAGCAAGTAAGAATTTTAGCAGTATTTTGTTGAAAAACACCCATTAAAATAAATAGACTGTACGCAGAAAAGTTGGGGCAAAATGATTTCAGAGGGGGGCTAATGAAATCTTTAGGGTGGGGACTGTTACTTGTATTTGTTGTTTTGTTTGCGTCTGATTATGCAGAGGCCATTCCACTCATTCCCAATCCAGAAATTGCACAAGGCTCACTCTGCACACGAGAACATCGTGACTACGAAAGAGACCGATATTCTCAAAAAATTCCTTATTGTCGCAGAGGTGTAGATAGCTCATTAAAAAGACGACTCTACGACATCTATAACATCCCTGAAAAATGTCGAAAGCATTACACCATCGATCATATAATTCCACTTTCAATTGGCGGAGATAACTCTCCTGAAAATCTTTGGCCAGAGCACAGGCGTGTAAAGGCTACGCGACCGCGGGCAGAAGATGAGGTCTTCGTCGCAGTTCGCGATAATGACATGACTCAAAAAGAAGCCGTTGAATGGATCTTGTCCATTAAGTTTAATCCTGTGAAGCCGCCAAGCGGCTCTTCACCATGCGATAAGTTTTAAACTTACCTGAAATAAACTTTAATAGTTTTACCCTTACTTGATGTGTCTGAGATGACCTTATAACTCTCGCCTCGTCCGTAAATTCTTACCTGCACATCTTTATGGTTTTGCGTTTTTTCCATAACCTCTCGGATGGTCAGACCTATTAACTGATCTTCATCGGTTTTAGGGATTTCTTGATTGATCTCTCGAGCAAACTTCATCACGACTTCTTTTGTTTTCTTTGCAAGGTTATTGGTTTTTCCGAGAACATTTTCTTCCGTAAGCATGATTGGACTCATTCCCGCATGTCGAACCGCATAACTTGCGACCCTTGAAAAGACAGGAGCAGCAACTTCTGATCCATAGTATTTTTCTTTAGGGTTATCGACCGCGATATAAATTACGTATTTCGGGTTGTGAGCGGGGATTATTCCAACAAACGACGATATATAAGCACCTTTTAGATATCCGCCGTTTTCAGGATCTACTTTTTGCGCAGTTCCAGTTTTTCCTGCAACGGGATATCCTGGAACTCTTGCAGCCTTAGCCGTACCGCCATCTTGGGTGACTCCCATTAACATTAAAAGCATGGTCTTTGCTTGCTCTTCACTAAGGACTCTTCTTATTTTTTTCGCTGTGAAATGTTCAACGTCGTCAGAAGAAGTATCCATCACTGATCTTACAAGTAACGGCTCCTTTAATATTCCGCCGTTTGCGATGGCGGTAAACGCATTTGCCATTTGTAGGGCACTTGCTGCAATTCCATGTCCGAAGGCCACATTGGCTAACCTGACCTCGCGCCATGGTGCTGGTGGTACTATACCGCGAGTGTCGCCACCCAAAGTGATTCCAGTTTTTTCCCCAAAACCGAAGTCTTCCAAAACCTTCCTGGTTTTCTTTGCGCCCAGTTGAAATCCAATCTTAACCATTCCTATATTTGACGACTTTGCTAAGATCTCGTTTACAGTAAGCCACTCATGTTTTTTATAGCCAGACTCTCGGATGGTTCTATCTCCAACTTTCATAGAACCATTTTCACAATAATACTTCGTATTTGGTTCTAACAAATTTTCTCGCAAGGCGCCTGCCACAATGATGGGCTTTAACGTGCTTCCAGGTTCAAACGCATCTGCAACGGCACGGTTACGCCGAGAATTCGGAGAGGCCGAAAGCGCACTGTTGGGATTAAAATCAGGGTAAGAGGATATAGCCATAATTTCATTTGTTTCAGCATCAATAATAACACCCACTGAACTATCTGCCTGATGTTCCTGAACTGACTTTCTTAATTCTTGCTCAAGAATATATTGAAGTTCGCTATCAATCGTTAGTTCTATCGTTGCACCGTCGGGCTGATCACTAAATAATCTGCCACTTGCAATAAGAGGGCGTCCTCGTGCGTCTCTTTGCACAAGCATTTTGCGTTTTGAACCAGACAAGAGCTCATCGAACCTTGTCTCAAGACCGCCAAGCCCTTGTCCTTCACGACCTACAAAACCTAAAGTTTGTGATAGTAAGTTGTGCTTTGGATAAATACGCTTTGATTCCTCAACAAAACCCAATCCCTTAATATCAAGCTTATCTATCTTTTCGCGCTTAGCCTTTTCCATTTGTCGACCCAACCAAACAAAGCGTTTGTTCTTGTCGGATATTTGCTTGTAGATTGAATTTCTTGAGCGACGAAGATGCGGGGCCAGTCTTGCAGCAACTCTTCTTGGATTTTTAATCAACGAAGGATCCGCGAAAAGAGAGTACGCCGTCACTGATGAGGCAAGTTCTTTTTTATTTCGATCAACAATCATTCCGCGTGTAGGCTGAAGAGTGACAACTCTTTTAAACTGTCGCTCCTGAAACGCCTGTAATCTTTCGTTGGGTACTATTTGAATATAAAAAGCTCGCAGAGCTAGGACGACCATTACACATAGCAGAGCTGCAATAACAAGATAGAATCGGAATGGGCTAAACTTCATTACATTATTTTATTTCTAGATTGGCTAATAAGGTAGAAGTTACCCCCAAGCTGGACCTTAGAACAGCATCTGCTTCATACAAAAGATGGCTCCACCAGCCTTTAAAAACTCAGAAACATCGACTTCATGAACAACAAAGTCGCGTTTTAGCAGTTCGCTAGTCAATTTGGGAGCCCCTTTGTGAACTATGACATCTTTGCCATTTACGCAAAGCCCGTTACCTGCAAAGGCGGACTTTGCTTCAGCATAATCAATAACAATGAGGTCTTTGAATTTGGATTTAAGAGTATCGATGGCTTGCCCCGAAAATGCTTCAGGAACATAAGCCGCTGTGCCTTTATTTAACACCATAAAACATGTGTCGAGGTGATAAAAATCCTCAGTGGTCAATGCCAGTGGAATTAGTTTTTGTGAGGTAATGCTTTCAATTTGCTTAATCACTTTTGAATCGGTACGAAAGCCGTGACCAATAAAAACATCTCCTGACTCATAGTTATAGATTGCATCACCACAGCCTTCAAACTGGTAGTCTGATATCTCATAAACATCAAAGTTGTTTTTCTCTGCCCAATTTCTAAAGTGAATGACTTCAGGTTGACGGTACTTTGAATTCATTCGGCTCAAAAGCACAGACTTCTTTTTATTTTTTATAAAGGGAAAAGTTTGATTGGCACAAAAGACCATGTCTGGGCAATTCGGATCTCCATCAATGGCATCAACAGAAACCCCCAACTCGATAAGTTTGCTCTTAAGGTTTGTCCATTGTTGATGGGCTAATTCAGTATCAACCTGATTCAGATTTCCGTTTTCGTCGGTCATGTAAGGATTAATAGCGTAGTTCACTTTGAATCCGATGGGACTTACCATTAATGCAGATCTTGGCCACATAGTTTTTTACCTCTACCCAACTAATGATAGTGGATGAGGTCAGAGTCAATGGGATTTTAATTAGATGCGAATTCTTTCGCCTGGAAAGACAACACTGACCGATGTTCCTTGGCCTTTAACACTATCAATCTCCAAAGCACCACCGTGCAGCTTCATTATCTCATGGACTAACGGTATGCCTAAGCCTAGCCCCGTCATCTTTTCTAGTCGCGAATGCTTGTTTTGACCAAATGGCTCTAAGGCCACCGCAATTTCATGATCTGTCATACCCGAGCCCGTGTCTGTTACCGTAAACTGCAGGTTTCGTTCAGCGTCTACCCCACACTCTACCCCAACATCGCCATCTGAATATTTAAGAGCGTTAATGATAAGGTTCATCAGAACCTCAATGATTAAATGCTTATCACACCTGAGAGTCTCGTCGAGAGCAGTTGCGCAAAGATTTTGTATAATCTTTCGTTGCGGGTATATCGCCGTCGCCATGTTGATAGACAGCTCCACCAAACGCCTGGGCATAATTCGATCTTCATAGAGCACAAGATTCCCCGACTGTACTTTTACCAACTGAAGAATTCGAGAGACTATACTGTCAAGGTGAGTTGCGCCTTCATAAATGTTCTCAATCATCGGAATATAACTATTTAAAGCGGGATCTTTTTGAATTTGTTCCTTAAGAAGCTGAGAAAATCCAAGAATTGCGTTCAGTGGGCTTTTGAGCTCATGATTTAAGTTCGCTAAAAATATGGATTGTCGGCGATGGGACTCTAAAGATTTTTGCTTTTCTTCTTCGAGTACAGATTCACGTCGTTTCCATTCGGTAATGTTGTTATGGGCAATCACTACTCCTTTATAACCACCGTCACCAAATAGAGGTTGTAAGTTGCAGACATACCATTTTTCACCGATATTGAACTCGGAACGAAAAACTTTTTTATTCCCTTGGGTAAAACTGTAAAGAATATTTTTGATCTCTTCTTTGAGCGATGGTGTATAGATGCCTTTTACGACCAGAGAATCTAAAAACTCAACGTAGTTTTTGTTATGGATGTAAGAAACATCTTTTTCTCCCACGAGTTGAAGCCACGGCGGGTTCATTTTTCTGATACGAGACTCGTGATCAAGCACTAACACTGGGATCAAAATATGATCCAAGACAAAATCAATATTATCGACAGGGATTTCAGCCATGTCTTGATATTAAACAAAATATATGAAATTGTTAAGAGCGGGTTAATCTTTGTGCGGAAAGTTACAATAAACTAGCCCTAGTTCTGTAACACGATCCGTTGTCCAGAGAGCTGTACGATCTGACCTTTTGTGGGTTTTTGTAAGGACAAACGCTTCTGCGCAATGTTTTCAATTCTTTCAGGGCGAACAAGCTGGGCTAAAGTCATTTCGTGCAAACGCTTGGTCTCAGTTAAAGTTTTTAACTGACGAGACTCTTTGAGCAAAGTGTAGCCGACACGACGAACTTCCATCTTTGCAAATACAACGCCCAAAAGTGTGAAAATAACCATTGTCACACTGATAAAAGGCTTTAGTGCTGTTGATGCTTTAATTGTTTTTGCTCTCATGTCGCTTCCTCTTGTTGCAATCTTTCAAATACTCTAAGTTTAGCACTACGGGATCGAGGGTTCTCTCTTTGCTCGTCCTTGCTAGGCTGAATTACTTTCTTAAAAAGTGGTTTTCCAATATCCTCAAGAGATAGCAGATGTCTCTTTACCAAACGGTCTTCACTCGAATGAAAAGTTATAACAAATAACAATCCGTTCGAATTAAGCATTCGGCTCAGATGGGTTATGCCATCCTTGGCTGCATTAAGCTCATCGTTAACAACAATTCTTAACGCTTGAAAGCACTCCGTTGCTGGGTGATGTCCAGACTTTCTCCATCCCAAAGACTTTGCAATAACATCTGCAAGATCAAGGGTGGTTTCAAAAGGTCTCTCCTGCCGTCTTGCCACTATATTCTTCGCGACACGGAAAGATTTCTTCACATCACCGTAGTTATAAAAAATATCAGCCAGCTCTCTCTCTTCCCATTCATTCACAATCGTTTTTGCTGATAATGATTGTGATGGGTCCATTCTCATGTCGAGAGGGCCGTCATGATAAAGGCTGAAGCCCCTAGATGGTGTATCAAGCTGCGGGCTACTCACGCCTAAGTCCATTAATATGCCGTCAAATCTGTCGTACTCGGGTGCAGAATCACTGCTGTCGTATTTTGTAAAATTGGACTTTATAATCTTTAATCTATTCTGTTGTATGTAATCCGAAAACTTTGTGTTGCCGTACTCTACAGCCTCAGGATCTTGATCCAAAGCTGTCACTTGGATATTCGGATAAGTATCCAAGATTTTTTTTGTATGCCCTCCTCTGCCAAAAGTTGCATCCAAAAATTTATCTTTCGCCCCCGCCTTCTCAGAAAATATTTCCAATATTTCTTGAACCATTATGGGTTTGTGGAGTAACTCGCCGTTAAATTCCATCATCTCTTTCCAGTCGGCTCATCGAGCTGCGCGATGATGGCTAAAGTATTGTCGAAATTCTCAGTAACTTGATCGTAAAACTTTTTCCATATTTTGTGAGACCAAACTTCAAATTTGTCATTCATTCCCACTATGATGATTTCGTCACTGAGCTCGGCATAATTCCTCAAACTCATCGGAATCAATATTCTATTGTTTTTATCTGGATCTAACGGTTGCCCCCCTGACAAATAAAATCGCTGAAATGCTTGCACCTCAGCTTTGAGAGAAGAGAGCTTTGAAATCTTGTTCTCTAGAACTTTCCATTTAGCAGTCGGATAAACATCAAGGTATTTAAACCCATTTGAATATCCGTTGGTCATGACAAACTTATGCGGTACTTGTTGCGAAATCTTGTTGTCTTGACCCCTAAATGAATTCGGAAGAATCAATCTTCCCTTCTCATCAAGTTTTTGATCAAAACGACCTTTAAACATTATCCATCCTGGAAGAGTTGTAAAAACCAGTGTCGCCACCAGCTTTTAAGAGGTGAAAGTCCATCCTTGGACTTTCGGGTGAAACCCACAAAGTTCCACCTTATCCCACTTCTTACCACTTTACCCCAGATCTATATTGCGTCAAGTCTTGTTTACAAAATAGGCGCAATGATCTAGTGTGTTAGATATGGCAATGATGAACTGTCCAAAATGCAGTTTCGAACAGCCTGAGGATCAATTCTGCGCAAATTGCGGCATCAACGTTAAAAGTTACAAGCCGCAGAAGTCCTTAGCGACTGGACTTATGTCCCTATTAAAACCTTTGGCTTTAGTAGCCGTGGTGATTTTTTTAGTGCTCACTCTTTTTCGATCCGTAGAAGATGAAATAGATATTCAACGAGAAATCGATATTGAAGAGACGACCCAACTGGGCGTCCTCGCAAGCTCTTTAAATAACCCCGCACGCCCCGCCGCACCCGTTCGAAGAAGCGCAACACCGCAACCCGAACCCGAAACAACCCGAGCGGCATCTGCAGCAGTTGAAGAAGCCGAGCGAGAACTTCAAAGATTTAATCAAATCGAAGCCGCTCTCACCTTAGCGGAATATGTCACGGCAGATTTAGTCAATGAGAGAACTGGAACCCTCGCGACCTGGAAGGCGGTATCGTCTCCTGCACCAGCGGCTTCCTTATTTACTGAAGATTTCAGAGTGAGATTAGGAAATAACCACTTTGAATACCAAGATGGCTTTGTCCGCTACGATTTTTCGATGGAT
This sequence comes from uncultured Bdellovibrionales bacterium, assembly GCA_964469265.1. Classification (GTDB taxonomy): domain Bacteria; phylum Bdellovibrionota; class Bdellovibrionia; order Bdellovibrionales; family JAEYZS01; genus JAEYZS01. The sequence continues at coordinate 37,573 of CAYXYF010000018.1, forward strand.
ATTGAGGAGATCACCGAAGAAACCGTCAAAGGGCAAATCACCATTAGACGAGTGCTACAGACTCAGCCACCACGACCGAATTCCATTTCTGCATCTGGAACTTTTAAAATTACCGATGGAATAGTTATTGTAGATCGGCTCCCGCGGATGAGGCTCTTGGAGCTACCCAACAGCGCTCTGTCAACCATATATGGCTCTCAAGCTTTTCTTTCAGGCACCACAGAATTGGTGCAAATCATTAAATTCGCCAATCCGACAAATTCTCCCGAAGATTAATTGACCTCTAAAATTCCGATTACTATTGTTATCGATGGTATCTGAAGCATTTGGAGGGGAAACAAATGGCATCTATGGGGGTCCATACGCCTTGGAACGGCTCAATTGAAGTCGTCGTCGGCAGCATGTTCAGCGGGAAAACCGAAGAACTCATTCGAAGAGTAAAGCGCGCGCAACTTGCTCGCCAACGTGTACAGATTTTTAAACCTAAAATTGATAACCGCTATAGCGAAGAAAACATCCACTCTCATAGCGACCAAACGGCACGAGCAACTATCGTAGAATCAGCCCAAGAGATTCTTAAGCTTGTTAAGGACACAACACGTGTAGTTGGTATTGATGAGGGGCAATTCTTCTCTCGAGACCTCGTTGACGTTGCGACGACTTTGGCAAACCGTGGGGTTCGAGTTATTATCTCAGGTCTTGATACGGACTGGAGAGGGCGACCTTTTCATCCAATGCCAGAGCTTATGGCTGTTGCTGAAACCGTAACAAAGCAGCACGCCGTCTGCATGAGCTGTGGCGGTATCGCTTGCCGCACCCAGCGAACCGTTAAATCCGAGGATGATATTTTAGTCGGCGCACTAGATTCCTATGAAGCTCGATGCCGACAATGTTTTGACCCAAACTTTGAAGAACAACAACTTGCTTTCAATTCTGGGGAAGTTGCGGTAAAAAGCTTAGACAACTAAAAGATGCTAAGAAGGATTGTACGATGGAAAAACTAAAGCTTTCAACCTTACTGACAGACACTCAAATCGTAGAGCGCGTAAACGAGCTTGGCGAAATCCTAACAGATAAGTTTAGAAATAAAGACGTCGTAGCAGTTTGTATCCTTAAAGGATCTTTTGTGTTTTTCTCAGATCTTATTCGCGCAATCGATATGGATTTATCTTGTGAATTCCTAGGTGTTTCAAGCTATCACGGCGGCACACAATCCTCAGGTGAAGTGAAGCTGACGCTAGATCTTACAACGCCAGTTGAAGGCAAACATATTCTATTGGTTGAAGACATTGTGGATACAGGCTTAACAATGAAGTACTTGCTTAAGACTCTTGGTTCAAGAAACCCTGCAAGCATCACGACTGCATCCCTACTCTTTAAACCTGCAGCTCTAAAAGTGGACTTAAAAGTAGATCACATTGGTTTCGAAATTAAAGACCAATTCGTCGTAGGATACGGCTTAGACTACCAAAACTTCTACCGAAACCTGCCATTCATCGCTCAAGTAGAAAACATAAATTAGACAAAAAGTACGTACTTCCCTTTTGTTTCGCAGATGCTAAACAAAAAATTTTGATTTCATAATTTTAACGCAACTGCGACACCAAATGTAACGGCGTACCTTTTATTTAACTTAACTATTATTATTTAGATTTAAGAAGCGTTATGTTTTGGCTATCCTATTGATAGATAACGTACATTTAATATATCTTAAAAACATAAGTTGATACACATTCCAATTATGATAGACTAAGCTAGAACTGCATAAGGATTAAGCAACATGAAGGGTTTATATTATAGAAGAAAATTACTACTTGCCCTACTTCAAGAATTTGGAGGGCACCTCTCTAATCTTGATTATCAAAAATACCTCTTCCTTTTTTCTCAAGAACAAGAAAAAAAATATTTTGATTTTGTACCATATAAATTTGGCTGTTTTTCCTTTCAGTCTTATGCCGATAAAAGTGCTCTAGCTTATTATAAATATTTAAAGGATGGGAATGGCTGGACTCTTCAAAAACAAGATAAAAATTTTATTAAAGAATTAACTTACGATGACCAAGAAAGTTTAAAAAAACTAAAAACTCAATATAAAAATCTACGTGGTAACAACTTAGTTAAGTACATCTATAAAAAATATCCTTATTACGCTATAAATAGCGAAATTGCATCTCAGCTTTTAAGCTCAGAAGAATTAAAAAATATTGGAACTTTCAGACCAAAAAGTAAATTAATAGGATTATTTACTATTGGATATGAAGGCCGCAGTATCGAAAATTATTTAAATGAGCTTCTAAAAAATGACATAAAGTTACTGTGTGATGTACGAAAAAACCCAATTAGCCGAAAATATGGATTTTCAAAATCTCAATTAAAGGAAATCACAAATAAATTAGGTATTAAATATCTGCATATCCCAGAGCTTGGAATTAACTCTAAATTACGACAAAACCTTGAGACTCTCCATGATTACAAAGAATTATTCAAAATTTATAAGCTCTCTACTTTACCAAAACAAAAAGAAAAACTTAGTTTCATAATAAATTTAATAGAAAAAGAAAAAAGAGTTGCCATTACCTGTTTTGAAGCTGAACCACATATGTGCCATAGAAGTTGCTTGGCCTCTGCACTTGAAAAAATGCCAGAATGGTCTTATAAAGTAACAAATCTGTAATATGGCGCTAACAAAAGTTCTTATCACGGTAAAAACTTATCCAACTCTTTCTACTACCTATGATGAATTGGTGTGTACAGCCGGACTTAAAGAAGATGGATCATGGATTCGTATTTATCCAATTCCATTTAGAAAGCTTGATTTTGACAATCGCTATACAAAATACCAATGGGTAGAACTTGATTTAGAACGCAACACGAGAGATCCTCGACCTGAAAGCTTTAAAGCTATAAATATTGATGAAATCAAACTACTCGAAAAAATCGATACTGATAAAGGCACATGGCAACGACGCCGAGATATAGTTTTAAAAGCAAAACTATATACGCATCTTGATGCCCTAATTACAGAGGCAAAAGACAAAAAAATTTGTACATCTTTAGCTCTTTTTAAACCCAAAGAAATATTAGATTTTACAATAAAGTCCGTAGAAAGAGATTGGGATTCAAAAAAACTTGCACAGTTAAATGAAGCTGCCAAACAAACCAACTTCTTTGTAAATTCCGAAAACCCTTTCGATGTCGTTGATAAAATACCTTATAAGTTTTCATACAAATTCAAAGATGAATCTGATCGTATAAGTGAACTAATGATTGAAGACTGGGAAATTGGTATGCTTTATAGATCATGCCTTGCTAATGCTGAGGGTGATGAAAAGATTGCAACAGAAAAAGTAAGACAAAAATATTTAGATGACTTTGCCAGAACTAAAGATCTTTATCTCTATTTAGGCACAACGAAAGAATTTCATTTTATAGCACAAAATCCTTTTATTATTATAGGGACATTTCATCCGAAACCTATTGATCAAATGTCTCTTTTTTAAACTAATACTTAATTATCGGAGCTACTCTTTCCTTGTTTTAGCAGCAATAAGTACAGTGCAAAATACAAATTGATTATTGGTATCAAAGCCAGGAAATAATACCAACTAGGTGAATCTGTATCTCTGTAACGCTTTACCGCTGGAGTGTATAACAGTATTAAGTTTATTATCATCATGACTGCTACAACCACTTTACCAAACTGAGGTAAAGTTGAGTTTAAAAGAAAAGTGATAATAAACTGTGCAAGTACCAATACAATAGTAGCTTTTAGATAGTCTAACCTTCCTATCGTACCCTCTTTAGAGAAAAATATTTCTTTCAAATTCATAATTAATTCCCACCACATTGGTTCTGTTGATTAAATACTCCAATACCGAAACCTGGCCCGAACAAATCAAACTGATAGCCCATTAAACCTCCAGAGTTCGATATTGTAAAGCCTGCGCCAGCTAAACCAAACCCTACGTTTGCAGAAGTAGAAATACCTGGCCCATTGAACTGTTGCTGATTGCCCATAAATATTCCTGCACTTGCAGACACTCCAGCAAAGGCTCCATACGTTTCAGTTCCGCTCGATCTATTGCCAAATGTGAAGAACCCACTACTTGTGTCATAACCCACACCAATAGATGCTGATCTACTACTTCCAGTATTGGAATATGCAGGGCTAGCAGCCCCGTATGTTAATCCCACAGAAATGTAAGCTGTTTCCAGCCCACTCGGATCAATGAAGTTCACCGGGTCATTAAAAGTGTATCCATAGAGGTTAGTGTCCCTTGCCGCAAATCTTATAGGATCCTTACTCGCCCATCTTCCTGAGCTTGGAAAGTAATCTCTTGCGCCGAATCTTACAAGAGCGGTCTCGTGGTCGTAGATTCCTCCGGCGAAGCCGAAGAGCTGGAAGCCGGGGTTTGTGTCGGCGATTATTCTGCCGAACTCGTCGTGTTCTATTCTTTGTGCAATAGTTCCATCGGATTCTTTAACAACTAATCTTACTGATCCAAGATGATCTGTGATAATTCGATATTTTTCATTTGATGGAAGTTCTATAAAATAATCTGGCACGTGAGCTTTTGATGCATAGACGTATCTTCTGCTCAGAACACCTGAACTATTTATTTCTCCAATGATTCTGTTTTTGTAATCGTAAGCATACCTAACACTAGTTGTACCATCACTTCTTCCTAACCTACGACGAAGAGGATCGACTTCATACGTAATTGTCTTAGAAGGTAAAACAACTTGAGTCAGATTTCCAAAAACATCGTAGGTGTAACTAACCGATTGGCTTGTCGATGTATTTGTTGCAGATGCTAAATCACCATTAGCATTGTATGTAAATGCATAGTTCTTGTACGTAAGCATACGATCTTGGTCATCGTAACTTGCAGTAATCGCTGTACCGTTGTTTCCACCCGCCCTATTGCTATTAGAATCGTAACTATAAGTTGCAACGGTCACAGAGTTTTTATTAACTTGAGTTAATCTTCCAGCAGCATCATATGTGTAATCATAAGTTGAAGTAACACCATTGATTGCTTCAACCTCTTGAGAAACTCTTCCCAAAAGATCGCGAGTAAATACCTGCTTATAAATTAATGTCGAACTGTATTCAGCTTCATATTCTTCAATTTCACCAAAACTATTATAAGTGTATTCATCACTAACATTTCCAAGAGTCGTCGTTGTCAGTTGCCCATTAGGAGTATCGTAAGTTAAAGATAAATTTCCGACCTGTGATAAATACTCGTCATTATCATAAGTATAACTGATCATTGAATGCCCAGTAGTGCCGTAAAGAGATTCGGAGCCAAGCTTCGCGAAATTTCCAGGGTTAATAGAATAACTATAAATTTGCTGATTAGATGAGTTCTTAAGGACATGATTTATAGCCGTACCGTAAGAGTACGAAAAATTCATATTATTGCCATCAGGTGCTGTAATCTTCGTTGGAAGAGAAATATTATTTGAAAGCTGTCCGTAAGTGTAAACATAATCTCCAGCAGAAGCTGTGACTTTTTCAAGTCTGCCAGTAGTTGCACCATAATCATAAACTATGGATTGTCCATCAGGCCGTAAAATTTGAGTCAGTTGATTATCTAAATTATAAGAATACGTTGTATTTACACTTGGAACGCCTGACAGAGTGGGCGGGTTATAACTTGATAAAAGTTCATTTGAACCCATTACCATATTATGTATCGGCTTTGACGGAGGAGTAATAGAAGTTAAATTTCCTTGCGAATCATAAGAGTAATTGATTTCTCGAGAATCAGGCAAGGTG
>CAYXYF010000019.1:0-40031 GCA_964469265.1 uncultured Bdellovibrionales bacterium
TGGCCGCTCAGGAGCTCCAGCAACTTCTTTTTTATCTTCTACTTTCGTACTTTGAGGCTGGGAATTATTTGCCTGTCCCGCCTCTCTAATTTCTTGAGCTAATTTTTCATTAAGATCTTCAATCTTTTTAATGTCGCTTAATTTCACTTTTTGATCACCTAACATTAGGATTGGTCCTTCTGCTGAGTAATTCAATCCCGTCACCACACCTGAGAAGCTCGTGCTTCCAGCAAACTTCTGGCCCTGTTCCGATATCGCATCGACAGAAATAGAATATGTGCCCGCAAACGCAGGGTATCCATCATTTTTTGTTCCATTCCATGTCAGCTTATTCACACCGTTCGGAAGGTTTGTTGCTTTAACCGTTTTTACGACCTCACCGACTTCATCTTTAATTGTGACAGTCACTTCCTTAGCTGAAGATGGAAGAGAGAATCTGAGATCATGCGCAGAATCTCCTTTTTGCCTAATGATTTTTTCTGTATCCGATGAAACTTGTTTCCCAATAAAGTTTAGAGCTTGGTAATTAGCCATTGGGTCTTGCCCTTGCTTTAAGCTCTTAATGCTATCATCAATATTAGAAAGTGATTCCAATTGAGAGAACTGTGCAAGTTGCGCCGCCATCTCATGGGATTCTAGCGGGTTCATTGGGTCTTGATATTTTAATTGTGTGAGCATGAGCTTTAAGAACGCATCTTTATCCATTTTAGATTCAGGTCGTCTCATCTTCTTCGGATCAACCCAGTTCGGGTCAGAAATTTCGTTAAGGACTTGGCCTATATCCTTACCATCAAAGAAGTCTTTCATCTTTCTTGCATCAAGATTAGAAGGCTTTCCGTAAGTTCCATCTAGCTTCTCAGCAGGATTATCGTTTACAAGTTTTGTATTTAACTTAACGTTCATCTCTTATCCTCACGCTACCAAATATAAACCCGAAGACTTCGTCGGATCTAGTTTGTTAGTTTCTATTGGTCGAATATCAGGCGCCGGATCTGAAGCTCGTCGGTACGAGCGGATTGCTGCCATATCGTGGGCACCCTGTCTCATTGATTCATTAAATTGTCTAAACTGACCTAAGAAATCTCTTGCCTGCTCACGAGCAAAATCTCTTCCCTGATCAAGGTGTTGCGATGCCTGCTCCGCCAAGTCTACTTTTGAAGTTGCTAATTGGAGTTTTTGATCTGCAAGACCAATTCTAAGATCATCCATGCTTGCTTCAAGAAGCCTTTTTGCATCTGCGGTATCAGTTAACATCTGTATACCGACTTGGCCGTCTTGAACCTTAATGTTTAAATGGATTTTACCTAAACCTTCTGGATTTAATTGAACCTGCATCTCGCCGCCACCTTTTTTAAGTAACGTGTGCGTTCCAGAAATTAACTTTTCTACATTTTCATTCGAAAGTTGAGTGTCAGCCATCGGAGCGCCCGCGGCTGCACCCAATTTATCTACTGGGAAAGCGGACTCACCAGTTGGTTTTGTATTCTGCATTTGTGCATATTGTTCAGCAAAATCACCAGACATTTGTTGATCGCCAAGCTGTTGTTGAGGGTTCGGATTTAGCTTCACATCTATAACTTCGATTTCAAGATTCGGATCAACTTCAGCGAGTTTGTTTAGCGCAATACCTTCTTCAACGCTCAGGGGATTAACATTGGCATCCATTTGGAAAACTTGTGCAATATTCACCTGCGGTTTTGAAACTTGCCCCATCGATTGTAGGTTTTGCGGCTCAAGAGCCCTTCTTGCAATTTTTTGTTCAATCAATTGGTCAAGCGTCGACCTTGGCTCCGCTGTGGCCTTCGGACCAACTGAAGAAGGAACCATTGCGACTGCAGGCGCTGTCGCTACAGCGGGAGGCAATTTTCCTGCGAACAACTCTGGTTGCACCTGCTCCATCTCTGTCAGCATTTCTGTATATAAAATTTGTGCCTTCGTAAATTGCTTTGGCTGAAGCCCTAACTTTTCAAACAATGGTGTCATCGCCTGGTGTGGAGACTTCATCATAGTATCCTGCGGAAGCTCACTTAATGCTTTCATGATCTCTCTCGGAGAGATTCCGAAGTTTGCTTGCATTTCCTTCATGAACTTCAGTACGGGCTGAGTCTGCTCTGAGACTTTAACGTCAAGGCTTACTTCTTTATTGTCTACCGCCGCAGTTTGGTTGACATAGGTCGGTTGAGCCCCCTGCAATATTTGCATTTGAGGTAAGTTGTAAATGTCATTACCTTGGATAGTTGCCTGAGCTTCTTTAACTTTATCTTTTGTTTGCTCTTTATCTAACTTCTCAACTTGATTTTTAAAATCAGAAGATTTATCTGATTTTTCTAAAGATTTTTTTTCTGAAGCCGAATAACTGTTTGAGGAAGAAGTATTTTTTGAAACATTTGAAGGCGTAGAATTAGCCGCAGAAGAAGACTTAAGATTATCTCTCATCTCCTTCATATCAAGCGGATTTAATTGTCCTAATCCTAAACCGTTTATCATGACTTCCTTGTCCCTCTATTTAAGCTAGTTACTTCTTGTATCCAGCAAACTTCTCACTTAATCTTTTCGCTTTATCTGAGGCAATCATATTCATAATTTCTGCAGCTTCTTTCTTTTTCATCTTTTTTAGAACTTCTACTGCAAGATCCTCATTAATATTTTCGATGATCTTTGCCGCAGTTACTGGCTTCATCGAAGAATAAAACGAAACTAATTTATTTACTCTCTCCTCATCCGTCTCAACTCTTTCCTGCAACTGATTTGCTATTTGAGTTCGCAGCTGCTCTAAACTGGCTAGACGGTTTTCCAGCTCTACCTTTTGATTATGCAATTCCTCTTCCAACTTTTTCAGCTCTGCTTCCTTAGCGTCTAGTTGTCGCTTACGCTCATCTAAGCTATTGAAAAGAGCGATCTCTTCAGGAGTGAGTCCAGTCACAGCAGATGTCCTAGGTTTTTCATCTAAGGTCTTTGTCTCGGCAGAAGTTGCCGCGTTTGCTGAATTATTAGGAATATTTTGCTGAGGACTTACGTCTTGAGCGTCGACTTTTCCTAAGAATCCAATCTCGATTTTTTTAATATCGAATTCCATCTTCTCAATTTTTGAGACGTAGTGATCAATTCGGTCTGGATTGATGTATCCGTATCCAACTCCGCCTAGAACACAAAACATAATGACAACAGATCCCAGAGGAAACTTTTGCTTCTTTCTTTTGCGCTTGATTGGCATTGAAGAGTCTTTATGACTAGATTTTTTTGCCTCTGTCTTAACCTGAAACCGACTGTTCTTTTTTAGCTTCTTAAAGTGTGCATCATAGCCTGTTTTCATACCGCTCTACCCTGCCTCATAATATTAATATCATCGATTCGCTTTTGTTCGCGCTTCTTAGTCTCTTTTTTAAATTCTTCTTTTTTCTTTTCCTTGAGCATAATGAATGTCTTATGCTCTCGAGCAGCTTGAACTAAGTACTGCCTCTTTTCTTCAAGAATCTTCGTTAAACCCTCAACAATTTGGCGCTGGTTTTCTATAAGCGCTTTTTGAGAGATGTAATAGTGGTGGAAGAATTCTAAATAACCCGTTACGCTTCCACCCGTAGTTTGAATTTTGTGTTTATTGTTAAATGCTATTTGAATATCAAGAAGTAAGTTTTCCAGATATTCTTCTTGCTCGCGGAGTCTACGAGAAATTTCACCAAAGTCTTTTTTGGCTTGGTCTTCGAGGATTTTCTTATGTCCTAAGACTTTCTCTAAATGAAATTTAAACTTCATTTTTTAAACTTCCTGTTTAGCTTAAAGAAGAACTTCCTGTTCTCACTTCGACTGTAACCTACATTATATCAGTCGCGATTTAATATATCTACCATTCCGTAGAGCGACTCTTTAAAACTAGATTTCTCGTCCACCTCTTGTTTTAAAAACTTCTCCATTTCACCATGGAGTTTCACCGCCCTATCAATCTTTGGGCTAGCTCCTGCTTTGTATGCGCCAATATTAATGAGGTCCTCTGCTTCAGCATAGGTCGCAAGCAGTTCTTTGAACTTCATTGCAAACTCCATATGCTCAGGCTCTACGACTTTTCTCATCACCCGGCTTGCGCTCTGTAAAACGTCGATTGCTGGAAAATGTCCCCTGTGAGCAAGTTTTCTTGTCAGAACTATATGGCCATCGACAATGGACCGAACAGAGTCGGCAATCGGGTCATCCATGTCATCGCCCTCAACAAGCACTGTATATAAACCCGTGATGGAGCTTCCTGACTCAAAAGAGCCCATGCGCTCTAGTAACTTCGGTAAAAGTGCAAAAACGCTCGGCGTATAACCTTTGGTTGTTGCAGGTTCACCCACATTAAGTCCAATCTCTCTTTGTGCCATTGCAAACCGTGTGACTGAATCCATCAAAAATAAAACATTTAATCCTAGATCTGAAAAATATTCTGCAATGGATGTTGCAACAAAAGCGCCCCTCATTCGCATCAAAGGACTTTCATCTGAAGTCGCGCAAACAATAACAGAGCGTGCAAGGCCTTCAGGCCCAAGATCATTTTCAATAAATTCTCGGACTTCTCTGCCCCGCTCACCAATCAATGCGATCACGTTGACGTCGGCTTTGGTGTTTTTCGCCATCTGTCCTAATAAAACAGACTTCCCAACCCCAGAACCTGCCATAATCCCAATTCTTTGTCCTTTACCGACGCTAATTAAGCTATTAATTGCTCTTACGCCAAGATCCAGCGCTTCGGTAATGGGTCTTCTATCAAGTGGGCGAATCGCATTTCGGTAAATATCTATTTCATCGGTTGTTTCAAGCTGTCCTTGTCCGTCCATCTCTTGGGCAAGACCATTTAAAACTCTTCCCAATAAGCCTTTTCCAACCTTGATTGTAGATACTTGTTTATCAAGAACAATCTTTGAACCTAAACCAATTCCCTGAATGTCATAAAACGGCATCATCAAGGCTTTTTGATCTTTAAAGCCTACGACCTCTGCAAGAATTTGTTTTTTATTTGCAGCCTGAATATAACACTGACTACCAATAGAAGCGCCCGGCAGATAGCCTTCAAGTAAACTGCCCACGACGCGTGTAACTTTTCCTACATCTTTTGCAAGAGATCTCTTTTCAAGAGCTTTTTTGTATTTTTCTAGCTTTAAAACTGCGTCCAAAGTAGCTCCAAATGATTACGTTGTTGGCTTTGTCTGATTTAAAATAGCCCATAACTTGTTAACTCGCTCTTCAAGCGTCGCATCAACTAAGCCGTGGTTTGTTTCAAATATACATCCACCTTTTTCAATTTCATCAGATGAATAGAATTTTAACTTTTTAAATATCTCAGCCTCAGAGTTAGTCTCTTTCATAAGCTCTTGAACCATTTGATGGTCTTCATCGTTGAGTCGTACGGAGATGTCTTCTTTCACATCAAGAGAATCAACGACTTGCTTTATGATTTCAACCGCAGTTGTATCGCTTCGCTGAACGTGTTCGTATACTACTTTTTCCGCGATGTAATAAATTAAATCCACAAACATGGATTCATTTTTATTTAGAATTTCTTTTTTCATTTCCTTCAGGCTTTCAAACAACTTCGTCATTTGTTCAAGTTGTGACTTAATCGTTTCCTGATGGTTTTCATAAGCAAGCTTTTTTCCCTCTTCAAGGCCAAGATCATAAGCTTCCTTATAAGCTTTTTCTTGAATGTCTTTTAGCTTTTCAATAACTCTTCTATCAATTTCTTCTTCGACTTTCTTTCGCTCTGTCTCAAAGATGCCCGTTTGTTTTGAAACGATCTCGTCAATTTTAAACTCAGGTCCCCTGTCTTCGGGCTGTTCTCCGATGAACTCCTTAGCGGCCTTAGGCATTTCCATTTCAATACGCTTTGCTTCGTATTTAAGAATACCTTTTTTTTCTTCTTCATCCTGACGAATGATACTAGACAAGCGCATCTTCTGAACCACCTCTTGCAATCAAAATCTTTCCTTCTTGCTCTAGCTTTCTTGCTGCGTTCACGATCTCTTGTTGAGCCGATTCCACATCAGACAATCTTGCAGGTCCCATTCCCTCTAAATCCTCTCTCAACAACTGAGCTGCACGAGCAGAGATGTTTTTAAAGATTTTCTGACGGATATCCTCGTTTGCTGTTTTAAGAGCAAGAAGAAGTTTATCGTTAGGGATCTCCTTAAGAAGAGTCTGTATACCTTTATCATCAATCTTAGTAATATCCTCGAAGACAAACATGAGTTTTCTGATCTCTTCTGCAAGGATTGGGTCTTTCTCTTCGAGTCGACCCATAATTTGAGTCTCTGTATTCTTATCCATAATGTTCATCATCTCAGCAACTGGCTGTACACCACCCAATGAAGCTTGGTCCACTGTTCCCACAGTTGAGAGTTCATCTTTTAAGACCTGATCAAGCTCAGAGATGAGCGCTGGAGATATATAATCCAAATTAGAGAGTCTTAAGACAACTTCTGTTTGAATATTTTCTGGAAGGCGCTTAATGACTTCTGCCTTTTTTTCAGGTTCAAGATGTGCCAAGATGACCGCAATTGTTTGCGGATGCTCGTTAATTAAGAAGTTCGATAATGATTTTGCGTCCACCACTTCCAAACTCTCAAGGCTTCTTGCAGTTCCCTTAGTGTTTAAGTGACCTAGAATGCCTCTTGCCCGCTCCTCACCGACTGCGTTTACGATATTGTCTTTATTTGTGAGATCGGTTGAGAAGATATATTCATTACTTTCACTAATCATCTCATAAAATTCTTCTAAGACCTTTTTGGTCACAGAAACGGGTACAACCCTTAAGCGATTCATAATTCCTAAAAGTTTACGAATATCTGCATCCTCAAGAAACTGAAGCATTTGGTTGGTAGCATCTTTTCCCAAATAGTTTAAAAGGATTGCTGCTTTGTCGAACCCTCTTAAATCTTCAAATTTTATATTCTCAGCCTTTTTAAGATTACTCATTACTGATCTCTCCTTACGAGCCATAAGCTTAATGCATCAGCAGCTTTAGTATTGTTGTTTGCAACTAAGCCTAAAATTCTATCCTTTAAGAGCTCGCTTTCTGCCTTGTCAGGATCAATTGATTCTTCAAGGGTAGGAAGAGCTGCAGACATTCCTGGTAATGTGTTGTCCACGGCTTGAAGTTCTTCAAGCTCTTCAATTGTCTTAGGCAAAAGTTCGTCCACAGACTCTTGGAAGTTGTCTGTAATCCATCTCATAAACGGTCTTACAACTACGAAGAAGAATAATAAGAAGGCCATTCCGATGATTCCCCAACGGAGAACATACGAGAACAGCTTTCTGCGCTCAAGCGAGCTTAAAATTTGTTCTGCTTCATCGAAGTTTTCTTGTTCAAACTTAATATTTTCAATAGTGAAAGTATCGCCACGCTTTTCATCAAATCCGATTGCGCCTCGTACTAGCGCTGCGTACTTATTAAGATCTTCTTGGCTGCGCTCTTTCCAAACCTTTTCAACCGCACCATCTTGACCACTCACATTTTCTGTCACTCCATCAACAACAACAGAAATACTAAGCCTTTCAATATTGCCAGGAGCTTCTTTAATGTTTCGAATTGTTTTAGGAACATCGTAGTTAATAGTTTTATATTCTTTTGAAACATCTTGGTTAAATGCAACTTGCTGTTGCTCCTCAGCTCCAGGAAGGTTTGCCCTAGCACCCGGGATCCCAGCAGGATTTCTTCTATTGCCGTTAAGTTTTTCATCTTCTGTGATTGTGGAGCGTACCGCTGTCATATCAGGGTCAATCACCTCTTCAACAGAAACAATGTCTCTTGTATTTAAGTCGGCATTTACTTTCGCAATGATCTTTCCTTGACCTACCACACGAGACAAGATTGCTTCAATTCGGCGTTCATACTGTCGTTCAGTCTTTTCCTTAAGATCCATCATTTCCATGGACATAGCAGATGCCGAACTTCCGCTATTCTTTGAAAGAATACGGCCTCTAGAGTCTACCACTGTGACATTTTCAGGAATTAGATTTTCAACAGCTGATGAAACTAGGTTTGTGATCCCTAAAACTTGATCCTCAGAAAGAGATTTTCCAGCATGAAGATCTACCGTGACTGAAGCTGTCGTCTTTCCAGTCTCCTCTAAAAACGTTTTCTTTGGAGGTAAAGCTAAAATAACTTTTGATCTTTTAACAGCATCGAGGCTATTGATCGCTCTCATCAATTCGCCTTGGAGTGCTCTTTGATAATTGATTCTTTGAACGTAACTGGTAGCACCGAGGTCTTGTTTATCAAAAAGCTCAAGGCCTATGCTGCCTGTATGAGCAGCGCCTAACTCTGTCATAAGAGCCATTTGAGTTGGGTAAACGTGTTCTGGAGGCACGGAGATTGTTTTTCCGCCATTTTCGACTTTAAACGGAATGTTTTTACTTTTCAGTTTTTCAATAACAACAGGAAGGCTCTCAGACGAAACATCTTTCATCATCGGAACATAGCTGGTGCTTGAAAGCATAAACAGTACAACTGTTGCCGAAGCCAAAATAATGCCAACAGATGCGATCATCGACATGCGCTTTGTCGGAGTCAGATTTGAATAGAAATTCTTAAACTGTATAAATAAACTGTTCCATAACTTCGACATACATTACACCTGCATTCTCATGATTTCTTGATACGCATCAATAATCTTATTTCTAACTTGGACCATTAACTTAAGGGCAATGTCAGCTTTCTCAGCCGCGATCATTGTTTCATGGATATTTTGACTTTTCCCAGTGGCAAGATCTTGCATCTTAATGTCTGCATCTTTTTGAAGAGCGTCTACCGTATTGACTGCTTTCTTTAAAGAATCGGCAAACGAATCACCAGCAGCTGATGTGCCTGAGTTTTTAGGACTTTTTAACTCGGCCGTCGAATTTTTTCTTAGCTCACCAACGTTATCCGTAACGTTAAATGATGAAGTATCGAATCTTAAACCATCCATGGCTTACTTCCTTTATCTAGTTATTTTATCTTCCTAAATCAATTGCGTCCAGCGCCATATTCTTCGAAGAGTTAAAAGCAGAAATATTTGCTTCGTAAGAACGAGTCGCCTGAATCATATTCGCCATCTCTTCCATCAAGTTGATGTTTGGATAAGCGACGTAACCATCTTCATTTGCATCTGGGTGATCGGGTTCATACTTTAGTAGAGGAGCTTTCGTATCGACTGCAACATCAGACACCTGAACACGATGCAAGTTGCGATCACCTTTATCAATCAAAACCTCTCCAAAGGTCTTTTGTTCTGGAATAGCTTCAAAGATTGCATCTTTACGCCGGTAAGGGCCGCCTTCTGGAGTTCTTGTCGTATTGACGTTAGCAATGTTTGAGGAAATCGTATTCATTCGAGTTCTTTGGGCTGTCATCCCACTACTAGAAACCCGCATCGCCGTCATGAAGTCCATTATCTACCTCCTTCGGTGACTGAATATTTAAGTGCAGCCATTTTCTTTCTCATAAGCTCAATTGCTGCTTTGTAAATAATTGAGTTTTCTGTGAGGGTTGCCATCTCTTTTTCAATATCAACTGTGTTTCCGTCATTCGACATGCTGATATCTGGGTTGTCATAAACATCGGCACGAACTCTGTTTACGGCGCCTTCAACTGTTGGAATATGAGCTGGGTTTGATGTTTGAACTCCAGGGATCCCTTCCATCTGGAGCGCTCTTGTAAGTTCTGCTTCAAAATCGACTTTCTTTGCCGCATAACCTGGTGTTTCAGCGTTTGCGATATTTGCCGAAGTAATATTATGCCTGAGAAGTCTCATGTCTAGAGACTTGGCCAGCCCTTCAGCCGTTCTATCAAACAGTTTGCTCATAGCTCACCGTCCTTTCGATATTCGCTTAATTTATTTCTTAAGGTTCTAATACTAATCCCTAAAATCTTTGCAGCTTGAGTTCTATTTTGGCTGGTAAATTCTAAAGTTTTAAGAATTAAGAACTTTTCTGCTTCGCCAAGTGACATTCCAGGTGTGAAAGGAACATCTGCGTTACCAGAGTCTAAATCAATGTTTAAATCAGATTCTGTGATCTCATCATTTGCAGATAAGAGTATCGCTCTTTCAATCACGTTTTGTAGCTCTCTGATATTTCCTGGCCACTGAGACATTAAAAGACTATTTAAAGCATCTTGAGTGAGTTGTTTTGGTTGAACACCGTTATTAATCGACGCAACTTCAGCAAAATGTCTTGCAAGTAAAATTAAATCTTTTGGTCGCGCCCGAAGTGGTGGAACATGCACTGGAATCACGTTTAACCTATAAAAAAGGTCTTCTCTAAAAAGTCCTTCTTGCACAAGTTTTTTAAGGTCTTTATTCGTCGTCGCGATGATTCTGACGTCAACCTTAATAGGCTCTCTTCCACCGACTCTTTCTATTTCGTTTTCTTGAAGCGCTCTTAAAAGTTTTGATTGAAGCAATAAGGGTAATTCTCCCATTTCATCTAGTAGAAGAGTGCTTTGGTGGGCTAATTCAAATTTACCAGGCTTAGCTTGGTGCGCTCCCGTGAAAGCTCCCTTTTCATGACCAAAAAGCTCACTCTCTAATAGACCTTCTGGAACTGCCGCGCAGTTAATCGCAACCATTCTTTTTAAAGCGCGGGGGCTTTTGGAGTGAATAAATCGCGCAAGAAGCTCTTTTCCAGTGCCGCTCTCACCAGTGACCAGAACAGACGCCTTACTGTGGGCAATATTTTCTGCGATCTTAAGAACTTTCCGCATATTTGGATCTAGTGTTAAGATGGCATGATTTTCTTGAATCATTTCTTAGTTCCTTCCTTGGATTGATTTGCGTCGCGATCGTTCACCATAGCTGGAATTCTATTTGTATACTTTTTATATTCGCTCTTCCAATTTGCGTTTTTCAGATTCTCTTGAGCGAGTTTGCTCCAAAGCTGAGCTTCGGCTTTATCCTGAAGAGGACTCCAAACTTTTTCTGCTTCTTTAATTTCTCCAGAATCAAATTTGATTTTTCCTAATTGATACCTTGCAGAGTAGAGCGGGTACTTTTCCTCAAACTTATCAAGTAGCTGGGCGTAAGCTTCTTCAGCACCTTTGGTGTCTTTAGTTTCTTCTGCAAGCTCTGCCTTTGTACGGAGGGCTTGCATGTAGTCTTCATCTGATACTCCAGCAGTATCATTTGCCATATTGATGAGGGTGTCTAAAGTAGACATCGCCTTTTTTTGCTCTTTGCTGCCTGCTTGGAGCTTTGCAAGTCTTAAATAAACTGGAGCAAGTTTAGAAGGACTTCCTCTCCAGGTTTTCGTGAGTTCAATTAAGTTTTTCATCGCAAACGGAGTGTTATTTAGTTTTTCGTAAATAATAGATGCCAAATAGACCTTCTCAACTTTATCTTCATCCGATGAGAGGTTTTTATCTGAAACTTCTTTCAAGTGATCTTGAGCCTTCCCGTATTCATTTTTAAAATTATAAACTGCCGCAAGTCTTAAGTTGACCTCATCAGTGGTCGGTAATTTTTCAAAGACCGCTCGTTCTTTTTCTTCTGGAGTCCCCTTTAAAGAGTAAAGCTTATTTAATACGTTTCTGTATTTTTTCTCAGCTTCTTCAGGGACACCTGAGCGCTCAAAAGCCAAACCAAGGAGGTAGTCTGTGTCTATTCGATCGGTTCCTTTTAACCAGCTTCCTGCATTCTGGCCATAAATTTGAAAAGCCTTAAGGTAATCTTTTTGATCCACCGAATGTGAGATTTGCTCTTTTACAGTTTGAACGATTCTCTTTTTAAGAACATCTAAATAGTTTGAAAGCGGGTTGCTCTGATAGAATGTAACTAGGTTACCCAAAGCTTCTTCGTAGTTTTTAGCTGCAAAATAGCCATCTGAAATCATAATCGTTTTAAACTCAGGAAGGTATTTTAAGTCTGAGTCTTTTATAAATTCATTAATCTTTGCGATTTCATCATCAACGTCTTTTTTCTTTATCGTAGGAATTCGCCCGCGCAGCATCCGAATTGTCGCAATTCCTGCAGCGGGAGAATCTCTGTATCTATAGATCGTTTCAAGGAAAGCGCCATTATATCGCTTTTCTGGTGCTCCTAAAATTTCAAGAGTTTCGCCTATTCTTTCCATTGCATAACTTGAATGAGGATTTTTTGGATAATTCACTAAGAAATCAATGTACCCATTTAAGCTGTCTTTTAGAGTTTCTCTTGTTCTTGGTAACCAGAATTTGCTCTCTGCTAAATTGTAGTGAGCGCTCGGATAATCTTTAGCCTCTTTTGAGTACTTTTTAATAGCTCTTTCATACTCAGCAATCGCATCCTTATATTTGTCATTAATAGCGTGCAGGTCCCCTTTCCTAAATGCAGCTTCAACGGAATGCACTCCACCTTTTGGATCGTTTTCTATGTCATCATAAATTTTATAAGCATCTGAAATACTATTTAGATTTGCTAAAGCCTCAGCCATTGCAAACTTCACTCGGTAAACGTATGGCGAATCTAAATAAGTCTTCGTGTACTTCTGAAAATGAGTGAATGCCGTTGAATAATCTTTTCTTTCCATATAGGCATAGCCCAAAAGTCTTTGCGTCCTTTGATGGAATTTTGAATTTTTCACAGACAGTAAAATTTTAGAATATAGTGACATTGCAAGATCGAAGTCTGCTATGTTCTTTTCTTTCAACCAAAGATTGAAATACACGTCAGCTTCCATGAAATTTAATTGTTCGTTATAAACAGAATTTGGATATTCTTTTCTAAAAAGCTCAAGGGCTTTTAAAAATACAGCGTTTCTTGGTTGCGCTACTTTTTGTTTTCCATCAGCATCCAGTTGACCTTTGTTAAATAACGATAATAGAAGGCGAGCTTTTTTATTCTCATCAGATGAACCTTCTTCAATTTCATAAACATTGGGTTCAGATAACAGGTGTGCAAAATCGCTGGAGTCAACTCTCAGCATAGGATAACGGATGTATAAGTTCAGCTTTGATGCAATGATTGCTGAGTCATTGATTTCATAATCTTGAATTTTAAATCTTTTATATTCTGGATCTGCTCCATCTAACACCGACGGTGCTACTTCCTGCTCCTTTGATTTTTCTTGAGCAAGAAAATCCGTTCCTGCAGGAGCACGTGTCTTCTTTTTTGGAAGCTTCGTTACTTTCTGTGGCTTTTTCTTTTTTGCTTCTTTTTTTACAACTTTTGGGGCATCTTTGTAAAAATCAATAACAAGTCGAGACGGTTCATCCGTGATGTAGTCAAAACTTTTTACGAGCTTTTCCGTTAAATGAAAAATGACTTTGTGTTTAAGATCCGATCCTGGAACGATTTCAACTTTTGAAACATGGGAGCTTTTAAACGTTTGTAACTGGACAATGGCCTTGTCAGAGAGTGTATCAATTTCCACCGATACACTTGTCTCGGATTCTTTTTTTAACTTGTAGTCCCAAATTTCCCTGCCATCGAACTCAATGTGCGATACGTCAGCCATTTCGTCGACTAAAACATTCACAGCATCATTGCTCGAATTCCCTGCACTTTGAGCCTGCACATTCAAACTGATGGCACAAATTGTAAGCAAGACTAACGTTTTAATACCCATTAAACCCCTCTCCACGGCTATACATAATGCACAACAAGTGCCAACGACAATTTGGGATAACATTGAGTTCTGCGTGGCTTTAGTTCTCATTGGTTTACAAAGCAGAAGCTAAGCACCCAATAATTCTTGTCATAGCGACAACTTTCTGACACCTTTTCACACTCTTTCTCAGCAAAGTTTTATAGAGATGAAAGTCGAGTCGAGTTATGAAGAAGAATAGGATCAGACGCTTTATTTCAGAATGAAATAAACCGAAAGAACATACAGTAAGAACTCAACAATTTCATGAACATGAGCGGGATTGCAACGATGAAAAACACACTTACGGATTTTAAATTTTTAATTGCTTCGTTAATTGTCGTCATGACAAGTAGTTGCGTATCAGTAAAGCTACCAACGACCGCTGCGCCCACTAAAGCAAAAAATGTAGTTTTCCAAAGGCCAACATCCCCTTTTTCCTCAGCAAGTCCAAAGGGGGCTGATGCGTTGTGGGTTAGTAAAAATACGGCAAGCACTATCTCTTATTTTTCAAGCTGTAGCGAAAGAGAACCTTCTCTTGCAGTGGCAAGATCAAATGCCTTTAAAAGTATCGAAGGTTCTGATGTTGTTAAAGAAAATTCTTATTCCATCAGCGATCGCGAAGGCGTGATCTCAGACATCGAAGGAACCCTTGAAGGCGTTCCTGTTAAAATTCGTTTCCTCGCATTTAAGAAAGGAAGCTGCACCTATCACTTAACCTACGTTGCACTAAAAGAGAATTTTAACAAAGAATTACAACACTATACGAAATTCATATCGAACTTTAGGGTACCATGATTTATTCAGTAGCACATTCTTTGGGAAACATGCTCTTTGAACTTTGCTACTTTATCGGTAGCCTATCAGAGCTGTGCTACAATTCTTTCAAGGAATCACTAAGAAGACCTTTTTATCCAAAACTTATTACCGATCAAATCTATAGCCTTGGAATTAAATCGGCACCACTTGTCGCAGTCTGTGCAATCAGTACAGGAATGGTGATTACGCTCCAGTTTGGAATGGGATTGGAAAAATTTGGCGGAAAGCTTTATGTTCCTAAAATCGTAGCACTCTCCATCGTACGTGAGTTGGGCCCTGTTTTTACAAGCCTTATGATTGCAGGCCGAGTGGGAGCAGGGATTGCCTCAGAGATTGGGTCAATGAAGGTCACACAACAAATTGATGCCATCCGCGCTCTAGGCACGTCGCCGCTTAAGAAAATTATTATTCCAAGAATTATCGCACTTATTATTTCACTTCCTCTACTTACAGTTTTTGCCAACACCCTTGGAATATTTAGCGCAGCGATCATTGGCACAACAGAGCTTGGTTTAGATATGTCGTTTTTTATCACAAAGGTTACAGAGACCATTAAAGTTCATGACTACATGGTAGGCGTAGCTAAAACATTCTTCTTTGCATTATTTGTCGGTCTTACTGGGTGCCATTATGGAATGCGAGTTTCTGAAGGAACTCGAGGTGTTGGAATTGCGACAACAAAGTCCGTTGTCGCGTCCTCGATTTTGATCGTCATTAGTGACTTTATTTTAACGAAACTTTTTTGGATTATTGAGACACTCTAAGGATTGAGATGAAAAAGGCAATTGAGATAAAACATTTTAAAAAGTCTTTTGGCACGAAGGTTGTCCATAAAGACGTATCTCTAACCTTATACCAAGGTGAGTGCTTAGGACTAATTGGTGGCTCGGGTTCTGGGAAGAGTGTGATTTTAAGATCTCTTATTGGTCTTGAAAAGCCTGATAGCGGAAGCATTTTAGTTGATGACGTAGATATCTCTAAAATGAATGAAAGAGAGTTATTGCCAATACGTAAAAAAATAGCCTACGTCTTTCAAGGTGGCGCTCTTTTTGACTCGTTAAGTGTTTTTGATAATCTTGCTTACCCTCTTCGTGAGCACACAAAATTATCTGAAGATGTCATTCAAGAAAAAATAGAAAACCTTCTAAAGGAGTTTGGTTTGCAAGGAAACGAGAGTGTTTTCCCTGCAGAGCTTTCAGGCGGTATGCAAAAGCGTGTGGGACTTGCTCGGTCAATCATTATGAATCCAGATATTGTTTTGTATGATGAGCCCACCGCTGGTCTTGATCCGTACAATACGATTCGAATTCAAGAAATGATTATGGATTTAAAAAAGAAAGGTGTGACATCCATTCTTGTCACCCACGATATGCCGACTGCAACAGCAGTGTGCGATCGCATTGCACTTTTGGTAAATGGGTTTATCACATACGAAGGTAAACTCGATGATATTATGCAAGATGCAAGCGACCCAGTATTCCAATTTGTAAGCGGAAAAGAGGTACGGAAATGACAGAACGTGGAGCAACAGAATTAAAAGTTGGTATTGGAGTAGGTATTGGCCTGCTGCTTTTAGTAATGACTGTACTTTTACTCGGTGGAAATAGATCTTTTTTATCAAGCACCTACGTCTTAAAAATTCCATTTGAGAAAATTGATGGCTTATCATCTGGAAGTTTAGTGAAACTGAGCGGATTTGATGTCGGGAATATTTCATCCATTGAATTTTCTGAAAAAGACTCGAAATTAATTGTGTTTGTTAAAATATTAAAAGAGCACCAAAGCAGAATCACAACAAAATCCGTTGCGGGCATGAGAACTCAGGGCGCATTAGGAGACAAATACGTTTACATTTCTCCAGGTGAACCCGGAGGAACTCCGCTAAAAGACGGCGACTTTATTCAGGTTGAGCAATCCACTGATCTGATCAGCACACTTACACAACGGGGCAATGAACTTTCAAAAGTATTTGATATTGTCAGTGAGCTGGATAAATTCGCAAAAACACTCAATAAAGACGGGCGAAGCGAAAAGTTTATAGAAAACCTCACAAGCGCAAGTGAACACATGAATCTTGCTATGGGTAAATTTAATCTTGCAATGTCAGACTTACGTGGAGAAGATCAAAGAAATCTCATAAAAATTGCAAAAGGTCTGGTAAGTATTGTTCAAAAAATAGATAATGGAACTGGCACACTAGGCGCTCTAGTCAATGACCCAACAATTCATGAGCAAGTGAAAGCTTTCGTGGGGGGTTCAAAACGAAACGACTACATGAAATCTCTTATTCAAAGAACGATTCAAGAAAACTCGTCCAGCCAAGACGAGAGAAAGTAGTCTTTTATCTATGGGTTGTGCTGATCTGTCTAATGCCTTCGCACAACCTTGTTAATATTCTGCACATTCACACACCTTTTGAAAATCAACCTGAAGCTGGAAAGTCTATAATTTTATCGCCTCATAATGACTTGGTTCAGAATATGTATTTTGACGGGTACGAACTCACTCCATTTAATAATAAGGGAAAAAGATCTTTCTTTGGAGTGATCTCGCTATATAATCCCCCTCAATCCACTCTTACTCAAATCACAAGACCACGAGTGCAGGCGCTATCACATCCTTTGCAAAAAATTTATTTGGCAACCATCGATGTTAAAGTGAAAGAACTTAATAATCCCGCGCAAATCAGAATTCCCGCAACATTTCTTAAAAAACAAGAAGAGAGCAAAGACCAAATTGCAATTGAACGCAGCTTAATAAGAACAGCTATCGCAAACAATACGCCTGTGGAAGATTTTTGCTTTGATGCTGATGTCCCTCTCCGATCAAAGAGAGTTTCAAAATTCGGCAGCTTTAGAAGTCTTCCAAACGGCTACAAATACTTCCACACTGGCACTGATTTAAGAGCACGCACGCCTGTTCCAATTTATGCCATGGCCGAAGGCAAAGTTGCCCTTGCTCAAAAATTTGTTGTTCCAGGAAATGCTGTCGTTATTGATCATGGTAATTCTATTTTTTCAAAATACTATCACTTGAGTTCAATTTTAGTTGAACCTGGAGAAAAGATCAAAAAAGGAACCATGGTCGGAAAATCAGGGGGCACGGGAAGAGTTGAAGCTCCTCACCTTCATTGGGAAGTGAGCTGGAAAGGCATTCCAACGGACCCAGAAGATTTTCTCAAAACCTTAAAGTCCGTTTGCATTTAGTTATTTTTTTAGAATTTCAGCGTCTTTTATTTCGGAGTCCTCGTGGACTTGAGGTACTTCGTGTTGGTTTAGAGTAAAACGAACTTGCTTTACCCACTTTTTCTCTACAAAGTTATTTACCTTGTCTTTAATAGGGCCTGCTAAAAATAGCATTTCGTTCATCCAAACAGCGTTTTTAACCCATACATAGAGCATTCCGTTCACAAAACCAACGGGCATACTCTGCGCTGATATTGTAGGACCTACAACTTCGGGCCACTTTCTCCATAACTTCCAACGCATAAATTGATCAGAGAGCGGAGATTTGCTATGAAGGAGGACTCCTTCTAGAACATCGGTGGCCTGGTTCAAATGACTCTTACGAGGTGTTTTGGATTTAGATTTATTATCGGACATAGGATTATTGTTATATGAAAAACATAGATCAGACAATTCATATCGTAGGCGGCGGTCTTGCTGGAAGTGAGTGTGCTCTGCAATTGGCACACAGCGGATTTAAGGTCGTCTTATATGAAATGCGCCAAAATGATGTCATGACGCCCGCTCACAAAACTAAGGATTTCGCAGAGTTGGTTTGCTCAAATTCTTTTGGCACACTCAACCCAATCTCGGCTCCAGGCCAACTTAAAACCGAGGCTGAAAAACTAGACTCTTTTATTTTAAAAGCTGCTAAAAATGCAGCAGTCCCTGCGGGCCAAGCCCTTGGAGTGGACAGAGTTGTTTTCTCAAAAGAAATTTCAGAACAGATTCAAAACCACCCTAACATCGAAATTAAAAAAGAAACGATTAAAAAACTCTCCGATGTCCCTCGTCCTGCAGTCATTGCAACGGGTCCTCTCACCGATGAGTCCTTAGCCCATGATCTTTTAGAACATCTTGGACAAAAGTTTTTATACTTCTTTGATGCTATTGCACCCATCGTAGACACCGACAGTATTGACACATCCATTGCATGGAAAGCTGACCGCTACGGTAAGGGCAATGATGATTATTACAACTGTCCCTTGAACAAAGAGGAATACTACGCATTTATAAATGAAATAAAAAGTGCTCGCACAATCGAACCAAAAGAATTTGAAAAAGACACTCCATTCTTTGAAGGCTGCATGCCCATTGAAGAAATGATTAGACGAGGCGATGAAACTCTACGTTTTGGTCCTTTAAAACCTGTGGGCCTTGATGATCCAAGAACTGGCCGATACCCCTATGCGGTGGTACAGCTCAGACAAGATAACAAGGAAGGGACTGCCTATAATATGGTGGGCTTTCAGACAAAGCTTGCTTATGGAGAGCAATTACGAATTTTTAGAATGATTCCAGGCCTTCAAAATGCGGAGTTCTTAAAGCTTGGGAGCATACACAGAAATATGTACGTCAATTCCCCTGAGGTTTTAAATTCTGATTTATCAAGTAAACAAGATCCCGATCTTTACCTTGCAGGACAGATCACGGGGGTTGAAGGTTATTTTGAATCAACATGCATGGGGCTACTGGTTTCAAAGTTTATTGAACAAAAATATCACGATAAACCTTTTAACCCTCCGCCGCGCCAAAGCGCAATGGGCGCGCTCCTTCATGCAATTACGAATGAAAAGAAAGATAACTTCCAACCCACAAATATTAACTTTGGTTTATTCCCAGGTGTTCCGCTGGAAGGAAGAAAAAAACTTCCTAAAGACATTAAAAAACAAAAGCAGATTGAAACTGCTCAATCTGCTTTTAATGAATGGCGCGAAAGTTTAAACTAAACTTTGCTTAACGTGTTAGTGTTTCATTCTACTGTAACAGACTTCGCTAAATTTCTTGGTTGGTCAACATCATAACCCAACGAATCTGATACATGATATGCCATTAACTGAAGAGGCACGACTGCAAGGATTGGATTTAAACTCCAGTGCGCTTGCGGCAACGTCAAATAGTGTAAGGCAAGATTTTTCATCTTATCATTTTGCTCACTACCAATAGCAATAACTTGCCCACCCCGCGCCACAACCTCTTCAATATTACTAATGGTCTTTTCAAAAACATCGTCTTGAGGTGCAACAGCTACAATGGCCATTTTTTTATCGATTAAAGCAATCGGTCCGTGTTTCATCTCTCCTGCCGCGTAACCTTCAGCGTGCATGTAAGCAAGCTCTTTTAATTTCAAAGCTCCTTCCATGGCGATAGGAAAGCTCACGCCTCTGCCGATATACAAAAATCCTTTAAACTGTTTTAAGTCTTGAGCTGTTTCATTAAAGAAAGAGTCATAGGCTAGAACTTTTTCCATCAAACTTGGAAAGTCTAAAAGTCCGCGGATATGCTTCTTCTCTTCTTGAGCATCGACGTGACCGCGGATTTTGCCCATATAAAGTGAAAAAAGATTTAAAAGCACAAGGCTACTCGTAAATGCCTTTGTGCTTGCAACACCGATTTCGGCTTCACAGTTCATATACATTTTATATTGAGTCGCACGGTCAAGCGTTGATAGGCGTACGTTGCATAAACTCATCGTTGGGATATTTTGCTCCTTGACAAGTTTCATTGCAGCGATGGTGTCTGCTGTTTCGCCACTTTGAGAAATAAATAACACCAAAGTGTCATCTTCTAAGATAGGCTCACGATATCTAAACTCACTTGCAAACTCGACCTCGACAGGAATCTTTGCGATCTTTTCAAGATAATATTCTGCAACCATTCCAGCATAGAAGCTCGTACCACATGCCACAATGATGATTCGGCCAAACTTTTTTAGCTCTTCAGCGATTTCAGCTTCGCTCTTTCCTGCCAGTTGCCCCATCTTTAAAGTCATCTTTTCAAGCTCAATATAGGGCGCCATTGCATTTGCGACCGTTCGCGGTTGCTCAAAAATCTCTTTTAACATGTAGTGCGGGTACCCTTTTTTCTCTGCGGCCTCTTCGGTCCACTCCACGGTGTCGGGTGTTCGGTCTATCTTTTTTCCTTCGTGAGAATAGACGGAATAACTTTTACCGTTAATATGAACAATTTCGTTGTCTTCAAGATAGACAATATTTTTTGTATGCTTCACGATGGCCTGAAGGTCACTTGCGATGATATTTTCAGACTCTCCCACTCCTAAAAGTAAAGGCGGCCCGTTTTTAAAGGCAACAATTTCATTTGGGCTTTCTTCCCAAAGAGTAACAATAGAAAACGCGCCATGAAGCTTTGGCAAAATATTTATGACAGCTTTTAAAAGATTTTTTGTGTCTTTTACTTCTCGAGCTATTAGATGTGCCACAAGTTCTGAATCTGTATCAGAGCCAAATTGAACATTTTCTCGTGAAAGTTCTTCTTTGATCTCCATGTAGTTTTCAATAATTCCATTATGAACAATGCTGACACCGTCAACTGTATGAGGGTGCGCATTTCTTTCAGAAGGAATTCCGTGTGTGGCCCATCTTGTGTGTCCAATCCCCGAACGACCATCAAAGTGTGTATCTTTTAAAAGGGCCTCAAGATTATGAAGCTTTCCTTCCGCTCGGACACGCTTTACACTTCCCTTATCAAAAATTGCAACACCCGCGCTATCGTAGCCGCGATACTCTAGGGCCTTAAGGCCATCCATGATCACTTCTTTAGGATCCTTCTCACCATAGTAGCCAACAATTCCACACATACTAGTTCGCTCTGAAAAGCTGATCTTATCAACTCTTCTTCGCTCTCCTTTCACTGTAGTTTTCAATATTTACTTGTTTTGCTCGCGACACGCCAAGTGCCCCAGACGGAACATCTTTTGTGATGGTAGAGCCTGAACCAATAACCGCTCCAGCTCCAACTTTTACTGGCGCCACAAGTTGAGAATCACTTCCTACAAAAACATCATCTTCAATGATGGTTTCATATTTCTTTTTATCAACGGCGTAATTACAAGTGATAGTTCCGCAACCGATGTTCACGTTTTTTCCAATCTTCGCATCGCCAAGATAAGTCAGATGACTTGCCTTAGAGCCTTCACCAAAACTGACTTTTTTCATCTCAACAAAGTTTCCGATCTTTGCATTGCTGCCGATTTCAGTTTCTGGACGGAGCCGTGCATAGGGACCGACCTCGGCCTTATCGTGAATCACAACTTTTTCAAAGTGAGAGCCCATCTTAACTTGGACACTGTTTCCAATCTTTGAGTTTAATAAAAAGCAATTTGGCTCAATCACACTGAAGCCCCCAATACTTGTAAAGCCTTTTAAAAATACATTGGGATAAATCACGGAGCCCGCTGCAATTTGAACTTCGTCTTCGACGTAACATGTTTCAGGCTTAATAAATACAACACCCTCGGACATAAGCTCTTTAATCTTATCCGCATTTACAACTCGGGTTGCCTTTGCAAGTTGCATCTGATCATTGACTCCAAATGCAAACCTCTTACTCACTGGCACTCCAAGTACCTTTTTTCGTCCCTCTACACAAAGAGTAATAAGATCGGTTAAATAATATTCGCCTTGGGCATTATGGGGCTTAATCTTTGGAAGACATTCTTTTAAAATGTCCGCTCGAACAATGTACGCGCCTGTGTTGACCTCATTGATTTTTAAAGTGTCATTTGAAGCATCTTTTACTTCAACAATGGCTTGAACATTTCCATCTTGACGGACAATGCGACCAAACTCACGAGGCTTTTTTAATACGCAAGTTAGAACTGCCACATCGGCCTTAAGGTCGTTGAATTCGGTTAAAGCTTTTTTAATATCTTCTTTTCTAATGAGCGGATGATCTCCATTTAAAATCAAAACATTTCCAGAAAGGGATTCGTAATCCGCAGCCATCGCCGCGTGCGCAGTACCCTTACGCTCTGTTTGTTCGTGTATTGTCACACCCATAGGCGTAATGACTTGCTCAACTAAAGCTTTACCGTGTCCTGCCACGACACGAACCTCAGAAGGGTCAAGTGATTTCACGGCGTTTATAACTCGCACAATCATCGGGGTTCCCATAACAGGATGAAGGACTTTAGGCAAAGGAGACTTCATTCGGGTGCCCTGGCCTGCCGCTAAAATAACAACGCTGAGTTTATTTTTTTCCATTATGGCCCCTTACTTCCTATGTAAATTCAGTATTGAATAATCCCATACCCATCAAAAAGGTCAAGTACGACTTGAAAAGCCAATACGCTCTAGTAATCTATGGTGTATGTACGAGAATCAAAACTGGAAACTAACAGCAGAAGGTCGATCAATTCAACTCTATTCCTCCTCGGAGAATTTGGATTTTGCCAATGAGAAACCTGCCCTCATTGTGGGCGGAGTGCATGGCGATGAACCTGAGGGTGTGTTTCTTGTCGAACGCTTTATTGAGTGGGCAAGAAGCATGTATCAGAAAGGACACACAATGAAGCCCTGGATTGCAGTACCGTGTCTAAATCCCGATGGGTTATCTAAGAATGAGCGCGTCAACGGAAGCGGCGTAGACCTCAATAGAAACTTTCCTTCCAAGGACTGGTCCTCTGAATACAAACAGGCGCGCTATAATCCAGGTACTGCGCCAGGCAGCGAGATTGAAACTCAAAGCCTTATTGAGATTATCGACAAGTATCAGCCGCACACCATTATACATTGTCACTCTTGGAAACCACTTGTGATCTATACGGGCGATAGCGCCAAAGACATTGCAAAAGCATTTGCCGAAGTATCGGGCTATCCCCTTGAGGCCGATATCGGATATCCCACTCCAGGAAGCCTTGGTCAGTATGGCTTCTTTGAACGCAACACTGGGGTTGTTTGCACCGAAGAACGTGAAGGTGCCACCTCTGATGAAACCTGGACAACATTTGGAAAAGCGTTTGAACAAATCCTTTTGGTGAAACCAAACAATGTTTAGTTCAAGTGTTCTTATTTTTGATAATCGAGTTTCCAAAAAAAATACTTTGGGTGCTGACGTTTGTGACTCTTACGACAAAACCCTAAGTGCCATTAATGAACACAACTTTCAATCCGTGACGATGAATCAAAAACTCATGACCACATCTCAAGCCACGGAACTCATTGAGGCAATAAAGTCAAAAAACTCAGACACCGAAATTATTTTTATCACTGATCCTGCTTTAAACTTTACGCAAGCTCAAGAAGTCCAACAGATCAGTAACCGCTTTCCGATATTTAAAATTATTTCAAATTTTGATGAGCAGTTTCTTTTTCGAACTATTCAAGAGTCTCTTGAGGCCTTCAATTTAAAACAACAAAACAATGAGCTTCTCAATATCCTTAGTGAGCAAAACGAAAAGCTGCAAGTGATTACAAAAGATCTTGAAGACCGAATCGTTATAAGACAAAAACGCCTTTTAGAGTCTAAAGAAAAACTTTTACAAACCAATAAGTATTATGGCTCAATTCTTGTTGCCCTTGTAGCTATACAAAAGGCAGAGTCCGTTACAGAAATGGAACGTACGCTCTTAAAAAGTCTTAGTGAGCCACTACATATCTCGTGGGTTCGAATTCTTTTTCAATCGCAAACAAGTGCTGCATCGAACTCCTCGCAACTGTCACAGAATATTTCGGTCTTTGAACACGACTTGATTTTGGAGAACCGGCCACTCGGTAAAATTATTTTTGCAAAAGAATCCAATGAAAAATTCACGAAAGAAGAAACACAGTTTTTAAGGCAAGTATCCAATGCCATATCCCTTGCCATGGATAGGCTCATTCATAGAGAGCAATCAGACTTTTTAAGAAAACAATGGCAGGCCACTTTTGATGCCATCACTGAACCTGTGGTTCTGGTGAGGGATAATTTTGAAATCGTACAGTATAATGATACTTTTAAGAGTCACTTCCCTAATCAACTCAAAGAGCTCAAACACAGCATAACTCTTGGAAAGACCAGTAGCCTTAGAAGCAACCACCCCGTAACAAACCAAGAGATTTTGTACGAAGTTGATAGTCAAAAGATGAAATCTGAGGGTGGTGAAAAGATTTATATTAATATTTACCGCAATAAGACCAAACAAAAAAAGGCCGAGCGGCAGATTCTTGAAAGCTCTAAGATTGCAGAGCTTGGCCTTATTGGCGGCAGCATTGCCCACGAGCTCAACAATCCACTTGCGGGACTTATTACGTTTATCCAAATGCTTAAGCTTGACGTGAAAAAAGATAAAAACGCTGAACTTTTAAATGATCTTGAAGAGATGGAGAAAAGCGCGCTTCGGTGTAAAGAGATTATTCAGAATTTATTAAGCTTCTCAAGAAAGTCCGATACTAAAAAAGAGCAACTGCATCTTAAAGATATTATAAATAAGGCGATTCGAATTATTTTAATTAAAGCAAAGCCCTTAGGTATTGATGTCACTTATAATTCTAGGTCTGAAGAAGATATTGTTGAGGGCCATGAAAACCCACTTACCCAGAGTGTAATCAACATTTTACAGAATAGTGTCGATGCCATTTCAGAAAAACAAAAAGCTGATAAAAGTTTTAACCCAAAGATAGAAATCGTGTTGTCTAATGATTCAAGCAATTTTTACTTAGATGTTTTAGATAACGGAATTGGTCTAGGAAAAAATGATCAAATCAAAATTTTCACACCTTTCTTTTCGACGAAGAATCCAGAGCAGCACCGAGGGCTAGGTCTAACAACTGCCTATCAAATCATCCAGGAACATTCGGGAGATATTGAACTCACTGATGTTTTTGAAAATAACACGCGCACAAGAGTGACGTTACCCCGTCCAGTTTTGAAATCCTGATATCAAAAAATTGACATTAAAATTTGACGGCGCCAAACCTTTTACTTATCCTAAAAACAGACATCAGTTGTGGTGGCATCGAAGAATTAGTTAAAGTTGAATGTTAAATAAGACTACAGGTCTTAAATGTCTAACATCTCCAAGATGGAGCTGTAGAAAACCTATTGGAAGGGGAAACTCAATGCAGGCAAGCAATGAGGGAATGAACAAGAATCGTAGGATCTTAATTATAGACGATGATTCAAGTTTACGGACGGCGCTTTTCAGATTACTTACCAGAAAAAACTACCAAGTCATTACAGCACAAACAAAAGAAGAAGCGATTCAGTTTACAAATAGCAGCCAAAAATTCGACTTGGCTTTAGTCGACTTACAACTGCCAGACGGAAACGGACTTGAACTTCTATCACATATAAAAAAAGCAAATCCAAAATGTCAGTTTATCGTGTTAACTGGTTTTGCAACTATCGAAGCCGCTGTTGAAGCTACAAAGCAAGGTGCATTCCACTTCCTAACGAAACCGTTTAATATTGAAGAGCTTATTGGTCTTGTGGATAGAGCGTTTGAACATCAAACGCTAGAAGAAGAAAATAAAATCTTAAAAACGCAGCTTAAACAAAAATATAAATTTGATAATATCGTGGGGTCTTCAGAAGGGATTTCAAAAGTTCTAGAGCTTATTGAAAAAGTTTCTGCTTCAGACTCTACGGTTTTAGTGAAGGGCGAAAGTGGAACTGGAAAAGAACTTGTTGCAAAGGCTGTGCACTTTAATTCCAACAGAGCAAACAAACGTCTTATCCCTGTAAACTGCGGAGCAATCCCTGCAGACCTTTTAGAAAGTGAGCTCTTTGGTCACGTTAAAGGTGCCTTTACTGGTGCAATTGCAAACCGAATGGGAAGATTTGAACTTGCCCACGAAGGCACAATCTTTTTAGATGAGATCGGAGAGATGAGTCCGACCCTTCAAGTAAAACTCTTAAGGGTTATCCAAGAAAGACAGTTTGAACCTGTTGGCAGCACAAAGACCGTTGAAATTGATGTACGCATTATAGCGGCTACAAACATTGATCTTGAAAAAGCCGTTGAAGACGGGCGCTTTAGAGAAGACCTTTACTACCGTTTAAATGTTATTCCGATTCAGATTCCACCGTTAAGAGAAAGACCTGGTGATACGGCGTTACTTCTGCACCACTTTATGCAGCACTTTAATGCAACCAAAGGAAAAAGCCTTGGAGGGGTTTCGCCAGAGGCAATGGAACTTCTTCATGCTTACGCATGGCCAGGAAACGTCCGTGAACTTGAAAATCTTGTGGAAAGAATTGCGATCTTAAAAGGGACTGGAATCATTCAGCCTCACGACTTGCCTGAAAAATATCAAACAAAAAAGTACGTCCAAAACCCGAAAGATATCGACCTTCCAGATACAGGAATTGATTTTAACTCGGCAGTGGATGCTTATGAGAATTCTCTAATTATCAAAGCTCTTGAAAGAACAAACTGGAATCGAAACCAGGCAGCACAACTTTTAAAACTCAACCGCACAACCCTAGTAGAAAAAATCAAAAAGAAAGGCCTAAGCCCCAACCCCTAAAAGGTACGCCGTACCTTTTTGTCTAGCACCTGCTAACAACGCCTCGCGCTTTCACCACACTCTCCCCCACGCCTTTTTGTGGTTGGCGGGTGTAAAAAGCATTTACACTTTTTAAGTGGATTTGTTCCTATCTGCACTTTACGGGGGTTTTAAGCCCTTGGTCTGGTATGTCGCTTGCTCTTATACAGGGTATGAAAGCATCCATTAAAGATCTCATTTTGATACTCGGTTTACTGACTCTATTTTCGGTAAACGCGTTTTCTGCAATTCCTCCAGAACAAACAAACTTAAATATTCATGCATATATTGAGCTGGCAGCTCCTTCGCGCATTACAAATTCAGATGTAGCAGCAATCATTCCCACAGACATCCCTGAGGGCGCCTCAGAGGGCACTGTTTCTAAAATGGTACTAGATAAGGCGCTGAAGTCTGCATTAAAGAGTGACTACGTTAGAAGCTCCTCTGTGGCTCAAACAGCCGATTCTTTAAAAGATGGAATCAATACGGAAATGGCCATCGGTGGTGATTCAAACGATCCAGATGCGGTCCAACATAAATTTAAAATGAAGCTTGATCCAATTCAAACCCGTGCCCGCATCCAGTACTCAGGGTTTTTTAATGCCAGTGCATCTTTTGATAAAGGTGACTCTAAAGTTGAGATCCATGAAAACTTTGATAAATACCAATTAAACCTCGTTCACCAAGTTAATGACATTGAAGCTTTAAGCATCGTCCAATTGCAATTTAACTGGTAAAACCTAAAACACAAATTCGTTTTTCTTTAAAACCTTTTGACCGATGTCTGAGCGCTTTTGAATTCCGCGCCAAGATATTTTCTCTGCATAACCGTAGGCCGTATCAATAGAGCGTATTGCAGTCTCGGCAATTCCCACAGCGCCGATAACCCTTCCGCCTGTTGTCACCCACTGAGAGTGAGGGTTCATTTTTACACCAGAGCAAATATAATAAGCGCCAGGTTTTTCATCAAAAATATTTCCATTTATAAAAAGATCTTTTTCTGGACTGTTCGGGTACCCTGGCGCTGCCATCACAACACACGTTGCATAAAGCTTCTTCCATTTTAACTTCTGTATTTTTCCTTGCGAGACATCCCAAAAAACATCCGCCCAATCTCCATCCAAAAGCGGCAAGATCACTTGAGTTTCTGGATCCCCGAAGCGAGCATTGATTTCAAGAACGTAAGGGTTCCCATCTTGAACCATAATGCCAAAATAAATCACGCCGTAGTAATCAATCTGATCGTGCTGAAGCTGTGCAATTGTTTTATCAACAATTTGCACTTGAATCTTTTCTGCAAGATCAGCGGGAATAGTAAGTGGCGCAACGGCACCCATACCACCAGTATTGGGTCCTTTGTCGGCATCAAAGATCGTTTTATGATCCTGCGCTATAGGTAGAGGCTCCGAGGTGATTCCGTTTGTTAAGACCAAATAACTTAATTCTTTTCCTGAAAGATGTTCTTCTAGAAAAACTCTTGTATCCCCTAGTTTCTTTTGTACAAAAAGATCATCGGCTGCATGTGAGAGTTCTTCATGGGTATTGCAGATATAAACACCCTTGCCCGCAGCCAAGCCATCAGCTTTTACAACCCACGGTGCAGAAAAATTCTTAGCTTGAATCAAGAGATCGTCGTCTGAAAAGACCTGCACACTCTTTGCAACTGGTACACCCGCTTTTTCTAAAAACTCCTTACAAAAAATTTTTGAGCCCTCAAGCATCGCACCCTTTTTTGATGGACCAAAAGCATTGATCTCATGCTCCCGTAACACATCTGATAGGCCGTCAACTAAAGGCTGCTCTGGACCAATGATCACAAGGTCAATTTTATTTTCTTGAGAGAATTTTAAAATTTCGTTGTGATCATTTAAAGAAATATTGTGTGTTGCAACCTTTGAACTAAAAGCCTCGTTGATGGGAAGCATATGCAGTTCAGAAACTTTCTTTGAACGCACAAGTTCTCGTGCTATTGCTGCTTCACGGCCACCATTTCCGACAATTAATATTTTCATACACATAGCTTACTATGAATCGCATCACAATACGAAGAGAAATTCCTACCCGACTCAAAGCCTTCTGTTGTAGGATTGAAATGCAAACTAAAGTAAGGAGTTTTTATGAAGTCTGTCGTTGTAGTATCTGGAAAACGCACACCCTTTGGAGCATTCGGCGGATCATTAAAAGATGTATCTGCAGCAGACTTAGGAACTATTGCCTCGAAAGCGGCATTAGAGCAGGCAAATATTTCCCCAGATGACATCGATCAAATTGTAATAGGAACGGTGGTACAGGCTGCAAAGGATTCGATATATCTTCCGCGACATATTGGTCTTAAAGTTGGGATGCCCATTGATAGAGGCGCACTTGGTATAAACAGACTTTGCGGAAGTGGCTTTCAATCGTGGATCACGGCAATGCAAATGATCCAAACAGAAGAAGCCAATATTGTCTTAGCTGGTGGTGTTGAGCAGATGTCACAAATTCCGTACGTGTTGCGTGGCGCTCGTTGGGGTTATCGCATGGGTCAAGGAGAAGTAGAAGACTATCTTACCGCTGCTCTTACCGACACTTACACTGGAACACCAATGGCAATTACGGCAGAAAACTTAGCTGAGAAATATAAAATCTCCCGTGAAGAAGTAGATCAATACGCATACCAAACTCAAATGAGATTTAAAGCTGCAACCGATAAGAAATACTTCGAGCAAGAAATCATTCCTGTCACAATTGAATCTAAAAAAGGTTCAACCGTAGTTAGCCATGATGAACATGCAAGACCTGAGACAACACTAGATGGTTTAAAGAAATTAAAACCGCTTTTTAAAAAAGACGGAACAGTCACTGCTGGAACTGCATCAGGAATTGTAGACGGTGCATGCGCAAGTGTTTTGATGTCAGAAGATGAAGCTAAAAAACGTGGAATGAAACCGTTAGCAAAAATTATTTCCTATGCTTCAGTAGGATGTGATCCAGCCATCATGGGCATTGGGCCAGTTAAAGCCATACAGCAAGCTTTAAAGAAGGCCAATATGACTCTTGATCAAATGGATCTCGTCGAAGTTAACGAAGCATTTGGAGCGCAATTTTTAGCTGTTCAAAAAGAGCTTCAACTCAACCCTGAAGTCACAAACGTGAACGGTGGAGCAATTGCTGTCGGTCATCCACTCGGTGCAAGCGGAACACGAATCATGAATCATCTAATGTACGAGCTTGAAAGAAGAAATAAAAAATATGGAATCGGCAGTGCCTGCATCGGAGGCGGTCAAGGCATAGCAATTATAATCGAAAGACTGTAAGGCAAGTAGGTGATGGTAGGGTGACATCCTTGTCACTCCCCCCTTTATATAGCCCCATCTCCTAAGGATTGCATCCATGCACCTCTAATAGTCTGACACATGAGCGGACAAAAAAGTTAGTACTTTTTTATTTTCTTATGTGCACCGTCATATTTATTAATTGTTAATAATGTTTAAGATCAAAGATACTTATAGCAAGAGGTTTTTATGAAAGCGTTTTCTTCCCCAGATTTTTACAATGTTGATTATCTTCTCTCTCAAGAAGAAAAAATGATTCGAGAATCAGTAAGGACGTTTGTTTCAAAAGAAGTGATTCCGATTATTGAAGATTGCCACGTTGAGGGAAGATTTCCTAAGGAATTAATCAATGGTTTTGCAAGCTTAGGTGTATTTGGTCCGACAATTGAGGGTTATGGCTGTCCTGGCTTAAACTACACAAGTTATGGATTAATCATGCAAGAAATCGAGCGTGGAGACTCTGGCCTAAGATCTTTTGTTTCCGTTCAGGGCGCACTGGCAATGTTTCCGATTTACAAATTCGGAACAGAAGAACAAAAAAATAAATATCTTGAGAAAATGGCACTCGGTCAAACCATTGGTTGCTTTGGGTTAACCGAACCTGACTATGGATCAAACCCTGCAGGGATGATTACACGAGCAAAAGACAAAGGAGACCACTACATATTGAGTGGAACAAAGATGTGGATCACTAACGGTAGTATTGCAGACATTGCAATCGTGTGGGCAAAAAACGATGACGACAAAGTCATTGGCCTTATCGTCGAAAAAGGTATGAAGGGTTTTTCAACTAAAGACATTGATAAAAAATTTTCGCTTCGTGCGTCGGTAACGTCTGAATTAATTTTTGAAGACGTCAAAGTTCCAAAATCTCAGCAGCTCAATGTCCTTGGATTAAAAGGTCCTTTTAGTTGCCTGAATCAAGCTCGTTATGGAATCTCTTGGGGAGCGCTTGGATCTGCAATGGCTTGTTACGACGAAGCACTAAAGTATGCAAAGAGTCGAATTCAGTTTGATAAACCCATTGCAAGTTTCCAGTTGGTGCAAGCAAAGCTTGTTCATATTTTTTCTGAAATCACCAAAGCGCAACTTTTATGCTATCAATTGGGCCGCCTAATGGATGAAGGAAACGCCATTCCTCAGCAAATTTCCTTAGCAAAGATGAATAATGTCCGTCTTGCACTAGATACTGCTAGAACCTGCCGAGATATTTTGGGCGCAAACGGCATAACACACGAATACCAATGTGGGAGACATATGGCCAATTTAGAGAGCGTAAATACCTACGAAGGCACGGAAGATATCCACAGGTTAATTTTGGGCGAACATATTACAGGCATTCCTGCTTACAGTTGATTTAGGCACCTTGTTTGCAATAACTCTACTGTGTGAGTTTTAAGTCAAACGAGAGGATTATGTGTCTTTAAAATCGTTAATTTTTTTATCAGCACTGACGATTTTTGCAAGCATGCCAAGCTTTGCCCAACTCACCGACGAGGAGATGCTTGATTACAACACCCTTGTTGCAAAAGAGCAGCTACGGCCTATCACGGGCAGAATAATAAAAGTCATTACGACACCTAAAAGCGTAAAATTCACAAATGTCTGCTCTGGCATTTTATCAGGCGACAATACAATCATCACAGCGGCTCACTGCTTTAAAGTAAAACCAATTTTTGCAGGCTGGGATAAAGTCACTAAACGTTTAAAGCAAATTGTATCTCGAGAGAGATTTTATTTTGATATTCCAGGTGTCACGAGCCACAACTTCTATGAAGAGGCCTTAAAGATTGCAGGAATTAATAAGACCACTGGTGAAATTAACATGGAAATCTCGCGGAGCCAGGGTCGAAAGCTTAACGAACTTCTTAAGAGCCTACCAGAAATCACTCGCGCTCGTTATCCGAGAGAATATTATCTGAATATGCCAACGTATATTGCGTCTGAGTTTTCTATTGAAGATTATGAAAAATATATGGAGCTTAGAAGAAAGTATCCGATCAATTACGACGGATTTGTCCACGACTTTGCGATAGCAGAGCTTGATAGAGCGGTTGGCGGACAACGCATTCCCATATCGGAAGCAAAAGGCACTACGGCTTATGCGGCTGGCTTTTTTGGCGGAAGCCTTGAAACACCACTTCAAGTTTTTAAATGCGATACTGGCACCCACATTTTAAAAGAGTTAGAGATGATCGCAGATACAGATGCGCTCAACAGAGTGAAACTGCACAAAGATCATCTTTTATTTACCAACTGCGATGGCGAGCTACTGTCTGGAATATCTGGGGGGCCACAGGTGATATTAAATAACGGACAAATACATTTGGTGGGGTTGGTGTCAGGACAGTTGTTTGGAACTCATAAATATGGGATCTCCCCTATCTTAATCGATGTCGTGATGATTCCATTTGCTCGTTTTTTAGGCTTTATCCCAGACTAATCGACCTCAAAAAAATCTATATTTAAGCAGACAAGCTTTTCGTCTTTGGAGCTTTTGACCTCTTCTGACATTTGCACGACAAGTTGAAGAAGCATCTTCTTTATCTCCTTTATTGAGGACTGAGATAACGTCATGGGGCTTGTATAAAATAATTCATCTTTTGAAAGAACAGTCATATTTTCAAAACCCTTAAGACGCCAATTGATATGATGCCGATTCACGAACGGGGAAGAAGCATCAATATGAGTTCTTTGTGGACCCATCTTAAGCTTTCCTTTTTCTTCCACGATAAGCTGGTGGATTAAAAGAAACTCTACCACCTGCCGAACAAGAGAGATCGGAAGATCTAAACGCTCTGCTAATTTGTCTGTTGTATTGAGTCCTGGAATAGATGTTAAAAGCCTTACGGCGCTATAGTACCAGTTGGAATAAAAAAGAGATTGTGTCTCCTCTGATAGTCTTTCATTTGTGACTAGGCTTTTAATGTCCTCTGCTTGAGATTTTATTTTGCCCAGTTGTTTTTCAAAGTAGTTAATAAGGTCTTGATTTGAGGTCCGTCCCTTTTGAACCAGAACAAAGAAGTATTCTTTTTCAAGATCATTTAAACCAAAATACGCGGCAAGTTGGTTTGCATGTTCAAGGCTTAGCTCTCGACTGCCTTTAAAAATTTGACTGATCACTACGGAGTTTACACTCAGAAGCTCTGATATTTTTTTAAATTGTCCCCGTCCACGCTTAGGCATGTCTGCAATGCGATCGTTTATATATTTTTTGTAATCCGTAAATTCGTATATGGACATATCGTATAGATGTTAGCACTTTTGCTAATTTCAATAATAATAATTAAATTACTAAACCTATCTTTGGTCCAGTATTCGGACGTATAAATGGATCAAGGGCAGAGGACGCGTGGGGCCCAGGGTTCGAAGTGCAAAGGAGGTAACTTATGATTGGAGAAAAACCACAAACGGAAAGTATAATCCAAGTAGCTCACGATATCAGATCGCCGCTCTTTGCACTTCGGGCCATTCTTGCCACCCCTGATCCGCTAAATCACAGAGGGCTTCTTCAGAGTGTGAGTAGAAGACTCCAAGAGATTGCTGACTCTATTATAATTTCAAGAGAGCTGCCGTCACCAGGGACGATTAAGCTTCTGCCCTACATTGTTGAGGTGCTAGAAGAAAAGGGCTTTATATATCCAGAGATTCAGTTTTCGCTAGATGGTCCTAAAAACGCTGAAGCACAAATTGCACCTCAAGTGCTGCAAAGAATAATTTCAAACCTAGTGAATAATGCCATTCATGCCTGTAGAGGAAAAAAAGGCGTTATCTCAGTTGTTGTAACGTCCTATAAGCGCGCAACCCAGATCACTGTTAGAGATAACGGAGTGG
This sequence comes from uncultured Bdellovibrionales bacterium, assembly GCA_964469265.1. Lineage (GTDB taxonomy): Bacteria > Bdellovibrionota > Bdellovibrionia > Bdellovibrionales > JAEYZS01 > JAEYZS01. The sequence goes on from CAYXYF010000019.1 coordinate 34,024, forward strand.
GAATGAAAAGAGATGAGCTTAAGAGTGCTTTTAATAAAGGGCTTGGCCTCTCTTGGGCGCAACAAACCCTTAGAGAAATCGGGGGATCTATTCAATTGTCATCAAGTTCTATGGGAACAGTAGTGACCATAGTTATTTATTAACCAATCCATCCACTTTGCCTCCGCCCCAATCTGGGCGGAGGCAATTTTATGCTCCTTTGGTCATCGTGAAACAATTTTTGTCCATTTTAGTTAAATGCAATTAATAACAGCTGAAATTAAAGTTATTTGAATCCCGATGGAACGGGGCTTGTAATGTGGTAGTTGAGGAGTTTTGGCGTGTTAAAACTTTTGGTTGCGTTTCTAACATTATTAACAGTAGTGAGCTGTAATAAAAAAAACCTTGAACAAGGCGGACAGGATTCAGGCGGTGGCGATATCGCAGGAGCAACGCCTGAACAAATTGAGACACTATTTTCTGAAAGTGAGCGCTTAGAAAGCGAGCTTAAAACAATTCTGCAAAATCTAAAGCAAGCTGATCTTTCGAATAAAAACGATAAAACCTTTTTACGAAAGTGGGCCCGCCGATTTGAAAAATCAGGGGCAAGTATCTCAGAGATTCTGCGCAATATAGATTTAGACGATACCTGTAAGGATCTCCATAATAATGAAAAATCAGCTGCAGTCTCGGACTTTTCAACGGATGGAAGAATTTGTCTGAGTAAGACTGATCTTGCTAAAAATTTGCCTGAGGTTTTAAAAAAGCAAACCCACGCCATCATATTCCATGAGATTTCACACTTAATGGGCTTAAAAGAAGGACCCGCACAAAAAACCCAAACCTTAATTTTAAAATACTACGATAAACTGACAGAATCTGGCGCAAGTTATGTCATGCAAAATCAGTTGATCACGACCTCTGAAAAAGCTCGAGAAAACATTGCCCTGCTGCAAAAAAGAATCGCAACAAATAATCGAATCCTAGGGGACGGCTTTGATTACATACCCGTTGACCGAGGCACAATGTATAAAATCAAAGAAATTGACTCGGACTTAGAATTCGTAGCCAACGCTGCAAAAGTTCTTACAGATCAAATGGAGGCAAAGTTTAAAAACAAAAACTCTATTCTTTTCGATAGACTTAAGCGCCTTGTCGTCTTACCTGGAAAAACTCGCGCCCAAGTGAATAAGATCGTTACAGAAGGCAGCGCAAAAGCTTTACCAAAACTTCGTAGTCTATACGGCAATCACTATCAGTACTTGTTGGAAACCGAGAAACTGGCGCGCTCTTTTCACTGACACCCTACGTCCTTTTGGTCTATAAAATATGCTCACAGGTCCGTCTCAAATATCGTTTATTTGCCCTAGAGGCTGGCCCCGCCCTTGCACATACACAAACTGGCCATGGCGCCATTGATTTAACGAGGTACGTGATGTTGAAAAATGAATGTTTTTTCCGACTATTTTCCATCGGTTTTCTAGGAATCCTCTTCCTATCCATAAATGCCCTAGCTGATAAGACGCCTGCTGAATCCAAGTCAGTGTTTTCGATTATCGAACAGGTCGAAGAAGCCGAAAGAATCAACAACAACCAATACCATGTCTTAAATCTGACATCCATTGGTGAGCGTGTTGAGGTTATCCAACCCAAGGATAAGAAAAACAATTAGTGCAAATTCTTGTCATACGAGCCCCCATGGTATAGCTTTTTAAGCTATGTCTGAATCATTATCCGATCGTTACAGCCCTAAAGAAGTTGAGTCCAGAAACTATGAGTTTTGGCTTAAGAATAACTATTTTCGTGCAGAGGACGTCTCTACGAAAGCGCCCTACTCCATAGTGATTCCGCCACCTAATGTGACTGGCACATTGCACCTTGGCCATGCCTTAAATCACACCATACAAGATGTTCTTATCCGCTGGAAGAGAATGAGCGGTTGCAATACTCTGTGGCTTCCAGGAACGGACCACGCGGGCATCGCAACCCAAATGGTTGTTGAAAAAGATTTACTCAAACAAGGCATCCAAAGAAAAGATCTCTCTCGTGAGGAGTTTTTAGAAAAAGTTTGGGCATGGAAAGATAAATACGGCTCAAGAATTTTAGAGCAGATGAAATACATCGGCGATTCGGTGGATTGGAGCAGAACGCGCTTTACACTTGATGAGGGTTTATCTGAAGCTGTTAGAAAAGTTTTTGTTAAGCTTTATAAAGATGGCTTAATTTATCGCGGCCAGCGTCTTGTGAACTGGGATACTCATCTTGAAACCGCTGTTTCGGATCTTGAAGTTGAAATGGAAGAAAGAAATGGATCTCTTTGGCATTTGAAATATCAAATCGAAGGGACCAATGAGTTTTTAACAATCGCAACCACACGACCTGAAACCCTACTTGGCGATACAGCTCTTTGTGTGCATCCAGATGACGAGCGCTATAGCGCCTTTGTTGGTAAAAACGCAATACTGCCAGTCTTGGGGCGCAAAATTCCAATCATCGCTGATGAATATGTTGATAAAGAATTTGGTTCTGGTGTCGTTAAAATCACACCTGCCCACGACTTTAATGACTATGAAATCGGAAAAAGACATAAACTGAACTTTATTAATATTTTAAATTCAGATGGAACTTTAAATGAAAATGCTGGTCCTTATAAGGGATTAAAGGTTCAAAACGCTAGAAAGAAAATACTTGAAGAACTCACTGAAAAAGAAATCTTAGTAAAAGAGCAACCTCACAAGCTCACAGTGCCGATCTGTTCAAGATCAGGGGTAGTGATCGAGCCTTATCTTTCAAATCAGTGGTATGTTGAAACAAAAAAATTAGCGGGCCCTGCAACGGATGTGATTAAATCTGGTGCTATTACTTTTGAACCAGAAAATTGGTCTAAGACTTATCTTCACTGGATGGAAAACATTGAAGATTGGTGCATCTCAAGACAGCTTTGGTGGGGACACAGAATCCCGGCATGGTATTGCACAGACTGTAGTCACATTACTGTTTCTGAAACGGATCCTACTCAGTGTGAAAAATGTCAGTCTAAAAAAATCAGCCAAGATGATGATGTCTTAGACACTTGGTTTTCATCAGCGCTTTGGCCGTTTTCCACACTCGGTTGGCCAAATGAGACTGAAGCATTAAAAACTTTCTACCCCACAACAGTTCTTGCAACAGGACATGATATTATATTCTTCTGGGTCGCAAGGATGGTTATGATGGGACTTTACTTTGTAGGTGATGTTCCATTTAGAAAAGTCTATATCAACGGAATTATTAGAGACTCTCAAGGAAAGAAAATGTCAAAGTCTGTGGGTAATACTGTGGACCCTCTTGATATTATCGAAAAACACGGCGCAGACACTTTACGCTATACGCTTTTATCTTTGATCGCCTCTGGGAAAGACCTAAAGTTTTCAGATCAACGCTTAGAGGGCTATCGTAACTTTATGAATAAGATTTGGAACGGAACACGGTTTGCTTTGTCTAACCTTGCAGACTTTACGGAAACAAAAGAATCTGTTCCAAATAAAAATGACCTCTCACTTGCCGACAGATGGATTACAACAAGACTTGGTCAAGTTGAAGAGGAAATCCAAGATGCTCTTGAAAACTTTAGATTTTCCGATGCGACAACAGCGCTATATCAGTTTATTTGGAATGATTTTTGTGATTGGTATTTAGAGTACACAAAGCCCATTGTTTATGGGGATGCCAACCCAAATAAAAAAGCAACTCAGATGGTTTTAGCGGTTACACTCAATCGCATCATGAGACTTCTTCATCCGTTTGCGCCTTTTATCTCAGAGGAGATCTTTCAAAAGCTTCCGATTAGATCAGAAGCCTTGGTTATAGAAGAATATCCAACTCAGTATAACGATGAAGAGTGGCTCTCTATCGGAAGTCCTGAGGCTCACTTTGAATTTGAACTTCTAAAAGACGTTATTACTACAATCAGAAATATTCGCGGTGAAAACTCTATTAAGCCTGGAGTTAAAATCACAGTGAAGCTTTCTTGTGATGATAAGCTCTCAAAACAAATCCTAGAGCAAAACCAAACTGCCATCACAAGGCTTGCAAACGTTGAAAATCTTGAGATTACAAAAGTCTCTGATTTTTCAAAATGCGCAGTGGCCTTGGTGCAAAGACAAGATAGCAAAGTCAGCGTGGTGATTCCACTTGAAGGCTTAATTGATTTTGCCCAAGAGATTGCACGTCTTGAAAAGCTTATCGAAAAATATGAAAAAGAATTAAAATCAGCGGAAGGAAGACTTTCAAACGAAAACTTCGTTAAGAACGCCCCTTCAGAAGTGATTGAGAAAGATCGCGCCCGGATCGAAGAGCTAAAAACGCAGGTTAGCGCCCTAACAACGCAGATTACGCGGTTAAAGTAGGTGTGCCTATGCAACCTATCCTTGAACCCTGCGTCCTGGGTTTTTAGAGCAGATAGGACGCTTTTTATTTCGGTTTGAAATATACCATATCCGTATGAGCTGGATCATGCGTTCCTTATATAAAAATAAGGAACGTTTTTCAGTAAAAACTTTACTTACCTTCAAATAAACAATATTATTGGTATAAAACGTTATTATGATAAGGGCTAAGGAATATCCTATGAGTACACGAGCTGGTCAATATATTATGCAACCCACTGGTTATAGGGCATTTATCCCCGCGCCCTTACCGCCTGAGCCAGCCCTGAACTTGACCCCTGAAGTGATTATGCTGCTATCAAATGCCGATCGTAGCTTAGGAAAACTTAGCGGTCTTGCATCTGTAATCAGTGAGCCAGATCTTTTTGTTTATCTTTATGTACGTAAAGAGGCCCTTCTAAGCTCCCAAATTGAGGGAACACAATGTTCTTTAGAGGATGTGTTAACTGACGAAGAAGAAATTCAAAATGACGATGTCAAAGAGGTCTCTAACTATGTCCTAGCAATGAATGAAGGACTTAAATCGCTCCAAAATATTCCTGTCTCTACGAGGTTAATCAAACAGCTTCATAGAAAACTACTAACCGACACTCGGGGTTCAAACAAAACGCCTGGCGAATACAGAACAACTCAAAATTGGATCGGACAGCCTGGCGCCAATTTACAAACTGCCGAGTTCATTCCACCTCCCGCTAACCAAATTGATGAATGCATGAACAACCTAGAGAAATTCATACATGAAAATAATGATCTTCCTCCGTTAATTAAAGCTGGTATTGCTCATGCACAATTTGAAACTATTCATCCGTTTTTAGATGGGAATGGAAGGATCGGACGGCTTCTAATAACACTGCTACTTTGCTCCTGGGAAATAATGGATAAACCCCTTCTCTACTTGAGCTACTTTTTCAAAGCGAACCGTACTGAATATTACAGTCGGCTTACAAATATTCGCTTGAAAGGCGATTGGGAATCTTGGATTAAGTTTTTCTTAAGAGGCGTGGACGAATCCGCCAAAATGGCAAACCAAGCTGCCGTAGAAATACATGATCTACACAAAAGGGATGCAGCAAAATTGAGAGCCGCGAATATAACCCCTGCTACCAATGAGATTTTTAGCCTACTCTTTAAAAGACCAAGAATTAACACATGGATAGTAAATTATATCGTTCCTAATTACACTAAGCCCACAATACAACGAGCACTTAACAAGCTGGTTGAGCTTGGAATCTTGGTAGAGGTCAGCGGAAAGCAAAGAAATCGACTTTATGTATATAGAGAATATCTAAATATTCTAACTCGCGATACAAGCTTACGAGCAGATTGAAATTGATTTGCAAATGCCCGTGCAATCTGCCTCTGCATTTTTGAGACCAGATTCATTTAAAAATTACGAAGTACTGAGCAAGATCGCAGATTCGAAAACCAGATCACTGTCCGATTTCGTTCGAAAACCGACCAGATGGATTATTTTAAAATTTTGATTTGTGAGTCTCTCGAGTGTCTTTCGATTGCAAGGGTTACCAATTGATCGATGAGGTCAGCGTATTTTATTCCAGATGCTTCCCACATTTTTGGATACATACTAATGTTTGTAAATCC
>CAYXYF010000019.1:40131-42014 GCA_964469265.1 uncultured Bdellovibrionales bacterium
GACACCACCTTGGTGTTTTTTTGATTTTCAAATCGCGTGAGTTTTCCAGAGTTGAGTAAAGTTTGAGCTTCTTTCAGGTACTTCCAAGCACCAGTTGGCTCAATTCCGATTAAAATGGGCTCATATTTAGCAGGATCAAGCGCATTCACCACGTTTTTTGCCGACATCAAAGAAATCTCATGCTCAGCCGACTTCCCACCAAAAATAACTGCTACTCGTTTTTTCATAACTACCTCACCCCTTTATCTTATTACTTAACGCATAGCACGCGAAAGCTATTTCTTGAGTGAGCAGGCCCTATGAAATATTAATTTGTGAATGCTCTTTCATTCGTTTGAATTCATATTCATATTCTTACCTGTTGTTCTTTTTTTGTACTTCAGTATTAAATCTCACCGAAGCCGCCTTATCTTACTTCTCCTATCGAGCTATGTATTTTACGGGTACTGGAACTATAAGTTTGTGGCGCTGCTTATTTTTACAACGATTGTTGATTACAACATTGGCCTGATCATCCACGAAAAACAAGACCCCATAGTTCGAAAAAGACTTTTACAGCTTTCGATTGCTATTAACTTGGGGATATTAGGGTTTTTCAAATATTTTAATTTCTTTATCGATAGCTTCTATTCGGTGACGAATCTAATTAGTAGTGAGCCTTCACGGGCATTCTTTTTAGAGATCGTTTTACCAGTCGGTATTTCGTTTTATACGTTTCAGTCGATGAGCTACATTATCGATATCTACTATAAAAAAACCGAACCCCACAGAGATTTTTTTGCGTTTGCGGCTTATGTTGCACTCTTCCCGCAATTGGTAGCAGGCCCTATTATCAGACACTCTGATTTAGTCTATCAGCTTGAAGACCCGACACGTGGCAAATTCAACTGGCATAACTTTTCAGAGGGTCTTCACTTTTTTGTGATCGGCTTATCCAAAAAAATTATCTTAGCCGATCGAATTGCTTTAGCTATTGATCCTGCGCTACTCAACATGAATAATCTTTCAACTCCTGAAGCATGGCTCTGTGCTCTAGGCTATACAGCTCAACTTTATTTTGATTTTTCAGGATATTCCGATATGGCAATCGGTCTTGGGAAAATGATGAACTTTCAATTTCCGCAAAACTTCAATTCGCCTTACAAGTCAAAATCCATCACTGAGTTTTGGCAGCGTTGGCATATGAGTTTAAGCGCATGGTTAAGAGACTATCTTTACATTCCACTCGGTGGAAACAGACTCTCGCCACTAAAAACCTATCGCAACCTTATGTTAACGATGATGCTGGGTGGCCTTTGGCATGGAGCCCACTGGGTATATGTTGTGTGGGGGACTTACCACGGAACAATTCTAGCGATTGAACGGTTTCTAAAAAATCGAAAAATCAAAATTATCCCCGGTCCGATTAAACTTCCCTTTACCTTTTTACTCGTGGTTATCGGATGGGTATTTTTCAGATCACCGAACATGGAATTTGCGTGGCAATGGTTAGATAAAATGTTTTTACCAAGCTATGATTTTAACTTTTATAACTTGAGCGCAAAAGTTCGAGATAGATTTGCAGCGGCGCTACTCATCGGCTTTGTAATTATATTTTTCTTTAAAAATACTTGGGAATTTAACTACGATCGAATCTTGAAACCCAAAATGGGGTTTGTGATCGGTATTTTGTTTGTTGTGTGCTTGCTGTTTTTCTCAAAGCATTCACCGTTTTTGTACTTTCAGTTTTAAGGGCTATTTATGCGAAAAAGTTATGTGATTTTATTTATTGTATCTTCAATGGCTCTGACATTCGCCATTTTGTATTTCGCCACGCGGATGAATCCTGAACGGATAACCAACGCTCCATGGAGTATTGACTTCGTGGCTGATCGAAATATGGC
>CAYXYF010000020.1:0-40640 GCA_964469265.1 uncultured Bdellovibrionales bacterium
TGTTAATTCTATGGGATTTCTTTTTTATTTTTTAGTTGGCGATTCCGGCACGATTCGAACGTGCGACCTACTGCTTAGAAGGCAGTTGCTCTATCCAGCTGAGCTACGGAACCGTTGTTTTTGAATAAGGTATTGTTTTACGGTTTTTTGGTTTCGGTTGTCAAGATAAGTGAAAGCGTTCCTTGACTTTAAAATCGCCTTTTTCGGCCTCAATGGCTGATAAATCGCAATAGGGGTCGTGCTCAAAGTAAATGTACCAGTTGTTCTGAGCGGCTTTTTCTAAAATGGCCCTTTTCTCTTTTATGATGGTGAGTGGCTCTAGGTCGTAGCCCATTATCCAGGCAGATCTGACGTGGCTGGAAGTGGGGATGACGTCGGCGGCGTAGATTAGGCCGCTATTGGCGTCGGTTATTTTTACCATCTGTTGAGCTTGTGTGTGGCCATTACTCACGATGAGTTTTATTCCTGGAAATAGCTCTGTGTCTCCGTCTAAAAGTTTTAAGACGCCAGCTTCAATCAGAGGTTCAAAGTTGGGTGCAAGGTAGCTTGCCCTTTCGCGAATGTTGGGATCACGTGCTGTTTCTAGGTTTTTTCTTTGAACGTAGTATTGCGCCTTCGGAAAAGTGGGCACAATTTTTCCGCCCCTTGCAGAGGTTGCTCCGCCAGCGTGATCAAAATGCAGGTGAGTGAGGATCACGTCAGTGATATCCTCTGGCTTGAGTCCGCATTTCTCAAGAGAGCCTAACAAAGATGGTCCGCCAGGTTTTACCGCATAAATTTGCGCAAACTTGGAGCCGACTTTTTCTCCGTATTTTTCAATAAAGTCTGCGCCGTTTCCTGTATCAATTAAGATATTTCGATCAGCACTTTTTAATAAAAGCGCTCTTGCCTCCATGGGAATGCGGTTGGCTTCATCGGCAGGGATGTTTTTTGACCATAAGGCTTTCGGTACAGTGCCAAACATAGCCCCGCCATCTAGCGCAAATTCCCCTGTAGGAATAGCCTTAAGCTCATATCCACCAATCGAGAGTGATATTTTTGAAGAATTTTGTGACGTTTGCATGACATTTTTGATATCACAAGGCTCTATAAAACTCAAAAGACAAATAGGTGTATGATGGAAAAAGAAATTAGCTTTGATCCTAAGGATATTTTGCAAAAAACTCGGCCCACTCCATATATCGAGTCCAAGGCAACCGATCTTCAAAAAATCGAAAAAATAACAGGCCATTTTAAATCCATCATGGAAATTCTCGGAATGGATCTCTCCAACGACAGCCTTGAGAAGAGCCCTGCCCGAGTTGCAAAGATGTACGTTAACGAAATCTTTGCTGGTCTCAAAACTGAAAACTTTCCTCGTATCACCGTCATTGAAAACGATATGAAGTACGATCAGATGATCGTTATTAAAGATGTTGGTATTATTTCTTTTTGCGAGCATCACTTTGTCACAATTCATGGAAGAGCAAACATTGCCTATATTCCAAACAAACGTGTCATCGGATTATCTAAGATCAACCGTATTGCAAAGTACTTTTCACAACGTCCACAGGTGCAAGAGCGCTTAACCAAGCAGATCGCAGATTGTTTAAGTTACGTGTTGGATACAAAGGACGTGGCCGTCATGATCGATGCCAAACACTACTGCGTGATTTCGCGCGGAGTTGAGGATGTGAACTCGACAACGCTGACGTGTGATCTGCGTGGTGCTTTTAAAGATGATGATAAAACTCGACAAGAATTTATGATGCACACTCGTAAGGAGTAATCAATGATTGAAAGACCAAGGCGCAATCGCAAGTCCCCTGTGATCAGAGACATGATGAGAGAGACCTCTCTTCACCCACAAAATTTAATTTATCCGTTATTTGTAAAAGACGGAAACGATCAGGTCGAGATCCAATCGATGCCTGGAATTTTTAGATTTTCACAGGAGGGAATTCTAAAAGAAGTTGAATCTTGTATGGAAGTGGGAGTGAAGTCGTTTGCACTGTTTCCGTGTGTTGAAGAAAGTGCCAAAGATAAAAAAGCCTCAGAGAGTTACAATAAAGAGAGCACTTATTTAAAAACCGTGTCGTTAATAAAACAAAATTTTCCTCAGGCTTGTGTGATCACCGATGTTGCTATGGACCCTTATAGTACAGACGGACACGATGGTCTTGTTGAAGAGGGAAAGATTCTAAACGATCCCACCCTTGAGATTTTAGCAAAGATGGCATTGGCCCAAGCTGCAAGTGGTGCAGATATTGTTGCCCCTAGTGATATGATGGATGGTCGCGTGGGATACATTCGCCAAGCCCTTGATGAAAACGGATTTCAAGATGTTTCAATTATGTCTTACACAGCAAAGTATGCATCTGGCTTTTATGGTCCGTTTAGAGATGCTTTAAACTCAGCGCCGAAAGCTGGTGATAAGAAAACCTATCAGATGGATTATGCAAATAAGCGTGAAGCTTTTAGAGAGGCAAGACTGGATCTTGAAGAGGGTGCAGATTTTTTAATGGTAAAACCTGCGCTTTCCTATCTGGACGTCATCTCTGATCTTAAAGCAAACTTTGATCTTCCGATTGCTGCTTATAACGTGAGTGGAGAGTATGCCATGGTCAAAGCTGCTGCTCAGAAGGGTTGGATTGATGAGAAGCTTGTGGTCTCTGAAATTCTAACCTCGATCAAAAGAGCAGGTGCTGATATTATTTTAACTTATCATGCTAAGGAGTTTGCGCAGCGGCTGAAGTAGTTTCAACTTCCTCTTTGTCTTTAACATGTTTTGCCGTCTTTTCGGTGATGATTGAATCTGCAATAATAAGCGTTCTTCCGAGTTCCCAAATTAAATTCTCAGAGGGGATATCAAAGAGTTGGTACTGAATCATTAAACCGTAATCAGTGCCGTCCTTCCAATCATCCATGGTCACTTCAAGCCTATAATCGCCTATCTCTTGCTTGCCGAGAGGTGGCTTGATTTGAGTTAAAAGCTCCTTGGTGGTCTCAGTTAAGGGAAAAAACTTAACGTCTGAGACCTTTAACCATTCCTTCGGTAAGCTTTTAGATCGAATCAGAAGCTCCATATCCTGCTTCCAGAGCAACTGAATTTGCTCCACCTGGGTTGACTCAAACCATAGGGGCTTAACGTCCTTGTACGTCATAATCACTGCTAGAAGTCCGAAGAAAAGTACTGAGATTCCAATAAGTTTATTCATTTGCAAAGACCCTTTCCTTTACCAGGGTGACGAAATTTGTTAGCGTCCAAAATCTTACGACAAATCCTTTTAAGCTACTGAAATCACTGCCATTATATGAATGAAAGAAATGCAGCCTGCTTCTTAGACAACTATTTGCGTCTCAACCCTAGGGTTAGAGTAGGTGTATCTTTGTGTTTTTTCAAGCAGTTACGCTCTGTGGGTTATGGCATAAATCTTGGATTAATTGGAGTGAAGTATATGTTCCTGTGCGCAAATTGGCGCTGTAACCCAATGGAGTTGAACGTGGCCTTAAAAACTTTAATTACGGCTTTCTTAACAATGGGATTTGCAATCTCATGTTCTGATGTGAAGTTTAGTAATGCGCCAAGTGCTGACTGTGCCGCAGCCGATAGTTGCATAACAGACCGCTCAGGCGAGACTTTGACTAAAATTGTAAACGTCCCTTACCCTAATAAAAAAGTTGATATCCTATTTGTCGTAGACAACTCACGAACAATGCTTGAAGAGCAAAGAGAACTTCAAAACAGACTCCAAGGCTTCTTAAATCGCATTGATAATTTGGACTACAGAATTGCGATCACAACTACAGATAATGACAGTGTGAAAGACTACGACTTATATCCTAATATTCGTAACAAAAACCCACCGCCACAAGATTATAGAAACGGCGCTTTAGTTCCGTTCTTAAGTTTCAATAATGGTTCACAAGCAACCTATGCTGCCGATACCAATGGCAATAAAGTTTATTATATTACAAAAAATACCCCACAGGCTGCAGACCTCTTCAAAAATACAGTTTATAGACCTGAATCCGCGTGGTGCTGGAATAACCAGTCTGTTTGCCCAACAGCGGTGTCTGGTGATGAGCGTGGAATCTATTCTGCAGTCAGAAATATTCAGAGTAATGCAAGAAATTTTATGAGACCAGATGCTCAACTCCATGTTGTTATTATTTCGGATGAAGATGTTCGTTCAAATAGTGGTGGCTTTAGTGGAATGCCATTAATTGCAGGACAAGACAGGCATGAGGATCTTTCTAATGTACTTAGGGGATTAAACAAAAGAACAAGAGTTCACGCTTTAGTAAAACTTCCTTCGTCCAACGCTAATTTCGAAAGCTGTGTTGCAAGTCAAATTTCCGATACAAGCAGACAAGAATACTTCGGTTGCCACTACATTAAGGCAGCTTCTGATTCTGGCGGCGTTGTTAGAAGTAAGGATTTGTCAAATTACTCAGAGCCCCTTGCGGCTATCGGTAACGATATTGATGATACGAAGATTAAAAACTTCACATTCAACTGTAATCCAAGCGAAGTGACTTTTGAAAAAGTATCTGGAACATTTCCGTTTGCAGGTTCTCCGTATACGCTTCGTAACCTACAGTCGAGCAGCTATACCTTTAGCTCTCCGTTACAGCCAGGTTCGATTATGAAGATCACTTGGACATGTCCTAGATTTTAATAATACGAAACTCTAAGAGGCGTGTCTCTTAGAGTGTTGGGTACGGAATACATAGCCTTGCCCGTAAACGCTTTCAATTGATCTTCCAAACTCTGGAAACTTCTTTTTGAGCTTTGAAATCTGGGCATCAATAGAGCGTGGGGAGACATCTTGCTGCTTCCAAACTACATCTTTAATGTGTTTACGAGAGACAAGCTGATCCGCGTGTTCAAAGAATACTTTGATGAGCTTGGTATGGATAGGCTCAAGCTCTGTGATGCGGCCATTGTACTGGATTTCATGTTTTAAGAAGTCAATGATGTAGGGACCAAACTGAACAACACTTGAATTTTGAAAGCCGTTAATTCTTCTATTGAGGGAGTAGCACTCAAGATAAATGCGCTCCATTTCAGTGTGCTGAGTAAGAACCATATCGCTACCTAGCTCAAATAGTTCTCTCTGTTCACTCATAGAAGGGCTATTCATGACAGAGATAATACCGTGATTATAAAACTGTTGATGCTCTCGAACTACGGTTGTCTGTGCTTTTAAAAAATCAAATGAATTTGAAACAAATAAGAAGATCATTGGGTTTTCTTTCAGCGCCAGAGAGAAATAATCATGAGGTTTCACGAGAGCGCACTTCAGTCGGCCGCTGAGGAAATTATAAATAAGGTTGCCCCGAATTGGGTCATCGCTAACTATATATATTAAATCCATAAGTATTATATCGGCCAAATGTTGTAAAACTTTAGCTATCTTGTCTCAAAATGTTTCAGATTTTTTAAGAGATTGTATACAAATTTAGACACTTCTTTGGTTGGCCTAGGTCTGGGAGAGGGATAATCTTGAGCTGAAATCTAAACCAACCATAAGGAGAACATCATGACTAAACTGTTCGTATTTCTAGCGCTGCTGGCACTTCCATTCACAGCGTCTTCTAATGTCCCCAACCAGACAACGACTGGTGGCGCAGGAACAACTTGGACGCAGCAACGTGATACATTTGTAACGGATTCTCAATCCCAGCTTGCTGAGCTTGAAAGAAAAGTCGATAGCTTGCAACAAACGGGTACTCTAAAGTCCACAGACAACCAAGCCAAGGCTCGAGACAATATCCGAGAGCTTAAAGACGACATCGCGGAACTCAGAAGAGAGATTTCAGACAGCGTAGCTAGTTCTAACCAAAATGAATGGAACGACCAACACTCTGAAGCACAAGAAGATCTTCAAGAGCTTCAAAGAGAGTTTAATGAACTTCAAAGTTTGTATCAGTAAGTATAACTAACTTGCGATAGCTTAAAAAAGCTCTAGGACATCCTAGAGCTTTTTTTACGTACAGGCGGATTCATCTGAATCCTTAAATTTGTCGCCGTAGTATTTATTTACAAAAAGGGCCGCGGTCATATCCCCCGTGACGTTTAACATCGTACGGCCCATATCAAGTAATCTGTCCACACCTAGAATAATAGCAATGCCCTCTGGAGGTATTCCAACCATCGCCATTGCGGACATCAATATTGGAATAGATCCACCAGGAACTCCAGCCACTCCAACCGACGTAATTAGCATTAAAAGAACTAGCGAAACATATCCTGCCATGGTGATTTCAACGCCAAAGATTTGCGCGATAAACACAGCCGCAACCATTTCAAAAAGCGCCGTACCGTCCATATTTACGGTGGCACCTAGGGGCACACTGAAGTTAGTAATGGCTTTAGGAACGCCAAAGTTTTCTTCAAGAACTTTAGTTGTTGTCGGAATTGTAGCATTGCTCGAGCTAGTACTAAACCCAGTTACAATAGCGGGAAGGCCCTTTTTTAAAAAATCAATAGGGCCCATTTTGACGACGAATTTTAAAATAAGTGGATAAACAATAGAGAAATGAAGAGCGTAACACAAAATCACAACTCCAATATACTTTGCCACATTCGCCATGAGGCCCAAACCAAATTGAGATACCGATGTCACCATTAGCGCTGCAACGGCATAGGGTGCAAACTTCATGATCCATCCAATGACAACTACTGAAACGTCACTAATAGATTGCAATACTCCCTGCAAGGTTTTGCATTCTTGAGTTTGAATTTTCAACATAGCCATGCCAAGAAGAAGCGCAATAAAAATGATCGATAACATATGCCCATTGGCCATTGCCTCAAATGGGTTTTTAGGAATAATTGTTGAGACCAACCCTGGCCATAAAGATTCACCTACTTGAGAACTTTTTGCTACGAGATCGGCGACTTGACTTGCCAGTTGCTCTCGAGATTGCTCTATCAGCTCAGGCGGGATTCCAACTCCTGGCTCAACGATCGTAACTACTGTTTGACCAATTAGGATCGCAATTAGGGTTGTCATCATGTAAAAGAGACCTAAGCGTCCAAAGATGAGGCCCACGTTTTTACCAGAGCCTAGCTTCGCAACTCCGACAGCAAGAGAAGATAAGACAAGCGGAACAACGACCATCATAAGAGATCGCAAAAACGCGGTACCGATGGGGGCTGTGATATACTTGATTATCCACTGGACGGCTTCAGAATCAGAGTTGAAATTAAATATCATTCCGATAATCGCGCCCACGATTAAACCAATAAGAATTCTAAAGCTGCTCAAATGACCCATGATACCCCTCGTGAGTTTTTACTATTCAGTTGCAAGTCTTAAGATCAATCCGATTACCACAACTACGAGTAATGGGCGAGCAACTTTTTCTGCTTTTTTATTTGCAAGCGTTGCTCCTGCAACTGCCCCTAAGAAAATGTATATAGCCAACTCAAGGCCAATAGGCCAGTTTACCACGCCACTAATGGAAAAGCTTACAAGGGCAGTAGTTGCAGAGATTACATTGGCAAATTTTGATGATGCGATTGCAATCATTAGTGGCAGTTTTGCAATTATAACAAGACTGAGCAACATCATCGTTCCGCCGCCAGGCCCGAGTAGACCGTCATAAGCACCACAAAGAATTCCTGAGATGATGAGTTTAATGTAAGTGGCTTTTGTAAATGGTGTCGCACTTTCATTGGATAAGAAGTAATTTTTGTTTAGAATAATATATAAAAAAATGGGACAGATACTAATAATCAAATACTTAAAAATATCTACCGATAAATAAAGTGCAAGTTGGGCGCCTAAAAGAGTCCCGATACCAACTGACACAAAAAATGTTGAAGCCACTTTGATGCGCAAGTGCCCTTTTCTTGCGTAGATTATTAAAGCCGTTAAAGCAGAGATTACGGCGACGACTTTATTTGTTGCCACCGCGGGCGTGCCTGGACCAACAAGGAATGAAAATAAAGGAACTGTAATAAGCCCGCCGCCTCCAACAATAGAGTCAATAAACCCTGCGACGAACATACATAAGCGGTAAAATATTTGGCTTAAATCACTCATGGGGCTAGCCTTACTGTGTCATACGTCTGTTTGTCTAGCAATTTCACGAAAATTTGTTTTATGATTTTCCTCTGTCGAAAGGAACTTTTATGCACCCGAATATTCCAACGGATGTTGATTGTCATAATTTTATAAATAACTCATGGACGCCCGGACAAGAAGGTCGACAAGATGTAACTTCGCCTTACACGGGTAAAAAGATTGGTGCGATTAGCATCCCTTCTGCCAAACAAATTGAGGAAGCCATTCAAGCCGCTGCCGTGGCTCAAAAAACATGGGCCCAATTGCCTATAAAAGAGCGCAGTAAAGTTTTATTTAATGTTAGAAATATTTTACTCCGAGATGCAGACGAAATTGCACATCTCAAATCCAGTGAAAGCGGAAAAACTTTTGAAGAGGGTAAAGCGGGCCTCATGAAGGGCATTGAAGTTCTTGAGTACGCACTTTCCATTCAAAACTTAGACACTGGTGGAAAGCTTGAGGTTTCAAAGGGTGTAACTTGTGAATACCGCAGAGAACCTTTAGGAGTCATCGCAAACATTACTCCTTTTAATTTTCCTGCAATGGTACCTATGTGGACAATTCCTATTTCGATTGCTTTAGGAAATGCTTACATCTGGAAGCCTTCTGAAAAAACGCCTCTGACAGCATACCGGATTGCAAAAGCTTTTAAAGAGGGCGGCTTGCCACCTGGAATTCTCACCGTGTTACATGGCGGAGAACATACCGTAAATGCCATTATCGATAATCCACTAGTCAAAGCCATCGGCTTCGTGGGTTCAACAAAGATTGCAAAGACTGTTTATCAAAGAGGAACGCAGCTCGGAAAACGTGTTCTTGCCATGGGCGGGGCAAAGAACCATATCGTTCTTTTACCAGATGCTAACCTTGATCTGTGTGGTGCGGGAATTTCTGATTCCTTTACTGGCTGTGCAGGACAACGCTGTATGGCGGCCTCAGTTTTGTTGGCTGTCGGTGATGTTGATAAACATATTGAAAAGATCGTTGCAAGAGCTTCGTCTATGGAGTTGGGAAACACCATGGGCGCTATCATTACAAAAGAGCAAGTCGAGTTTTTAAAGGGCGCCATTGATCGCGCGGTCCAAGCGGGAGCAAAGTTATTACTCGACGGAAGAAACGCAAAGCCGCCAGCAGGTATGGAAGAAGGCAACTGGTTAGGACCGACGATTCTAGATATGGTGACACCAAAGTCTGAAGCCAGCACTGCAGAGTTATTCGGTCCAGTATTAAGTATTATACGATGTAAAGATATCTCTGAGGCCATGGAAATTGAAAACAGTGTGGAGTACGGCAATGCGTGTAGCGTGTTCACTTCCAACGGAGCATTGGCTGATAGAGTTGCAAGGCAGGCGAAGACTGGAATGGTCGGAGTGAACGTAGGTGTTCCAGTGCCTCGTGAGCCTTTTTCATTTGGTGGCGTAAACGCTTCTAAGTTTGGTCATGGTGATATCACAGGGCCTTACAGCTTGGATTTTTGGTCTGACGTCAAAAAAATAACTGTAAAATGGGAACCACAAAAAGACTCCAACTGGATGTCTTAAATTTTTCGAGGAAATTTATGAAAGACACTTTAGAATTAGATCGCATATCAAATCACGTGATCTTAGCTTCGCATTCGAATTTAAAATACAAAGAAACACTTCCAATCAATTGGGGTGAGAAAGATCCGATAAAAAGAGGCCCCGTCGTTGCATCCAACTCCAACGCGAAGGCAAGAAACGCTATCGGTACACATAGCGGAAGCTATTCGGTCTATCGTGCTCTATCGATTGCCAGCGGAGCGTTTCCAGCTTCGCATAAGCCTGACCTTGAAAATACTCAAAGCCCAACACGAATTGGTCCGTACAAACAATGGTTTGATCCTAAGAAAATGGTTTCAATCGATCCTTGGGGACTAGATCCGCAAATTCATTTCAAAGAATTATTTGAAAAAGGCTACGACATCCGACCAACCATTGCGGTAACACAAGCCCACCTTGATATTCCTGAGATCATTAGCGCTATTGACAAGGGCCGATTAAAAATCGACGGCAAAATCGTTCGAGAAAATAAAGATATTAAAGTGACTAAGGTTGCTCTTGATCCTGTCTGGTATCTGCCAGGCATCGCGCAAAGATTAAACATTAAAGAAGGCGAGCTCCGAAGAATTTTATTCCATGAAACTGGCGGAATGTACCCTGAGCTTGTAACAAGACCTGATCTTAAAGTTTGTCTGCCACCGATTGGTAGCTCAACAGCTTATATCTTCGGTAATCCTGAAGACCTTGCAAATCCAAAGATTGAACTGACTTGCAGAGTCCATGACGAGTGCAATGGCTCTGATGTGTTTGGATCAGATATCTGCACCTGTCGTCCGTACCTCATGTATGGAATTGAAGATGCTGCAAGAACAGCACAACGAGGCGGCGTCGGAATTATAATTTATTTTCGTAAGGAAGGACGCGCGCTCGGTGAGGTGACAAAATTTTTAGTATACAACGCGCGCAAAAGACAAGACGGCGGAGACTCTGCTGCAACTTACTTCCATCGCACTCAGTGTGTGGCTGGAGTTGAGGACGCAAGATTTCAAGAACTTATGCCAGATAGTTTACAATTCTTTGGTATTCAAAAAATTCACAACCTCCACTCCATGAGCAACATGAAGTACGACGCCATCGTCAAAAGTGGAATTGAAGTTGTAAACAGAATATCTATTCCAAATGAACTTATACCTGAAGATGCAAAGGTTGAAATGGAAGCTAAAAAAGCCGCGGGATATTTCACAACAGAAGAAAAGAAATCAGCTGAAGAGTTGCAAAAAGTAAAGGGACGCCCAATTGAATAATATAAATCTTTCTCAATCTGAATTAGACTATTTATTTTCACCCGTCGCAATCCGCGAACGAACAGGTAAAATCTTTGAACTTTGTCAAAACGGTCAAACCCACTTTGAGTATAAACCAGAGAAGTTTGATTCTACTGTAGACTATGTTCTTTCGGTGATTAATAAAAACTATCCGACATTAGAAATCCCATTTCATTCCCGTTGGGGACACTTTCGTGTCGGTGGAGTGGACCGTGTTCAAACCCTTAACACGAAACTCTCAGACCTTGACCCTTTAGCACGCGCGCGGGCAAAACTTGATCTCGTTATTACCTCAGTCCTTTTGGACGCAGGCGCTGGCGCAGATTGGAAATATTTTGAGAAAGAAACTGAACAAAACTTTTTTCGCTCTGAAGGTTTAGGTGTTGCAAGTTTATATATGTTTTTATCAGGTATCATGAGCGGTGATAAGACTTCACTACAAGCCGACAAAGAAGGACTCGCTAAGATCACAGAAAAAGATCTAATAAAGGCTTTTCAAGTGAGTGAAGAAAACCCCTTAGTTGGTGTGAAGGGGCGAGTCCTCCTTCTTAACAACCTTGCAAAGGCTATGTCGAATACTGAGATTTTTAAAGACGGCAGACCTGGAAACATTATTGATTATTTAACTAAAAGGGCTGGCCCTAATAAACCCATCCCAGCTGCAATGATCCTGCGAGCGGTGATTGATGGACTCGGAGTTATTTGGCCAGGGCGCCTTCATGCAAAAGAGACAAACCTTGGTGATATTTGGTTATATAAAAATATTGGCGCTTCAACTTACGAATCTTTAGTTCCGTTCCATAAACTCTCTCAGTGGCTGACCTATTCATTGATTGAACCTATTCAAGAGGCGGGCTTTGAGGTTTCTGGGGTGGATGAATTAACAGGGCTCGCGGAGTATCGCAACGGCGGCCTTTTGATAGACTCTGGGTTAATCCAAGTGCGTAATTCTGAAGATCTCAAAAAGCCATGGACGCCAGAATCCAATTTAATCATTGAATGGCGTGCACTAACAATTTGTTTGCTGGATCAAATCGGTGCTGCCATTCAAAAATCAATCGGAAAAAGTTCGTCAGAGTTTCCTCTCGCAAAAGTTCTTGAAGGCGGAACTTGGTGGGCGGGGCGATTCTTAGCCAAAGAGAAAAGAACTTCTGGTGATCCGCCAGTTATGATTTCAAGTGATGGAACAGTTTTTTAATTTAAGAGGTAACAAAGAATGTCAGACCCAAAAGTCATCGTATTAGACCATCCATTGTTGAAACATAAACTTGGATACCTAAGAGACAAGAACACTAAGTGTGTTGAGTTTCGTGAAATCGTGAAAGAAATCAGCGTCCACCTTGCCTACGAGGCCATGAGAGACTGGAAAGATGTTTCTGATGTGGATATTGAAACACCTATTGCGAAAACCAAGGTTCAAAGAATCTCAAAGGCGCCAGTGGTTGTCTCTGTAATGCGAGCAGGAAACCCCATGCTGGATTCTATCTTAGATTCTGTTCCGTTTGCGTCGGCAGGCTTTATTGGAATTTACCGCGATAAATTCATTAACAACACAGTAGAATACTACTTTAAGATGCCAGAAGACATTCAAGGTGCCATGACATTACTTTGTGATCCACTTGTCTCAACAGCAGACACCATGGTTGCAGCCATTGATCGCCTAAAAAGTTATGAGGTGAAAGACATCAAGGTGTTAACAATTCTTTTGAGCGATTTTGCAAGACAACGTATTCATCGTCTGCACCCCGATGTGACCATCTACACACTGAATATCGAACATGAAATAAACGACATGGGATACTTGGTGCCAGGTTTAGGAGATGCTGGTGACAGACTCTACCAGACGAAATAGGCCATTTATTCTCGGAGTATCAGGCGGGAGTGGGTCGGGTAAAACCTACTTTGCAAAGGACCTTAAAAAAGCTCTTGGTCATGACAAACACGGCGTAAGCATCTGTGAAATAGTTTATCAAGATAACTTTTATTTTGATCAATCGAAACGTTTTGATCACGACGGTGGCTCTGTAAACTTTGATCATCCAGAGAGTATTGATTTTGATTTATTGGGAGAAAGAATTTCTGCCCTCAAAGAAGGGTTGGGAGTTGAGATCCCACTCTACGATTTTGCAACCCACAGCCGGAAGTCTGAGACTTACACGGTAGAACCTCATCCTGTTATTATTGTCGATGGCATTTTAATTTTTCATGCCCCTCAGGTCAGAAGGCATTTTGATGACATGATCTTTTTTGATAGCCCCGAGGCATTGAGATTCCAAAGGCGCCTTGAGCGTGATGTAAAGGAGCGCGGCAGAACTCCAGACGGAGTACATGCGCAATTTTACAAGCAGGTAAAACCTATGCATGATCAGTTTGTTGAACCCTCAAAGGTTTTTGCTTCAACAATCGTCAACGAAAGTACAGAATACCTTGAAGTTCTCAAGCGATACGAAAAGCTTTTACGTGAAAAGTTAGAAAACTAACGGTTGTTTAGGTTTAACAGAGTCCGTCTACAAATATGACATTTTTCTGTGTCTTTCCCCTTTATTTTCCATTCAAAGTGGCATATCCCGTGCAGTTTAAAGAGGTTACGGAGGGGGGATTTATGATTATCTGGAAGCTCATTGCGGCAGTATCATTTGTTTTTTGTTTTATTTTAAGTTCTAACAGCGCTGTAGCGGCACTAACCTCCTAAGACGGTTTGGCGGGCTAAGATGAAAATGGCGAAGCACTCTGGCTTCGCCATTTTTTTATTTAACTCAAAAGATGATCTTAATCATATAGCCAATTTAAGAAGTACCGTAAGTTGTAGGCCAAAGGATAAAATCGCCTATGGCTATAAACCTATTTGATAAATACGATACTCCAGTTCCACGTTATACAAGCTATCCATCTGTGCCAAACTGGAAGGATAATCTCACCACCCGTGAGTGGCTCTCTCACCTTAAAAAAGCTTTTTCGAGGGATCTTTCGTGGAGCATCTATATGCACCTTCCGTTTTGCGAAAGCTTATGCACTTTCTGCGGGTGTAGCCAAATCATTACAAGGGATCACTCCAAAGAAGATCAGTACATCGAAGCCCTTCATAAAGAGTGGAAGCTTTACTTAAATGCTTTGCCAGAGCTCTCTACAAAAAAGATCAGACAAATTCATCTCGGCGGTGGTTCGCCCACGTTCTTTAATGCAAGCAATCTTAAAAAACTGTTGGTTCCATTTTTTGATACTTTAACTATAGATCCAAAAGAATTTGAAGGTGCAGTTGAGGTTGATCCGAGAAGATGCACTTGGGATCAACTCAAAACACTAAGAGAGATTGGTTTTAATAGAATCTCCTTAGGCGTTCAAGATTTTGATCTTGAAGTTCAAAAAAACGTAAATCGCATTCAACCCTACGAGATGGTTGAGCGCTGTGTAACACAAGCCAGAGAGCTAGGTTATGAATCAGTTAATTTTGATTTGATCTACGGACTTCCTGGGCAGACAGAACAATCTGTCCGCGATACTGCGATAAAAACTATGCAGCTTCAGCCAGATCGAATTGCGTTTTATAGCCTTGCGGTGGTGCCGTGGCTGCGTCCAGCCCAGAACCGATTTAAAAAAATGGAAATTAGAAAGGGCGCACAAAAAAGAGAACTTTTTGATGTTGCAAGCAAAGTGTTTTTAGATCACGGCTATGTGCCGTTAGGAATTGATCACTTCGCGCGGCCCGCGGATTCTATTTCACTTGCGTACCAAACAGGAACAATGCACAGAAATTTTATGGGATACACAGAATATGCAACGGATGTCCTGTTAGGCTTAGGCATGACATCAATTTCTGAATCTCCTGACAGCTTTCATCAGAACTTAAAGGCTGTCTCAGACTACTACCAATCTGTCGAAGAGGGAAAAATTCCAACACTTAAGGGGCATGTCTTAACGAAGGAAGATATGATCTACAAAGAGCATATCTTAAATCTTATGACGCAATATAGAGCAAATGTTGAGGGTCTTAACGCAAATGAGTTCCAAGAGCTCTTAGAAGATGGGCTGATTGAAATTCACGGAGACGACCTTCAAATTACGGAAAAGGGCCTTCCTTTTACTCGACATGTTTGTCAAAAGGTTGATAGATATTCAAGCTCAGTTACTGTGGAAAATAAATTTTCATCGGGAGTATAGATGAGCTATCAACTGGTTAAGGCTTTACATATTATTTTTATGGTCGCATGGTTTGCAGGGTTATTTTATATCTTTAGACTTTTTGTTTATCATGTTGAAAATTGGGATAAGGCAGACGCCGTTCAAGTTTTATCGACGATGCAAAGGAAGCTCTTAAATATCATTATGGCCCCAGCGTTTGTACTGACGTGGGTGTTTGGTCTGATGATGCTGATGATGAACCCCGCTTTAATAAAGATGCCATGGATGCATATGAAGCTGACGCTCGTTTTTCTTCTTATGGCTTACCATGCCTACTCCTATATTGTTTATTTGAAGTTTCAAAAGCGCCAAAAGGTGCTGACTTCAAAGGCTTGCCGCATGATCAACGAGGTCCCCACGATCATTTTGATTTTGGTTGTGATTCTTGCCGTAGTAAAACCTGGCCTGTAACATAATTGTTGAACTTTTACGCTTTGAAAAGCTAGAATGCTTAAGAGCTTAGCAAAGAGGGGGCGTTATGGTGGCGATCAGGATTTTTATAGCCGTAATCATGTTATGGGCGGTGCCTAAGAGTTATGCCTGTTCAAGCTTCCAGCTTGAGACCTACAACAATTCTTTTATCGGGAAAAGTTATGACTGGAAATTCGGTGATGGATACCTCGTGTTTAATCCCAATCGTTTGGAGAAACAAACCTTAAACCTTGATTCATCTAAGCCTCATAAATGGAGAGCGCTCTACCCAAGCTTCACGTACAATCAGTATGGTCTTGAGTTTCCAAATGGCGGAATCAACAATAAAGGGCTCACAGTCGAGGTTCTGTGGCTTGATGAAAGCGTTTACGCGCCTATTGATCCAAATACCCCAGTATTTAACGAGCTTCAGTGGATTCAGTATATTCTTGATACTCAAAAAACAGTTAGAGGCGCAGTGAGAACGCTTGCCGAAGTTCAGATAAAACCTATCTATGCCAAGGTTCATTATTTTATATGCGACATCGAGAAAAACTGCGCGACTGTTGAATACATTAACGGGGTGCCAACAGTTGGAAACTACGACGATACGTGGTTTCAAGTGATAACGAACTCCACTTATGAAGACTCAGTAAAACACCTGACTAAGTTTAAAAACTTTGGCGGAACAAAAGATGTTTCTTGGGACAGTTACCATAGCTTGGACCGTTTTGTCAGAATCAACGAGCTCTTAAGAGTTTATAACGGACAAGAACCAGTGACTTATGCTTTTGATATTCTAGATTCTGTAAAGCGAGACCTCGAAGAGCGTGGAAGCGTGACTTATTGGCAAATTGTATATGATGTTGAAAAGCTTATCAGCTACGTTAAGACCTTCGGTGATAAGGGTGTTTCAGGGAAAGTTGCATTAAGATCGTTTAAGTCCCATTGTGATGGAAGACAGTTTGCTAATCTTTACTCTGAGAGTGGAGAACTAGAGTTTAATCCATTCACCAAAGAGGCCAATGAGGCCATTGTTAGAACGAGTTTAAAAAAGGTTATGCCGAACGCTCCAGAGTCTTTGATACAAGCTGTTGCTGGAGCGCCGTTTACTTACGAATGCAATTAAAAGCCAAACGCGACTTTTAATCCGATTCTATTGTTATCAAGAATCCGGCTATACTCAGCGCCTAACTTAAAGAGCGCAAGGCCAACATTAACACCAGCTAAGTACTGAGTGCCTGATACTTTCTTCGATGCAGAATCACTTAGAGTATAAGTGTTATCAAAGATCCCGCTACCAGAGAGGTCAGTATCGGCTTTGATATAACCTATGCCAACATAGGGTTCAATCATCGGAAGCATTGGGCTGATTAAAAGCTGCAGCCCTGTAACAGAAGTTTTACTTGAAACTTGAGCTGCTACGGGAGCGGTTTGACTAAAAGATATTTTCGCGTCTGAATAAAATCCTCGGACAGCAACGTTGACAGGAAGAATTGGAACAACATCATTAATATTCATCTTAATTCCTAGTGAAGTTGATTCGACGTCAATGTCTCCAACGGAAGTTTTTGGAATTAAAACGGCCTCTGCGGAAAGTCCAAACGGGATTCCAACTGCGCCCATCAACCCAGCATTATAAAGATTTGGTAATTCGGCTCCTGCGTTTTGTTTTACAATGTCATCAATTTTTGGAACGGTGGTTTGTGCAGCAACAACTCCCACTTGGAAACCAAAAAGTCTTCCCAGCGTTGATGCACCCATCATGGAATTGTGAGTAAAGTTTGCGCCCATGCCTTTTGCGATCTCGTGCATGTCGCTGTCGTTAATGTCGTGGAATGCAGGATCGGCAGCGCTAACGGTGAAGGGAAAAATAAATGCTAGCGCTAATATTCTAAGGTGTTTCATAAAGCTCCTTAAGTTGTTGATTAATGTAGTATTGTCTAGCGACTTGGATTTAAAAGCAAACACTTGCAGGAGTGATTAGAGTGCGACTTCCAAGACCTAGGTCCTGAAAGGGCAAGGCACATTTTGACACCAAAACGCTCGGCATGGCTTTTGTACTAGTTAATAAATGGGGATCATTTTGGTCCCAGTAATGACTTGGGGGGAATGTGGCAAGGTATTTAGTTTTACTTTTTATATTGGGGTTATCATCAAACGCATTGGCCGGACAACTTGCAAAGAGCGGCAAATGGGTGCTTAACGAGCATGGTTCTGGAGCAGACACTGTGTGCGAGGCCATCACGACAGATTCTGGGTTTTTAAGAAGTTATAGCCTTAGGCTAAGCAAAACGAAAAATTCAGACAAACCTTTAGAAATATTTTTACATGAAACAGGAAAGCTAAATTACGGACCTCTTGCAATGACGTCGGTGAATCATGAGGTAGCACTTTTTAGTGAGTACTCGGTTGCAGATAAGAGCCGATTCTTTTGGTATCTTCCAGATGAAACAAAACAACTCACAGACCACCTAAGAACTGCGAAGGGAAATCTTGAGGTTGTGCCTTTTGGAGACCTCGAGGGTGGAAAACTGAAGTTCTCTTTAAGTGGAGCTGCAGAAATTATCGCAAGCATGGAGAAACTCTGTAACCAAGGTCAGCCTCTTGTTGAACAAAGATTCTCTGCACTGACTGATCATCCAGCAAGTTTTGATCAAAATCCGAAGATTTTTGATGGAACTACTTTGGTGGCTGTTCGTGCTGGTTTTTATGATCTTGCGGCACACTTTGCGCGTCTATTAGAACAAGAAAGGGAACTTAAAAAACTTGAAGATGCAAACGCGCCAGCCATTCAGGAGCGAAAACGCCTTCAGATGGAGCGTGCTGACTTAGCCAATAAAAAGATCCCTGAGTTAAAACAAGATATATCCGCTACAACTTTAAGAATCCAAAACGGTGAGAGGCGGCTCGGCCAACTCCGAAGTGAAATTCCTGCAGCAGAAAAACAAAGAGCGACCGCACAGACTCGGTATGACACTGCTTCTCAGAAAATTGCGCCACATCAACCAAAACATAATGAGCTTTCAAATGAAATCAGTAGAGCGCAGAGGGCATTGAGCGGAGCAGTGAATGATAAAGCGTCTTTTGAGCGAGAACACAGCGCAAACATTAGTACAATTAGGCAGCTTGAAAGAGAAGCTCAACTTTTGACTCAATCAATCCAGCGGTTGCGTTCAGAAGTTTCTCATGCTCAAAGCAAAGCGGAACAAGCTAGAAGAGAATACAACTCCTATGATGCAGACTATGAGTACAGGAGATTGTTACAGTCTTCAAGCAGGTACCATTCTTTAAAAAGAGAATCTGATAATATTCGTAACCAAATAAATAGAGAGCGCGGAGAGCTTGTGAATTTACAAAGAGACCTTTCTCGTGTGCAATCACAGATGAGCCAATGTATATCTAAACCAGAAAACAACTGTGATCATTTAGCATCACAAGTCCGAGATAAACAAAATCAAGTTCGCAGTAAGGAAAGCGATATTTCAAGACTTAATTCTCAGTACGACTCAAATCGCAGAGGTATGGACCGCATTGAGTCTAGTATCCGTAATGACGTTCAAAGAGTTTCTGATCGTTTAAGACATGCATACGACGTGGCGCTAACGAACTTAAACAGATTGCAGTCTCGTATAGCGCAAGAAGAAAGCTTACGAAACGACATTACGAACTACAGAATTCCACAGTTAATTAACAGGAATGGGGATTTAAAAATACGTATTGCGGATCTTGATCGACAGATTCCAGGTCTTAGACAAAACGTCGCACGAGCGGAAGCAGACCTTAAGAGATTTGAACAAAGTGTAGGCTATGTAAAGCTTAAACAAGATCTCAACACTGCAAGTGATAACCTTAGCGCCGCAAAAGCAAAGCTTGAGAATTTGATGGCAGAAGAGTCTCGTCTAAACACACAAGTCCCATCAGATAAGGTGCGCCTTGCACAGTTGGATAGCTCTTTAAAATCAAGTGAAGCTCGTTTAGCGCAAGTCGTTCAACGAGTGGCAGAACTTGATAGTGCCCTCGTTAGCTTTGATAATGCAAAGGCTGCAATCGATGCAAAGATTAATGTAATCAATTCCGATATTCAACACTCCCAAGCAAACTACTTACGTCACTTTCACTAAGCCCGAAATTGCGCAAAGTAGTTGAGGCCGAGCAAAAGCTCGGCCTTTTTTTTATCACTTACTACTTTATTGATTTGCAGACGTTGGTCTTGGCTACGATGTGATGTGGGGCCTTAATGCTACTTTTTTTCACGGTATGGTGGTTGCATTATATGTTAAATGCATAAGCACGGAGACAACTTGTCACCATAAGGGGGCGCATTTGTTTAAGCACAAAAGGAAACTGATTTTAGGAGTTGCATTGCTAGGACTGATTTCATCAAGTGGCGGAGCAATTCAAAACACTTGGATCAATCAGAGCACTATGCAGGTTTTGAATGAAGTGAGCGCAGAGTCTGCACGTCAGCATCTCGTGGCGCTTCAAGAAATTGCAGATAACCATAATGGAAACCGGAGTGCAGGGAGCAGTGGTGATAAAGCCTCCAGAGATTATATTGTTCAACAACTCCACCGCGCAGGGTACCTTGTTCACCACCAATTCTTTCAGTTCAAAAAGTTTAGCAAATTAGGAAAGGGTGTGCTCGAGATAACAGCACCAGATCACATTCCTCTTGAAGAAGAAAAAGACTTTGAAGTGATGTCTTATAGCGGCTCTGGCAAAACAGAAGCGTTAATCACTGCCGTTGATGTTTCGTTAGGACTTGGAAATTCTTCATCAAGCGGATGCGAAGCCGAAGACTTTGCAAACTTCTCTCCGGGACATATTGCATTGGTACAAAGAGGAACATGCGCCTTCGGTGATAAAGCTAAGAATGCTGAAAAAGCAGGAGCAAGCGGAGTTATTATCTTTAATCAGGGTGACACTGAAGACCGCAAGGGGCTTTTTGCAGGAACCCTCGGCGAAGACGTTGAGCTTAATATTCCAGTTCTTGCAACAACCTATGAAAAAGGTGTTGAGCTTGCTCATCCTAAAGTGAAGGCTCTTCTCTCAGCAACAACTGAAGTGAAAACTTCTGGGACATATAATATTCTTGCAGAAACCCTCTCAGGTGATCCAAATAATATCGTCATGATCGGCGCACATTTAGATAGTGTTGAGGCCGGACCAGGAATAAACGATAATGGATCAGGGAGTGCAGGCATATTAGAAGTTGCAACCAAACTTAAAGATGCAAAACTTAACAACAAGATTCGATTCGCATGGTGGGGAGCTGAGGAGCTAGGTCTTGTGGGCTCAACGAAGTACGTTCAGTATCTGCCAGAAGAAGAAAAAGAAAAAATCGCTCTTTATTTGAATTTTGATATGATCGCTTCTCCAAACTATAAACTTGGAGTTTATGACGGCGATGGTTCTCATTTTGAATCCGTTGGACCGCAGGGCTCAGACTCCATTGAAAGTTTATTCAAAATGTTTTTAAGTGCCTACGGCTCAGGAAGTGTGGAGACTCCACTCAATGGGCGCTCTGATTATCAAGCATTTGCATTGGCGGGTATTCCTGTTGGTGGACTTTTTACGGGTGCCGAAGACGTTAAGTCTGAGCAAGAGGCTAAGCTCTTTGGTGGTGAAGCAGGTGTCGCCTACGATGCTTGTTATCATAAAAAGTGCGATGATCTCAGTAACCTTAACATGGAAGCCTTTGAAATCAATGTCGACGCCATTGCCTTTGCAGCGCTGACTTATGGGCATTCGACGGCTTCGGTGCAACGTGCGCCGAGCTCTCCATTTGTTTCGCTACGGGCAGCGAGCGGACTATCGCCAGATGCTATTTCAATAAGCTGTCACGAAGAAGCTTTTATCCGATAAGGTATTAGTTTAGTTTGTGTTTCGCTGTCTCATTTTGAGACGCCTTAAGTTCGTACTGTAAAAAGGTATGAATTGTATAGGTGTACACGCGGATGTAAAAGTTTAAGCCAATTATTAAACTTCCCTCCAGTTTTTTTTGATCTGAGCTCGGCATACCTGATGCAACTCTTTGACTTATGTTTTTAATTTAGGGGGAAATATATATGCTTAAAATGCTATGTCTTGCGCTAATTGCATCGGCAATGTCTATTGGAGATGCAAATGCTCAGCAAAGGTATAACGAAGACGGGACACCTTATACTGGGGACAATGACAATCGCCAAAGGTATAACGAGGACGGAACACCTTATACTGGAAATAACGATAACCGCCAAAGATACAACGAAGACGGAACGCCTTATGACGGAACCCCGAGGCCCGTTGTTAATGAAGGAGACAGATCCAATAATAATCGGGATTCAGCAAACACGAGTAGTTCTGCTGCCAACCAAAGAGTGAACGAAGACGGCACACCTTACAATGGTGATAATGACAACCGCCAACGATACAACGAAGATGGAACACCTTATACTGGGGACAATGACAATCGCCAAAGATACAACGAAGACGGAACTCCTTATGACGGAACGCCTAAACCAGTCGTAAATGAAACCGACAAGTCGAAGAGCAATTCAGCTAATAACTCCGACGTCAAAGCAAGAGGTGATTCAAGCAAAGCAAGTAACTCGGATCAGTATAAAGCACAAAAAGCTGCAGAAGCTGAGGCTAAGAAAAAAGTTTTAAGAGATACTTATTCTTATATGTTGCAAACACGGCCTAAGAGCACACAAGATCGCATTGAGAAACACAAGACTCTGCAAAGAACTGTGTCTTCTTACAACGATCTTTTAGATGCACAGGATTCTGGTAATATTAAAGCTCTCGACGAGGCTTTAAAGAAGGTCGATAAGGTTCAAAAAGACAACTTACGATCGCTCATCTTACAGAGATTGGGAAGATAATTAATTCACTCTAAAGAGGAAAATGTGAAAATAGCGGTGCCAAAAGCTTCGCTATTTTCTTTTTATAAGAACGTATCCCAGTTCAAAAAGAGACGTCATATTTTTTGAGCAACTGCTAAACGATGACTCAAATCCCACCGCAAAATGATGCGCCAGAGCCACCAATTTCCTATCAAAACTCTTCTAGAGTTGCGGAAAGGGTGGGAACAGCGTACCTTTTCATTATGAAGATCCTTGTGACAGGCGCCACTGGCCTAGTTGGTAAGAAATTAGTTGAGAGTCTTGTAAAAGATGATCATGACGTTGTCGCCCTTGTTCGCAACCCAAAAAAACTTCCAGCCCTCACGCCAGAAAATCTGCTTCAATGGAAAGACTCTGACAAGGTTCCCCTTGAAGCAATCTACGGCGCTGGTGCCGTTATCAACCTCGTCGGAGAAAACATAGCCAGCAGCCGTTGGACAGAAAAAAGAAAAGAGCGCCTCTGGAACTCACGCATTGATTCTACAAGAAGAATTGTTGAAGCCATCGGGCAGTTAAGAGAAGACGAAAAACCTAAAGTTTTAATTTCTGCATCAGCGGTAGGTTTTTATGGTGACACCAAAGACTCCACAGTTGATGAAACTGCACCCGCAGGAAAAGGCTATTTAGCTGAACTCTGTCAGGCATGGGAAGAAGAAGCCTTAAAGGCAGAGGCTCTCGGCTTAAGAGTTGTACTGTTAAGAAGCGGGGTCATCTTGTCAAATGATGGGGGAGCACTAAAGAAAATGGGTCCAGCTGTTCTGGGAGACGGAAAGCAATGGATGAGTTGGGTTCATATCGATGACGAAGTTCGATTCATCAAACACTGTTTACACAACGATAGCATCTCAGGCGCTTACAATCTCACTGCGCCTAACCCAGTAACCAATTTGGAGTTTACAAAAATACTTTCAAAAATTCGAGGCTTCAGGTTCACAGTCCCTGTCCCAGCAAAAGTCCTCAAGCTTGCCTTAGGCGAAATGTCATCAATGCTCCTTTCAAGCCAAAAAGTCCTTCCAACAAAAACACTAAACTCCGGCTTTGAGTTTGAGCACTCAGACATTGAGAGCGCATTAAAAGATGTGTATGGAAAGTAAACGTCCTCCTCCGTGCAAAAAATACTACTTTAATTGGAAGTCTTAGAGTCTCTATGCCAAAGCTTATGAGCTTTATTGACATAGGAAGCGCAATGAGCGATCTCTCTATCAGAAATAAAACTGGGGGCAGATTGAAATTCATTCTTTTTTATACGATTTTTTTGATGGCGTTTTCGGCAAGTGCAGGCGATGCTCTAAATTGCCGAGGTGATCTTGAAGATGGCTACCAAGTTAACTTGTGTTCAAAAGTAATCGACACCAACAAGCTTCAAACAATCAATTGCTTGAAAGAAATTGAAGACAGTTACAAATTAAATCTCTGCCAAAATGCAAAAAAACCTAACGGTACTCTTGATTGTACCGCTGAATTGCAAGATGGCTTCGAGGTCAATCTCTGCAAATCAGTGCCAGTTCCGAACTCCGTTGTGTATATAAATTGTCTTACAGACCTTAAAGATAGTTACCAACTCAATCTCTGCATAAAGGTGAACGTCAAAGAACAGTCTTTCTTGCATAAGAGGCTATAACCAAAAACATTCGTCCGTGATGCGGCTGTACTACCGATGATCGGTAGTGAAACTTGCGTCAGGTTTATATTTCGCAAACGCTAAATGAATAAAAAATATTTAAAAAAATATTGACGGGTTTATGTCCTCGTAAAATGTCTTATGTTAGGAGCGTTCGCAGAAACCTTGTGTTTTGTTAAACTTCGGCCTCAGCGATTGAGGAAGAGGCGTTTATTGCGGTAAAGTCGCATTTATGGAATGCATTTTTGCAATTCAAAATCCTATAAAAT
The DNA here is from genome assembly GCA_964469265.1 of uncultured Bdellovibrionales bacterium. Classification (GTDB taxonomy): domain Bacteria; phylum Bdellovibrionota; class Bdellovibrionia; order Bdellovibrionales; family JAEYZS01; genus JAEYZS01. Next base: position 24,273 of record CAYXYF010000020.1, read on the forward strand.
GCTGTTTTAAAAACCTATGTTATATTGCTTTCAAGTTAACAAATTTGATGGGGGTCAAAGGAGTTATGAGTTTATGGAAGCAAACTTCCAAACAAAGGAAACAAAAGGTTATAGAAATTTATCCAACAATGCTCTAGAGCAAAAACTGCTTCAATCGGTCTCTCATGAAAATAAACTTAAAATTGAAATTTTGCACCTCTTAGCAGAGGTCGAAAGGCGAAGGCTTTATTCTAAAAGTTATCCATCATTGTTTGAGTATTGCACAAAGGTTTTAAAGTACTCAGCTTCAAGCGCACAGCGGCGTATTGATACAATGAGAGCCATGAGGCTCATTCCTGAAATTGAAGAGAAAATTATAAAGGGCGAATTAAATCTTTCGAGTGTGGCGCAAGCTCAAAGTTTTTTTAGGCACGAAGCCAAGATGGGTAAGAGTTACTCTATTGAATCTAAAAAGGAAGTCTTAAGGAAGCTTGAGAACAAAACAACCAAGGAGTGTGTGGAGGAACTCGTTTCAATCTCACCTCAAAGTATTCCGCAGGAAAAGCGCAGAGAACTTACGAAAGACGTTACTGAGTTGAAGGTGATGTTGAATAAAGACCTCATTTCAAGGCTCGATAAAATCAAAGCGCTATTATCTCACCAAAATCCCACTATGACAGATCAGGAGCTCATTGAATTTATGGCAAAGGTCACTTTGAATAAGATTGATCCAAAAGAGAAGGCGAAGAGGGCTCGCAAAAGAGCTCGCAAGGAAGTTGAGACTCCTCCAGTAAGTCGTACGACGTCGCTAACTAATGATGCGGCTGTACTACCGATGATCGGTAGTGAAACTTGCGTCAAAGAAAAACGAATGAGCGTTTATCGTTATATTCCGTCAACCGTGAAGTGTGAGGTTTATATGCGGGATAAGGGACAGTGCACGCATCCAAATTGTGGGAGTCGGCGGTTTCTTGAGTATGACCATATTCTTCCCGTTGCTATGGGTGGAAAGAGTACGGTCGATAATGTGCGATTGCTTTGCCGAAATCACAATCAATATGCGGCAATTGAAAGATTTGGTGTGCGAAAGATGAGACGGTATTTGCGCTGAGTGCCCCTTGATACAAGGGTGGTGTTGAGTCTAGTTCTAGTTGGGGACGGTATATATATTAGGACGGATTTGCGGAGGGTGCCCTGTGGGGGCAAAAGTGTAACCTATGTCTCTGGTATAAAGTGTTACCTATGTGGTCGGTATGGATCATTTGCGCCATGGTGACGGCGTTACTCCAGAAGCCTGGCGGCTTCGCTGCTCTGGGATCCTTCGCTGGCGCTACGGACCCGTTCGCAGATGCTCCACACTAAAACGTGCCACTGGCACCTTTTAGCGCGGGCACAACCTCTGGCCCAAACGAAGTGAACCATAGCCCCGCAGATTCGAATCCTGATTCACGGGCATGAATAAAAATAAAAAAAGCCAACCGTTTTTAGGTTGGCTTTGTTTATTTTTAGAATGGTCGGGAAGACAGGATTCGAACCTGCGACCCTCTGGTCCCAAACCAGATGCGCTACCAGACTGCGCTACTTCCCGACGTATATTGCTAAAACGAAAGCACGAAACTACTCGAATTGCTCTAAGTATGTCAAATGCCTAATCTTTAGGCCTAACGCAAACCGCTAAATACGTAAAAAAATTATTGCAAAAAATTTGTGGCCTAATACGCTTTTAGGCGTACGCATAGATTTAGAAACAACAATTTGTGTTAGGGCTTAGGCCCATGAGGTGCTCAAGGTCCTAACGCAAACAGAAAACAACAAGGAGATCAGAATGAAAAAATTATTATTTGCATTCGCGAGCTTAGCGCTTCTTACAAGTGCAAACGCTCAAGAGGGTGCGGATGTAAAGTGGAATGCGGAAGCACGCTTTAGATTCACAAACGTTGAGAATGCTGGCGGAACTGAGTCTGCGAACAATAACCAAACTGTTCAAAGAACAAAGCTTGGCGCTACTATGACTAAAGGTGAAGACCTTACAGCTACTGTTACGTTAATCAATGCGGCTACTTGGGGTACACTGCCAACGGGTAACCTTACACCAGGTAATACAGATAACGATCTAATGGTCTATGAAGCGTTTGTTTTCTGGAAAGCTATGGACAATTTTGCATTAAAAATTGGCCGTGGTGCTCTTGATCTAGCGGACGGAACAGTTGTAGCAAGAAACGACTGGGAACAAACTCCATACACTTTTGAAGGTGTTTACGGTGCGTACTTCACTGAGTGGGCTAATATTGGTCTTTTCGGTGTAAAAGGTGCTGAAGAAGGCGATGCTACTAATACAACTGCTGGTTATGCAGCTGATATTAACTTTTACGGTGTAAGCTTAGATTTCAAAAACTTACCTGAGTGGTTAAAAATGGCTAACTTCCATGCAATGCAATCAAATGCAACAAACTTACCTTCTACAACAGGCAATGCTATGGATAAGAAGCTAAGAATGGGTGTAACTGTTAAGGGTGACACTGCTGGAGTTGACTATAGAGCGACGTACGCAATGTACACAGGGGAAACTAACTTTGCTGGCGCAGGTAATGCTAACGCTGCGGCTGCCGCAGATCACGAAGCTTCTATGATGGATGCTGAAGTCGGTTACACTCTTCCAGATGTAATGAACTTAAGAATTTCTGCTCTTTACCACACTGACTCTGGTCAAGATGGTTCAAACAAAAACACAGAGTACGATCCGTTCTTCTACGACAGACACAACAACGCTGGTTTAATGGATATCATGACTTGGGGTAACCTAACTTATATGAAAGTTGGAGTTGCACTTGAGCCGATGGAAATGACTAGAGTTGGTGCTGACTACTACATGTTTGAAGCAACTGAAGGAACAGACCTCGGTACTGAAATCGACGTTTGGGCTGTTAGAACGCTTTCAAACGGTGTTGAGTTAAACGCAAGACTTGGTATGTTTGACTGGGAAGATACAGCTACTAACCCAGAAACTGAAATGCAAGCTTCTTTAGGAGCAACTTTCAGATTCTAATTTATTGATTAGAATTGGATAGATAAAAGGCTAGGGTAATACCTAGCCTTTTTTATTTTTACAGACACGTCTATATGGGATAAACTAATAGATAATGAATAAGATTTTTGCTGCCTTTTTATTGGTAATGGTTTGCTTTGTTTCAGATGCTTCTACAGGTAAAAAGCGGATTGAGCTGGACGAAACTACTAGTAAAGAACTGCTTACGATTATCAAAAATAGCGATACTCTTCATAAATACATGTATGACCGTAAAGATCCTATGGTCAGTTCGCAGATTACGATTCTAAAAACTTCTATTGATACCGCAATTAAGAATGTTAAAGGCCAGCAGAGCCAGCATATTTCTCGCATTTTAAATACGATCAACAAGCAGCTCACGAGCGCTCAAATGACTAGAGGGGATGACCGCACTAAATATTTGCAGTCGGCCTTTAAACAGCTTGTGATCCTTTACCAGAGCTATAAAATCGAGGCGCCTTATAAGGTGTTCTTTTGCAAAAACAACCGCGCCGTTTGGATTCAGGAAGAACCTCGTAAGGCTGAAAACCCTTTTGAAGTTTCATCCAACTGTGGACGAAAAGTTTTCTGAAGGTAGAGTTACCTCATGGATAATTTCTTAAACTCTTTACCACGCGCCGTCCTCGTCGCAGGCGCGCTTATGATTGGATTAGTCTTTCTGCTACTTACCAATCCTCCTCACACCGCTTGTGACTCCCAGTATGAGATATTTAAAGACGCTCAAACACCGTTCCTTTATAAAGATCCTAAAAAGAAGTTTATGGATGAGACCGCTTTGCAATCCAGTATGAATGTTTGTCAGGTACGGCCCATGCCAGGAACTTGTTACCAGTTTTTTGATGGACTAAAAAATCTTATCAATGATGTAAAGACGGTTTCACGCGAGTGTCGCTCTGAAGTTTTAGCAAAGCCTGAAATCTCAAATGCGCTCTTTGATTCCTTGAGTTTGATTTTTAATTTAGCATGGGGAGAGAAGCCGCCTGAATCTTATCTTGATAAGATGGGTTGGCTTGATACCGTTCATAAAAGCACTTTTTGCGAAATTCAAATGATTGTGAAGGAAAACTTCACAGAATCTAGATGGACTCAGTTTAGAGAGGCCACGCTTGCAAATCTGCCAGGTGCATCCTTATTGGATCGTAAAGAAGTCTGGAATAGGTCACTTTTTACATTGAAATGCCCTTAACCGCCATGATCTAATGCAGGTGCAATGACAATCACAAAGAACACAATTAGAGATTTATTAATTATTCTGGGTGTGGAAATTCTAACGGTTCCCGTCATCGTTGCTTACTTTAATTTTATCGAGCCCAAAAAATTAGCCGCCGTCATTGCCGCAAGCACCTTTGTTTTAACGGGCTTTGTTATTCTAAAAATTTGCAGAAGCTGGGAAGACGGGTATGCCTCGTTTGTTTATTGGGCCATCCATATTCATGTGTTTGTATTTTCAATTCCTATGCTCGTTGGACGAGTGGCCTTCTGGGAAAAAGAATTTTCCGATATTAAGTTCTTATATTTTACAGGCCCAGAGTTTCATAAAATTTCAGAGAAGGCCTATTTGGTTCTGGTGATCGGGACCATCGTGGACTTGGTTATTCATAAGCTGAAACAAAAAAGAATAGATCGACAAAAGAAAACCACTGAGCAAAAAATCTAAACCAGCGCCTTTCCTGTAATCACCCAATAGAACATTCGCAAATACATTGTTTTACCAATCTCTGCGCCTTTGACGAGGTCTGCAAGCTGTTCTTCGTTAGGTCTTGCGCCCTCTAAAGCTTCAATAATTTGATCCCCATGGGGAAGGTTTTCTCCGTGTTTATGGATAATAACAAAGCGGGTATTTGCCTTTGTTAAGTAATCAGCCTTTGACATCAATTGGTCTATGAGGTCGTTTGATTTCTTAGCGATATTTTCTAGAATGCAAGTGGCGCCCAACCTAATAAAAGGTTGTTCCATTATAATGGAATTAAAGTAACTCCACCATAAAGTGACATCTAATGGACAATCCGTAGGCTGCTCATTCATTTTTAAAAGATCTTCTCGTGCGATGTCGAAGTGAAGTTCTTCTTCGTTTGCAAAGTTAACTAAAAACTGACGAAGCATTCTTTTTTGCGCCATGATAGGATGGCTGGCAGCAATCATGAAGTGGCGTTGCACACCTTTGGTGAGGTGGTATTGCATGGATAAAAATCTCACATACTGTTCTCGAGTTAAGCCTGTTTCTTTGGTCGTTGTTTCAAGCAAAGTATAAAATTCATCTTGCGCTTGATTTACGATTTCTAAAACCTTATTCATGCGACATCCTTTATCTTTGATTTTCTGTTAATTCCAACTGTAATATGATTATCAATTCCTTTGATTTTTGCATCAGCTAGTTCATATTGCGCCTGATAATCTTGTGGGAGACTGCTGAGGACCTCTTGAGAGATCACCATACTACAGTCATACACTTTACATAGCCCTTCAAGGCGAGACGCAATGTTGACGGTGTTGCCAATAATTGTAAACTCCATACGCTCCTCAGAGCCAACATTCCCCGCAATTGCAGGACCTTGATGAATCCCTATGCCAATTTCAATTCTCGGAAGTCCGTTTTTAGCGTTTACATCATTAATCTTCTCTAAGCTTTGTAAGATTTCAATTCCTGTCTTCACAGCGTTTAGAGCATTGCCTTCTGTATTTTGATGAGCTCCCCAAGAGAGTAAAACACCATCTCCTAAATACTTATCAATGATACCGCTATACTTATTTGAGACCTTATAGACCTCGTTATAGAAGATATTTAAAAGCTCCAGGGTCGTTTGCGGAGCAAGAGCGGACGTCATTTGCGTAAAGCCTCTGATATCGATAAACATACACGCAATGTTCTTTGTTTGCCCGCCGAGGTTAGGTTCATTAACCGCACTGACCTGACTTAAAATTGATGACGGGACAAATTTTTCAAAGATCTTCCTGATTTTAACTTCAGAGTCTAGATTAGCTTGTTTATCAAGTGCCAATCCTAAGTGTAGCGCGACCTTTTGCAATAGTACTAGGTCTCTTCGGTCGAGTTCTTTTCTTTTAGATGATTTATCGGCAATCAAAATTCCCCAGTTCGTATCATTCCATGCTGGGATCGGTACTATACAAAACCCTGAGGTCTTAAGCTTATTGATCAACGCTTTTGAGGCGTCATTTAACTGAAATAAATGCTCATCCACGTTGTTTATCATTATCGAGTTGCTAGTTAAGAAGACTGATGAGGCAACCTGTTGGTTGTCTCGTTTTTGGCTCACGTCAATCGTAAACTTCCATACGTCTTGTGCTCCCTCATAGATTCCGGAGATCGCAGCAGTTTTGATTTGTTGTTTCATGTTATCTGCCAACATTATAAACGCACGATCAAAGTCAAAATTCTTACAGATACCATCAAGGGCGGAGTTTAGGATTTTATCAAGTTTGTGTGATCGCTGAACGTCTCGAGAGATTAGATCAATAATGACGGATTCTTTATAATTTTCATCAAGCTTATTTTTAGAAACCTGGAGTTCATTGTATTTTTCTTCCGCTTCCTTGTTGTAGTTATCAAACTCCTTAGTGATCGAGTTAAATTCTTCTTTTATTTTTAATAACTTTCTAGATAGCTTGATGCAGGCAAAAAACATTAATGTCGCAAGAGCTGTCATGGGTTGCTTGGTTAAAAAGTAGCTTAGCAAACTGATTGCAACTATTAACAGATTAGAGCCTTGATTACTTAAGATGTGTTTATTTTGAGGTTCCCAGATGATCTCATAGGTACAATCAAGGTCCCCATTAAAACAACAATTCTTTTTTATAACCTGAGCGGGCTTTCCAGTAATAAGTTTTGCCGTAGCCTCAAAACTTGCCTTCCAGTTTTCACAGGTCTCTTTGTGTTTTGGTCTTAGCTCTGGTTCCACAACACCAATTTTTACAAAGGCGCGACCGTTACGGATTTCAGATAGGTTATATGTTCTGGTCTTATTAAAGCGCGGGGTAATCTTTGATATTTGTCTAAAGGCCGCTTCGAGTGAAATAAAGTGCTTTAATATGTAGTAGTTGATTCCCAAGATTTCTTTTTGCATGGATCTAATCCCTGCGCCTCTTTGTAGTGCGGTGAGATCATGGTGCTGAGAGAATAAATCATTAAACGTATTTAAAAACTCAATACTCAGCCAGTTTCCCTGAACATCAAAGTAAGATCTAGGGATTTCAATAGTTGCTAGAATAGAATCCACTTTACTTTGGCCGATCAATTCATCGGCTTCAAGAATGTACGGCAGCATAATTGAGGACGTGATATGTTGCTTCGTCCATCTTGGGTTGATGAACTCCGTTGAGTTGCTGCGCTTTTGTGTTGTGCGCGGTTTATTGGCATCCTTGGTTCTTTTGGAATGAACTTTCGTATAAACCTTTTTTAAGATTTTATTTTTTGTAGAAAGGTGTGGCTTCTGCGTTAAGCCAAGTTCATGCATGTAATCGTTTACATTTTTAAAAACAATATCCCACGCATAAGGGTTAAAGTCTTTCCCTTGCTCATAAACTTCATGTGTAATCAACATCGCATGCAGGTGAGTGCTCGGAACATCTGGGTGCGGGTACGACAAGTTTAAATCTTTAGCACCTACATTTTTATAAAGCGGTTTAAGTTTCTCGGTGCAATTTAAAAGAACATCAATTTTACCGTGTGTAACAACGATGGCATGTATTCTTTGCATCATTCCCAAAACAATATCTGATCGTTGAGCCTTCGGATGAACTACAAATTTATTGATTTCAACAACCTTACTACGATTAAGATTTGGAATGGTCATTAAATCAATGTACTTATCCATTCGAAACGGAGCCTCAGTACCGAAGCGCAGTTCAGCAGAGGCCACCAGTTGTCCCCCTAAGTAAGCGGCTAAAATTTTTCCTTCTTTATCGTAGCCTTCGCCTAAATCTTTCCAAGTTTTGCCCTCTGCAATTTTACCGTGTTTAGAGTACCCTTCATACCGCAGTTTCAAAACATTTTTATACTCTTCTGCGCTTTCAATATATCGATAGGTTAAGCCATTTTTTATACTTCTTGAGAAAAAGCCCGACAGTGACAAAGCTTCTGCCCGATTCTCGGTCATAGGCGAGAGTGTAGAAACATAATTCTGAAAGTACTTTTTGTAAGTTTGAGTTGTGCCTTGTAGAAAAACCCCGATATCAATTAAGTTTTCTTCTTTGCTCTTTCTCACGTTAGCAATAAATAAATTTAGCTCAGCGGAGTCAAGCCCTGGGATGGTGAGCTTGGCATCCTTGATGGTCATTCCTGGAAACAAATGTTTATTTGTAATTGAGGTTTGGAGCAGCATTCCTGATTCGGATAAATCATGAACGCTGTAATAAATTAAGCGGTTGGGATCAGTTGGATCACATCCAACAACTGTTGGCTTAATGTTTTTATGTGTTAAGAAACGCTTTGAGCGGGTAATGTAATTTGTTTCTAGAGGTTTTGTAAATTCAATCCCAATAATTTCATCGGTGTTATCTTTCCACGCCAGTTTAAAAGCCATTTTGGATTTTAAACATTTATCACCAATATAAAAATCCAACGAAAGATCCGTCGCCTTATCGAAGTCGATTTTTTTCTTAAGCTTAATGCACGCGCCGTTAAAGTGATAGTTGAGGATAATGCCTTGGTAGGTCTCGCCGTTTATAAATATTACAGCGCGCGCGGGAATATGTCTGTTACTCCCAGAGGTCCGTTCTTCAGTTCGCGTGTTGGTCGTGTTGTCAGCTCTCAATGATACTTCCTCTAGTCCTAGATCGGAGCAATAGGTAAGTAGAGTTAGGTATTTTTAGTCCTGTAAATAGCAAACTAGATATGCGTCCAGACTTTGTGACTGAAACGTCTTAATTCAAAAGTCTGGAAAAAACTTATAAAATTAAAAATAGGAGATTTATCATTAATTGTTTAATGTAGGTCTCCGAATAATATTCAGGACCATATTAAGATATTGGAGATAGGTATGTCGCAATTAAAACATGAGGCAATTGACATCAAGCAAGAAAAGCGAGTGAAGATCATACGACAAGATCGACTGGACGTATATCCATATGATTGTTATGTGATGATTGATAACGAGAAGTGCAAGGTCATAAACCTTTCTCCGTTCGGTTTAGCCTTTGAAGCTCATTCGTCTCTACCTATCGAAAAAATTGACGTGCCATTGTTTTTTGAATCTTACGAGGTTGCACATTTGCATATCAGGGCAGTCAGACAAGAGCGTGCAGATACTAACTCCAAGTTTGCCTATGAAATTATCGGCGAGCCATTAAGAACAGAGTCCATCCAAGCAATTTTATCTGCACGGGAGTTGATTGAAAATTTAAGTGCAGACTTAACGCAATTTACAGGAGTCTCTGTTGAATTTAAAGCAAAGACCCTTGAGATCAAACGCATCGTCGAGATGGCGAAACTTAAAATTGAAGAGCTAGAAAAAAGCCGCCCAACAGTAAACCCTTATGAGAACAAAGACTTTGAAGAAACCTTCTGCCAAATCATGGCAGAGTTTTTTGATACGTCGATGGGTCCCTTCTATGAGTCCCTAGCTCAAATACTTAAGAATAAGCCTAAAGAAGAGGTTACCAAAAGTTTTGAATTCTTCAGAAGAGAAGTCGGTGGAATTATTTTTGAAGCTCCGTTTGCAAATAGAGTTTATTATAAGCCGCTAGGTTATGCTGGGGATTATGAGATGATGAACATCATCTATAGAAAAGAAGCAGAAGGTGCGAGTCTCTATGCAAAGTGTCTTCATAAATATTTTATCGAAAAGCCAGCTGCTGCGGCAGTCAGAAACCGCGCGGTCTATTTGCATGGAAGAATCAAAGAAGTCGTCCGAAATCATAAAACCGATATGCCAATTAAAATTCTATCGGTTGCATCAGGACCAGCCCGAGAAATCCAGCTGTTTTTAAAAGACTATGATTCTGATAAAAGAATTGAGTTCCATTTGATCGATCAAGACGTGGACTCGTTAAAGCATGCACAAAGGCATCTATATACTTTGGCTAAACACAATAAGCATATTGAGTTCCACTTTCACAACACGGCAATGAAAAACATTATCTCAAGGGGACTTGGATTAAGAGACTTTGATCTGATATATTCTGCTGGTCTTTTTGATTATTTCTCTGATCCTGTTGCTCAGCTGGCTGGTCAAAAGATTTGCGATGGTTTAAAACCGGGTGGCCAACTTATTATCGGAAACTTTAACGTCGAGAATCCGAATCAGTTTGAAATGGATTTAGCTCTTGATTGGCGACTCATTTATAGATCAAAAGATGATATGAAACGTCTCTTTGGGCATTTGCCAGGACGCATGGATATTGAGACTGAAAATTTAAACATTAATTTATTTTTCACAATTATAAAGTCTGGCTAAATGATGGAATCTGGAATTGAGCAGCGTAGATTAGACGAGATCAAAGATGTTTTAGTGGTTATTACCTCTAAAATGTCCGTTCCGTTGTATCTTGCGTTTCTTATTACAGATTACTTATACGTTCCGCATCTGTTTGGCATCTTCGCATTCTTAAGAGTTTGTATCATTGGACTCACTCTCTACATTCGCCACAGAGCTATGAAGCTAAAAAATCTTGAAGAGGCACAGACCATAGCTTTAGCCTTGGTTTTAATTAATAGTATTCCTATTACATTAATGATTTGGCTCATTGGCGATGTTGCAACCCCTTATTATGCGGGTTTAAATCTTGTTGCGATCGCAGGAATTTCTTTTATTCCGTGGACGCGTAACTATCTCTTCTTAGTCATAGGATTAATCTATGGGCCATTTTTATTAATCGCTCCGTTTCTGGGACTTGGTTCAGTGAATTCCGTTGAGTTTCTAATGAATATTTTCTTTATAGTCGCCACTACTGTCATCTCAGTTGTGATAAACTATTTCAACGAGATCATCCGTAAGCAAGAAATCCAAGCTCAGATGCTTCTTGCTGCCGAAATCAAAAGCCGTGATGTGGTCATTCAGGAAAAAACCGTCGAAGCAGTTAAGATCGCAAACCTGACAAAACAATTCAGCCCGCAGGTGGTACATGCAATTACAAACGGAAAACTTGATATCACAAGCTCTTTAAGGCGTTCTAAAATTTGTGCAATATTTATTGATATAGTGAACTCGACAGAAAGGGTTACACGAATTGATAAAGATGATCTCAATAAAGTCTTATCAATGTTTATGTCAGATTCAATGAAGGTCCTTCTCAAGTATGACATTACCATTGATAAATTTTTAGGGGATGGCGTTTTGGCATTTTCAAATGCGCCACTAGAGCAAAAAGACTTTGTTAAAAGAACCGTCGACGCTGCTCTTGAAATTCGCTCTCGTATCATTGCCAATAAAGATAAATACGTCGAGCTTTGGCTAGATGAACTTCAGATAAGAATTGGAATCGACGTAGGATTTGCAAACGTTGGATTTTATGGAAGTGAAGAATACTTTAAGAGTTATACTTCTATTGGTCGAGTTATTAACTTGGCCTCTCGACTTTGCAGCAATGCTGAGCCAAACCAAATTCTAGTGAGCCATGATGTGTTCAAAGAGGTGAGCCCTGAGGGCTATGAGTTTGAAGAAATTGGCTTTAAAAAGATTAAAGGTTTTGAGTCGGATATTATCAAACTCTATGAAGTCAAATCTGGTAACTACGAGATGGACTCTGACATACCGATATGTCCGCAAGGTCACGGAATTTTGCATTTAGATGTGAATGATGATGGCATCTATGTCTTAAAATGTAGATCCTGTAACTACGAGATGGACCAAAATCAAATCAAACATAAAAAGGTTGCATAAGCACTACTAAAGAAAGGTTATTACTCTTTGGGAGTTGCAGAATAGTGGGTTCATCACTAAAATAAAAAATCATCCAACGTTGAGGAATCATCCATGAATCAAGACCTGATCAATCAATTCAAATTGTCTCTGAGCGAATTTCCTACGTTTTTAAAAGGGCTCTTGAAACGACCTATGGACTACATAGACCGTGAACCCGATCTTGATTTGGTCAAAGTCTGTTTATATATCTTTTTGATTGAGGCCATCACAAACATTGCAGCTACAGTCTTTGCTCTAAGATTTTCAGGGATTTTAACAAGCCTGATATTTTCGCCAGTTCAAGTTCTACTTATCGTTGCCTTTATATCTTTAGTGATCTGGTTTGTGCTTGATAAATTAGGATATAGTCAGCTGACATTTCTACAGGTTTTCAAAGTCTTTGCTATTGCACAGATGCTAATGAGTATCGTTGCAACGCCAGTGTGGATCGTCCTTGGATATGTTCGATCCGCTGATCTTAATTTTATTGCTTCCATACTGATTATCTTGGGTACGTCGTATTTGATTTATCGAGGCTTGATCCGACAACTCGTCATTCCGCAAAAACGGGCCGCGGTGATCGTCGGAATACTTACATTTATCTTTCTTGCTCCTCAGTTGACGAGCTTTTTTAGCGGGTACTCCGTAAGACGCCAAGTTCGTGATAAACAAAAAATCCATGAAATCCAGATGGAGCAATCTATTGAAGAGTTAGAAAAAGAACTCGGCGGAGAATAAATCTTACTCTAAAAACAAAAAAGCCATCTTTTGGAAGATGGCTTTTTTCTATAAGCTTTGCTTTAACTCAACAATGATTAGTCGATATTAAAAGGCTTTGGGCTAATCGGCTCTGGGTAGTGCATCTTGTCATATGCGTCAGCTCCAACTGGCAATAAAGAGATATTTCTAGCTCTTTTCACAGCCTTAGCCACTGCTCTCTGTTGGTTTGAGCTCAATTTGCTAATTCTTGAAGGGATGATTTTAGCGCCTTCGATGATGAATTTTGCGAGTGTTGAAGCGTCTTTGAAGTCGAATTTGAAATCAACTGGGTATTCAGATCTAAACTTTGTTTTTCCAGAACCTTTTTTAAGCACGGATAGTCTCCTGTAATATATCTATGGGCCCGTGGCCCTCACGTAACTTCACGTAAAAATGGGTTATAATATATTTTAGCCTTGCCAACAAGCGTATTTTTCGACTATTTTCATCAACTTCATACAGAAGTCACATTAACCGCGGATCGGGAGTATTAGAAATGCCACGTTGTGAATTAACACAAAAAGGGCCTGTTGTTAGTAACTTAGTTTCTCACTCAAACATTAAGACTAAGTCTATCAGCCAACCAAATATTCAGTACAAAAAGCTTCATAGCCAAGCTCTAAACCAAACTTTCACGCTGAAGATTGCTACTAGCACTTTGAGAACTATTGAGCACCGAGGCAGCTTTGATGGCTTTATCTTAAGCCAAGACAGCAAAGTTCTATCCAGAAAAGCTCTAGGTATTAAAAAGCGAATCAAAGCGAAACTCAGTGGAAAAATGGGTAAAGCGGGTAAGACACCAGAAGGAGAGCCAAGTGAAACTCAAAATTAGAAAAGGTGCAACAGTTCAAGTTGTTACTGGTTCCGACAAAGGAAAAAGCGGAAAGGTTTTAGAAATTAAGACCAACCCATTAAAAATTAAAGTTCAAGGCGTAAAAGTACAAACTCACTTTGATAAGCAAGAAGGTCTTTTAAAGAAAGAAGGCTTTATTGATTATTCCAACGTGAAGCTTGTTTCTGGCCCAGAGAAATCAACTAAAGGAAAAAAGAAATCAGCATCGAAGACTGCTTAATCAAGACAAAGCAGTTCGTCTGATACTAAAAAGCCATCCTCAGGGATGGCTTTTTTTATTATGGCGTTTGTAAGGACTCCATGGATATATCGTCGATATTATCTAACATATCAGCCATAGCATTATCTGATGATGCCATAGCCTTAGACTCATTTATTAAATCCACTAAAGACTCAAAAGCAGCGATGGCTTTGTCGAGATCTTCTTTGGTGTGAGTTGCCATAACAGAACATCTGATGATGGCTTGCCCTTTTGGTACGGCTGGGAAAACCACGGGTGTTGTAAAAATCCCTTTTTCGAGGAGCTGCTGGCAAATATAAAGAGCACCCTCATCGGCACCAATAAACACGGGAACCACGCAGGTCTCTGTGCCTAGGGTATTCAGGCCAATTCGCGCAAAGGCATTTTTTAGGTATAAAGCATTTTGGCGGCAGCGATTAACGAGTTCGGGTTCATTTTTTAGTATTCTTAGTGCTTCAAGCGCAGAGGCAGAACTTGCAGGAGCAAGCGCTGCTGAGAACATAAATGTGCGTGATTTGTGTTTAAGCCATTCAACAAGTTCCTTTGAGCCACAAATATATCCGCCCTGTGATGCAAAAGATTTTGAGAATGTTCCCATAAGGATGTCAGGTTTTAAATTGAAGTGTGAGGCCGTTCCGCGGCCACCCACGCCGATGGTTCCAGCTCCGTGAGCGTCATCAACATAGGTTTTTGCATTGTACTTTTTTGCAAGAGCGTGGATTTGATCATAGGGAGCCACACGACCCGTCATGGAGAAGACGCCGTCTACAATAATCATTTTTCCTGCATCCAGTGGGACTGATTTTAAAAGTTCTTCTAGGTGTTCCATATCACCGTGGCGGAACACATGGACTTTGCCCTTTGCGATCTTACACCCTTCGATGATGCAGGCGTGATTTTCGGCATCTGAGAAAACGTGGTCGTCTTTTCCGATAAGTGCTGTGATGGCACCTTGGTTTGCCATAAAGCCCGTGGCGTAGACGAGTGCAGCTTCATAACCATAAAACTCGGCAAGTTCGCGCTCAAGTTCTTCATGCAGTTCTAAGTTACCGTTTAGAAACCTTGAGCCTGTGCATCCTGATCCCCATTTTCTAACGGCATCAACAGCGGCCTCGATCACTCGTTTATCGTGGGTGAGCCCAAGGTAATTGTTTGAGCCCATCATGACGAGTTCTTGATTGTTGAACAAAACGTTGTTTCCTTTGGTGCCTTGAAGTGCGCGGAAAAAAGGATACATTCCAGACGTTTTGATCATCTCAATGATTTTTAAACCTTTTAACTTGTGAAACAAATCCATTTTATCCCCCTCGAGTTTTTGGCTACCTTGTACTTCTAAAAAATCACTTTTTTGATTTTATATCAAAGAAGATTTTAGAGTGTTAAGAGATTGGCTAAAGGCGTTATCTTGTCGGGAACTTATCATACACTCTATAAATTTTGTTTTGCTTCCCGTTCATGGCTTTTGAGAGTTCATTCATGGGTCCGTTGTTAGCAAGGACCCACGATATCTCGGCGTGGTTGTACCCAATGCGCGCTCCGATTTTATACATTTCGTCTACAAGTAGGCTTCCTAATCCCTGTCCATGATGTTCCTTTAAAACGCCGAGGGCATATCCACGCAGACGGCCCCCTGTATATTTGTATCTGTTAAAATACCTGAGGATTGTGCCTAGGGTGAGCTTTCCCTTTGAGGCTTTTATTACGGAATTAAAATTCGGGATCATGATCAAACACCCGATGTCTTTGCCATCCTTATGCACGATGGCGATGACTCTTAAATCTAAGAAGAACTTAAACATAAGAACCATCTCGTTCACTTGGCTCTCAATGAATTCCTCAAATCCCCAGTTGTTTGACAAGGCATCGTTAAAAATTCTTGCAATGGTTCGTGCTTCGTCTTTGAGTTTCTTTTTGTCTACAAACCGGATTTTGTAACCATTACTTCGTGCCTTATTCGCATTTTCTGTGATGAGGGGATCAACCTTCTGTGCTGTTGAAAGTTCATAAGTGAAAAGATCCATTGCTTTGACCATACCGCAATTTTTTAGATACTCATCATAGTAAGGTGGATTATAAGACATCAAAAAATAAGGATCTTCATCGTAGCCCTCAACCAAAACACCGATATAAGGATCTTCCATTCTGAAGTGAAAAGGACCTCGCATGGGCAAATTGGGGTAAAGGCTATGACCTTTGTCGATAAGCGCTTTTGCAGCATCTTGATGGCCTTCATGACATTCGAAAAAACCGAAGTGAAGAAACTCCTTACCGTTGTGCTTATGTGTCTTAAACCCGACCCGTGCAACACATTGATTATCTTTTAAAGCCATAAAGAGGTGTTTGTTAGGCGAGTTCAGATCACCGATCATCATTTTGAGATGAACATGAAGGGGGCTGACGTACCGAGGATAGCTTTTATAAATGCTAAGGGGCATACTTAAAAATTGTTTCAAAGTGCTACGACTTTTGACCTCTATGATTTGCATTCCCATCCCCCAAGTGTGTCTCAAATTCGGACTATTGTCATTAAGACCGTTGTTGAGGATAAGGAGAAAGTAGGCTAAAAGGAAAGCAATTTATGTTATAATACTCTGTATAACAGCTCTGAGGT
>CAYXYF010000021.1:0-39146 GCA_964469265.1 uncultured Bdellovibrionales bacterium
GAATTGAACCGCCGACACAAGGATTTTCAGTCCTCTGCTCTACCAACTGAGCTACCGAGCCATTTCAGTTTGGAAGCTCATTTAAGTACCTTTTCGACTTAAATGTGTCAACAAACTCTCGAGGGTTTTCGCCGATCAAAAAGGAAATATTCTTGCCCTAACATTGATCGAATGCATGCTTTAAATCGTCGATGAGATCTTGCTCATTCTCGATTCCGACACTTAATCGGATCAAAGTATCATCAATACCTAAAGCCTTGCGATTCTCTGCGGGGATGCTGGCGTGAGTCATTATCCCTGGATGTTCAATCAATGATTCAACACCGCCTAAGCTTTCAGCGAGCGCGAAGACACGAACATTTTCTAAAAATTTACGAGCTTCGGTAAGACCGCCTTTGATTAAAAATGTGATCATGCCGCTAAATCCGCTGGCCTGACTTTTTGCAATCGCATGTTGTGGATGACTCTCTAAGCCAGGGTAAAGAACTTTTTCAACCTTCGGGTGAGTTTCAAGAAACTTGGCAACTGCTATGGCGTTTTTCTCATGGGCCTGCATCCGGACTGCTAAGGTTTTAAGACTTCTCATCGCCATGTAACAATCAAACGGTGACGGAACAGCTCCGATAGATTTTTGTAAAAATTTAAGCTTCTCCGCAACGTCTTTATCGTTTGTTGCAACAAAGCCACCAAGAACGTCGCTATGTCCACCGATGTACTTCGTTGTTGAATGGTAAGCCATCGTTGCGCCTAAAGTGATTGGGTTTTGGAAGTAGGGTGACATAAAAGTATTATCGACTACAGTCCAAATCCCTTTTGAATTTGTGATGTCAGTGACCTTTTTAATATCAACGATTTTTAACAACGGGTTTGTCGGTGTTTCAATCCATACTAACTTTGTGTTGGATTTAATTTTTGACTTAACAAGTTCGATGTTCGTTAGGTCCAAATAATCAAACTCTATTCCTTTATCTTTAATGACCTGTTCAAACAAACGGAAGGTGCCGCCATAAACATCATCAGAGCAAATAACGTGATCGCCTGCTTTTAACATCATTATGATCGTTGTGCTCGCAGCACATCCTGATGCAAATGCATATCCATATTCTGCATTCTCTAGGCTCGCTAAACATTTTTCGTAAGCTTCACGGGTTGGGTTATCTGCGCGTGAATAATCATATCCCTTATGAACGCCTGGTGATTCTTGAACGTAAGTGGTTGCAAGAGTAATTGGGGTCATCACTGCACCAGTGGCTTTGTCAGGTGCTTGGCCTACGTGGATGGCTTTAGTTTCAAATTTCTTTTTGGTGTAATCCATTTTATTTTCCTTTTCTGTCACAGTGGTCATTAAATAAAGTTTTTAGACTTCATCCATGTTTCGTTAAACGCTTTACTCAAATACTTTGCGCCGCTATCAGGGAACATAATAACAATATTTTTTGGTTCAGTCTCTTTTTCAAAGTATTTCATTGCGGCAAGAACGGCAGCGCCACTTGATGGACCAACAAACAGTCCATCATTGCTCAAAATTTCACGACACTTTGTAAAGGTCTCTCTATCTTCTGTTTTGATAAAGGCGTCGATAACATTAAAGTGGCAATTCTCTGGAATCATATCTTCACCAATTCCTTCAACTTCGTATTTGCCTGGAGGGTCTCTTACTTCTCCGTGAGTATGAACGTCATAGAGGATACTTCCAATTGGGTCTGGTGAGATGATTTTAGCGTTTGGATTTTTTTCTTTTAAAAAACGTCCCACACCAGATAAAGTCCCGCCTGTTCCGACACCTGCAACAAAAGCATCGACCTTGCCACCCATCTGCTCCCAAATTTCAGGACCTGTGGTTTCATAATGAACTTTCACGTTGTCTGGATTGTGAAACTGGTTAGCTAAAAATGAACCTGGATTTTTGCTCACATAATCTTTTGCGACACTGTAATGAGACTTAGGATCGTCGGGCTCCACACCAGATGGAGTAATAATAACTTCTGCACCGAAAGATTTAAGAGTATTGATTTTTTCTTCGCTCATTTTATCAGGAATAGTAATGACGCATTTGTAGCCCTTCACTGCACACACCATCGCAAGCCCCACACCTGTGTTTCCTGAAGTTGCTTCAACGACGGTTCCACCTGGTTTCAGTTGGCCGCGCTTTTCTGCTTCTGAAATGATCGCCATTGCAATCCGATCTTTTACACTTTGACCTGGGTTAAAAAATTCAACTTTTGCAAAATAGTTATGAGGTCCGCTCGGAACGCACCCGTTGAGCTTCACTATGGGAGTATTACCAATAGTCTCCAAAATATTAGTGTAAAATTTCATTATCTCTCCTTCAGAAATCGATTTTTTACCATACTCTGAGACGCGCTGCTTGAGCAATTATAACATTGCGTATATAACCGTTTTTTACAGATATTTGGGGTCCCGAGGAATAGAAAGTGAATTTAGTTCAAGAGTTACGAAACAATCCATTTGTACTTGCTCCGATGGCAGGCATCACGGACAACGCCTTTCGCTCTTTTATGAAAGAGATGGGTTGCGGAATCGTAGTTTCTGAACTTATTTCTGCTAACGGCTTAAATTACGGTAACTCTAAAACCGTTAAGCTTATGAAATTTGAAAAATCCCAAAGCCCTGTCGGAATTCAGCTTTTCGGAGAAACGCCGCAAATCGTAGCCGAAGGAGCTAAGTTCGTTGAAGATCAGGGCGCAGACTTTGTGGATCTGAACTTCGGGTGCCCTGTAAAAAAAGTTGTTTCTAAGGGTGCAGGCTCGGCAATACTAAAAGATCTAAAAAGCATGACTGATATGATATCAACGGTGAAAAAAGCCATCAAAATTCCGTTAACGATAAAGGTCCGCACAGGTTGGGACGCAAATACCAGAAATACTGACGAAGTTGCGCGCATTGCCTATGAAGAAGGGGTTGAGTGGGTTGCAATTCATGGCAGAACAAGAACTCAAGCCTATGAAGGTCTTGCAGATTGGGACTATATTACAGAAGTAAAATCGAAATCAAAACTTCCTATCATAGGAAACGGAGATATCCACACACCAGAGCAAGCCAACCGCCGTCTGCAAGAAAGCGGCTGTGATGGAGTTATGATTGGTCGTGGTTGTTTAAAAAACCCATGGATCTTTAGACAGTCGCTGAATCTTTATCATCAGCAAAATCATGGCGTGAACAGGAACTTTATTGAGCTGATTAGCATTTTAAATACTTACCTTGAAAAGAACTTTGAAGAAAAAGTCGTGGGCGTTCAATTGAAAAAGTTTTCCAGTTGGTTCTCATCAGGTTATCCTGGGTCTGCGCAATTTCGAAGGGATGTATTTCAGTACAAGACACCTCAAGATGTTTTGAGTCATGTTGAATCCTATTTTCAATCCATTGCTCATCTCACTCAAAATGACACGTCGTCAGAGCGCTTTTTAATGGGTGGTCACGGTTAAGTTTTTCTTTACTCCAAAGAAAGAAATGAATAGCCTAAATCCTATGAAAAATATTTTTCTTTTTATGATAGGCACTTTGTTAATGACACCATTTTCCTCTTTTGCTGAGGAAGTTAAAGACAACTCCATTCACAAGAACTGTCGCAAGGCAAAAGATGCGTGTGTATCTATGGATATTAACATCTTAGATAAATCTTTAATCACTGACGTTTCGCAAGACACTTATACGTTAAAACTATTCGGCAAGCTCGATAAGAAGGCCGAAGCAGAGCATACTCTTACTTATCAAGGAAAAGAATCTTGTCCTTCCACGGCGTTAGGTACAGTTGCGGTCCTCGGTTTTTCAAAAAAAGGCAATCCGATAATTGTAACTGATGAAGGTGATCTTGAGTTGACTTCAAAGCTCGTCACAGTGGGAACGTATAATTTTGGCCTGTACAACACCGAAACCAAAGAGAGAACTCCAGTCCTCGGAAGGTCGGCAACGATTGATAAGTCGGCACTCATACGTATTCAATTTGATAACTCAGGCCATATTTATTTTCTTGACGGATTTGAATGCTTTGAGTTTCGCAAAAACAACCTTTTTAGAAAGGTTGATATCAAGAACTGCAATAATAAGAAAAAAGAAATTTCTGATCTTGAAAAACTTGATTTTCGTCTTCGGGGTGCAGAGAAGGCCTTTGAACTCAAAGATTCTCGTTATGTTTTGATCGCTGAGAGTATGTGTTCTTAAGCTAGTGGCTCAAATCATAGGTGTCTTGGGAGTCAGTAGGCTCGGTCTCTATAAAATATTCTTCTGGTTGATCGTTTTTTAATTGTTCAATGTATTTCGCCTGAGTGTCTTGAGTTTGTTGTAAATCATAAACGTCAGTGTTTTCGAAGTAATGTAAAGACTCATCTTCCATTTCGGGAACGCTTTTGAACATTGTCTCTAATTGGAGTGTCGCTAGTTTATAGTCGCTTTCATATATTTTCTTGTAATAATACATCTTATAAAGAATGTCTTTTATTCTCGATCGCGCGAATGGAGTTAATTCTTTATTTTTAAAACTTACAGAGTACTTTTTAGGACTTGGTAGTAAGAACGCAAGGAACGAAGCCTCAAGTGGAGATATCATTGAAGGCGGTTTTTGAAAGTAGAATTCTGTTGCAGCCCGAACTCCATAAATATTATCACCAAACTCAACGACGTTCAGATACTTTTCCAAAATTTGATTTTTATTAAACTTCGCTTCAATTCTTTTTGTCAGAACAAGCTCTTTGAGCTTTCGCATAATTGTTTTTTCCTCTGAAAGGTAGAGGTTTTTTGCAAGCTGTTGTGTAATGGTTGATCCACCACGAGCAAAAGACATTTCTTTTAAGTTTTTCTGAAAACTTTGTTTGAGCTCTTCAAGATCAAAACCCTTATGAGCAAAGAACGAAACGTCCTCAGATATAATAATGGCATTTCTGATATTGGGAGAGATGTGTTTCAGTGGCGTATACTTACTTGAATTCGGGCAGAGATTAACTTTGTTCATCGACGTTACAAAACATTCTGTCATATTTGATACGCTGGGCAGGGTAAAGTATTGGACAGAGATATATACAAAGCCGCCTAAAATAAATAAACCAAAAAGCTTTCCCAAATTAACCTACTGATAATGTTATTTGCCGATGATACCGTTGTCGCGCATCCACTGAATGCTGTTATGAATAGCAAATTTAGCAGGCTTCGGAATCAACTTCAAATCTCTTTTTGCTTTTGAATTATCGAACCAGTGAAAAAGTACTGAGGTCCAGGCGTTCTCAGAGTTAATAAGCCCTTTCCTATTATACTTTTCTAAAACGTCACCAACCTTTCCAGCGGCGAGTAAAAAACCCTTATTTAGAGCAAAGGCAGGTGGTTTAACCCCAGCCTCTTTGGCAATAATTTCGAAGAGATCTTTTAAGTATAAGTTTTCTCCTGAAAGAATATATCGTTCGCCAGAGCGGCCGATGTTCCATGCATTAAAGGTGCATTGGCAAACATCTTCAATGGCAATAACATTTACCCCGCCTGGCGGGTAGGCTGGAAGCTTTCCCTGGGCGGCTTTGACTTGAAACTTTCTTGATCCTTTTGTGGCATCTCCATATCCGTATATCGTGCTGGGATTCACAATGACCGTATCAAATTTCCCTTGTGTATAGGCGGTCTTAACTTCCTGCTCGGCCTTGAGCTTAGTTTCAAAGTATCCTAAATTAAGATGATGCAAATTAAACTGGCTTTCTTCATTCATGGATTCTGGAGTAAAGCTTGAGCCAATAGCAACGACAGAACTAAAGTGCAGAAGCTTTGGAACTTTATTTTTGGTCATTGCATCGATGATATTCCGAGTGCCGCCCACATTGACTCGTTCCATTTCTTGTCGTTGCGCTTTGGAGTATCCAACAACTCCCGCCAAATGAAATACTCCATCCATATTTCGAGTGCTATCGTCCACAGCTTTAAGATCGGTCACATCGCCTACAAAAATTTCAGTATTTTTTGAGTCTCTAATTTCAGTTGGCAACTTTTGCGGATCGCGAACCAAAAGTCTAACGTCTAGACCTTGCTCTAAGAGGTACCTTGTAAGATTTAGGCCTACGAAACCCGTCGCACCTGTGATTAATACTTTCACGCTCTTCTCCAAACTTATGGTTCACGTTATACCTATTTTAAAGCGTGCGCAATAGAGTCGACAAAGGTCTAAATCTAAATGTTTTACCCAACCTTTTCATGAACTTGTGTGAAAATAAAAGGTAAGAGTGTAGATTTCTATATCTCTTATTTCATCAGAGAGGATGCAGCTATGGATTTGCGTGTTGTCGTAGGTTTATCAATCGCCTTTGCGGGTATTCTAATTGGATTTATTGTTGATGACGGTCACATCGGCGCAATAGTTCAAGGATCGGCGGCACTCATTGTTTTTGGCGGGACTATTGGTGCTGTACTCATCGGGAGTACAAAGCAGGATCTACGGAATGCATCGATGCTTTTTAAAAGACTATTTAATGATTCTTATGAGAAACTCCCACAAAACGTATATACCGAAATAAATCAATGTGCAGTCCTTGCGAGAAAAGAATCAATTCTTCAAATTGAAAAAAGATTAGATTCTTTTAGTCATCCATTTATGTCTTCTGTATTTCGATTCGTAGTGGATGGCGTGGATCCTCGAGTGATAAAAAAGGTTTTTACTGACGAGATTAAGCAAGAAGAAGAAAAACAACTTGCTGGAGTTAAATTATTCATGGATGCGGGTGGATTTGCTCCGACAATCGGGATTATCGGAGCGGTATTGGGTCTTATTCACGTTATGGGAAATTTAACTGACACTTCAAAGCTCGGAACAGGGATTGCTGTGGCCTTCGTCGCAACACTCTACGGTGTGGGATCAGCAAACCTGATCTTTATTCCGATAGCAAATAAACTAAAGCGAATCGTCCAAGAGGAAGTTAAGTTGAAAGAAATGATCTTGGCTGGGGCCATTAGTGTGGTCAGTGGGTACAATCCTTATATTATAGAAGAACAGATGCGTTCCTACGTTGATCTTCCTGCGGAACAATAAACATGGCAAAAAAGAAGAACGAAGAACAGGAAAATAACGAACGTTGGCTAATCTCCTATGCCGACTTCATTACACTTCTATTTGCGTTTTTTGTAGTAATGTATGCTACCTCTCAGTCTGATAACGAAAAAAAAGCTACCTTCGAAAAATCATTTCAACAAGCAACTGGAATGTTTCAGTCGGGTGGAAGTGGCGGTATTTTAAATGATCCCCATCCGAGTTATTTAGAAGACGGCTCACCAATTCAAAGTCCTGTCCGATTGTTCCGAGATAAAAACGCTTCGAGAAAAGAACTAAAAGATGCCCTTTGGCAATTGATACATGCCAAAATGTCAGAAGATGAGATCCATAATTCTGGCTTAGAAATTTATGATGATCAACACGGTGTGCGTATCGCGGTGAAGGCTGCAAAATTGTTTCCGTCAGGTTCTGCTAAAATATTGCCAGAGGCGCTAAAGCGCCTAGATAGCATTGGCGAGGTTCTTCGACTTGCAGAAAGACGAATGGTGGTTGAAGGTCATACTGATAGCGAGGTGATCTCAAGTGAAATGTTTCCGAGTAATTGGGAGCTCGCTGGAGCTAGAGCCGCCACAATTGTGCGATATCTCATTCAGCGCCATAAGGTTCCCGCGGATTTAATGTCAGTAGCGTCTTATGCGGATCAAAAACCTTTGGTGAGAAACGATACGGCAGAAAATCGTGCAAAGAACCGCCGTATCGAAATCCTGATTACTACTATCTAACTACTTACGCTCTATAACAATAGACGTCAACGTGATGTCTTTATTTGGTCTATCAGAGCCATCACGAGGAACTTTGGATATTTTTTCAACGATGTCATAACCCTCGACAACTTCACCGAAGATGGCGTGGCGACCATCAAGCCAAGGAGTCTTTTCCACCGTGACGAAGAATTGACTACCATTTGTGTTTGGTCCGCGGTTAGCCATTGATAGTAAACCCGCTTTATCGTGCTTTAATCCTGGCGCGAACTCGTCCTTAAAAGTATATCCAGGCCCGCCTGTTCCATTTCCAAGAGGATCTCCAGCTTGAATCATAAACTTCGGAATCACTCTGTGAAACTTAGTTCCATCGTAAAACTTTTTGCCCTTATATTTGGAATCAACTTTTTCACTTTTGCCTTCTGCCAAATCAACAAAGTTTTTTACTGTCTCAGGCGCTTTATCTGCGTAAAGCTTTGCTTTAAATTTTCCTTCTGATGTATCAAATATCGCATATACTTCACTCATCTTCTTATCTCCTTTGGCAGCATTTGATTTTTCTGTTTTATTTGAATTTGCAACAGCTGAAACTGCGACAAGAACTGCAGCGCTTAGATATATAGCTGCAATCTTAGAAAGCTTTTTAAACATACATAACTCCTGTTATAAATAACATCAGTTCTTCCATAGCCATTTTGGCGAATAGTAATTGTGTTGGTCGAAAGTCAATCGTCTTTCATTTGTTCCGTCAATATTAATTATATAGATTTGATTTTTTCCTGTGCGATTGCTAACAAACATGACCTGACGCCCGTCAGGAGAAAACACAGGATATTCATTGGTAGCGGGCTTACCATCTGTTTTCTTTGCAGTTGTTAATCTCTCAAGGCCTGTGCCATCGGCATTCATAATAAAGATATCGAAATGACGGCCGTCTTGCCCTGCGAAAACAATTTTCTTTCCGTCTGGCGACCACGATGGCGATGTATTGTAATTTCCAGCAAAAGTAACTCTCTTAACGCCGCTACCGTCGGTATTCATAGTGTAAATCATCGGCTTTCCATGCCTATCCGATGAGAACGCAACTTTCTTTCCATCAGGACTGATTGCGGGCTCGACGTTGAGCTGTCCGAGACGACTCTTGGTAATTTGCGTTCGGTTTTTTCCGTCAGAATCAATTCGATAAATGTCATGGTTATCGCCGTTGGAATTCGTTAGATAAATGTATTTTCCGTCTGGAGTAAACGACGCGCCAGAGTTGATTCCCTTCTTCCACGAAAGAACATGGCGTTTTTTTGTTCTCATGTCGTAGCTCAATAGGTCGGTATTTACCATCTTTGCGTTCTTGTGGTACGTGTATGTCGTGTAGACAATAGTTCTTCCATCAGGCGACCAGTTGGGTGAAATTGAAATATTCTTCGTTTGAGTGATCCGTCGTGCGTTTGCTCCATCCCAGTCCATCACATATATTTCTTTAGATTTACCGCCCGCTCTATCCGTTGAAACAACAATCTGAGAAGTAAAATACCCTGGCGTTCCCGTAAGAGCTAAAATTAAATCGTTGGCAAAAGTATGTGCAATAAGGCGCGCATCGTTTGCTGTGCCTTTATAAGTTTTTGCATGCACGACCTTAACTTGGGTGACGTGATACACATACGTTTCAAGCGTCAATGTTTTTCCCGTGATCTTGTAAGCCGCACGGACTAAAAACTCCGCACCGATTTTATTCCAGTTATCGAAGTTAAAGCCCTTCGGATCACCAGGTGCAGGTCTGAGCCCAACTTTTTGAGTGTCCTCAAGAAATGCATTTTGATTAATGAAGGTAAAGTAGGCGCTAACATCAAGATCATTATAAAATACATTGTAGAGCTGTTGTCCGATGGATCTGTACTGAGGTGTGCTTGCGGCATTACCTTGAAATTGAAATGCAGGAAGAGCCATCAAACTCTTTTTTACTTTAGCGTCGCCGACTTTAATGTAGATCGTTTTTTCTTGCGCAACACTTGCGGTTTGAGCTGAAAACAAAACAAAGAAAGAAAGGACGAGCAGGCCAAAATATTTCATATTATTCCCCTCACAGGTTCCAGTAATATTCGAATCAAATTTTATGCAATTTACTCTGGGAATGCAAATGTAATACCCTGTATTCCAACGAGATCGATGAATTTTTCTGGAGGGGGCGGAAATGGATTGGATCGCTCTAGAGCTTCCATTACGCGTTGATCAAATTCCGAGTTGCCTGATTTCACAGCGAGTCTTCGCTCGACGAGTTGACCTGTCTTGTCTACGCGGACATAGACTTCCGCTCTCAAGTTCTGTGATAACATCCATTCTGGGAGAGCCCAGTTATTTTTTACGTGCGCATCAAGTGAACCAATATAGTGATCAAATTCGATTCTGTTGAGTCCACGAAGTGAAGTCCCTGGAGAAATAATATTTCCTTTAATGACTTCTGGCTCTGCGGAAGCGTCTTCTTTTTTTGAAGCTTCCATGTTCTTAACTTTTTCAATTGCAGAAAGACTTTTCAATCTATTCAACGCCGCAGCTTGAGATGCAGCAGTATCTTTTTTAGCAGCCGCTTTTGCAGGTGGAGTTTTCTCTGGCGGAGCTTTTGTTTCTTTCGGTGGGGTTGGGGGAGCCTTTGGTTCTTCAGGCTTAGGTGCAACAACAGGTTTTTCGGGACTGCGTTTATCTGGCAATCCGACAAGATCAACACGAATAGCAGCCTGATACTCTGGAATATCTGAAGGAAAGAACGCCGTCTTTACGGTAAACACCAAGAAGATTGCCACGTGGAAAACCACCGAGGCAATAATCATTTTTTTTAATTCTTGGTCGGCGTCTTCGTACCGAATCATTTTAGTTACCTTTTGGAAGCGTGATTAGCCCGATGCTATTGATACCAGCTGCTTTGAGTTCACCCATTGCTTCTGCAACCACGCCATAGTCGACGGCCTTGTCCGCTTGAATGTTCACTTGTTTATTTTTTCGTGTCTCCATGATAGCTGAAATCTTTTTTGAAACCTCAGCCATTTTAATTTGTGCTGATCCAAGATAAATACCGCGGTTCTTTCGTATTACCAGAAGTAGCGGGTCCTCAGCCACCGACACTCCTGAAGCAGAAGCTTCAGGAAGAGCAACTTCAAACCCTTGCTGCATCATCGGCGCGGTAATCATAAAAATAATTAACAATACGAGCATAACATCAACCAAAGGCGTGACGTTTATCTCGCTAAGTGCCGCTCTTGTTTTCTTTCCATCACCTTCAGTTGCAAATGCCATGACGTGATCCTCTCGCGGGATTAGTTTTGATCTTTAAAGAAATTTCTCTTTACGATATTTAAAAAGTCAGAATTAAAGTTTGAAAGTTCAAGCTCTCGCTTTTTAATCTTGGTAAGAAAGTGGTTATATGCAACCACCGCAGGGATCGCAGCCGCTAATCCCACACCAGTTGCAATCAGTGCCTCTGCAATACCTGGCGCAACAACTGCAAGACTTGCCATTCCTGTTGCGCCAATTTTTTGGAATGAACCCATGATTCCCCAAACTGTTCCGAAGAGTCCGATAAATGGCCCAGTACTTCCTGTTGTAGCAAGAATAGTTAACCTGTGTTCAAATGCGGAGATTTCAAGATCGGTACTTTTTCTTAGCGCCCTGGCAATATTATCGAGGCCCGCAAGCTTCGGTGTAGCGTCGGTCTCAGGAAGCTTCTGAGCAAGATCAGAGTCTGCTAACCTTTGAAGTTCTTTAAATCCAGCTTTAAAAGATTGTGCTACTGGGCTTGCGCCATAGTTTTCAATGTCTTCATAAACTTCATCTAAAGAGTTTGCTTTCCAAAAGACATCTAAAAAATCTTCATCTGCTTCTTCAACGGTCTTAAATTGTTTTTTCTTTTGAAAAATGATTGCCCAGCACAATACTGACATAATTATTAATATCAACAACGTCAGCTGAACGACGGCACCAGCCGAAGTTATCGCATGCCATGCGCCAGTATTTATAGCTGTTTCCATGTGTTTCCCCTTTTAGCGGTGATAATTAAAATCGAAAATTATTCTATAGGAAGAAGTAAAGAGCTTAAAGCTTTGGGGCGATCCGTTATAATTCCATGCACTCCAGCTTCGATAAGCCGGGTCATGTCTTCCATTTCATTGATCGTCCAAATATAAGCTTTCTTGTGGCGGCGATTCAGTTCTGAGAGGAGTACTGGGGTCAGAACCTGAATCCCAGAATGTGTCTCTGGAATGCAATAAGCATCGGCATCCATGGAGTCTATGCCAGCAAGTCTTGCATTGATAAGCATGAGAGTTCTAAGAACGTCGTCTTCAGCGGCGGTTGTAAGAATGTTTTTATCAAGAGTTCGGAGATACCGAACAACATGAGAGTGTGAACTTCCGAAGATCGTGCGATCTAAACGATCATATTTTTTTACAAGATCATAGAGTTCTTTACCTAATTCACGATCTTTTGGTTTTACTTCAATGATCATTCGAGTTTCAGGGTAACGATCAAAGACTTCAATTATTGTGGGAATTTGTATGCCTTTCCCTCTGAAAGGATACTCGCCATTGATGTCTTGAAAATTATAACCAGCATCTAGCTTTCGAAGTTCGTCTAATGTCAGATCTCTGACTAGCCCCGTACCATTGGTCGTTCGATCTATAGCAGAATCGTGAAGTACAACAATTTGTTTGTCTTTGGTAAAGTGAATATCAAATTCAAGAATCACTTCAGGAGAAATGCTAACGGCGTTTTCAAACGCATACAAAGTGTTTTCTGGAGCCTCGTCGGCGCCGCCCCTATGAGCGATGATTTCCATATTGGATGTAAAGAAGTTGTTTGGTTTTGGGTGATAAGACGTTGTCATTCCGTACATGAAGAGCATAACCCAAACTATTGCGAAAAAAGCCAGTGCGGCTATAACTGTACCTACAAAGCGTTTCAGAGCGGCCCCCTTTGAGAACGTAGATAGTGCGTAAGTGCTTGAAAGCATACTTTACATCGAATTTTATGACGAGATAAATTTGTGAGCCCCGAGAATCGATTATTTATGTAGTAATTTCAATCCCTTAGAAATTATTCGGAGATATAAGACTAAATTTGACTTATATAAGTTCTTTAATGTACAACAACAACGAATTGAAAATGAATTGAGAAATTGGAGCGTGGGAGTGCATGGTCAAACTCAGTCGTAAAATGGAGTATGCATTAATATCATTAAAGCATTTAAGTCAAAAAGATGCTGGTGAATTAACGTCTGCTAAAGAAATCAGCAATATTTATAGTGTGTCTTTTGATGTTATCTCTCGTGTCCTGCAGGCGCTAAACCAAGGTGGAATTGTTAAATCCATTCAGGGCGTACAAGGTGGGTACCATCTTCTGAAAGATTTAACGGATGTGAGCCTCTTTGATTTGATTGAAGTCATCGAGGGTCCGCTAAGTTTGGTTCGATGTATTCATGATGCAGACTCATGTGAGCTAATTAAATCATGTAATATTGTTTCTCCTGTGACCACGCTCAATCAAAAGGTCAATGAGTTCTATAAGACTATTAAAATTGCCGAGCTTGTTGAATCTAAAGCTGTCCCGTGGGCTATTCCAGAAACTGAAACTAAAAGGTTAGAATTATAATGGCGAGTGAAATAGCAACAAAAAATGAATATAAATACGGTTTCGTAACCGACATTGAAGTCGATGAGCTTCCTAAAGGCTTAAATGAAGATGTCGTCCGCGAAATTTGGAAAAGAAAAAACGAGCCCGAGTTCATGTTGGAGTATAGACTCAAGGCTTTCCGTTATTGGCAAACCATGTCTGTGCCAACATGGGCGCATGTCAGTTATCCGCCTGTGGACTTTCAGGATATCAGATACTATTCAGCTCCTAAAAAGAAGCCTACGCTAGATTCTCTTGATGAAGTTGATCCAGAATTGCTTAAAACTTTTGAGAAGCTAGGCATTCCGCTTTCGGAACAAAAAAGAATTTCAGGCGTTGCAGTAGATGCGGTGTTTGATTCTGTTTCTGTTGGCACCACCCACCAAGATGTTCTTGAAGAGCATGGAGTTATCTTTTGTTCTATTTCTGAGGCTATTCAGAAGTATCCAGACCTCGTCCGACGTTATTTTGGTAAGATTGTTCCGTTCACAGATAACTTTTATGCAGCTTTGAATGCCGCTGTCTTTACAGATGGGTCTTTTGTTTATATTCCAAAAAATGTTCGCTGCCCTCTTGATCTTTCGACCTACTTTAGAATTAACAACAAAGAATCTGGCCAATTTGAAAGGACTCTTATTATTGCAGAAGAAGGCAGTTATGTGAATTACCTTGAGGGCTGTACTGCTCCTCAATTTGACTCTAATCAATTGCACGCGGCGGTTGTTGAGTTAGTTGCACTTGATAATGCAGAGATAAAATACTCTACAGTTCAAAACTGGTATACTGGCGATAAAGACGGCAAGGGCGGAGTTTATAACTTTGTAACAAAGCGCGGACTTTGTGAAGGCAGAGCTTCTAAAATTTCTTGGACGCAGGTTGAAGCGGGTTCTGCGATCACTTGGAAATATCCAAGCTGTATTCTTAAGGGAGATGATTCGACGGGCGCCTTTTACTCAGTGGCATTAACAAATGGAAAAATGCAAGCTGACACTGGAACCAAGATGATTCATATCGGAAAAAACACAAAGAGCACAATTATCTCAAAAGGTATTTCTGCAGACGAATCAAGTAACGTCTATCGTGGCTTAGTAAAAATTATGCCATCTGCAGAGAATGCAAGAAATTACTCTCAATGTGATTCCATGTTGGTTGAAAACAACTGCGGTGCACATACGTTCCCATATATAGAAGTTCATAATAATTCTGCAACGCTAGAGCACGAAGCATCGACATCAAAAATCAGCGCGGATCAGCTTTTGTATTTGCAGAGCAGAGGAATTGATACAGAAAAAGCAATTTCACTTTTAGTGAATGGTTTTTGTAAGGATGTCTTTAAGCAGCTTCCATTAGAGTTTTCAGTTGAAGCAGTTAAGCTTATCGAAATGAAATTAGAAAACAGTGTCGGATAAAAGAAGGTAGAAGATGTTAGAGGTTAAAAATTTAAAAGCAAAAATCGACAATAACCAAATATTAACTGGGTTAAACTTAAAGGTGAATCCAGGCGAAGTCCACGCGATCATGGGGCCCAACGGCTCAGGCAAAAGTACGCTGGCAAAAGTCATTGCGGGTCATCCTGATTACGAAGTCACAGAAGGAGAACTCGAATACGAAGTGAACTTTAAAAAGAAGAATCTATTTGATCTTGAGTCCTATGAGCGCGCAAGAGAAGGCGTCTTCTTAGCGTTTCAGTACCCGATTGAAATCCCTGGCGTTACAAACTTTAAAATGCTTCATATTGCTTTTAACGAGATTTGCAAACACCAAGGTGTTGAAGAGATGGGCGAGCTTGAATTTAGAAAGTTTATTGAAAAAAAATGTGAAATCGTTGAAATGGACCCTTCCTTTCTTGATCGTTCAGTAAATGAGGGCTTCTCTGGCGGCGAGAAAAAGAAAAACGAGATTCTTCAGTTGTTGGTTTTAAATCCGCGCCTAGCGTTGCTCGACGAAACAGACTCTGGTTTAGATATTGATGCTCTCAGAGTCGTTTCCCAAGGTGTCAACAAATTCAGAAATCCTACGAACGCAGTGGTATTGATTACGCATTACCAGAGACTTCTTGATCATATCGTTCCAGATTTTGTCCACGTCCTTCATAAGGGCAAGATTGTCCACTCGGGTGGCAAAGAGTTGGCGTTACGATTAGAAAAAGAAGGTTATGATTGGCTCATAGAAAAAGAAGAGACTGTATAAACTTATGAAAGATGTTGAAGTATTTAATAACTTATTTGAGAAAGTAAGCGCATCTCAGGCTAAAGATGAGCGTAAAGATGCTTTTGCTGCGTTTGCAAGCGTCGGGCTTCCAAGTCGTAAAGATGAGAAGTGGAAATACACTTCCTTAAAAAAACTTAAGGTCGAGAACTTGACGTTACCTTCACGAAGAGGAAACCCGTCGGTTCAAGTGACACCAGATGAAGTCGAAATCCGATGTATTGACGGGCGTTTTAATATCGAGCAAATATCAAAGGCTTTGGCTCCACTCGGAATCACGGTACTAAAGTATTCCGATGCAATTTCTAAAGGCCTTATTCAGCCGACTTCTCAAGGAGATTCTTTTAAAGCGCTTAACTTGGCCTTCTATGAAGACGGATTGTATCTGTCGACAGCTGAAGGTACTTTAGTGGATAAACCCATTGTGATCCTCCATGGCATTCTCAGTGATTCTGGTTTTATAAATCCTAGGATTTATGTGGACCTAAAATCAGACTCTACATTGGAGCTTATTGAAATCTATAAACCAAGCGGATCAGAGTATCTGTTGAACTCAGTTTTATATGTGAACGTATCAGAGAGAGCCTCTTTTAAGCTATTAAAACATTACGATGAAAAACATCTGTCTTCTCACGTGGACAGCACGGTTGTTCATCAGGAAAACTCAAGCACATTTAGATTTGTACAGATGAGTCGAGGTTCTCAGTTGCTACGGCAAAATCTTGAGGTTTATGTCAATGGGTCTATGGCAAGCACGGACCTTCGGGGTATCACTATTCTTGAAGGGAAATCTCATATGGATAACTATGTGAAAGTTCACCATGTGGCACCCGATAGCATGAGCCGACAAATGTTTAAGACTATATTGAAAGATGAATCCCATTATGTTTTCCAGGGAAATATCACTATTAACAAAGAAGCTCAAAAGACAGACAGTGATCAAGTGAACCGCAATTTGATGTTGGGAAGTAAGTGTCGGGTAGACACGAAGCCGCAGATCGATGTTTTTGCTGATGATGTGCGGGCAACTCACGGAGCGGCCATTGGACGACTCAATCCAGATGAAAAGTTCTATCTTGAAAGCCGTGCTATATCTCCTGAAAAAGCCTTAGAGCTTCTTTATGAAGGGTTTAGCTTCGAGGTCATTCAAGACATTAAGAGCAAGTGGGTGCTCAAATACTTAGAAGAGAATTTATAATGGAACAAACAACCCTGACTCAAAATATTGAACGGATTAGACAGGACTTCCCAATTTTTTCGCAAAAAATTAATGAAACTGATCTGATCTACTTTGATAGCGCGGCGACAACATTGAAGCCTCGTTCTGTGGTGGAGAAAATCAACAAACATTATTTGCTTGAGACATCCAATGTGCACAGGGGGCTTCACTACTTAAGTGATCAGGCAACCGAGATGTTTGAAATTTCTCGAAGAAAAGTTCAAAGGTTTATTAATGCATCCGATGAATCTGAAATCGTTTTTACCAAGGGAACTACCGACGGAATTAACCTCGTGGCAAGATCTTTGCTGAAAAAGATATGTCAGCCAGGCGATGAGATTTTAATTTCTTCCATTGAACACCACTCAAATATTGTTCCATGGCAGATGGTTGCAAAAGAGCTGGGCTTAAAAGTAGTACACTTTAAAGTCGATGAATCCACTGGTGTCGATCTAGAAGATTTTAAGTCTAAGCTGAATTCTAAAGTGAAGTTGGTTTCTTTTACGCATGTTTCAAACGCTTTGGGATATATTTTTCCAGTTAAAGAATTAACGGATATGGCTCATCAGAATAATTCAGTTGTTGTTATTGATGGTGCACAAGCGGTTGCCCATCAGTCCGTTGATGTTCTCTCTTTAGGTTGTGATTTTTACGCTTTCTCTGGTCATAAACTCTTCGGACCAACAGGCATTGGCGTGCTATTTGGAAAAAGAGAATATTTAGATATGATGGACCCCGTGAGTGGCGGCGGCGGAATGATAGATAAAGTCACTCTTGAGGGATCGACTTTTCTTGAGGCTCCTTTTAAGTTTGAAGCAGGAACTCCTCATATTGTCGGTGCTATTGGACTGGGCACTGCCATTGATTATATATCTCAATTTATAATGAGAGATATTTTCGAATACGAACAACAGTTAACAACTTACGCTCATAAGCTTTTAGAGGATGTTCCTGGAGTAAAAGTTTTTTCAAACCTTCCTAAGAAAGGACCGATTGTTTCCTTCGTCGTTGAAGGCGCGCAGGCCACTGATATAGGAAGTATGTTAGATAATGATGGCATTGCAATTCGTTGTGGGCACCATTGTACGCAGCCTTTGATGAGTGCCCTTGGAGTGACGGGAACAGCTAGAGCGTCATTTTCCATCTATAATACGAAAGAAGAAGTCGAATTTTTTGTGAAATCACTAAA
The DNA here is from genome assembly GCA_964469265.1 of uncultured Bdellovibrionales bacterium. Classification (GTDB taxonomy): domain Bacteria; phylum Bdellovibrionota; class Bdellovibrionia; order Bdellovibrionales; family JAEYZS01; genus JAEYZS01. Next base: position 18,009 of record CAYXYF010000021.1, read on the forward strand.
TAAAGTTATAAGAATTTTAAAAGGGTAGTTATATGCAAGATCTACAAGTTTATCCACAACAGACTCCGAACCCGAAGTCGCTTAAGTTTATTTTGAACAAAAATGTTATTAACGAGGGGAAGGCTACGTTTACAACTCCAGATGAATGCGGTGACATTACTCTTGCGAGAGACTTATTGGCCCTACCTGACGTTATTCAAGTTTATTTTTTTGAAAACGTTGTGACGATCACTCAAACGGGAGACGAGTGGGATACCCTCGCGCAAATGATAAAATCTGTTCTCTTCACACGAATGCCGATACATAACGCCGATATCAATTTAGAAGCTGAAAAAAAGAAGTCTCGCTTAACATTGCCGCCTGATGTTCAGTCCATCGAAGAAATTCTAGATAGAACGGTGAGACCAGGTCTCCAAAGCGATGGTGGTAATATTGAAGTTCTAAGTCTAGAGGGTAAAGAGTTATTTGTTCGTTATGAAGGAGCCTGTGGTGGCTGCCCTTCTGCAACGGCGGGGACACTTCGTGCTATTGAAGGGATTCTTCAAGCAGAGTTTGACCCTGAAATCTCTGTCACCCCAGTGGGTGAGCCTGGTTACTGAGATGCTTACTGCTGAATGGATATCTTTCGCGTCTTTCGTAATTCCTGTTCAAGAAACTGCTCTTTTGAAAGATGTTGGGCCTTCATTTTATTTTGGGCCTCAAGTGCTTCTTCCTCTTGAATGTCCTCGTTTGTCGGGTCATATTGGAAAAACTTAATATTCCCAATTTTCACATTGTTTGCATTAACGAAGGCTTCAAGGCGCACATCAAACTTTTTATTCATATCCGTAATTAAAACATCTAAGGTGACTTCTTTTGTGCTTGAACTAATAGTCCCCGCAAGATTACCCCTACTGACTTTGAGGTTATCTTTAATGATCCATTTATAGTTAATAGATGAAATATTTAAGTCGCTAGCATCAATTTTTCCGATGAGTCGAATTTCATTTCTTTTTGGAAGCTTTTCATAGTCGATTTCGATATTTACATGCTGCCTTGTTTTTGAAACAGCTGGAGCTTTAATGGATTGTAGCACTGCTGAAGAGTGGGGTTGTTGATTGTTTTGAAAAACAATGACAGCGGCTACAAGCGCTATAATCGATGCAATGATGCTAAATTTTAATTTCATATCGTAGGGTTCCTCTTATTTGCAAATATTGTTGCCACCAATTGAAAGGGTGTACGTCGTAGCAGGGCTTCCTGCGCCATCATTAAAGTACATGACATTCACCATATAGTGTCCAGCAGGGGCTGAGCCGTTAACAAACTCTACGCCACCATCTATTGGTCGCTCTTTGTTGCTGTAGATTTGAATGTCGTCCCCATATCCAAACGTATAACCATTTTTGTAAATATATAAGTCTAGATCTGCATAACTGTTATCATAGTTTAAAGTTGCCGATAAATTTCCACCTGGGTGGTAATGATAATAAAAATCATTGGAATGAAATTGATTGGAGCGTTGAAATGTAGTTCCAGTAGTCCCTGTCTTCGCGCTAGCTTGAATAGTCCAGACGCAATCTGTACTAGAGGGGTTTCTCACGGTTCCGTAGTGGGCCCTTGTTGCATCCATTAGCATTTCTGATCTACTAAGAAGAGGAGAAATATCTGTGCTTCCATGATCTGCTTGATACTGAAGAAACAAACTTATTTCTCGAAACGGTGTTCCGGTTTTAAACTGATTGGTCAAGATACTCCACATTTCTGAAAACGGCATTTGTACACCGTCATTGTCATCATCGACTCCTGAATCTGGATGAGGGTCAATGGCATCCCATAAAAACCTAGCCACTGCAAGCTCTCTAAACGTCCCCTCGCCCGAAGCGGTTGGAGTATCCATGGGGTTGCCGACTCTATTTTCGTCATTTTCGATATCATAGTAAAAACCATAACCAGTGCTGCCGCCAGAGTGGCCGTAAGTATCGCGGTAAATCGGATCTCCAGTTACAGCAGAGGCAAAGAAGTTTGAAAACCCTTCGCTCCATGCAAGCCTTGGATCAATAACACTATTACCAGAGTGCGCTCCCCCTTGAGAGTCCGATGCAAAATACATATTTTCAATAAAGTGGCCGTATTCATGAATGATAACGGCATCGTCAAAGTGATCGGTATCGGTTGTTGCCACGTCACCATTTATTCCACCCAAAATAAAAAGCTTATTATAATCTGGAAGATAAAAGCTCACGCCGCTATCAGTATCGCCGCCGAAGTAAGAAATGGGGTTAAAGCCTTTTTTCCAGTACATCTGTACTTTATGAGTGACGGTAAAAGATCCTGCGTGATTGAGTAAAAATTCGTTAGCCCGATAGCTCTGATCCAGGATATTAAATGCACCTGCAACAAGATTTGCATCGCTTGCAGAGGCAATAAGGTTCGGTAATGTTTTAGTCGAGTCTGCTGTAAAAGTTTGTGATATGAAGTAAGTGTTATTGCTATTAGGATCAATTAACACGCTGGTTTTATTATCGCTATTAAACGATCGCGAATTAATTTTAACTTTATAAGTTTCGCCGTCATTGGGAAGTGTAAAGGAATAATTTCCAGAGACATCGGTTTCTGTACATTGGACAATGGAGTCATTAGAATCTAAAACAACAACCTCAGCTTTCCGAATCGGAAAGGTTGTTCCGCTAATTGCTCCAAGACCGCTAGAATCCATAAGCCGCTTTTGGTATCTTGCATTTCCATCCACAGTAATTGGATTTGCAAAGGTTGCGTTTAATGTACAGTAATTCGATTCAGGAATCGCATTGGGAAAGTAGGGATCTTTTAGAGGGCCAAGCTCTTCTGAGCATGAAGCCGTCAAAAGAAAAACAAGTGTGACTGGAATTAGAATTTGAAACTTCATACAAAGCTTTATCGGCTAAAAGTCGTGAATTATTAGGCAGATAGTAAGAATTTATTGGACTTCCTAAATTGAGACGGCTAAAAAAGAGAACATGTTAAAAGGCTTTAATTCTGATTTGAACATCGGCTCATCGCAAATCCACGTACAAACTGAAGACTGGGGAAAAGACAATCCTTATATTATGACTCGTGTTTTTAAAAATGGCGCCGTAGTGAATAGTATTAAGACACCTTACGAAAGTGTTTTACCTTTTGGCCCCATTAGTGACGAGCAAGCCATTCGTCTTGCTATGAGAGAGCAACATCAGAAAATTCTAGACCAGCTCCTTTCTGGTAAAATCACTCTCTGATTGTTACACTTTAAGAATGATACATTTCCATCACGTATACAAAACTTATGCGGGGCCGATCCACGCTTTGAAGAATGTGACAATCGATATTCAAAGAGGAGATTTTGTTTTTATAACAGGTCCTAGTGGCGCTGGAAAAACAACACTTTTTAAACTCCTCGCAGGCTATGACAAGCCGACATCAGGAAAAATTCAGGTCGCAAATTATAGACTTGATGAAATCAGTTCAAAGGAGCTTCCGTATTTCCGTCGAAAGATCGGTGTAGTTTTTCAAGATTTCAAACTTTTAAAAGATTATACTCTGTTGGAAAATGTAGAACTTCCTTTAAGAATCCTCGGAGTAAAGCCTAAAATTGCAAGACAGCGCGTGCTTGAGGTTTTAGATCTTGTCGGCTTAAAAGATCGCTACGATTACTTTCCAGAACAAATCTCTGGTGGAGAAAAACAAAGGGTCGCCATCGCTCGGGCATTGATTCATGAGCCTGAGATCTTAATTGCAGATGAACCAACAGGGAACTTAGATCCTAAGCTCAGCGCAGAGATTATGGAGCTTTTTGAACACATTAATAAACAGGGCACGACCCTATTTGTTGCCACCCATGATCATGAAATGGTGAAAAGGAAAAATAAAAAACACGTCATTATCTGTGACGGAATGCTAGGAGAGGCATGAGCGATTTATTGACTCACTTTATTCGTTCATTTAAACACCATCCTATTGTTCAAACAGGCGCGATTGTTGTATTAACTGGAACATTCTCGGTTGTGTTTTCGATGCACCTATTTTTTAGCAATATGGAAAAGGTATTGGTTTCTTGGGGTTCCAATATTGAAATGAATATCTTTATTAAAGAGGGCTTAAGTGATGACCAGATCATAAAGCTGCAGTCGGAACTTAAGGATTTAGACTATTTTAAAGATGTAATGTTTGTTAGTAAAGATAAGGCCGCAGATCAGTTCTTTTCAAAGATGTCTAAATATATTCCAGAATTTGCTGGTGACAAAGAGTTTCTAAACATAGTGCCCGCAAGCCTTGTGGCGACCCTAGCACCAGGATTTAAGTTGTCACAGCTCTCGGGAATTTCTTCAAAGCTTGAAGCCCTAACACAAGTTGAGGATGTTTCTTACGGGCAGGACTGGGCAGAAAATCTTGCCGTATTTATTAACTCGGTGAAAAAAGTGGGTTGGGCAATTTCTGCTATCCTTATTTTGGGCTCATTGTTTGTAATTGGATTTACTGTCTATACAGTTATTGTTCGGAGAAAAGAAGAAATTGAAATTTATGAACTTTGCGGCGCTACTCAGAGAATGATCCAAGCTCCATATATTTTTGAAGGCGCTTTGGTCGCATTCGCCTCCTCGACTCTCGCGCTTATAATTTCCTATGTGCTTTTAAATATGCAAAATCAGCTCTTCGTCTCAGAGCTAGTCTATTTAGGGCTTGATGATATTTTTAGTTTCTTCGGATTTTTTGAGATTCTGGGGTTACTGATCATGTCCACACTTATTGGAGCTATGGTTTCTTACCTCTGTATGCAAAAACTCAATTTGCAGAGCGCAAAGGAGTTATAGCTCATGTGGATATTCTTGGTTTTAACTTTTTTCGTAAACAACGCCCATGCAGGGGACGTGGTAGACCTTTATGAAAAACGTAAACAAGATTATATCCAAATCGAAGAGCAAAACCGAAGTATTTTGGGAGACCTCTACCGCACCCAACAGAGTATCAAAAGAATAAATTCTGATAAAAATAGACTTGTTCAACAGAAAGAAAATGTTCGATCTAATATCGCAAAACTTAATCCTGTCCTAGTTTTAGCCGAACAAAAGATTTCAGATCAAAAAATAGAAATCCAAAAACGACTTCATTACATAGTAAAGTTCCAGGATATGAGTCTTTTTAAGATTGTATTTTCAAGCCAGTCCCCATCAGAGCTTGATCGTAATCTGCGTATCTTAAGAAATCTTACGGACAGAGACTATACTCTGCTGAAAACCTATTTTAAAAATACCGCGGCGTTAAAGCAAAAAAAAGAAGAGCTTCTGGAAAAGCAAGCTTCTCTAACCGAACTCGAAAAACAAATCGTCGTTGCAGAAACGCGATTGAATAAGGTCACCGCAAATAAAAATAAAATGCTGGTTAGGATTGCGAAGCAAAAAAACAACTTGATAGGGCGCCTACGTCAGATCAGACAAAAGAAATTAGAAGATGTCAGTAGCTTCGATCTCAATGATCAAAAACGGGAAGAATTTCTTTCAACCTTACTTGAGCCCTTATTCTTTGAACGAAAAGGGTCACTTCAAGCTCCCGTCGAGGGATACCCTATTCAGAGCTTCGGGTACTTTTCTCATCCTGTTTACAAAACAAAGATCAGACATAAAGGTGTTTTCTTAGGGACATCGACTTTGGCAGAAATAAAATCTATTGCTAAAGGAAAAGTCGTGCACATGGAAGAGGCACGCTCTTCGGGGCATACAATTATAGTCGACCACTCGGACCACTACTATTCAGTTTATTCTTATATTGAAAGTCCCATGGTAAAAGTCGGCGATGATGTTCACGAGGGACAGGTCTTTGCAACAGGGGTTCGGCAACATCCGTTTTTCGGAGAAGGCTTATATTTTGAGTTAAGACATTTTTCAGAACCTGTGGATCCTATGAAGTGGATACGAACATCAACAAATACGGCAATGAGGAGCGTAAAATGAAAAAATGGTTAGCATTAACAGTTATGGTGTTTGTCGCATCACAGGTCGTCACGCATACGGAGTTTCGGTCCTACGCTCAAGAAAAATATAAGGACCTACAAGTTTTTGCAAAAGTCTTAAATCTCATTCAACGGTATTATGTTGAGGATGTCGATGTTGCAAAACTTATTCAAGGCGGCATTAAGGGAATGCTCAATGAGCTTGATCCTCACACGAACTACTTACCACCAGAAATTTTTAAAGAATTCCAGCAAGAGACAAGTGGAGAGTTCGGTGGAATTGGTATTGAGATTGGAGTCCAAGACGGAGTTCTAACTATTATATCCCCAATTGAAGATACGCCAGCTTATAAAGCAGGTTTGCAAGCGGGTGATAAGATCATGACCATCAATGGAGAGACCACTAAAGGACTAAGCCTTGTTGAGGCCGCACAAAAAATGAAAGGTAAAGAGGGTCAGATCATTAAACTTGGTATTATGAGAAAAGATTTTGAAAAGAGTAAGGTTTTTGATGTCAAAAGAGGTCGTGTTCGTCTGCGCTCAGTTAAGGCCACAGATTTCTTGGATGGTTATCTCTATGTGCGAATCACAAGTTTCATAGAAAATACTCACAAGGATTTTCAAAAAATTCGTAAAGACCATATTAAAAAGTATGGATCTGTTAAGGGTTTAATTATTGACGTACGCAACAACCCGGGCGGACTGTTAGAGCAGGCAGTAAAGATGGCCGATGAGTTTATTGACGGCGGAATTATTGTCAGTACAGTCGGTCGCAAGAAGGAAGATAAGGAAGTTATTACCGCTAAAACCAGCAGCCAAGCACAGAAGGATACTTATCCAGTAATTATTGTCGTTAATGAATATTCAGCAAGCGCCAGCGAAATTTTTGCGGGCGCCCTCCAAGATAATAACCGAGGGCTCGTCTTAGGGCAGAGAACTTTTGGTAAAGGTTCTGTTCAGTCTGTCGTAAAGCTTGGCGATGGAGCAGGCTTAAAGCTCACTGTTGCGCGATACTACACGCCGAGCGGAACTGAAATTCAAGCAGAGGGGATCAAGCCAGACATTCAAATTGATGAGATTGACCCTGAGGCATACAAAAAAGCACTGGTTAAGAAAAAGGTTCGCAGAGAATCTGATATTACCCGCCATTTAAAAGGTAAAAAAGAACGTGCAGAAGAAAAGGGAGTCGCAAAAGTCGGTACACTCAGTAGCAGAGATGAGCTTTTAGAAAAAGATTTCCAAATCGCGCAGGCGTTTAATTATCTCAAAGCCTCTGAGGTATTTAATAAGGCGGACAATGTAGCTCATCCGCCAACAACGCTTAAAAAGTAGACTTACTTGAGTTGGTCTTTGGGAACTTCTGTTACTTTCGCTTTAGAAGTTAAAAACTCAATGACCTTCTCCTCTGTGATTGCGTTCATCAATCGAGATCTGTTGTCTGGATTGTTGTAGATTTCGCGAACACGGGCCTCTTCGATTCCAGATTGAACCACATACTGCTTAATCTTTGCATCAACATCAGCACTCGTTGCATTGAGGTTTTCTTTTTCAGCAATTTTATTCACAAGGTAGCTGGATTGAACGATGAATGTAGCGGTCTCGGTAAAATCGGTATCCCACTTTGATGTGTACTCGCCAAATTGGTCATCAGACATACCCATTTGACCCATTCTTTGCTTCATATCTTCTCTGAGTGCTTCTTTCTGGCGCTCAAGAACTGTCTGTGGCACTTCAGTTGGGTTGGCGTTGGTCAGCTCTTTTAAGAGACGATTTTTAAAATCTTCTTGAATCCGTTTTTCTTCGCTAGAAGTATAATCTTTTAAGATCGCTTCTTTAAGTTCGTCGATTGTTTTAAAACCGATTTTCTCAGCAAACTGTGCATTGAGTTCTGGAAGATCTTTCTTTTTTAATTCTTTTAGTGTGATTTTGAATTCAACTGGCTTTCCTGCAATAGCAGCAACGTGGTATTCTTGAGGGAAGTTGAGTTGAGCCGTATGGGTTGCTCCAACTTTCATACCGACGATGGCTTCTTCAAACCCTTGAATAAATGAGTTTGAGCCGAGTTCTAGAGGGTGGTTTTCCCCTTTTCCATTTTCAAGAGGGGCGCCGTCAACAAAACCTTCAAAATCAACAACAGCAGTATCACCCATTTGTGCTGTGCGATCCTCCAAGACGGGTACAAGTTGTGCTTGGTTTTTTCTGATGTTTTCCAGAGTGTTATCAACATGAGATTTATCTAAATCAAGTTTTTCTTTCTGTACCTCAAGGCCTTCATATTTCTTAAGTTCAACTTCGGGGTGAACTTCAAAAGTTAGAGAAAAATTAAATGGCTTTCCTGCCTCAAGAGGTTTCATATCAAGCTTTGGTTGGTTAATGGGATCGAGTTTGTTTTCATCCAGAGCTTTAAAGAAGTTTTCTTCAACAAGAGTTTGAATCACATTGGACTGGGCGCGATCACTGTAAAGTTCTTTTACTTTTTCAAGCGGAACTTTGCCCTTACGGAAACCTTTGATCTCGACGGTCTTCTGGATTTCTTTGAATGTTTTTTCTAAGGCTTTTTCCACTTCTTCTGGTGGAATTTGAAAAGACATTTTACGTTCTAACTTCGATACACTCTCAACCGTAGGTTTCATAGATCTCCTCGTCTTCTTGATCGGCGGCTATGATATGCTCATTTGCTTCGTGCGCCTGATCAAAAGTACTTTGATTTATAATACTTTTTAAAGGCTTCGACCGTATGCGAAAACACTATAAAAATCAAGAGGAATAGCTGCCATTTTAGGCTTTTCATAGAGATAATGAGACTCGTGACCACCCGTAAATCGAATAGCAAAATGAAGACGTATAAGCCAATCATTTTCATCTCAGGTAAAGGTGGAGTGGGTAAGTCCGTCGTCAGTGCTGCATTGGCTCATCATCTTGCCGAGCATGGCAAAAAAGTTTTACTAGTTGAGCTCGGCGAGAAGAGTTTCTTTGAGAAATTTTTTCAGAATGATAGCCCAAGCCTCAATGTGAACTTTAAACCAACAGAGGTAGCCCCAAATCTTTATCTCTCTATCTGGGATTTTAAGGCGGTTCTCAAAGAATATGTGAGTCATTACATCCGCTCTGAAAAGCTCTATGATATTTTCTTCGGAAATCCGATGATGCAAAGGTTGATTCAAGCTGCCCCTGCATTAAAAGAATTGGCGATTTTAGGAAAAGCAACCAGCGGGCCTCGAAAGGTTGGCCCCAAGCTAGATTATGATCATGTCGTAATTGACTCTTACTCCACAGGGCATCACTTAGCGCTTTTAAGAGCGCCAATTGGAATTTCTCAAGTTATCCATCGCGGCCCCATGGGAGTCCAAAGTGAGTCCATTTTAAAGGTTATTCGCGATAAAGATTTATTCCAGCAGATTGTTGTTATTCGTCCCGAGGAGTTGCCTACGGTTGAGGGCTTAGAGTTGCGAGAAAAGCTCAAACAAGATCTTAAAATTGATTCGCTCCTTGTGTGCAACCAGATCCTTGATTTTCCATTGGAACAAAAAGGGTTTGAAGAAGCATTGGGAGCATCGAAGGGCGAGAATAAAGAGTTTGTAAATGATCTAGCGCAAAACTTTTATGAACAAAGATCTTGTTTACAAAAAATTTGGGATATTGATTCGTCTTATGTTTCAATTCCGTTTTGCTATGATAACTCAAATAAGCTTCAGTTTGTGAGTAGTATTGGAAAGTCCTTCGAGGAAGAGCGTGATTGATAATATTTTTTCAAACAAAATATTAATATGTGCAGGCTCTGGTGGTGTTGGTAAAACAACTATTTCTTCATCTCTGGCATATCGAGCCGCAAAGTCTGGGAAAAAAGTATTGGTTTATACAATTGATCCGTCAAAGCGGCTTGCAACTTGTTTAGGTCTTGAAAATTGGAATGGTCAAGAGTCCTTGGTTAAAAAGTTCGACGGTGGGGAGCTCTGGGCCGCCATGGTAGAACCCAAGAAAATATTTGATGATTTTGTTTTAGAGAATTCCTCAACCAAAGAAGAAGCTCAGAAGATGTTAGATAATCGTTTGTTTCAAGAGCTTTCAACTTCTTTAAACGGTTCCCAGGAGTTCACCTCACTGCAGGCACTCAACAAAGCTTTTAAGTCTGAAAAATATGATCTAATTATTTTAGACACTCCGCCAGCGCAACATACACTAGATTTTATTCAAGCACCCGAGGTCATCTTTAATTTATTCAAGGGACCCATTGTGGATTGGTTTATGAAGATCTATGACCGAAAACAGGGCGGGCTGTTTTCATTTATCGGCAAAGGAACTGGTGTTGCGGTTGGCGTTTTAGAAAAATTAACGGGTGCTGAGTTTATCTCAGAGCTGCAATTATTTTTTACGACGGTCTCAGGGTGGCGCGAAGCCATTCAAAAAACTATGGTTGAGACACAAAACCTTCTTATGAGCCCTACAACTCAATTCGTAATTGTCACCAACATTGATGATGCCAAACTTCAAGCTGCCGATGATGTCGTTAGCGAGTTTAAGAAAAGAGGATTCCAAGTTCACCATATTATTATTAACAAAGTGCTTAAGCCATGGAAGGAACTTAAACCGCAAAGCCCTGCGCAAGAGACTTTATTGGCGTTTTACAGAAAACTCCAGAGCTTCTATGATTCGCAGATTCAAAGAATCATAGAAAAAGATAGCAGGGGATTTAAGGTGGTTCAGTTCTGGACAGTTCCTCAGGTTAGCCATGATCAAAACGAAATGGTTATATTGCAAAAACTCTCAGAGTCATTTAATAAACTTAGGATGGAGTAACTATGAAGAGTAAGGTGTATTTAACAATATTTTCAGTGCTCGTTGGATGTAGTAGTGCTCAAAAAAAGGCTATTACATCTGTTGATGCTCTAGATCAGCTCTATCAACGTGGAAAGTCAGAACGCATTCAGGGGCGCCCCGCAGAATGTGTAAACACATTTACGAAAATTATTGAAATGCGAAAAGAAATAAAAGGCAGCCTGTACGCTTATTCACTTTATCAGGCGGGCCTTTGTTACGAAATGTTAGAACAATATGATCGAGCTATTGCGGTCTACCAAGATGCTTTACGGGTGCGAGCTATTATGAGTTCAGAATTAGCAACCCTTGAAATTCCATCAAGGCTTGCAATTGTATATACTCGTATCGGAGAGCCTTCTGTTGCAGACACATACTATCTTCAGACGCGAGAACAGGTCAAAGCGCTAAAAGATCAAAAAAGATTTCAAAAAAACAAAGAACACTATGCTGACGTTTTATTTCAAATGGGCACTATCGCTAGTCAATATACAAACAAAAATGATGCACTCGACTTTGTAAGCTATCTGCAATCAGTTCGTTACTCACAAGAGTATCTAATGCTTGTGGTGGAACTTGAAGTCCGTCCTTATTCAGAATATGCGCTAAACCAAATGGTTGATAACTTTAATAAAACTTTTGAGCTTATTAAAAGCCTGCCAATTGAAAAAGCGCAGGATCAGATCGTGGCAGAACGCAATCGACAAAACTTACAAAAAGAAATGAGCGAGTTATTGATCAGTCACATTGATCAATTTGAAGTGGCCCAGGCAGTTCAGAAGAAGTCAAAGAACCCAAACTTTGCTCTGATCTTTCAAAAGTTAAAAGATATCAAATCTGGAACTGAAAGCTTGATCGCTCAAAGACCCATAGGCGAAGGATTAACTCCTGAAGCAAAGATTTTGATGCAGCCTAGAAAAGATGGCCAGATGGTTCCCGTCAAAGAATAGGAGCGTTTCAGATGATTTCAAGGTTAAGAGTAGGAATTTCATCATTTACACAAGGAATTACGCTTATCAGATCAAATCGTAATCTTTTGATTTTAAGTGCGATTCCTGCATTTATGTCCTTAGTTCTATACACGGTAAGTTTAGTGATCGGCATGATGTATCTGGATACAATACTTAGCCTTGTGATTAAATCCAATATCCATGAATACAACGCTTTCTTAAAATATTTAATTTATATCTTGTGGTTTGCGATCCTTGGTGCAGGAATGTACTTTTTTGTTTTTGTAATTGTTTCTGTGCTGGCTGTTCCCGTCTGCGCAGTCTTGGCGGAACGGACTTTGGCTCACCAGCAGTTCTTCTTACCAGAGAAGAAAGGCGTAAAAGAAAATATAAAGATATTCATTAAAATGCTAAGGGTGTCTTTGTTAAAGTTAATACTTATTTTAATGTTATCGGTTCTTGTTTTTTTTGCATCTTTTATTCCTTTAATTTCACCCATTGCCATATTTATTAGTGTAATGCTTATAACCTTTGATTGTATGGATTATGTGATGGAGCTCGATGAATTGGGATTTAGACAAAGAATGGCCTTATTCAAGAATCACTGGATTGAAATTGGTAGCTTTTCAATAGGGATGGCAGTAATTTTAGTAATACCGTTTATTCACTTTCTTATGCTGCCTGTGGCGGTGGTAGGAACAACGGTAATGTACACGAAGATCAGAGGGAAAAAAGGAAATTATGATTCAGCAGGAAATCCACGAATTAATATGTAAAAACATAGAAAAAGTTGAAGAGTGGTTGCGAGTAAAAAACGCAGAGGTTGCGCTTCCGTTTTACACGAGTATTGATATACGTGACTCTGGGAATAAAGTTGTCAGCGTGGATGCGAATATTTATCCAGCAGGATTTAATAATATTTGCCAGACGGATAAGGACAACGCTCCAGACATCGCTAGAAGCTATTTACGTTCTTATTATGGTGAAGGTTTAAAACGCATAGCTCTTTTAGCTGAAGAGCATACCAAAAACGCATATTACTGGGAAAATGTCCGCTGGATTGTGCGTATGATTGAAGAGGCGGGTTACGAGGTTCGAGTTTGTCTACCGCAGGTGATTGAAAAGGAAGTCATAGTTGAATCGTCGAGTGGGGAGAAAATAACAATTCATCCGTTTGATAAAAAAGATGGCACCTTGATTGGATTAGATGGTTTTAAGCCTGACATTATTATCAGCAATAACGACTTTTCAAATGCCTATGAAGCGTGGGTTAAGGGACTTAAGGTTCCAATTAATCCTCCAAGAGAATTGGGCTGGCATAAAAGAAAGAAAAGCGATCATTTTAAATATTACAATCAGCTTTCAAGTGAATTTGCAGAAATTATCGGTATTGATCCGTGGGTTCTTACTATTGAAACTGAAACAGTGGGTGAGTTTGATGCCAACGATGTTGATTCAAGAGATATGGTGGCAGAAAAAGTCGATACCATGTTAGAACGAATCCGAAAAAACTATGATCAACGTTCTATTAAAGATTCTCCCACAGTATTTATTAAAAACAACTCAGGAACCTATGGTCTTGGAGTTATGAGGTTGTCTAGTGGAGATGACATCCGGATGCTGAATAGTAAGGGGCGGGGCAGAATGAATGCTGCTAAAGGTGGTGGCGGTGTTAACCAAGTTATTCTGCAAGAAGGCGTTCCCACTGTAGTAAAATCTGAAGGTGTCGTTGCAGAGCCTGTTGTGTACAGCCTGGGCTGTGAACTAGCGGGTGGGTTTTTTAGAACGCACTCTGAAAAAGAAAGTGATGATAACTTAAATAGCCCAGGGGCGGTCTTTAAGAAAATGTGTGTCTCAGATCTTAAAGTAGATATCGGAGGATGTCCGATTGAAAACGTCTATGGCTGGCTTGCAAAGATTTCTTCCTTGGCAATTGGTTATGAGATAAAAAATTTAAATATTCAAATTCCAACCCAATCAAATTTTAAGCCATGCGGAAATTAATTTTCCCACTCCATGACTGCTGGTGAAACCGAATAGGTATAGATTTTTTTTCGGTCGATAAAGACTTGTCTGTCTGAAAACTCGGAGTGTTCAAACTTTATTTTTGATAAAACCCAATGGCTTGGCCATACGTCCATCACATTTCTAAAAGAAAATGTTGCGCTTGGATTAATTTCAAAACTGATGTCGGTATCGGTAGGTCTTAGTTTAAAAATATCTTCAACAGGTACGATGACTGGAATTGGAAGTTTTGTTTTTGCAGAGACGCGGCAAGGTGATGTCACGATCATTGTAGGCCGTTGTCCGCTGGACGCAATCCCTTCGGCTTCAAATGTTAGCGTATAAGAATCATAGTATTCGCACAGGTGCATGTTGTTGAGATTCTTCACTAAAAAGTTTCGCACGTTGATTTGGAAACTCTTTTCAAGTTTCGCCACCTGGATACTTCCCACAATATCTTTATGAAGGGCTGTCTCTAAGCTAGCTTCTCGATTAAAAAAGCTAAAAAAGTTTTCGCTCTGTACAGCTGCTGGGTTTCTGGTAGCGCCTGAGAAAATTAAAGAGATCGCCCAAGAGGCCAAGCCGAGGCCAATAAAAAAGAGAAAATATTTTTTGGAGCGGTAATAGTTTTTCATTTCACTTTTCTTAGTTAAATAAATATCTTACAAATAGTGATCGGCGTGGCGTGTTAACAAGTTTAATCTAACCTCAAAAACCTAGACTAAAGGCTGTCGCGAATGGGCTTAAGTTTTTCAACCATCGGACGAAGGTGCGGAGCTTGCGTTGATGCAACCATGAGTTTGTTATAAAGGACAACAAACATTTCTTTGGCCATCGGGGTACCTGCTCGATGTAGCCTTTGCATGAATTCTTCACTGAGAAAGTGGTTCTTAGCAAGGGAGCTTGTGAGAGTTGCTTTAAAGTCTCTAAGATCTAAAACCTCAACAGATGGATTGCGACCATCGTAGGATGGGTAAGGTTTGAGTAAGACCTCAAGGCTTTGATCCGTAATAATGCGTTCAATATCGGCACTGGATTTTTCAAAAACTTTTTTATAGAAACTGTAATAATCAATTTTTGCAAAAAGTCCTGTTTGTGGAGACGTTGATTTATCGCCCACATAGGATTGCAGCAAATTGTTTTCTTTTAACATAGAGAGAACTTGAGTTCTTTGCGATGACGTTAAGTATTGTGGATCTTGAACCATTTCAGTGATGGCACTGAAATTTGCAGCTATAAGTTTTCTGTCTTTTAAGATTTCTTTTAAAGTTTCAATGCGTTCGGCGTGGTTTCTTGGAAATTTCAATTTGCAACCCAGTTCTTTGGCTCTAACCATATCAGGATCGTTCGTTGACTCAAATGAGGGATAGGCGTTGAGATCGGGATTGCTGTACCCATAACCTTTATTTCGGATCGGTGTGCCGTGGTTTTTCCAAGCTGCAATTGCGGTATTTTCACAATGGTCCCAATCAGGCTTTTGCACCATATCTAGCCACGCCATTGAGAGCTCGATGGCGTCTCGGTCTGTAAGTTGTTTTATGGGATCGACCATGACGTCTCGTCCGAGGTAATCATTCACGTTTGCCATGTGAGCGATATGGTAGAGTAAAGAAAGCTCACTTTGTGAGTTTTCGCCAGGCGCGGATTTCGTCCAACCGAAAGTAGTCGCTCGCGGGAAAACTCTCAGATACCTTGCTGCAAGGGGATTATCCTGAGAAAGCGTATTCGTAAACTCGTGATTCATCTCCATTACACCGAGTTCAATACTATCGGCCTCTCGTACACGGTTCACTCTTGAGGTGTGAAAATCTGGCGTATTTTCCGCTTGGCCAACTTCGTTAGGCGCAATGACACCGACCCCAAGAGTTCGACATCCTTGAAGGTGAAGAGCTTTGATTTGTTTAAACCAATTTTTATATCGCGGATCACAAGATACTTTTTCTAAAAAATCGATATTCAAAGTCCCGTCAGCGCGAGCTCCTTCCCATGCTCCATAATGATGACCAGAAATAACTAGGCCATCACACTTTGCATTTTGCTGAACCATTCGCTCAAAGGCGGTCTCAGGGTTTTCTCCCTGCGGTAGGTACTCAATGACTTTGATATTATGACCCGTTTGTTTGTTGAGCCTGTCTGCTAAATCTTTTGCATAATGAAATTCTTTAGGATTGTTGAAAGAAAAATAGCAGATCGTAGCCTCGCGCGATTGCGAATGCCCAATTGATATGTTCATCAAAAGAAATGCTAAAACCCATAGTAACCGCATGTGTTTATATCGGCGCATTATTTTCGATTGTTGATAAAATGCAGTTGATTTCAGCTAAAGTTACAATACGCTTAAATATATAGCCAGACCTTGGTCGAAGAAACAGCTCATCGTGGGGGGATTTATGATGAAGTGGTTGTGCGTTGTCGCGCTCTCAGTATGTTTTTCATTTTCAGTTAATGCTTCTGACAAAACTCAAAAAGAGTGGACGTTCCTCGTGTTCATGAATGGAAATGATCAAACCATGAGACCTTACGTTGATTTCAACTTACGGGATATGGCTGCAATCGGATCAACTGATGAAGTGAACATCGTTGCACAAATTGGAATGCTCTATAAAGACAATGATCGAAGAGTTTACGTAGAAAAAGGAAATGTGCATACCGTGGATGAATTTCCCCGTGTGGATATGGGAGATTACCGAGAGCTAATCAGTTTTATCGAATGGGCAGTAAAGAACTATCCCGCAAAAAAATACTTTATCAATGTTTGGAACCACGGGACTGGTTGGAGATCCGTAGACTTCATGGGAAACGATCTTAACCTGAATATGTTGGATGTTTCCTATGATGCTGTGTCTGGAAATCACATCACGACAGAAGAAATGGGAATCGTTATGAGGCACTTTGCTTCTATTACTGGTAAGCCCGTGGAGCTTTACGGAAATGACGCCTGCTTAATGGCGATGATTGAAATTGCAGCCGAGCTTGGAGACTCTGTTTCTTATTTTGTGAGCTCTCAAGAAAATGAGCCTATTCCTGGTTGGCCATATGATGCTTTTTTAAAAAGATGGGTAGCAAATCCTTATATCGACGGTAAAGAATTAGGGATCATTTTAACCGAAGAATATTTAAAGTATTATCCTGATTATGAAAATCCATTTGGTACAACGTTCTCATTGCTTGATATGAGTCAACTTGATGTCCTCATGGATGCAATGGCAGGTTTAGTCGATGCCGTTAAAGTTATAAATAAAGACCATTATAAAAGTTTTGGCTATTTGGCTTCCACCACTCATCGTTTTTCATACACCGATTATAAGGATCTCTATGATTTTATCTCAAGACTTGAGAAAAAAACCGAATACGGAATTGACCTCGGATCCATCTTGAATGTGAAAGAGGCATTTAATAAGGCTATAATAAAGAATGTGAATACGGAGTCTCAGAGTAGAGCACATGGGCTTTCGGTATGGCTTCCAACTTATCATGCGCATTACGATAAGCACATTAAGCGTTATAAAAACCTTGAGTTTAATAAGAAGACCAGATGGTCTGATCTTCTTGAAATCTTTCACGCAGAATAGTTTTTAAAGAGTTTTTCTAAGAAGAATTCCGCTAAACCAGTAAACATTTTTACCTTTGTAGCGGTGTTTTGTTGGAGTACTCCTGTTTGCACAATCAAGGCTTACATTAATATTGGTGATATAAGTTCTTAAGTCTTCATCACCTAAAAACAAAATGTTTTCGTCGTTGAGGTGCTCACTGAGGAATTCGCGGCTGGTGTAGCATTCGTAAACATCACCATAAAGTTTTTCTGGAAAGCCAGGATAAGCAGCGCAAGCGCGAATTGATGATCTTAAGTAAAGATCTCCGCCTTGTACAACAACCACTTCAACTGGTTGAGTCGCCATCTCATGACCATTTTCATAAAAAGTAATTTGTGCTGCAAATGTTGGAATAGCTAGAATTGTGACAAGCGTCACTGCTAATAAACGAACCATATCTCCCCCTTAATGTTGAGGGAGTTGTAACAAATGTTTTTCGTGGATTCAACTAAGAGTGCACCTGAGATAGCGCAAAAGCATATAACTTTATTTGCTTAATCATGGATGCAAGCCCGCTCGCTCGAGTTTGAGATAAGTGTGTGTTAAGACCAAGCTTTTCTAAAAACTCACCCTTTGATTGCATAATGTCAGAGGGCTTCTCACCAGAGTAAACGAGTATAGCAAGTTTAACTAAGCCCTTAACGATGGCAGCATCACTATCGGCTTGATAATAAACCCGTCCGTCCTTCATTTCGGCATACATCCAAACAGAGGACTGACAACCTTTTACTTTATATTTGTCAGTCATATATTGGGGTTCGATAAAACAATCTTTACCTAGTTTGATAAGATAGGCGTACTTATCTTCCCAGCTCTTAAATGATTCGAATTTATCAACAATTTCTGCCGTCTTTTTTTCAATACTCATAAAGCTTTATTTGTGTTGTTTTGCAAGTTCAACAAATGTCCTAACGATAACTCCTGATGCACCTTTTGCAGGAACATAAGGTAAGCGATGACCGTTGTGGTACGCAGTCCCTGCAATATCAAAATGCGCCCATGGGATGCCTTCCTCAACGAACTCGCCTAAATAAACTGCCCCAAGAGCGCTCCCTGCGCCTCTTCTTTGAGAGACGTTTTGAAGATCGGCATATGTTCCCGTCATATCTTTAAGATGTTCTTCATGCATTGGGAGTTCCCATAATCGCTCGCCAGATGCCTCAGATGCTTTTTCAACTTTTTGAGTTAATTTTTTATCACGAGAGAAAAATCCTGTGTGGATGTCTCCCAGAGCGATGACCATTGCACCTGTTAATGTTGCGGCATCGACGATAAATGCAGGCTTCTTTTCAGAGGCATAGACAAGAGCATCGGAAAGGATAAGTCTTCCTTCAGCATCGGTGTTATTGACCTCAGTGGTTTTTCCGTTTCTCGCAGTGACAATGTCACCTGGCTTATTTGCGTCTGGACCTGGCATGTTCTCAGATGACGGGACAATTCCAATGACGTTGACCTTCAGTTTGAGTTTGGCAATTGTTAACATTGTTCCGATAACAGCTGCACCACCCATCATGTCGTATTTCATTTCTTCCATGCCTGCGCTCGGTTTTAATGAAATCCCTCCTGAGTCAAAAGTTAAACCCTTGCCGACATAGCAGATTGGTTTTTTAGATTTCGGAGCGCCATTGTATTCCATGATAATTAAACGAGGGTCTGCACCACCACCTTTTGAAACACTAAAGAGGTTGCCCATTTTTTCTTTTTGAATTCGCGCTTTATCCCAAACAGTAACTTTGAGGCCCGTTCCTTGTGCTGCTTTCTTTGTGGTCTCAGCTAAAATTGGTGGATTCATTTTGTTTCCAGGAGTGTCACCAACCATACGCGCAAAGTTTACACCTTCAGATATAATTCGCGCTTCTTTTTCAGCCGCTTTTGCCGCGGTCAAATTGGTTGCTTGAGAAGTCAAAATCTGAACTTTTAATTTTGAAGGAGAGTCCTTCTTTTTTGTTTTGAATGTATCAAAAGAATAACTCGTCAAATAAAAGGCTTCAAAAAGTGCTTTTAAGTTGTCGTGTTTTTGGTTTCCTGAAAGAGGTAGGCTATCGATGGCAATGGTTGCACTCTTAACTGCATTTCCAGTAAGTGCCCTATAAACTGTAGCCCCGACACGTCGGATGGTTTCGTGAGTGACTTTTTTAGAATCACCAAGTCCTACTAACATGACATTTGAAAATCCGAGGAGTCCGTACTGCCTAAAAAACAAATTATCATTTGTGCGACCTTTGAAGGGTGTTTCATCTAAACCGTCAGAAACATTTGCTGCAAAGTCTTTTGGTAAACCTTTGAGTGAAATTTGGAGCTGCTTTTTAACAACTTCGTTGGTGAATAGAACTAATGTCGAGTCTTGGACCTGTGTAATGTTTTTATTCGAAAATACAAAATCTAATGGCATTTTTCCGCTCCTCTAAT
This sequence comes from uncultured Bdellovibrionales bacterium, assembly GCA_964469265.1. GTDB lineage: Bacteria > Bdellovibrionota > Bdellovibrionia > Bdellovibrionales > JAEYZS01 > JAEYZS01. The sequence goes on from CAYXYF010000021.1 coordinate 37,724, forward strand.
TTTTTGCGATCAGATAATATACACCCGCCCCAGACTAAAGTGTAACCTCGACTCGCTACGTTGAAGAGAAATGATCAAAAACTCCCCTAATCCAAGGCCAAGATGAAATTAAGTAATTAAGCCTACTTATAAAATATCCGATACAATGTTGTGAGCGGCTAAAGAGGTTGCCAAGACCCCTTATAGTAACCACATTAGGGTAGATCAGCTGAGAGGAGTTTTAGATGCCGTTAATACCAATGGTCGTAGAGCAGACATCGCGGGGTGAGCGTAGTTATGATATATATTCGAGACTTCTGAAAGAGAGAATTATATTTCTAGGATCCGCTATAACGGATGAGGTCGCAAACCTTGCCATTGCACAGTTACTCTTTTTAGAGAGCGAAAACCCTGAGAAAGACATTCAGATCTACATTAATAGCCCTGGCGGCAGCGTAAGTGCGGGTTTGGGGATTTACGACATCATGCAATTTGTAAAATGTGACATTGCAACTTATTGCATTGGCATGGCTGCAAGTATGGGTTCACTATTACTCACTGCTGGAACAAAAGGTAAGCGTTATGCTCTCCCACATTCTCGTGTTATGATCCATCAGCCATTGATCTCAGGACACGGAATTAGTGGGCAGGCGACAGACATCGAGATTCACGCTAAAGAAATGCTACGGATTAAGGACATGTTGACAGACATGTACGTCCATCACACTGGCAACGAGCGAAAATTTTTGAAGGATTCGATGGAGAGAGATCATTTCTTAAGCCCTCATCAAGCAAAAGATTATGGCTTAATTGATCACGTTATTGAGTTTAGAAAAGAGTCTAAAGAGAAAAAGGATAAATAAGAAATGAATAAAAAGACACCAAGCGGTTTATCATGTAGTTTTTGCGGGAAGAGTCAGAAAGAAGTTAAGAAGCTGATTGCGGGTCCTGGCGTCTATATTTGTGATGAGTGTATTGACCTTTGTAATGACATCATTGCAGAAGAGCGTGAAAAAGAAGTTCACGTTGAGGGTGAAGGATTTAAAGTTCCGAAGCCTCAAGAAATTAAAGAATTTTTAGACAGCTATGTGATTGGTCAAGACGCTGCAAAGAAAGCACTCTCTGTTGCAGTTCATAATCACTACAAACGAATTAACTCTTCGAGTAAAAAAGACGACATCGAATTACAAAAGAGTAACATTTTACTCATCGGACCAACTGGAACTGGAAAAACCTTACTTGCACAAACAATCGCAAAGCAGTTAAACGTTCCGTTTGCTATGGCAGATGCAACGACTTTAACTGAAGCAGGTTATGTTGGTGAAGACGTTGAAAATGTTGTACTGAATTTACTTCAGGCTGCAGATTATGACGTTGAAAAAGCACAACGCGGAATCATATATATTGATGAAATTGATAAAATTTCTAGAAAATCTGAAAACCC
>CAYXYF010000022.1:0-38588 GCA_964469265.1 uncultured Bdellovibrionales bacterium
AAAAACGTATTCTTCACTGAGTTCATCGTAAAATAAACGATCAAGCGCAGATTTGCAAAAAAGAAGGACTGCTTCTGTCGCAGTCCTTCAACCAGTTCCTCGCTTTGGAGAGGAACCATATAGATTAACGAGAATTTTACTGAACTTTTATGGAGTTCATTAAAACGTAAACTTTTTTAAACTTTGAATCTTCCCAAATGACTTCTCTGTAGCTTTGGCAACTCATATCGTGGATAAGCGCACCGACATATGGATTTCTATTACAAACTTGTTTAACTACGCCCGTACTGACGACCTGTGTATTAAGTGGAATAATTCCCACAAACATACACGAAATATCCTTTTCAAAATCCATTTTGCATGTTTCTTTTGAAACAAGAAACATATGCATGTGCTTTTTCGTAATCGCTGTTTCTGCTTTGGCCACAACTTTTTCATTGATATATTTTGCTTCATCAGCCTTTACATAGGACATGGCGGTACCGGTCACTAGCAAAAATGCTAAAATTAATTTTTTCATAATGCTCCTCTTTTTAGGAAGCATACTACATGGTCTTTCAATCAAAAGACGATGTAATGATTTTTGACATATAAAAAGGTAATGTTTTAATGCCATATCCCGGCTTAAATTGAATTGGTCTCTTAAACGACGCAGTTGGTTGGGTGCAAAGTCACAGAAGTGAGGTTAGTGGGCATAGATGTGTTGGCCTATGTCTCGGACGATGATTTGGTTGTCTTTGATGTCAAAGGCTGCTCGGTATCCTTGGTTAAGCCTGACAGAGTAGAAGCCTTCTTGTTTTAAGAATTCATAGTTCCAGCCTTTCTGTCTGAACTCTTGGATCGCTCCGTTAACCCCCTTTTCCCTTACAGTTCTAACGAACTCCTCAAACTTATTGCGAATCTGAACGGGAGCCTTCTTTAAGCTCTTTTCAGCTTGTCTGTGGAGTTGAACGGGAGAGCGGCCGACTGCGGACGCAGATGCAGTTGCTGTGGGTACTGTGGCAGACGCTGACGCAGAAGCAGTGCTTGAACCATATCTGCCAATCAGAGCATTGATCTGAGCATCGCTAGGTTGTCCTTTTGACGAGAGCTTCGCAAAGTCATCCCAGAATCTCTCGTTGTTATAAAGCCCAGCATTTTCGATCTTCTTAAACGCATCACAGGAACCCGCATGACTGACTAAGGGTGAGAGTACTAATAATAAAACGATAACTATCGTACGCATGCGATCATCCTACTTGTAATGGCGCTTGAGCTGGTATTCCCTCGAGCTTTGAGTCGCGATAAAGACTCGAGAGCACCCCTAATCTTATCGAGACTGAGAAACTTTTCTGTCATCACAATAGCGGCTTTTGCTATGCCGCCTCCAATGAGAGCTTGAACAATAATACTTGAAATCGTAGAGCAAATAATCTCTGTAGCGATCTCAGGGTCAAGGTTTCTCATGCTTTCAATGAATTGTTTCATTCGCGGTTGGAAGTTTGCGACGAGGTTTTGGATCTCACCGAATATTTTTTTCGTTGCGGTCCAGAGCTTTTCAGGATCGGTGAGAAGAGTTTTTGAAAAGTTCCAAGCGCCGACGGCCATGTCCTTTGCGCCACTGACGGCTCCCTGAAGTGCAGAGACAGCACAGGATCCGGCAATGGATGAAATATTCGCGGTGTTAACGTACGCTGTTGTTGCAGTTAGGCTTTGCACTGATGGAGAGGCTGTCTCACAGGAGCCGACATCGGATGCACAGGCAGCGGGAAATAAAGATAGCTTCACAGAGAACATACTTTTTTTCGGGTGATTAAAGCTAAGGTTTGATCTTTTTAAAATTCTTGAGACTTCGCTTTTACTAAATCCATCGAAGAAAAGCGCGTAGTGAACTTCTGTCTCGGTTTTCCCATGGTAAACATATCCATCGGCGATCTTCTGGATACCGAGTTTAGATGAAGGCTTAAGCCCTTGTTTAAAGAATATTACCTGTTCGTCCTTTTGGAAGACTTGATCCATATTTAGCATAGGAATCTTTCCTAAGCCTGATTGGTCAAGCGGTGTAAAACCTAAAGCAGATAGTCTCTGTTCAAAAACTAGTGTTGTCGTGACTGAGGGGGCCTCGTAATGTTCGGTCTCTGAGTATGTGAATGGCTTAGACATTGCCACTTCCGATAAAAGAAGGAGTATGGTTATGAGACTATAAAGGCGCATAGATTAAGTCTCTCACGCGGACGTCTTTTGTGAAACACGACCAAGGAAAAGAAAACGAATGAGCTGTACCTTTACCTAGGGAAAACTGGCACTTATTATGCTTCATGATAATCGAATGGTTTAGGATGCGATTAAACTCGTTTGGACCGAGGTTTATTGTAGCATCTTTAATCGCTCGAAACAAAAAACGTCCTTTGCGATCCAAACGAGTGTTATGCGGTGATAATTCAATGAAAAAGGTCCTTTTAATTCTGCTGGTGTTTTTAGCATTGCCTTTTCCTGCAGCGGCCGAAAAGAGCGTTTCGCTTTTAATATGGGTTGAGGACGCTAAAGCCTTTAATAAAGAAAACTACAGACTTGCTGTGCGTGAATATGAGCGACAGGGAGTTAAAAACCTCCGCACGATTTATATTCGCAACAACAATGTTTGGATGGGCATGTATGAGCAGACCGATCGGATTTTAAAGCCAACTGATAAAGTTTCGACTGTTATATTAGCGTCCCACGGAACAACCCGGTTGGAAACGAATCAAACAAGCCTTTCGAAGCTGGGTCGATTTGGAGAAGATGGTCTCTCGGATCGGTTAAGATATATTCTAGAATGGGTGGAGCCCTACCTTGGGAATAAAGTTCACTTCTACTTAGAATCTTGTAAAACCATGTGTGGAGAAAAGTCAGACATCACACGCAGAGTTGAAGGACTTCACAGCGAGCTTCAACGATTCGGAATTCAAGAAGTTTCAGTCTGGGGTGCAACAACGGCCCTAAGATCTCACAAAAGAAAACATCTAACGGAACTAGAATCCATAACTTCTGAGACAAATCCTAAGTATTCTAATCGAGGATACCTTTTAAAAACAAATAGCTCAGGCACTCAACTTTTGGTAACTCAAAGGTTTGACCCCATTTCACTAAGCGGCCCCAGCTGCCAGATGTTGTTTCAATAGATTCCAAATCCAACCCTAGCAATGCTTCGATTGGAATTTTTTATGGCCACTTTCTTGAGGTATGAAGGAAGGAAAGGATTTGGATTTCTTTTGCTTTGGGCTTGTAGCGATAAATCAAAATGAATGAGGTATTGGGGATTATCAGTTCTAATGTATTTGCTACGCGACCTGATCTGCCAGACTCGGGATAAACCTGAATTTGTTCGATGCTTTTGAGTAATCTAGTCAGTATTGTCTTTGCAGCCTTTGGATTCTCGAGTGCTATATATTGGTGAGCTGATTCTAAGTCTTGGACAGCTTGCTTGGTCCAACGGACTCTTAGCTCTGCCATTTTCGAAGTGCCTCTTGAAGTACTTTCTCAGAAGCAAACTCATTGTTATCAGCTTGTTTGATTGCTTTTTTGATGTGTTCAACTTGCCACTTATGAATATCTAGATACGTATCGATAGCTTCGTTAATAACAAAACTGCGATCGCGCTTTAATTCTTCTGCAAGTCTATCAAGCTCCTCAATTTTACTTTTATCCATTCTTAGGGAAATCGGTTTCGCAGCCATAGAGGCCTCCTGTATTACTCCATAATACAGCGTATGACACCAAAATACAATGGCATGTTTATTTTAGGCAAAAAAAAAGCCAACCAGGAGGGGATCTCGGTCGGCTTTTCTAAATCGTGGGGCGATTTAAAGAGGGGTAACTGATTTCTATATATAGCAACCCCCGTGCCAACCACAACAATTTTGCAGCAATTTGTATATTACGCAGTTATTTCAGTAACTTAAGTATTTCAAAGTGAGGGGTCCGTCCCCATGGTTTGGACTAGACTTTAGTGCCAGAATGGTATCGATTTTTCTTCACATATGGTATTTGACCACAGGCAGGGATAATAAACCATGTAAAAACAAATAGTTACGTTAGGTCAAGGTGCGTCGGTTCCAACCTGAAACCAAATCTCAGTGTAGCTCCACTTCGATCAACGGCCAAAAGGGTATTTACGCTGATGGCCTTTCTTATAATTGTGATATTATCATCATTCGACTTATTTGAGGTGGCATCCATGAGAATTGCAGTTCTTAATTTTATCCTATTATTTAGTTTCAATCTTCAAGCCGAACAATCTGGCTTAGCTGATCTTCGATTTGAAGTTGAGAAGTACCAGCTTGAAAACGGGCTAACGGTTTTATTGCATCAAGATCGCTCCGTCCCCCTGATTAGTTACCATACGTGGTTTAAAGTGGGCTCTAAAGACGAGGAGCCTGGCTATACGGGGATTGCCCATCTTTTTGAGCATATGATGTTTAAAGGCACAGAAAAGTATTCTAACAAGGATTATGAGCGAATCATTCGTCAAAATGGTGCCTCCAATAATGCCTTTACGTCTCGCGATTACACTGGATATTACGTCAATGCTCCAAGCTCTAAGCTTGAGCAGATCATGGACCTTGAATCGGATCGTGTTGTGAATCTAAAACTGGATGAGGCCATGCTGCAATCGGAGCGTGAAGTGGTCAAGGAAGAGCGTCGGTTCAGAGTCGAAAACCGCATCATGGGACTTCTCATGGAACGAATCAATAGTGTTCTCTATAAGATCCACCCTTACAAATGGCCCATCATTGGTTATATGAAAGACCTCGATAATATCACAGTCCAAAAAGCAGAAGAATTTTATCGAACGTACTATGCTCCAAACAACGCCGTTTTAGTTATTGCGGGAGATTTTGATAAGTCCAAAGTGAAAAAACTTATCAGTAAATATTACGGCCACATGAAATCTCAAGAGATCAAACGCACTGAGCGAAAGCCAGAGCCGCTTCAAACAACCGCACGGAAGGAAACATTTTACCGTGACATTCAAAATGATTACTTCAGTGTTTCTTATGTGGTGCCAAGGGCTTCTTCACCAGAAGTTTTTCCGCTCGAGATTGCGGCTAATATTTTAGGTTCGGGAACATCTAGCCGTCTTCATCAAAAACTTGTTTACGAGTTGCAAGTCGCGACGTCGGTCTTTGCCTACGTTATGACCCATCAAGATTCTTCGGCGTTACAAATTGTAGTCTCACTAAAACCTGAAAAAAATAAGGCCAAGGCGCAGACGAATCTGAACCGAGTTCAAAAAGTTGTTGCTGACTCCATTGCAGATTTAAGAGTGAAAGAAGTGGGACCAAAAGAAATCTCTAAAGCCCAAAATAGAATTGCAAAGTCATTTGTCGATGCCCTTAAAACGGTCAACGGCAAAGCCTATTCTCTTGCAGCAAATGAGACGGTGGTGGGATCCTATGAAAAACTTTTTACAGATCTTGATAACTACATGAGCGTAAAACCAGCGGACATTAAAAGTAGTGCCCAAAAATACTTAAAACCTTCGCAGTCAAACACAGTCATCGCGCGGCCACGATAAAACGGAGTAAAATACAATGATCAAAAAAATTTCTATTTATACAGTGTTGTTGGGTTTGATAGTAGGCTGTACCAGCTTAGGACTGCGCTCTAATAAAATATTAAATCCTTATAAAACTTCTAAACTATCTAACGGACTAAATGTTTTGTATGTAAGCGATGAAAAACTTCCTTATATTTCTTTAAGCGTATTTCTAAAAAGTGGATACGCTTCAGACCCAAAAGGTTTGTCGGGTTTAACATCTGCAACGCTTGAGCTGTTAAATAAGGGAACCGCAAATAAAACTGCGACACAGATTTCAGAAGAAATCGAACAAATGGGAGCAGAGTTTGATGTCAGTGTGGCTGAGGATTACTCAACTATTTCTATTGAAGGGTTAGCGTGGCAAGAAGATAAGGTTTTTTCAATTCTTTCAGAGCTACTCCTGAAACCAAAGTATGATGAAACTGAAATCCAAAGACATAAGTCAAAAATATCGGCGATGCTGGTGCAACGCTTAGATCAGGCGTCTTATTTGGCTTCAGACATCTTTCAGACGTATTATTACGGAGAGCACCCCTATGCCCAACGGGATATTGGATCACTGGACACCGTAAAGAAAATCGATAGAAAAGCGATCTTAGAACAATACAACAAGATTGTTAGGCCTAATGAGAGCTGGTTGGTCATTGTTGGAAAGTATTCTCCAGACATCAACACAAAAGTTGAAAAGTATTTTGGAACATGGCAAGCGCAAGATTTACAGAAGATTGAATATCCTGCTATTCCAGAAATCAAAGGAAGACAAATTCTACTTGTTGATAAGGCAGACGCGGCACAAGCTGAAATACGAATCGGCCACGTGGGCACGGAGAGAAACGATCCAGACCACCTAGCTACAAATCTTGCAAACTCTATTCTTGGTCAGGGATTCACGAGCCGACTAGTGGATCGTATCCGTGATCAATTGGGTTTAACTTATAGTATTAATAGCGGGATGAATCACAAACTTTACGGTAGTAATTTTTTGATTCGTACGTTTACGCAAAATGCACGGGTAGGGCAGACAGTTTCAGAAATTCTTAAAGTTTATGAAACTTTTAATAAAGAAGGCGTCACCACTAAAGAAATGCAAATGGCCAAAGATTATATGATCGGCGTTTTTCCAAGTCTTGTAGAGACTGCAGAACGAACCGCTTATAATCTTATGATTTTAAGACTATTTGGCGTTTCAGATGACTACTTACTCAACTACCAAAAAAATGTTTCAAAGCTTACAGCAGAAGAGGTCAATAAAACAATTCGTGATAACTTTAAGCCAGACAATCTTAAAATTGTTATAGTCGGAAAAAAGTCTGAGGTTCTTCCGCAGCTTAAAGATTTGGGTAAGATTGAGGTCGTAGATACTAAGATGTTTTTAAAATAATCTTTTGTATCTGATTTGTTTGCTATTGCCGTTTTTTCCGCTTCTTAAGGAAGATGTAAGCCCCAACTGCGATAAGAATAATTCCAAGACCGAAAATTCTTTCCTTAGCGCCAGTGCCTGATCCCTCATCAGGGTACTCTAATCCTTCGTCAACTAGCATATCTCCCGGAAAGGCGCCACCGATAGGCGCGCCAAGAGTCTCTGAGCCAGGGCGTAGTGGTGCTGCGCCAGAGCCCACTTTATCTGGAGCATTTACTCTTAAACTTAAAATAGCCTTAAAAAAGTCGCTGCTAAACTTTGTGTAAACAGATTTGTGCGCACTGAATGTCACAAGCACCGCAACACTTTGTTTTGTTGTAGCAAGATATCTTGTGTAATAAGTAGGGATCTCGCTACCTAAGTGAAGTCCGTCGACCCAATCATGGTTGTTGATCTTACGAGTCTTAACACCTTTGAGTTGAGAAGCAACGGGCTTACCCGTTGATGCTGGAACGGACTTTGGTTGTTTAAGATGGTTTAAATAACTTTGTAAAGAGTCGGTGGGCCCAACTTCTTTCGCTGTCAAAATAATAATTGCTGAACGAGAATCGTTTTTATTAGAAGATCGGCAAATCCATTCGGTCGCCTCAGACTCACACTCCCAACGCGGAGGAAGTTCAAAACTAACATAAGAGTTGGAAAAAAGTTTCGCTTGGGCATCCAGAGAAAGTAACAAAGCTGCTGATAATATTATGTGTTTCATGTCTAACATTCTTACAAAAAACTATTAATCTGTAATGTTAAACTCTCAGGGCAAGACCTAGGTCTAATCACCTAGGCCTCTGAGCGAGATGGATTTAGTTTGCAGCAAACGTTGTGTGTATATGTCGTGCACTTTCGATTGCTGAAAGAGCATTGACAACTTTTCCAGAAGACACTCTGCCTGCAAGAGCAGCGGTATCCGTACCACTATTCACAACAACTTGCTTTATCTCTTCTGCAGTAAGAGATGGAAAGCGCGCCTTTACTAATGCTGCTACACCAGCTGTGACTGGGCAGGCCATTGAAGTCCCAGGAATCGCGATGTATTTTTTTGTTTTCGTTCTCGAGTAAGCTGCAAGTAGACCTTTTCTGTGAGTACCACCTGGAGCCGCGATGTCAATATACTTAGAGCTGTAGTTTGAGTAGTCTGTCAGCAAATAGTTTTCATCTGTTGCTGCTACAGACAGGACATTGGATCCGTCCTTTGCAGTAAGGTGAGATGGTACAACATCGAGGTTCTCGGAAGTATTACCTGCTGCTGCAACAATCAAAATTCCTTTTTTCTGCGCACGTTGTACCGCTGCAATCAAAAGCGGGCTGGCATCACCAGGTCCACCCAAAGACATATTAATGATGTCTACATTCTGATCAACCGCATAGTTGATAGCAGATATGATTGCAGACGTTGTGCCTGAGCCTGTCGGAAGTAAAGCTTTGATCGGAAGAATTTTAGCACCTTTTGCGATGCCCGATACCGATGAAGCAGCAAGACCAGCTACGTGGGTTCCATGCATATTATCATCAAATGGTATTGCATCATTAAGCGCAAAGTCCCATCCGTACACGTCATCGATGTATCCGTTTCCATCATCATCGATTCCGTTATTTGGAATTTCGTTCTTATTGATTTTGATATTTTGCTGAAGGTCTGCGTGGTTGTAGTTTACGCCTGTATCAATGACTGCGATAGTGACACCTGAGCCGTCAGTGATATTCCATGCTAAGTCTGCATCAATGAGCGGGACATGGAAGAATGCTTCAGAGTCATAGACACCTTTCTTCTGAGGAGTCTTTTTGAGTTTTTCATTTACTGTCACTCCGACAATTCCGGCAATGATGTCACATGCTTTGTTCAATGGATCTTGAACAATAAGGACTGCTACATAGCCGCCAGTTTGATCTGGCGTAACCCTGATTTCAGAATCAGTGGATTCTTTTTGAGTCGCTGAATCCTCTGGTGCTTCAACAATCCAGTGAATGTCAACATCGGGCGCGCTGACAACTTCTTTCTCTTCTTTAGCAAATGGGTTTAAAATCTTTTTAACCATCTCCCATGGGCTATCAGGCTCTTTTGCAGGCGCTACACGACCGCTCTTTGAACCTTCTGCAGAGAGAATAATGTCACCAGAGTCGATGTAAACTGTGTTACGCCCGACCCAATTCGGTTGGTTCATAATTCGAATATCAGCAACGGGTGTTGGTTTTGCGTTTCGGCAATTTAACTCATAGATTTTCTTTTGAACTTTGTTACGTTTTGCAAGCGCCTCTTTTGTTTCAAGAGTGGGGTCGACGTAATTATAGAAGTAATCTTCCTCTGCGTAAACATGCGGTAATTTTTCTTGAACGTCTTCAAGTGTGACGCCTTGGATTTTTAAGATATTATCTTCCGTGCTAACAACAGTGACTTTGTTAGCAGGGTAGAGGTTTTGAACCTCTTCCTGAGTTTGGCCTTCTGCTTGTATGAGAACGCCGTCCGTTTTTGCGTTGAATTGTCTGTGAGATTGTCCGCAGCCGATTAAAACAGTTGTGCTTACTACCCCTAGTACTAAAAGTACTTTCCCCCCAGTAACCATTCTCCCCCCTTAGTTACTCGACCCAGATTTGGACACCCTCATGTCCGTGTCTGGTTAAATCTCCCTCAAGATTCTTCCAGACTTTGATCTAGATCGGCTGATAAGTTTTTTAGCGAGGTGAGGAAGTAATTACAATGTAAAAATTTTTCGGTAAAGTATAAGGAAAACTTATGGTAAAACGAGAGACACTTGAAAAGGATTTAAAATGAATTTCCAGCACTTAATCACGTTCTGTACAGTTTTAATGGAAAAGAGTATGACCGCTGCGGCGCAAAAGCTTCATCTGACGCAGCCAGCTGTCAGTCAACAAATTAGGCAATTAGAAGAGTATTTAGGAGTCGAACTTTTGGTGCGAGGAGTGCGACAAATCCAGTCTTCACCACAAGGTCATCTCCTGTTTGAATATGCTCAAAAAATTATTCGTTTATCGAAGGAAGCAGAAGTCGCAATTCAAACAATGGGTGGGGAAGTTACAGGTCCGCTTCGAGTGGCAACACTGAACTCTTTAGGCCTCCACCTTTTAGGTCCCGTCTTTGCGCTATTTTTAAAGAACAATAAAAAAGTGAAGTTACATCTTGAGTATGCCAAGGGTGTGGATCTTATCTCTGGGGTGGTCCGTGGAGATTTTGATATTATCCTTCTTCCAGATGCAGAACTCGAATACGGAGAAGATCCAAAAGATTGTCGCAAAATCAAAGTGTCAGAAGATGAAATGTGGCTAGTTGTTTCTTCACGTGCTGAAGTGCCATCACAAATTAAACTCAAAGACATCGTGACTTATCCAGTTATCGAAATCCAAGGTGAGTACCCAGGCTTTGAAACTCGTATTAGTAAGCTCTTAAAAAAAGAAGATATCAAGATCTCACCAGTCTTTGAATCTTCCAACGTCGGGACGCTGAAACGAATCATCGAAGCGGGATTAGGCTGGGGCTTTCTTCCATCTCACAGTATCAAAAAACAAATCGAAACAGGTCGTCTAAAGCGAATCCTGATCGACGACTTCCAATACAAAATGGACATGTGCTGCTACGTCAACGACACCAGAACGCAGCTAAAGTCGACTGAAGTCTTCTTAAAAGCCCTAGAGCAACAAAGATAAGCGGATGCTGGATCACATCGCGCTTATGGTCTTTATATTTAGAAGATTTCTTCTTTGATACCGAATCGTTTTGAAATGATTTTTATGATTTCTGAAGCAGTTTCCTCAAGTGCTCTCGATGTGACGTCAAACACTGGCCACTTTTTATTTTTCTTAAAAAGCTCGTCGGTCCATTCAAGCTCATCTAAGATATATTTTAAATTGGCATACTCTGCGGTTCCGTCGCCGAGCTTCGATAACCTGTTTTGTCTGATGAGCGAGAGTTTGTCAGGGTCAATGGTTAGACCAATGATTTTTCTTTGATCGACCTCAAAAATTTCTTTCGGAGGAGGGACGTTAATGACCAGAGGTATGTTTGCAACCTTCCAGCCCTTATGACTCAAGAATATCGACAATGGTGTTTTACTTGTACGTGATATCCCCACAAGAATGATATCTGCACTATCAAGATCTCTAAGCTCTTTTCCGTCATCATGTTTTACGGTGAATTCAATAGCCTCAATCCGTTTAAAATATTTTTCGTCCACTTGCCGAAGAATCCCTGCCTCCATGGGCTTATGAACATCAAAGTAGGTTTCAAGTCCAACAAGCAGAGGTCCTAAAAGATCAACGTGTAATACTTTTTTAGCTAACGCATATTCTTGTATTTCTCGCCTGAGATCAGCTGATACGACGGTATAGGCGATAAATCCGCCAGTAGTAAAAGCTTCATCTACAATCGAGTGAACTTGATCTATGGTGCGGACATTTTTAAATCTTACAAGGCTCACGTTCATGTCCCGATATTGTGCAAGGGCGGCCTTAGTCATGAGAGATGCGGTCTCAGCCGTTCCGTCAGATATCACGTAAATTATAGCTTTTTTATTTTCGTTCATGGGTGCCCGTGGCTGATATCTTCTACGACGGTCAGTTGCACGCCACCGAAGAGATCTTTGCAAGATTTCATAAGTTTATTAACGTCTGTGCCTTTAGGTAAAAAGATTCGAATACTTTTTAACTTCAACTGCTCCACAGTGAGCTTAATTTGTTGAAGCCAGCTGTCGATATCCTGAAAGTTTCTGATCATTACAGTTGATGTGTTCGGTAGATAATCATGAGTGGAGAGCAATGTTTGCTCGTAGCTTTGCTTTAAGTCCATCTCTAATTCAATTTGTTCTTCAGACAAAATGCTTTTCAATGCACTCGGAAGATCTTGTTTGGATTTGAGGTTACTCTGCGCGATGAGAAAGTTGATGTGCCAATCCAGAAAGCGAGTCCAGTTGCTAATATTCTTCTCAGGAATAAACCAAATTTGCGAACCTGATTTCAGTGCATGAAATGGATGTAATCTCTCAATAGTCATACACTAAAGGTTACGCATAAGTCGGCCATTTCGCAAACCCAAACATCTGGAATTTATTTCGCAAGTGCGGAATTTTTAGAAATCTGGTCAAGTAGGCCGTTGATAAACTGGCTAGAGTCTTCAGATCCAAACTTTTTTGCAATTTCAACGGCCTCATTAATGGATACATTTTTCGGGACCTCGCCTCCAAGATGGACCATTTCAAATACACCAATTCTGATAATATTACGGTCAACATGGGACATTCTTGAGATCTTCCAGTTGATAGAAAACTTTTGGATAATGTCGTCGATTTCTTTTTGGTTTTTTTTAACGCCGTTAATGAGTTGTTCGGAGTAGTCCATAGAGAGTTGATCGTTTTTAAAATGATCTTCGTACTGTCTAAGCCCTTGTATGGGTGTTAAGGCAGCATCAAACTCCATTTGATATAAAACTTGTAATGCAATTTCTCGTGAAATTCTTCGGTTATTCATAGTTTTTTTTAGCCGTGGTTTCTAGAGTGTTGAATCAAGTGTGTCAACAAACTCTCTGACATCAGTAAATGTTCGGTAAACGCTGGCAAAGCGAATATATGCGACGTCGTCGATATTTTTAAGCTCTTCCATGATGTGTTGTCCAATTAATTGTGACGATATCTCTTTTTCTGGGTACTCCAATGCCCATTGGCTAATTTTTTCAACAATTTGGTCAATAAGTGAGAGCGGAACGGGCCTTTTTTGGCACGCCATTTGGATACCATTTGAAATTTTTGTTTTAATAAAAGGTTCTTTCCGTCCGTCTTTTTTAATGACGTTAGGGTAATTGAACACAAGGGATTCTTGAGTTGTGAAGCGATGTTTGCATTCCAAACATTCTCGTCTTCGTTTTATGACCTCACCAGCTTTTTGAATCCGAGTGTCGAGAACTCGATCCTCTTGATGATGGCAAACAGGACATCGCATAGTTTAAACCCCTTAAGTCTAGAAGTTGAATTTCGTCGCTGGGGTGATTTATGTCAAGATGATTTGAAGGCTTGCAAAATTCGGTCAAAAAGTGAATTATTGAGGGATGAAACTACCATTAAATATCTTTTTAATTGCATGCGCTTTATCCCTGTCTAATCCAGTATTTGCTCAAAAAATTGAGCTCAGCGATGACCCTGAAGTTATTGAGGTGACACAGGAGCCTCAATACCGCGATCAGCCGACAGGAAAAGCTGCTGCACAAAAGTTTTTCGGCAAAAAAACCAGCTCTCCACAGCGCGTGACCGGTACAGACGACCACTATATGATGTTTGGAATAGGCGCGTTCGTGAACAGTAAGTCTTATAAGTGGGGACCAAGTAGTCCTGATAGTGATCCTGGAGAGTTTAACGCTGGAGTGACTTATCGTTTTGGTGAGTGGGAAAACTCCATGGATTTTTTAGTTCGAATTGAATATCAAACCTTCGATGTTGAAGCATCAAGTGATCCAAAGAAGTTAAGCTTCCTTCCAATGATTTCATTTCCAGATGCAAGAAGTGGCTTCCCAATTTACATCGGCGCGGGTCTTGGCTTAGGTGTGTTTATGGATCAACCAGATAATGAATCGAGTTTATCGTTAGACTACCAATTTGTACTCGGTGGCAGAATGCTAAACTTATTTAATAGCACAGGATTGTTTATAGAAACTGGTCTTAAAAATCACGTTCACTTGTTGAGTAGTGGTCAGTTTGACGGAGTTTTTGTTACATTTGGCTCGGTATTTACCTTTTAATGAAAATACATAAAAATATCCTTATAGATGTTCTGAATGCCTTAGAGATTATTTTCTCTGAGGAAAAATACGCAGATAAAATAATTGAAAAATATATGAAGTCGCATCCCAAGTGGGGTGCGCGGGACCGAAAGTTTTTTGCAGAATCTGTTTATGAAATTGTACGCCACTGGCGCTATCTTTGGTTTCTTCTCAATAAAGATGTCTCTTTTGACAGAGAGTCCATGTTTGAAATTTTCGGAGTCTGGTGGTTTGTAAAAAACCGAGATCTTCTTACGTTTCCAGAAATGGAAAATTTAAAATCAAAGATTTTACTTGAACGCATCGAGCGCGCAAAAAAAATCCCAGCAATTGAACATTCATTCCCAGACTGGATTTCAGACCGCATGAAAGCGGAATTAGGTGATGACGCCGTTCTGGCAATGGCCGCGCTCAATCAAAAAGCTGAAGTGGTCTTAAGGGTCAACCAGCTAAAAACAAACATCGACGTTTTACAAAGCCGCCTTATAGATGAAGGTATTGAGACAGAAAAAATCGGAGAAGAATTCCCTGATGCATTGGTGCTCGTTGAGCGCAAGAATGTTTTCATTACGAAAGCATTTAAAGAGGGTCTATTTGAAATGCAAGACGGCTCCTCTCAGTTGGTTGCGCCTTTTTCAAAGGTAGAACCAGGTCTTAGAGTTGTTGATGCTTGCGCTGGGGCGGGCGGAAAAACCCTTCACATTGCATCCCTTATGAAAAATAAGGGAAAGATTATTGCAATGGATGTTGAAGAATATAAATTAGCAGAGCTTAAAAAACGTCTTCGCCGTTCGGGAGCCGATATTGTCGAAAGAAAGCTTATTGATTCCACAAAGGTCATTAAACGCTTAGAGAATAGCGCGGACCGAGTCTTGTTGGATGTGCCGTGTTCAGGGCTTGGAGTGGTCCGCAGAAACCCTGATACAAAATGGAAGTTAACAGAAGAGCGATTAGCTGAACTGCAAGAGATCCAAGCAGAAATTTTAAAAGATTACTCAAAGATGGTTAAAAAGGGTGGTCTACTCATTTATGCAACTTGCAGTTTGCTTCCATCAGAAAACAACAATCAAATCGAAAAATTCTTAAAAGAAAATCCTGGCAGTTGGCAGCTTGAAGAAGAACGCCGAATTTTGCCACATCGAGACCGTTTTGATGGATTTTATATGGCTCGTCTCCAACGACTTTAATGAGGATTCTCGTGACGGAAGCCCTACGGGGATTTATAATCAGAGCCTATGAAAACTGATCGGCTGGAAAAGTTCTTACATAAAGGCGCAATGGTTCGTGCATCCGCTATAATTGCTACAGAAGTTGTAGAGGAGATGCGTAACACCCTCAATGCCTACGAGCTTGCAACCTTGGCGCTTGGACGCTCAATGGTTGGAGCCCTACTGATGGCATCCCACCTTAAAAAAGGTGAAAACGTTGGCGTCTACTTTCGCGGCAACGGACCATTAGGACTTATTTTTGCCGAGGGTGATCACAGTGGCGCAACTCGCGCTTATACACCAAATCCAAAAGCTGAACTTCCGTTAAAGGACAATAAGCCAAATGTGGGCGCGGGGATTGGAATCGGCATTATGGAAGTTGTCCGAGGGTCATCTTATTCCAAAAACATAAACAAAGGTGCTGTTGAAATTAAATCTGGTGAAGTCGGTGATGATATTGCGTTCTACTTATTTCAGAGCCATCAAATACCGTCGGTGGTTGCACTTTCGGTGGAGCTAAACCCCGACGGGAGCGTGAAGTCTGCAGGTGGAGTTCTTATTGAGCTTATGCCAGGGGCAACCGATGATATTATCGAAAAAATCGAAGCCCGGGTTAAAGAAAATAGCAAGAATGGCCCCTCTCTTGGAGAGCTTATTGCTTCAGGTGCAGCTCCTCAGGACTTAGTTGATTTGTATCTTAAAGATTTTGAGATTGTTCAAATCGCTCATGATGCGAAAATTGAATATAAGTGTCGCTGCAATCTTAATCGTGCAAAGCGTGCACTTTTGCTCCTTGGGCATGAGGAATTAGATCGGATGCTCGATGAAGGGGAGTCTTTGCAAGAGCTCAATTGTGACTTCTGCGGACGCAAATATACCCTGACTATGGCCGAGATTAAAAAGTTAAGAGACAAAGCGTTCAAAAACTCTTTAAATTAAGCATTGTTCACTGGTAAAATCGAAGTTGGTCGACAACAAAGAGATTTTGCATTGGAAAAGTTCATCTTAGTGAGTTCGCTAAAAAAAATCCAACAGAAGGCTTTTGAGAAATGGCAGCTCACACTTGTCCTCTTGATGGGTCTTATTGTCGCCAATATCTATCTTGTTCAAAACATTTTGACCCACGAAGTAATCTATCCAGAAGAAAACCTTATTTTAAAAACGTACAAAACAGTAGGTAATTGCTTTTATAAGAAGGCCGATTCAAAGAAGTGGCTTTATCTTAGTGGACAAGAAATTATATCTACGGGAAGTGAGCTAAGAGTTTCTGAACAATCCAACGCCATCTTAACTTTTATGGATCAGAATGGTCGGTTTGAAGTTTCTGAAAAAACACACATCGGAATTTTCACTCAGGGAAAGGACCCTGGTATTGAATTTAAAAAAGGAGAAATCTTTATCAATTTCCAAGCTTCCGCATCGCAGCCGCCTCTTTTGGTCAATGTGGATGGAAGAATTTTTAGTTTTAAAAACGCAGACTTATATATTTATGGTGATATTGAAGAGCAGGTTTACATTTCCGTAGAGTACGGACGGGTTTCTATGGTTTCAGGGCCCACCCAAACCGTGTTTGAAAAAGGCAATGCAATATTGTTTAAAGATAAAGAGTATGTTGTTGAAGAGAGTCGATTTCAGATCACAACGCCGTTTAATTATGATCGTTACAATATCCAAGGTGAAAAAAGAGATGTTCGCTTTGCTTTTGGTGAATTTGAGGAAGACTACGACTTTCAGCTTCTTGTGGGTTCATCGGCTGAAAACTTGCGGCCTGTATTTGATAGTCCGCAAGCGCTTTCTAAAAATGAAATTGTATGGCCGTTTCAAAAAGGCTTTTATTATTGGCAACTAGTGGCGTTTAAAGATGGTCAGCAGGAGTTTGTTTCTCAAGTTAAAAAGTTTTTTGTTGAGCCGCAAAGCCCTGCTCAAAGAGTCAGTCCCGCAGATGGGGCAAGGTTTCAAATTCTTCATGGTGCCGCGCCTGTTCAGTTTCAATGGGATAATCCCTCACAGCTTGAAAAAGTATTTATTGAGGTTTCTCAGCACCCTGATTTTTCAAGAACTCTGATTCATGAGTCCACTTTAGAAAATAATTATTTCAATTATGAGTTTCAACATCCTGGGAAATACTACTGGCGTGTCAGTGGCTTTCCTTTCGGAACGTCAGACTTAGTTCCAAGTACCGTGGGAGAGTTTGACATAGTTAATGAGGTTGTTCCGCAAAATGTTCAAATCACTTTCCCAAAGAACAAAAGCACTTTAACAACACAGTCCTTGCAAAGCTCAGACATTTCTTTTCAGTGGAGCACGAGTTTGAATGCAACGCAGTTTGAAGTTCAAATTCAGTCCTTAGATTCAAACAATGAATACCGTTACACGACTGAAGATCAATCCATTAAGGTGAGTGAGCTTCCTGAAGGAAGCTATCAATGGATTGTCAGAGATGTTATCAGAGATGTAGCGTCTCCATCTGAGGAGTTTCGAGTCGTACAGACTCGAAGATTGCGCTATGACCAAATATCTGAAAAGTCCGCGTTTCTCAGCTGGAGGCCTGGCCCAAGGGGAACATCACAATACCGTGTGGAGGTCCTTCGGATTGGATCAAGATCTGACTTTAACGCATTTTTTGATTCTCGTAATGCTTCTAAACGAACGTTAGAAATTTCAGGTAGAGAAATAAGTTACAGAAACTTCTCTCCAGGCATTTATGCGTTTAAGGTGTATGCATTGGATGGAGATAAACAGATCATTGCAGACTCAAACTTACAGTTTCTTAAAGTGAACGACTAGAAGTAGCTACTTTTTTCGTAAACGATCGGTAAGTCTGGATATTTCCTCTTCAGTCTCAGAAAACTCATCCAAAGTGGATAAGTCGAAGTGAAGCTTATAGTCTTTATGAGAAACTTTCCTGATATTTATATTGATTGCTGATATTCGTGCTCTAAATTGCTTCCACATTATAGCAAAACATAAACCCGCCATGAGTGTAATGATTGCGAAATTAAAAATGCCTATTTCATAAAACGCAGCTTTAAGAGCGCCCGTTCGCGGACTAACGATTCCGATAACGTAGAGGTTTTTTAAAACCTTATAGCTGAGTATGTTTTTACCGTCTAAAGGCGTTATGTCGACTTCTGTGTTTTTATAATTGCTGCGAGTTGTTTGGAATTTTTCAAGAAATCTTTCTTCATCGATTTGAAAGATTCCTGACAAAATATTTCCTTTGGTATCAAGAAGGTGCATTTCACATTGTTCATCTGATGTTAGGGCAACAAGAAGTTGGTCAGAAAAAAGTGTCACGCGAATTAAATGATTACTTGTCTTGGTGACGATGGCATTTGGAATATCCAGCACAAGAACGGGTATATCCGCAATCTTGCTGCGTAGAAGATTAAATTGTTCTGAGGTTGCACTTGGTGCAATTAAGTTTTGGTCAACTTTGATGTACTCGCTTTGCGGAACATTATAGATATTTAAAACAATATCATTAATTTTGTAGTCCTTAAGAACCCATTCTTTGGAGTCATGTTCATAATAACTAATTGCAAACCATCTAGAATCAAAGAAGCTACTTTGACGGTTTTCGAGCCAACGTTTGGAGTTGTTTACGTTCTCGAGAAGAAGTTGCTTTGTTTGATAGGCCTTATCACGTAACCGTTTGACACAATATTGGGTTGTATCGGAAGTGAGTTTTGATGGAACTAAAAAAGCGCCAACGAAAACAAACGAAGCAGTTAAGATCACCGTTATGAAAAAAACAAGTGCTGCGATCCGAGTAGAATAAAGTTTCTTAATACGTGAGATCATTAAGAGTTATATCGACATTTTCTCTCTAACAAATAAGGCTAGTTACGTTTTTCAAACGGAAGGTGGGTGGGAGGGTTTTTCCTCTCCGCCCCCAAGCTTAGGACTGTTTGATTTGGTCTTTTGTCGTCCCGGGTCTCCGCGATCGCGAATGGGACAAGCGTTACATCTTTCTATAGAGCAACGTCTGTGCCATACGTCTAGAATACTGAAAACCAATTTAACGACACACAAGAATGTTTGTGCGAAAAAATCAGTGTCATAGTAACACTGATCGGGAACTCACAATGAATTTTGGTGAAGGAAATATTTCTTTAATGTCACCACTATGTTGCAATTTTATTTTCACTATTAAAAAAAGTTATCTCAAGTTTTCAGAGAGAGAAATCGGTCGTATTAAAATTAGTTATCTCACATATAATAAATAGGAGGACGAGCAATTTTTGTCGGCCAAAAAATAATTTTTTCAAACACTCAAGAAGCGATTGCCATTGTAAGTTTGACTTCTTGGTCTTCGAAGCTCATGCAAACAGTGACAGCTCATCGTAAAACTCCACCGAGATCAATTTTGGTAAATTGACTAGAGCCCAAGTGATGCACCTTTAAAAGTCGGGACGGATGGTTGGGGACGGAGCACGTAGAAAAAAGGAGGGGACGGACCACGAAATTTGGGGTCCTTTTAAGGCTTTACGGTGTTTAGAAGTTGGACACGAAAAAAGATTAGTTATTCCAATACCTTACTTCAAGTCTCGTATATTTGAGGTGAGTTCTAAAATCGTTATTGGCGAAATGAAGGTTGTTTACAGGGGTGACGTTTTTTGAACCTTAGTGATTTCAATAAGTTAGCTCTGGAAGGGGGTATGGCCTGTCGGTCCTTTTCTTGTAATTGATTAGGGTATGAGACTGAGCAAGATCACAGTTATGACTGTATTTATATTAGCATCGTTTGTTTTGGTAGCGTGTCAGCCTAAGCTTGAGCCTGAAACAGACTGTAACTTCGTTATGAGCTCCCAGATACAAAGGGTATCTTGGAAGAATAACTTACCTGTAAGGCTTTATATTGCATCAGAGGTGCCCGTAGAGCTTAGAGAGTCTATTCGGGTAGCAGCATCCCAATGGAATTACAGATTAGGCATAGAAGCTCTATTAATATATGAGGCAGACAATGTTCCTAACTTCCCAAATAAAGATGGGGTCAATGGCATCTACTGGCTAACCGATTGGACGGAAAATAAAACTACTGAGCAGGCAAGGACCACTATCTATTGGGTGGGAGATACTATCAGAGAGGCAGATGTACTGATTAATGCTCGAGATCATAAGTTCTCACCCTTTGGAACCCTGATCTCTAGGACCGTCGATTTTACAAGCCTCATGGTTCATGAGTTCGGGCATGTCCTTGGATTACAACATCTTGATAGCGAGCCCAGCGTAATGGCTTCGACTTTGGCGTACGACACTCAGAGATTAATGCCAACGGAGAACGATCTTATGTCTTTGAGGTGTGAATATAATTAACGAGCAGTGTAAGAGTTCCAATTTGGAACCGAGGTAACGCAAAAAAATTTATAAAAGGTATTGTGAAAGATCAAAAAAAAGTTAGAATTAAAAACTATCGAGGTAAAAAATGTCTATTAAAATAAAGTCACAAGTTATTCATGCAAGTGCTAGAAGAAATATTTTTTCTAAACTTCAGGGCCTTACTTTTAGTAATTTTATGACTTCATCTTTCACACCGATGCAGGAAAGAGAAGGGCACCTCGATCTAGAATCTCAAGAGATCTTCGCTCTATTGAAATCAAATATTGAAAAGCTCGGTGATGCGAGTGCAAAAATGGAATTCATGATGGGAGAGCTCTCTCAGCTCATGAAAAAGGGAATTTAGTTCTCAAACTGCTTAAGATAATTCTCATCAATAACCACAAACTTTTTTTCTTTTTCAGAATAGACGTAAACCGTTGCGCTTGTGATTTCAAACCACCATGCATGTAACGCGATCTGGTTTTTTTCAATGCGTTCTTTGATCAGAGGATAGCTACGGACATGTTCCAGTTGTTGGAGCACATGGGCCTGAGAGATCTGGTTGTGTTCAAGCAAGTGTTCATTATCGAGTTCAAATTGATCAAACCGTTCAACGCTGGCATTGCCGTACTTCAGCCAAGACTTTAAATGATGTTGAGTTTTGGGAAGATTGTCCGTGCCATCAACGATGGCTTTGACGGCTCCACATTCAGAATGTCCGCATATAATAATATCTTTTACGCTCAGGCACTCGGTTGCAAATTCAAAAGCAGCAATCTCAGATTCATCTCCCATAGAAAACCCGCTATTTGAGGGTGGAATAATATTTCCAACGTTCCGAATAACAAAAAGATCCCCTGGGTTTGTCGAAGCAAAGGCATTGGGTGCGACACGGCTATCTGAGCAGCAAATAAAAAGGGCGTCGGGTTTTTGTTCTAGAGCGAGACGTGCAAACTGTTCTCTGTGACTGTCGGTCACGTGTTTTCGGAACTCAATAATACCTTTGATAAGTTTTTTCATTACGAGATGCTTCCTTCCCTGAGATTAGGCTTTTGGAACTACAACTTTTAATACCCCATCTCGGTAGGTTCGGACTACAGCTTTTTCTTTAATTGCTTTAACAATCGGAAATTCTTCACGCACCGTTTCGTAACGGTTCGTCGAAGACTTTATGCCGTTTTCAGTGATGTCGTCTTCCCATGAGCGGTTTCCAGTCACGACAAGTTTGTCTTTTTGAACAATAACGTCAAAGTTTTTTATCTCATGTTCAGGAACCTTCACTGACACAACATAGGCATTCTCATCATCTTGGAAATTTGCGTTAATTTTTGAAATTGAGTAGAAAGGGTCCTCATCTTTTTCTGCGTATTTATCGAGT
The DNA here is from genome assembly GCA_964469265.1 of uncultured Bdellovibrionales bacterium. Classification (GTDB taxonomy): domain Bacteria; phylum Bdellovibrionota; class Bdellovibrionia; order Bdellovibrionales; family JAEYZS01; genus JAEYZS01. Next base: position 21,640 of record CAYXYF010000022.1, read on the forward strand.
CTTCGAATGTTCTCGGTTTTTGCAGTCGCAAGCTCCCGATGGAAAAGAGTGCGTTGATGTTGTAAGGCTTCTTTGTATTGCTGCTCGTTGCGAGAGTATTTTTCAAGATACTCTTGCTTTTGGCGTTCAAGGTCTTGTGCATAACCAGTTTCATGGCGAGCCTTGATTTGCTCATGGGTTTTCACTGATTCTTGCTTCTGAAGTTCTTGATGTTTTTTTAATTCAGAAATTTCATTTTCGTGGTGGGCTTTCTGGTTGATATGATTTTTTTCAAAGCGTGCTTGCTCCGCGGATAGGGCTGCATCTCCCTGTTTATGGGTTACGGCAAGCTCTTCTTGGAACCCCTCGCGCTCTTTTTGAACCTGAGCCTTATAGCGTTCATTCTGAGCACCTAAAGCTTCTTCGTAAGCCGATTGGCTTGTTGCAATTTTGCTCTCGTTCTGATCTTTGATGAGCTTATAGTTTTTTGAATATTCCGATTGGATTTTAGTTAGCTCACGGTTGGCGCGTTCGTGTTCGGCCTGAAGTTGTTTTTCGTTGTTGAGCTGGACGGTGCGAATTTCACGGTGAGCCTTCTCTTTTTCCTGTTGAACGCGAGTTTCAAAAAACTCATTTTGCTGATCGAGGGTAGAGCGGTGTTGTCCTTGATTTTTTTGTAATTCCTCTCGGTGCACAACATTCATCTGTTTGATCTTTTCATTGGATTCACTTGTTATCCTCTGAATTTCTTTATCAGACCGTTGCTGAATTTCAGCAACCCGCTGTTCGCTTTGCCGCTGCTCAGTAGCAAGAACTTTGCTGTAGTTGTCTTTAAGGTTTGTGTACTGGGCATTAAATCTTTGTGTTTCTTGCTCGATGGTCTTTTGATTTCGGCTTTTAATGTTTGAGACTTGTTTGTCGGCCTCTTGATGGGTCGATGCTATGGCTTGGTTTTTTTGTTGAACAGCTTGTTTGAGATGCTGCTCTTTTTGTTTTCCTTGGTCAACTAAAGCAACTTCTTTTTCACGATTCATTTTACGGATGTGATTAACGGCAGCTTCACCAGATTCTTTTTCGCTTTCTACTTTTTGTTCGTAACTTTTTCGAATGTTTTGAATGCGCTCTTCTTCAGCTTTAACAATTTGCTCACGGTTTTGAGCATAGCGCTGAGAAAGCTTAGCGTTCGAATCGTTATTAATGGTACTCATGCTTAAATTCTAGCACGATATGACTTACTGGGGAGATGCCAAATTACGTTCGGCTGGCCTTTGATTGGGGGTTGGATTGGGACAATACTGCTTATGATAGCTCGTGTCTCCGTAACACATCCAAGTGTCACGATAGAGAGCGGCTTCATCTTGTCTTAGGTCGTAATAACCTGGGTATTGGAATGGATCAAGATTGCTGATCACAACTCTTTCTTGCTGAGTCTGCGTATTCGTAATAACTAATTCAAAAACACGATACTCGCCATAAGCTGATGGTGCGGCAATAAGTAAGATGAAGAGAAGTCTAATCATACTTCTCTTATCGGTTGAATTTAGAGATATTTAAAGTTGTAAGTCTTCGCTATTTTTTAGTGCTTAAACTTAGATGACTCTAAAATCGCATTGTCGACAATGTTAAAATAAGTGCGAACGAGGAGTTCGTAGCTTTCTTCGTCTAGGTCTCTTAGGAACTTTTGTTTCTCCATGATTGTCTTCTGAGAAATAAAGTTACTTAGGATGTTTTGAACTCTTTTAACATTATCAAAGTTAAAGAAGTCCAAGTCTTCAGTTGGCGTTTTCAAAATTTCACCAATGATCTTATTGTCAAAAAGAAGGTGCAACCCCTGAATAGACTGCGAAAGTAGATACTCAATTTCGCTCAACTTGTCTGCCGATATCTGTATGACATTGCGTCCTTGCAAAGCCATTCCCCCTTGTTAGTGTAATAAAAATCACCCCTACTTACATTTCAATTAAAGCAAAGTCCCTTTGCAACAAAAATTAAATATAATTGACATGTAAAGTCAGGCAGGAGTTCAATAGAACTAGTGAATGATAAGAGAAAGAAATCTAAAAAATCCAAATCCGCGCAAGAATCCCAGATTGTCATAGATGAAAGTCGAGGTTGGGTCTTTTCAGATGAGAGTGAAGTCGTCGAACACTTTAAGCCACAAATTGAGCAGCTTGAAAAAGAGTACCACGAGTTAAGATCTGAAACGGATATCGAGCTCGACAATATTGAACATTTAGATGAACACTTAGCCGACCTACTTCAGGACCCTGATGAGGTGTGGCTAGCAGACGATGTCTTAGAAGGCATGCCGCTTGGAATCTTTATTGGCTACTACGAAGCCGAGGATCTAGATATCAGCTTTTATTATCTCACTTTGACTTACTTTATAGATAACATTCCACGTTTTGTCTTTCTCCACTTTGCAACCAGTGATTTAAATTTAGTCAAAGAATACCAACGCGGGGTTCGGATTTATGATCGCAATGAGCAAGCGATCCAGTCCGACGAAGAAGCTGTCGATGCGCTGACCGAAGGAGATGAGCTCGCCGTGGGGCTTTACCGAGCAATGCTAATGCTTCGTACGCAGTCTGATATTCCTGAGTCTGAGTTTGGTGAATACTTAAAGTTCCGCGAAGAAACCATCGAAGAACCTGACGAAATCTGGAGAAAAATTGATTCTGAGGGGCGCGTGTTAGTGAGCTTCTTAAAATCCATTGAAGACTCTGGAGATATAAAATACATCGTTGTCACTACCGAGGATGAGGCTTCCGAGAGCCAATATCTTTTATTCTCGTTTCCAACTAAGGATCCAAACCTTGTTGATCGCTATAAACAGGGAGAGTCTTTAGATGCCTCGTCTTATACGAGGGAAGAATCCCATTAGCGAAATTCACCGCGAATGATTTCAGTGGTGGTGCTAAGCGTGCTGCCCGAACCGTCTTCATAAATAATAAACCATGTATCGTTATTTGCAAAGGTGACAGTAAAGCGATCACCTGGGTAGAGGCCGTCTGTGATATGGGCAAGCCGAATATCCGTTGTGGTATTCACGTTGGAAAGATCTGCGGGGGCAGGTACACCATAGACAGAGACCTGGCTACCTTGGAAGGAATCGTTATAGCAAACTTCAAATTCGTATTCGTTCATAGATAACATAACGTAGGTCATCTTTAAACCAATGTTTCCTTGAGAGAAGTTTGGAATGCAAACCATATCAGGATTGAAAGCCTTACCACATGAGGCCAAAACCAATAAGAAAATGGCAAGGGCAAAGGTAGTAGTTGCAATGTTTGAAGGCTTCATAGGACAATTATAAAGGATAGAGATGCCATATATGAAGCAATATTTACTTTACCTTATTTTAACCCCGCTAATGCTTACGTCAGCAGCGTGTTCGCTGTCTCAAAAAGAGACAAATCGACCGATATCTTTAAGATTTGAAGGGGTTAAGGGACATAAGGATCTTTACTCCATTCATTCTCAAACGGTTGTAGAAAATATCAGTCCAGATAAATTATTACATCAGAAAATAGATATGGTTGAGTTTGATGTACAAACAGAGATTTCAAAAATTGACTCCAAAAATTCAACTATTGAAGTCAATTCAAAGACCATCAAAAAAGAAGGTCACTTAAGTCTTCACGATATGGCATACCCTGAGCTCAACGAGACAATTCATTTTGTGTTCGACAGACAGGGTAGAGTTTTGCGAGCGGGAGATCATCCATCGGATACGATTTTTTATATTCCGCCGCTCCCATTACCTGAAACGGAAGTTAAAGTCGGTGATACTTGGACGTATGAGAAAGAATGGAGAACTCAGCAGAGCCTCGTTCCGATGAAGCTTCAACTAGTTATGGTTTTAAAAAAGGTCATTAACTGCTATCGAAATGAAAAATGCGTCGAGATTGAATGGTCAGGAAAAGTTTCACCTGCTGATGAAGGACTTCCTATTGAAAGCTTAATTGTTGGCTATACCCTCTATCGTCCAAAGACTGCTAGTCAGATATGGACGTGGTCTCGGAATGAGGAAAAGTTAAAGCTGCAAGGAGTGGATATGAAGGTTTCAACCTGCGTGCATTCCATCTTAAAGTCCGAGAGGTCAAAAATAAATCCATTTGCTAAACAAGAGCCGCTTTGTGATCCGACCAAGGCGCGTTTTAGCTTAGCTCGGCCCAAGTAAAGCCATCATCTTTTGACACTTCAGAGCCCGCTTGCCACTTCTGAATATACACACTTCGAGATAAGTACTTACGGATATTTTTCTTTAAGATGTCCGTGCCGTGGCCATGAATAATTCGAACGCGGTCCACTTGATCTTGTAAAGCCTTATCAAATATTTTTTCAAGCTCATCGATGGCTTGATCTGATGACATTCCTCGCACATCGATTTCAACCTCTTCGCGCGGGAGCTGAATTTTTGAGCGCTTTTGCGCCACAGGATGCTGAATTTGTGGTGCATTGGTCGGTCGAATATCTTTCCAGTGCACTTGAAGGCGCATGGACTTTGAAAGAACTGTGACCTCGCCCTTATTGTTAGGAGCGCCTTGTACAATACCATCTTGTCCGAGGGCCACCAAGTAAACGGAACTTCCTGGCGGATATGTTTTTGCAAACTCTTCTGCGGAGGTGACCTCTGGAGCTGAACCTTTGGACTTCATGACCTCGGGAAACTGAGTTCGAACTTTTGTGATGCTAGGATTAGCACGAAACTCTTCAATGATCTTGTCGATTTTTCTTTCTGCACGGTCGACGGCTTTTGCAATATGTTTATCTTTTTCAGTCTCGAGCTTTTTGAGAAGATTCTTGTACTTATTTTTTTCTACTTCCATCATCTCAGTATCACGAGCAAGTTTTTGCGAAAGTTCGACGACACTTTCTTTATATTGGTCAAGCTCATCGAGTTTTTCTTCGCGCTTGCGTGTGTCTTCCGAAAGATAACTCATGGCTTTCTTTATAACGCTATCAGGAACACCAATTGTCTTTGCTGTCTTGAGCGCGAACGACCTTCCGTGTATTCCCATAAATAGTTTGTAGGTTGGATGGTCGGTATATTCCATGCTTCCGCAAACGACGGGAGATTCTTTGGGCCAAATTTGTTTCAACGGGCCTAAGTGGCTTGTAATGATGCCATACACACCGTTTTCACCGTAATGCTCAATAAAACTCTTAGCAATGGCAGCACCTTCTTCGGGGTCTGTGGAGCCGCAAATCTCATCGACTAAAATAAGATTGTTTGGGCCTTTTGCTCGGAGTGCATCTGTGAGAGTGGTAAGGTGTGCTGCAAACGTGCTCATGTGTTCGCCGACGTTTTGAGTGTCGCCGATAGAAATAAAAATATTTTCAAAAAATGGAATTCGGGATTCGGAAGCAGCAGGGATTGGCAATCCACATCTTGCCATATGGCAAGCAAGCCCGATGGCTTTGAGTAGAACTGTTTTTCCGCCTGCATTGGGGCCCGATAAAATCAAAATCCGTTTATTGTCGTCAAAGGACACGGTATTTGAAATGACCTCTTTGATGTTTTGAAATGACAAAAGGGGATGGCGTACGTCTTTTAATAAAAAGTCGTCTGAGGAAAATTCAAAAACATGAGACTGAGTTTTTATTGCAAACTGCGCCTGAGCAAGCCGCACATCACTCTCTAACATTTTGTTGTAGGCACGAAGAAGTTCCTCTGATGACGTCGCGATAAAATGAGTGAGTTGAGTGAGTAGCTTTTCAATTTCGTTTTCAATCTCGCTTTCAACTTCTTTAAGGCGGTTGTTGATGGTGATGATCTCTTTAGGTTCCATAAAAACCGTTTGTTTAGACTGAGAGGAGTCATGGATGATTCCGTCAAACTGATGCTGCTTTCCGCTCCGAATAGGTAAAACCCATCTTCCTTCACGGTTTGTGACATAACGATCTTGAAGCAAGGGCTCCATCTCATAGGTTTTTACAAACTTATCAAGGGTGGACCTGATCTGTCGCTCAAGTCCCTTCTTTTCATTGTAGAGCTTGTAGAGAGTCTCACTGGCGTCAGTTCTTATGTCGCCCTCAAAAGTAAGAATTTGATCAATAGCGGATTGTATCTTTGAAGTGTCAATCAGTTCAGCGAGCGTATTTTGGATCCACTCATTATCAGCTCGAGAGTTTTGCGATAAAGTTTTTTGCAGATTGTAAATATCAAAGCAAAACCGTCTAACCGCTTGAAACTCTGCGGGCTTAAGCACAGCTTTTCTTTTTAGTCTTTCATACCACGGGAAGAAGTCATCAAGAGAATCTAAGTTCGGCCTAAAATCCAATGTTACAACGTGGGTTGCATAAGAGATGTCTTGCGCTTGCTCTTGTGCGTTTTCAGAATCTGAAAATGGTTTTGTTTGTTGTAAAATTTCTTTTGCAGCCTGACTGGTGGCAAAACCTTGTATCTTTTGTAGGATTTCGTACCAGTCGAGGTTTTTAAATTGCTCTGGTGAATTTGCCTTTATCATTTGAGTTTTAGTTTTCTCCATGTCTCTCGTCTGTATAACTGTAAAATACAGATGAGGGCAACCATTACTGCAAAATGATCAAAATATATAAATTTCGAATAAAGTGAGCGTGGAGCGTTTTTTAAATAAGGAACTGTAATTGTTTTAGCCCATTCTTGTTTCTGTGGTGACATTTCTAAAATTGTCCCATCGGCAGTGATGACTGCACTTATACCAGTATTGGTCGCGCGAACCATCGGGCGCCTGAACTCAATAGATCTCATTAACGTCATATAAAGATGTTGATAGGGCTCGAAAGTGTGACCGAACCAAGAGTCATTTGTCACGTTGACAAAGATATCGGCATTGTCTTGCACTAATCCCTGTGTGAACCAAGGGTGAAGTCCCTCATAACAAATTTGTGGACCCACTTTGAGTTCTTCTGAGTTTGGAAGCTCCAAGCTTAGTGTGTGTGGGCCAACACCGCGTTCAAAGTCTGCGATTGTCGGAAAAAGTTTTAATAAAGCAGGAAAGTAGTTTGAAAACGGAAGATATTCACCGAAAGCTAAGAGAAGATGCTTTTTATAAATTCCAGTGATATTTGCATCCCCATCAAATGCAAAAATGGCATTACTTTGTTGTAAAGTTTTTTCGTTTTCAGTGAATGCACCCGTAAGGACTGGTATTTGGTTGCTCTTGATATAGTTAAGAACCGCTTTCACGTTTGCGGTTTGGTGGAATCGAGGTTCTAAAAATTCTGGGATTGAAGTTTCGGGCCAAACAATAAAGTCAGGATTAGATGATAATTCTTTATTCGTAAGCTCAAAATGTTTTTCAATTGTTTTTGATTTGAAAGAAGAACCAAAGATCTCCCATTGTTTTTCTTGGTTACCGATGTTCGGCTGAACAATGAGGGCCTTAAACTCAGAGTCCGTCTTAGACCACATGTGTGCCTTATACATTCCCCAAAGATTGATCACGCTAAAGAAAAGAATAAAGTAGGTGACTTGCTTTTTAAAGAAACCACGATCTTTAATATTAATATAAATAACAAAAAGCCAAGCATTGATTAAGAGGGCAAGTGTACTGAGACCCGTTACTCCGATGATATCGGCAAGTTGATAAACTGGGAAGTCCCCATAAAACCAAGAATAGCCGAAGTACCAAGGAAAGATTTGTGGGCTGATATTTTCAAGGATGGCGATAAGCAACGCGAAAACAAACACAGACTTTGTGGTCGAAAGTGAAAGCCGCTTATGCAAAAAGAACCATAATACTGACGCCAACGGAATATGAAGATTTGATATCGCTGCAAATAAAAATAATCCGATAAGCCCCACATATAGAGGCATATGACCAAATTCTACTATCGTATGCGGAATCCAGTGAAACCCAATGGATGTAAATATAAAGGCTGTTAGCCAGCTATAGAAAAACACTCTCTTAGGATTGTCTTCTTGAAGAAGAACACGCAAAAGTGGACAGAGGCAGAAGAAAAGGGCCCATGCGGGAAAAGGAATATAGCTTGTCGCTACTAAAACACCTGAAAGTACGGAGTATGTAACGGCTTTCCGAGTTGTTAATTTTGTTAAGAAATTCATTGATATTTTTCCTTAAACCTTTGAACATTATAGATAGGAAATAATCTATATGGAACTCTTTTCTTGTCCCGAATGTGGATATGAAAATCAAAAAGGAACGCCTTCTTGCGAGCGCTGTTTACTCGTATTTGCAAAATATGAGCGTAAAAAGTCTCAAGGAGTGGGTGTTCAAGTTCAGAGCTCACAGAGGCTTGAGTCACAGTGGCAAGGTATACTTACGGATTATGAAAATTTGGCTCTGCACGAAAAATTTATTTCCGATGCTGCAGCAGAGAAAAGCTTACCATTTGCATCTAAGCAGTACAAAAACATGCTTGATATAAACCCTGCAGATGAGATGGCCAAAAAGATGATCGACAAAATCATTCAAGTAGCAACGATAACCTACACGCCGCCTTTTAGGAAACCACCGCCAAAGAGTTCTCGAGCGGTGACTTTTGCTGTTTTATTTGTGATCTTGGTTGCGATTACAGTCCTAATCATTCAAGCCTTCACAAGTAAAGGCCCTGATTTACCGATTAATTAAGAGGTCGTGCCCTTTGTTCGTTGATGGTCGAAAGAAGCTGGTTCAGTTGGTTTAACTGATTAGAAAGCGCTGGATTTCTATCATTGTTATCGACAAGGGCGTTCGTTGTAATGATTTGTGAGGAGCTTGAACCTCTGACCCCACTTACAGGACTTGCTGGATGGATGGCAAGCGCTGCCCATGAATTCAAAATTCCCGAAGTTTGTGTTTTGGAAAAGACAGTGTGTCTTGCGTCTGCTGTAACAAGAATCTGATTTTTAATTTCTTTATAATCCATATCTGTATTGTTGGCTTTAATAAGTGCTGCCACCCCAGTTACAAACGCTGTAGCTTGCGATGTTCCCGTCATTGTTCCGTAACGCCCACCAGGTAGTGTGGAGTAGATAGATTCTCCTGGCGCTGCGATATGAACTGTCTCCATTCCATAATTACTACTTTGTAAGACATTGGCGTCAGGGTTAATTGCAGTGACAGAGATAATATTTGAAAGCGGATAATTGGCAGGGTAGTAGTGGGATTGGTCCGAGTTGGATTTTTCATTACCCGCAGCTGCGATAAATAAAATTCCAGCCTCGTCAGCGCGTTTTACCGCATCGTATTCCATCTGTGAAAAATCTAAACCACCACCAGAGTAGTTGATGACATCAACCTTCTTATCAATCGCATAGTGAATGGCCTTAATTGTATTTTTTAAATTGTCATTACCAGAAGATTTTGGATCATAGTATTTCAGGATCATTAAGCTCACTTTTGGTGAGACACCACTGATACCAATTCCGTTACCGCCCTCAGCTCCGACGATACCAGCTATATGTGTTCCATGGCCGTGATTGTCGGTAAGATCGCCTGTCATCGTAATTAGGTTACAGCCGTGAATATCGTCGACACAACCATTAGCGTCGTCATCGACACCTGCAACTCCATTTAGTTCTGCTTTGTTCACCCAAAGGTTGTTTTTTATATCTGGATGATTAATGTCAATTCCAGTATCAATGATTGCCACAACAACGTCTCGGGAGCCTTGGCTAATATTCCATGCTTTATCAACGTTAATATCTGAAAGACCACCCGTTCCGAGTAGACCCCAGTTCTTTTTAATTGCGGGGTCATTTAAAAGAACGCTTTGTTCTTCTTTTAGAGGCTTCGTTATTTGGGGTGCAGTTAGAGAAGGAATGCGAAGACTTTCTTGATTATAGAGCGCGCTCATTTCTAAAGTCTTCCAACCGCAAAAAGATGCGATAACTAAGATTAAACCTAAGCATGACAATTGAGTTCTACGGTATTTTTTATTGCTGAGTCTTACGGTGAATACTTTTTTATCTTTCTTCAACAGTCTCATTACTTTAGCCTCCACGTTACTCTTCTCTCATAGCTTTATAGAGCAAGTGGCTTGCCAAACTTAAAACATTGGTATTACTGAGGAATCTCAGCTTAGAACGTTAAATTTGATGGTGAACTTTTGAAGGTCTGTCGAAGGTTTAGACAGTTTGGTATATGAGGTGAAGCCCAGCAAGAATAAGGGCCGCTCCTAAAAGCTTTAGAATCGTTTTGCCTTTAATTTTAGCCGCAAGTTTTGATCCCAGCGGCGCTCCGATGACAATGCCAAAAGCGATAAACAGAACGTAAAGTTGATCAAACTGAAGAGTTCCGTTTAAGAAATGCTTAAAGGCAGCAAGGGAAGAAGAAACTGCAAGTAACCCTTGAGATGTCGCAACTGCAACGTGTGCTGGAAATTGCATTACATCGATCAAAAACGGAACATGAAATATTCCACCACCCAAACCTAAAACACTTGAAAGTAGCCCGATAAAAAAACTTCCGATTAAACCGAGCAAGTTTTTATTAAAAGATGACTTCCAATGAATAAGATCATCATCTAAGTTGGATCGGTTCTTTCGAACCGAAACATAGATGCCGAAGAAAAGTAAGAAGAATCCAAAGATAAGCTGAAATAACGCGCGATCAATGAGGGAGTTAATGTGAACGCCGATCCAGGCGCCAGGTAATGCAGTGATTGAAAACAATACTGCAGATGGAATGTGGATTTTCTTTTTTAAAAAATAAGTTACAGATCCTGCTATGGAATTCAAGGCCACACAAAACAAGCTTGTAGCTGTAATTTCGGATGGATCTTGATCAGGAAATAGTGTTAGCAGAACAGGAACAAGAATGATGCCACCGCCGATACCCATGACTGAGCCCACGCATCCTACTAAAATTCCCAAAAGAAAAAACAAAAACATGTCTGAAGAGTATCTCTCTTTTTGTTCGGTTGTCTAGACACAGAAAATGAAAATTCTCTTTACAGAGAAATAGTATTGACGGTTTTCGAGAATTTTTTGCGTGCATTTGCAGAACAGATGTCAATAAGGGCAACTACAGCAAAAAGTCTCTAGACGAGACAGGTCTTAATTTTGCAACTTGTGTAAGGAGGTAGAGGAGACCAAAGTATGAGAGTTGTAATTATGGTGGCATTATTGATGTTTCTATTTAATGTTGTCGCTAGTGCAAATGATGATCAACCCAGTACCCCACCGCTGCCACCTTGGGATAAGACCATCCTTGTCTAGAGTCGCCCTGCACCAATTCCATATCGCGATGGACTTTTTCTTATGGGTATTAAAAGATAAAGTTTTTGAAAGCGAATGGAAATGTTTATCAGACCTGCTACAGCAGAAGATTTAAGGGGTCTTAAAGACTTCACAGACCGAGAAATCGGAAGCGGCTATTATTCAGAAGAAGAACTAAAGGAAGTTTTGCGAAAGTCTCGTAAAGACGGACGCACGTACTCTTTTGTCCTTGAAAAAGACGACGTCATTTATGGAGTGCGGATATCGTATCCTCCAGGCAATTGGAGTCACGGGAAAGGACCAGGGCTCCATCCCGATAAATGGCCACACTCCTTAGAGGATACGGCGTACTTTCAGTCTTTATTCTTATCAGCTGCGCTTCAAGGACAAGGGTGGGGGGGGCGCTTGTCCAAACATGCCATTAACGCATTAAAAGAAGCTGGGGCTAGAGGAGTGGTTTGCCATTCATGGAAAGAGAGCCCTCACAATTCTTCGACACGTTATCTACAAAAATTAGGTTTTAAATTAGTTGCCGAACATCCGCAGTACTGGAAAGATGTTCCTTATAACTGTACAAAGTGCGGTAAGCCGCCTTGTCTTTGTACTGCTCTTGAAATGTACTTGGATTTAGCGTAAAAATCCATCGGGGGAAATCAGTGAGCACATCTTTTTGGTTAGACCGCAGCCCGACTGTAGGAAAAAGAATTTACGATATTATTATCGTGGGTGCAGGAATCTCAGGACTCTCAACTGCATATTGGCTCAATAAAGAAGATCCTTCATTAAAAATAGCAATCATTGAAAAGGCACGTCTGACTTACGGAGCCAGCGGACGTAATGCTGGCTTTATCACTTGTGGGTCTGTGGAGCACTTCAACAGAATGATTAACAAGCATGGAATTGAGCAGGCCACAGAAATCTGGAAATTCTCTGAAACAAACCTGAAGCTTTTAGAGCAAGAAATTATTGAGGACCAAGCTGCGGCACTCGGTTTTGAAAAAAACGGTGCCTATTCTCTTGCGGCTCAAGAAAATGAGTTTGAAGAACTTAAAAATGTTTCTCGGATCATGAGCGATCTTAAGATCCCAACTGAAATCTATAATGCGGATCAGATTCGTGAGCGCGTAGGTGCAACGAATTTTGTAGGCGGGATAAAATATCTCGATGATGCTTCTGTGAACCCTGTGGCGCTAATGAACAGAATGTATTCTAAAGTGAAGGCCGATCTTTTCGAATTAACCGAAGCTATTGGAATTGAGCAAACATCTGAGGGAACAAGAGTTTTAAAAACTGACAACGGTGACTTTGAAGCACCGATGATTGCGATCAATTTAAATGGTTACTCATCGACCTTACACCCGTGGTTCAAAGATAAGATATTTCCAACTAGAGCACAGTGTTTGATGATGGAAAAAGTTCCTCGCTTTATGGAAGGCCCTTGTTACGCAAATTTTTATTTGGATTATTTTAGACAAACGCCAACTGGAGAATTATTGATTGGAGGCTTTAGGCAAATCGAGAAGGACACCGAGGTTGGGTTTTCAGATCATATTACCGAGCTCATTCAAACCGCGCTACATGACTTTGTAAGAACGCATTTACCACAGTTTAAGGATTCAAAGGTGACACACAGATGGTCAGGCCTTATGGGATTTTCAAAAGACGGTGAGCCAATGATTGGGTCCATCCCAGATGATCAACAAGTGTTCTTTGCTGGTGGTTACACTGGTCATGGAATTGGACTGGCGTTTCATACTGGAAAGTGTTTAACAGATCTTATCTTCGGACGATCTATTCCAAACTGGATATCAGCCCGCCGTTTCTAAGTTTGGCCTCACCGTGGGTAGCAAGCCCGCGCGTCATGGGGTCTATTGCGCAACTCGAGTGAAGGGAGTACCATTAGTCTATGGCAGTTCAATCTTCAAAACATCTCGAAAAACTAGCGTATGATTTAAAAGTGGATAATTTTATGGTCCGTACTGATGTCTCTGAGCCTAAGGGTGGAAGCGACTCGGCTCCAGATCCGCACCAATACTTCGAAGCAGCACTTGCAGGTTGTACCGCAATTACGGTGCAGATGTATGCTGATCATAAAAAGATACCCCTTAAAAACGTCGACGTGCAAATCACTATCACCAAAGAAGGCAAAGAGGGAAATGAGATCGAAAGAAAAATTCGATTCGAGGGCGAGTTAACGGATGAGCAACGCAAGCGTTTGTTTGAAATCGCCGAGAGATGCCCCATCCACCGGCTGATTTCTGCAGGTGCGATTATTAATTCACAACTTCTGGAATAGCCCTAGCGTTGAGCGCTCGAAGAAGGGTCGCCATATCCACACGGGGATAGTTCATTGTTATGCAATGGATAGACCCCCGACCTTCAGATAAAGCTTTAGAGTTTAAAGGAACGACCATTAAGCCAAAAGATTCATAGATTCTTATTGCTTCAGCATCGTTTGGGTGACCGAAGACAGGCACAAATGCAGTGCCATTAATCATCAAGGCGTTTGCATAGGTCTGATATGGTAATAAGGGGCGTGGTAGCATAATAACTTTAAATCCCTTTGGAGTTAAAATATCACGGTACTCTTGCAAATCAGTTATAACAGTATGATCATCAATAAATTTTAGGGACTCGTCGATGTGTCCAATGCCTTTGATAAGAGGTAAGCGATGTAGTCTCTTGCACCCGTAAAAGTTTTTAAAGATTTCATCATCGATTTCGCTCGTACTCAGTCCGTTCACAACCATGCAATCGCCGATACGATTCACCATTAAGTTCCCGCCTTCAAAGTAAAAGTCATGGGAAACAAGACTGGCGTTAAAAAGGTTTGCAAAGCTTTGATCGGGCTCAAACCTTTGGAAGTACCTCGCATCAACTAACTGGAGTTGGGCACGTTCAGTTAACGTAGGAACTGGAACGGCATCACGAGTCCAAAAACTGTTTCCTTCAGGATGATTTTCAAGCATGAACACTTTCACTTTGCCTTTTGAACGCAGTGGCACGTAGGTATTAACAGCGTGACTCCTTTGCAGTTCATCTGTTGCGTAGACTATAAGAGTTGTGTCGTCGGGAAGATTGCGGGCGATCTCAATTTTCAGCGATTCAGCGCCAAAAAGGCTGTGCGCGCTAAAAATCACGTAGCCGTTGTCTTCATACTCCGCAAAAGATCGAATATTGTGGGCATGAAGTTCCTTTATTCGAATCGAGGACTGTTGTTGGCTTTGATAGATCGTCCGCACATTGGCGTTGTGCTCTTTCATTTTTCCGATCTGGTGAGATGTTGGTCCTTTAGTACCTTGTGTTGCAAGCGCAACCGTGCCCATGCCCATTACGACAAGCAGTGCAGCCAATAACTTCATGATTCCCCCTAAGTTTGGGGCGAAGCTACTGCTAAATATTTTTAGTTACAAGGATATAGTTGGTGCCGCATTAAGAAGAGGAGAGATTTTTTAAAAAGTCCGTGGCAGACGTTATTTCCGATTTATAGCGCGCCATAACTTTTATTTGATTCTTTAAAACGTTGTTTAGGCGAGCCGCGCTTGAAATTTTTCCAACGCTAGACTTTGTAAATATTGACTCGTCTGCGCGTCGAAACTCATTTGCAACTTGTTCGCCACGCACCGCAAGAAATTTATTAAACTTTTCCAGGGAGTCAAAGTCAGAGATAATTTGCTCATGCTGCTGATGAGATAAGGTATTCTTATATCGAACTTCTGCGCGTAATGCTCGATACTGTTTGTACATGTTTAGTGCTTGGGTTTCATGGAGGACTACCAGCTGCGTAAGATATTTGTTGCGACACTGATAGTTGAAGACGGCGCAATTTTTTTCCATGCTGGTTTCAAGGTCGTTTATTTGAACCCAAACAGACTGCGAACCAGCGCCAAGCGCATTTGCAGCCATTAAAATTGCGACTAAAAAAGACAACCTGAAGGTTCTCATAACTATCTCCAATTCACTTCCTAAGAGTTCAATGGAGCAATTCCTGGACCAGCTATTGAATTATATAGTGATGGGAATGGCCATTAGGCTGTCAAAGGTGCCCAAAATTGTCTTTTATTGAGTTGGTGGTATCTCTGGTTTCCCGCAATACATGGACTGGAAAAAATAGTTTCGTTCAACAACGCTTGGCTCAATTCCTGGGGCAGCGTACCCTTGGTAAAGATGCATAAGATCAACGGCTGTGGATGCGATAGATGTCGGTATTCCGTGTCGTACACCTTTTTTATTTTGAAAGCGGATTTCGCTGTTAGGTGAAATGATTGCGACAGCTGCTGTATCTGGGATTAGAGCAATATCAAACTCAGACATGTTGACATCGCGTTCGATGGGGCTACGACCCAACATATTACAAAAAGCTGTCTCGGAGTTTATGACGTCTGGTAAATCCACGTTCTCATTTCCTACGTATATTAAAGATCCATTGATCTTAGGTGATTTGTAAATTGTGGCGTTGTAGGTCTCTTCGGTTTCTAGATAGGTAATAGTTATGTCATCTGAAACGATGTGTTCATGAACTATGGGAACATTTCTAGAGATCCGTATTCGCTCGGCGTCAGTCAATTGTGGGAATAAGAGTAGCGTCAGAGCTAAAATGAAAAAAGAGTGGTAGAGCATTGTTCCTCCTTCTCGCTCGGGGTGAACAATAACTATTTAATTCCAAAGGATATTACAATGAGAAAGATTTGTTAATTCTGCCAAATGTAGTCGATTTGTTGAGAAAAGTATTCATCTCGCAATACAAAAACTGATTTTTTATTTCATGAAGTGTTTTAAAGCGATGGGATCATCTGTAATAATTCCGTTTACTTTAAGGTTTATCATTCTCTTCCAGTCGCTCGGTTTGTTCACCGTCCAAGGAATAACTTCAATGCCCTGAGATTGAAACTCTTTAACAAAGTCTTTGTTTACGAGTTTGTAATTCGGCGACATGATATTGAATTTATATTTTGCGATAAGTTCTTTAGAGTCTTTAACCTTCAAACTCTTTAAGACCTTTGCTAAGTCCTCATGGATTAAATACGCAGTTTGAATTTTTAAATCATGCCCCCTGACTTCCTCAATGATTTTAATATCAAAACTTTGGATAATTGTACGCTCATGGATTCCATACTGCTTAACCAAGGCGATTAATTTTTGGATAATTTCAGTTGAGTTTTTAGTGATATAGTCATTATGAACTTTAATCTCAACATTGAGCTTAAAGTTTTTATTATTCAGTTTTTCGTACTCTTGAATGACTTTTAAAACTTCTTCAAAGCTCGGCATCTTTTCTTTAGGCGAGGGGATTTGAGTCGGAAACCTTGGGTTAACCAACGAGCCGCAGTCAAACTCTTGAATCTCTTTAAGAGTCAATTTGTGGACAAAGTAATCTTTCTTAAGACGGTTTCCGTTTTTATCAAGACAGATATCTCGATTTAGTTTTTCGTCATGACCTAAAACCAAATGGCGGTCCTTGGTGTAGGAAAGATCCATTTCCAGAACAGGAATGTCATGATCCATCACATACCGAAAAGCAATCAAAGTATTCTCAGGTCGAATACTACGCGCCCCTCGATGTCCTTGGATCTCAACAGCTAACCCCTCAACCCCCAAAGAAATCAGAAAACAAATAATAAAAAATCTCATCTCCAAAAGCTACGACCTTCCATTCAAAAACAAAAGGTGCACCGTCACATTTGTTGTCGTATACGAGTTAAGAAGGCAGTCTGCTTCGGCAGAATTCGCTCTTGCAAACCGTGACTTCAACTCGTTCGCCAAGGGCGAGAAAAGATTACGAATCAGTTGGAGGCGCCTCAAGAAGAGCGAAGAATGGTGC
>CAYXYF010000023.1:0-1407 GCA_964469265.1 uncultured Bdellovibrionales bacterium
TATGACAGAATCATATTGATGAGCTCAGACAATATCAATCTTGAATTTATTGAGAGATATCAGAAACTCTATGAACAGGATCCCAAGTCCAAGGTGTTTGCACCATTGGGTGAGGCTTATCGAAAAATGGGGCTTTTAAAAGAAGCCACTAATATCCTTAAGATAGGCGTAAAACTTCATCCAAACTTTGCAAGCGGACGAGTGGCCTACGCAAAAGTTTTGATGGATCAAAAGAACTTTAACGAGGCCGCTGAGCAACTTACAGCAGCTATTGAAAACTCAGCAGAAAACTTACTTGCACAAAAGCTTATTGCAGAATGCTACGTTCAGCTAAAGCAACTCAAAGACGCGCTAAAAGCTTACAAAATGGTTCTCTTTTTAAATCCCAATGACGCGCAAGCTCAAATGCATATCAAGAAACTCGAAAGCCTTACGGCCGACGAGTACGACGATGATGTTTTTGAGATGAAGCCTTTAAAAGACGACATTGCTCTTAAGAGCCCATCAAAAACTCCGTCAAAACCTGGCAATTATAAAAATCTTCAACTTGAGAGAATCATATCCCTAGCTGATGCCTTTATCGCAAGGTTTGATTTTGACCGAGCACTAGAGACAATCGAGTCCTCAGAAAATCTTGTTGGCACACATCCAGAGTTAGAAAAGCGCAAAAATTTTATTATGGATAAAATTGAGGAGAACGAAGAGTTTGCTCCCGATCACATCGAGCACTCCCTTACAGGAGCTAATGAGTCAAACCCTGGCTCAAGACAGCAAAGAATTGACTTACTCAAAAATCTGCTCCACAAAATAGAGTCTCGAAGATAATCTAATTATCTTATAAAAATAACTACTTAAAGGACTCTTTATGATCGAAACCAGTGATTTTAGAAAAGGCACTAAACTACTTATTGATGGCCAACCCTACGTCATCACAGACTTCCAGCACGTTAAACCTGGAAAGGGCAACCAGTTCACTCGAACAAAAATGCGCAACATGATCACTGGCCAAAACCTTGAAAAAACAATCAAGTCAGGTGAAAAGTTTGAAGTCCCTGATGTTGTCGGAACATCGGCAAATTTTTTATACCGCGATGACCAAGGCTATCACTTCATGAACCAGTCGACATTTGAGCAAGTCACTCTTTTTGCAGATGATCTTGGTGATGCAAAGAACTACCTGATTGAAAACCTTGAATGTAATCTTTTATTCTTTAATGGAAAGCCAATTGGTTGCGATATCCCAAATATGGTTGTGCTGACTGTGATGGAAACAGATCCAGGCTTTAAAGGAAACACGGCGACCAACACATTTAAACCTGCAACGACCGAAACAGGCTTTGTCGTACAAGTCCCCCTCCACATTAGCGTGGGTGATAAACTCAAAATCGACACAAGAACTGGCGAATA
>CAYXYF010000023.1:1507-36104 GCA_964469265.1 uncultured Bdellovibrionales bacterium
CGGTGTGTATCATCATAATCATCCATCTCTTGTAAGAACTCGATGACTTCTTTTTCTGCTTCGGGTGAGAGGTCGACAAGATTTTTTGGAACGTAACCAAGTTCGCATTTAGAAACTTTCCAACCCATAGTTTGCAGAGCTTTGTTGGCACCGTCTAAGTCAGGGGTGTCTGCAATGAATCGTGCGCCGATGTGGCCATCTTCTACTTCAGAGTCTTCAAGAGGTTCTACGTTTTGTGCGCCGACTTCGATGGCAACGTTTTCGATATCTAAAGAAGTGTCCTCATGGGTGGCTTCAATGATTCCGGTATGCTCAAACATCCATGCTACGCTTCCAGGTGCTCCCATAGTTCCCGCTTTGAAGAGTTGTTTTATTTCATGTGCTGATCGGTTTTTGTTATCAGTTAGTATTTCCACAATGACTGGTACTTGATGAGGGGCAAAGCCTTCATAAGTTACAAGCTCAAAGCTCTCGGCATCTTTGTCTGCACCAGAGCCTTTTTTAATTGCACGCTCAATAGAATCCTTTGTCACAGATGCCTTTCTTGCGGCCTCGATTGCTGCTCTTAACCTCGGGTTGTATTCAGGATCTGGTTGCCCGAGCCTTGCAGCAACTTGAATTTCTTTTGTTAGCTTATGAACAAGCTTGCCCTTTTGAGCAGCGTTGCCCATTTTATGCGTATTTTTCCATTGCGCGCCCATAGCGGTCATCCTTCCCTTTTTTGAGGCTAAAACTCAGCGGTAGATCTTTATTTTTTACTTAACTTATGAATAAATTCAAGCTTTTGTACCAGTCTAGCATTCGGGTATATACTGGCAATGCAAGACCATTTGACTGAGATCGTGCAATCAGCCTCTCAGGTCGGCAAAAAGGGGCATTTTTTAACCCGCAAAAGACGCAAGACTCGACCACTGTTACCTTCTAAAAATTCTAGTTCTTTCATATAATTAAAGGTATTGGCCAACATCTTTTTGGAGCCGCACTTTGAATTCATCGAGACTCGAAATTGTAATAAAAAAGCTGCTCGAAGAGTATGATTCAACTTATGTTGCCGACGACCTCCTAAAGAAGTGGGACCGCGGCGAACTTTCAGAAAAAGATCAAGATGTCGCTGCGCAGTTTCTCATCAACTCTGGTTTTTTAAACACTCTTCAAAACCAATATACAAAACAACTCACGCAAGATCGTTATATTTCTTGGATAGCGCTTTTGGATTTGATCTCAAAAACAAACCAAACAGTTCCAGAAAAATACGTCGATCCCATCTTCGTCGGAATGACAGAGATGCACCAGCTTGATAGCATTATCACAGCACAAGTCGCAAAGGATTTACATCCGCGGTTTAAAAAACTTATTCAATCTCTGACAACCGATCTTTACGGCAAAAATACCCCATCCGCTAAACAACGAAAAAAGAAAAAGTCTTCTAAGAAAGTTCAAGAAGAGATTCAAAAACTCTCTGAGAGTTTAAAAAACGATCCATCAGAGCTTGATGTCGCGCGCATCAAAAGGCTCATCTCCAAAAAAGAACAAGATCTCAGTCGCATCTTTGATAAAAAACGTCCTGAGATTGAAGAGAAAGAAGCAAAAGCCATCTCAGAGAATGTCATCGACAATGCAAAAAAAAATCCCAATGCTGCTTATGATCTTTCGATTCTTCTCGGGCAGATGGAACTTTTTGATGCAGCATTGGAATGTTTAAGTTATGCTCCTGCTTCGTTGGAGAAGGACTGGCTAAATCTAGATCTGTTAGTAAAAGTCGGAGACTATTTAAGCGCGATTGATGAAAGTTTTAGTGTTGAAAAAAAATATGCCAAAAATCCAGACACAATCTTTGCAACCCTTCAGTTGCGAGCTCAAGCTCTTTATGGTCTTGGCGAAAAAGAAAAAGCCATTCAACTATTAGAAAAACTTGTGGAAACTTCCCCGAGAAATCAATCAGCAAAAGTCCTACTCCATACGTGGAGGACCGTTGAGCAATAAAAGGATGCTTAAGAAAATTTTTAACTACAGCATTCTCGTGATGTTTTGCGCATTGCTAGGATTCTTCTATAGCTATCACCTCCCCGACTTTAAAGTTTGGGCTATTGATAAAATTGATCAGCTTTCGACAGAAAAAGGGCCCGTAAGAGTTTTGGTCTCAAATATTGATTTCAATATTTTTCCAATCGGCGTTAGCTTTAATCAGGTGCGCGTGCAACCAAAAGGTGACTTAGCCGAAGCCATGAACGAAAGTTTTATCAAAGAGGTTCGGCTATCACTAAACCCATTTAGTTTTCTCACTGGCTTATTTCAATTTTCCAAAGTCGAAATTTACGAACCCAATATACATATAAAAAGCATCAAAGCACTGCAAAAGCTCAAAGACCGTGATTCCGATGCGAAGTTTGAATTAAAATCCATTCTTAAGGTTCCCCTCAATGCATTTACAGTTTATCGCATGAACTTAAGCATTGATGCTGAAGACAACATTCCTAAAATCAATCTCAATAAGTTCTCGCTTGAAATCGAAAACCAAAAGACATCGGCGCTCTTCTCGCTCATCTCACCGCAAGTTCTAGTGTATGATCCAAACATTGCTGATATACCCGTTGATATTTCAATCGGAAGCCGCTTCTTAGTTCAAGAGAACCAGATTCTTATGTCCGCTTTAAAAATTAAAAAGGGTGATTCCTATATTCTTGCTGCCGGATATACCGAGTCTCCGATTTCAGATATCAATTTTGACGAAATCAATCTAAAAGTAAAAACAAGCTTACAACTTCCTCAATTGCGAACTCAACTCTTGCCGTTTTTAAAAGAAAAAAATATTCCTGAAGTCCACGGCACGGTGGAGGCTCAAACTTTTTTTGTGAAACAAAAAAACGAAGCTCTTACAACGGAAAGTAAATTCCATTTTCGGAATTTAAAAATTGAACAGTATGATATAGGCGAAGTCATTGGCCAAACTTTCCTGAAAGAGAAAAATCTAACTGCACCCAATATACAAGTTCGCAACGGCCAAGGGCATATTCTGGTATCTGATCTTAAGATGAATTTGCAAGGCCCGCTTGAGTACAAAGCCAATCTCACAACCAAAGATCTTCAACTTCAAGAACTTTTGTCAAACCTAGGGTTAGAGAATGTTCCTGTTTTGATTGGAGTAAACGCGAACCTTCCGTGCTCGGGCAAAATCAATCAAAGCCCTCTTGTATACTGTAATGGCGAAGTCAATATCAAAGACCTTAGAGTCTATACCGATAATAACGATATCGTAACAACTCCTAACGGAATTATTAAGGGCACCGTTGAAGTGACGCGAGAACAAGTCAACACCACGGCAACTCTGTCCCTCGGCGATTCATCAATAGGAAAAGTAAAAGGCTATACTCATTATAAAAAAGGTTTCCACTACGATTTCAACGCCGAGAGTTTAAACTTTTCTGATATGAATTTGGCGAATCTAAATTTAAACGGAATTCTTAAAGGCACAGGCTCCGTTAGCGGAAATAGTAAAACCGCAAGCCTTAAGATTAATGCCAACACCTCAGAGTTTTCAATTCAAGATTATTACGCTGGACAATTTACTACCGATCTTAGCTACAGGAAGGGGCATCTTAAATTCAATAACCTTAACGGTACGGCACACACGACCAAGTATCGGGGCGACTTAGATATAAATCTTAGCAAGAGCACCATTACTGGAGACATACGATCTCCGTACATTGAGCTCTCTGACCTTCAGAAAGCTTTAAATAAAATTGTGCAGATACCTGTGGAGCTTTACGGAGGCGGTACTGCCGATGTTAAGTTTTCAGGTCCACTTGATTTTTCGAAACTCTCGTACAATGTAAAATCTAAAATTTTAAACGGCAACGTCGCTGGAGAGTCTTTTGATGAGCTTGTATTTGATGTGACTTCCGACAAAGGAAATGTACGTACAGACCGCGCTACTCTTAAAAAATCCGCTGGTGTATTAACAGTGACTGGAACAGCAAAGCCCGATGGTCAAGTTAACATTGAAGCCATTGGTAGCAACTTCACACTTCAATCGTTGAATTCCTTTGCAAAGACTGAACTCAACATGAACGCCGATCTGAACTTCAAAATGACTTTGACTGATAAAATCATGAAACCGAAAACACACTTAAAAGGAACGCTAACAAACTCTACGATATCTTCTGAACCCATCGATAACTCTAGCTTTGATTTATCTTTTACAGGAAATTCCGTACAGGGAACTGGAATTCTTATGGGTGATAAAATCCATGCAAGTTTTGTTATCCCTTTAGCTCAAGGGGCTCCTTTTGAACTTAAAGCCAAAACAGCTGAATGGGATTTTGTTCCATTGATACATCTCATATCGAGCAAAAGTCGAGCCGAGGAGTTCTCAACGACTCTAAGTGCTGATATTGATTTGAAATCCGATAGCGGGCTCTGGAGTTCTAAT
Source organism: uncultured Bdellovibrionales bacterium (assembly GCA_964469265.1). Taxonomy (GTDB): domain Bacteria; phylum Bdellovibrionota; class Bdellovibrionia; order Bdellovibrionales; family JAEYZS01; genus JAEYZS01. The sequence goes on from CAYXYF010000023.1 coordinate 5,937, forward strand.
GGCTCCATCAACATAGAAACGTTTCAAATACAGCGTGGGATAAAGGAGCTTAAAAACACAACGCCGATTCACCTGACGTTTAAAAACGGAAATATGAACGTGAACCGCTTTGAACTTCGAGGCGATAACACATCACTTGAGGCACGCTCACTAACAAGTCCAGGATTTCCGTTTAGTTTTGAACTTAATGGAAAAGTAGATCTTGGCCTGACATCATTTCTTACGCCTTTCTTTGATGACTTAAGAGGAACTCTTGCGCTGACGACGCAAATATCTCTTGCCCGAGATAAATGGAAGTTCCTAGGATCGGCGTTTGTTACAGATGGTGCAGTTCGTGTAGCAGCTCTCCCCCATGCCTTTGATAGCATTACTGCGGACATTTTATTTAGTGATGATAAAATTATTTTAAACCGGCTCTCCAGTGATTTTGCAAACGGCAAGCTCACTGGAAACGGCACCATCGAGATAAAAGGTCGGAACGATATCCGAAGTGATCTTTACGGTAAATTTAATGGTGTGAACTTAAGAGTCCCCGATGGCGTGCAAACCAAGGGAAGTGGAGATTTTCATATTACGGGAAGTAGATTCCCGTATCTATTTGAAGGAAATTATATTGTTCAAAGTGGTTCCTTTACAAAAGCTCTTGAAGACTCTGGTAATTCGCGTTCAAGCTTTACGAGATCACTCCTTCTTCCAGAGTCTTTGGTTAAAAAGGCCGTTGAACTAGTGCTTTTTGATTTTGATATTATCTTTAATAAGGGAGTTGACGTCCGCAATGATTTTGTGGAATCCAAAGCTTACGGAAGGCTTAGAATAAAAGGTCCTCCGACTGAACCTATTTTATTGGGAAATATTCAGCTCCAGCGGGGCGGTAAGTTCTTTTTCAGGGATACCGAGTTTGAATTTGAAACAGCAGAACTCAAATTCAATGATCAGAACAAAACAAATCCTGATATTTATATTTCAGCTAACGCCGTGGTGGAAGAAAACATTGAAAACCGAATCCAGCGCTATGAGATCAACATGCTAGTGCAAGGTAAAACAGATAATTACTCGCTCACCTTCTCTAGTAACCCGCCACGCTCTGAAAAAGACATCATATCACTATTGGCACTGGGAATGACGACAGAGGACCACAACACAACTCAGGTGGGTGAAAACCAACTTACGCGCCAATCCTATGAGGTCGGTGCTTCAATTCTTACTAAGAATAAATTTGGTCGTGATCTAAAAAGCAGAACAGGTCTTGAGTTTAAAGTTTCCTCAGCTATTGATCAGCGCAATAACACACCTTCTCCAAAGATTACGATCACAAAACAATGGACACCTCGAGTGGAGACAAGTGCCTCACGAACATTCGGAGAACTTAGCACCCAGGACGTGAAGGTAGAATACCAGCTCAACCGAAATGTTTCACTTATCGGTCGATGGGAAGGCCGAGAGGGCTCGACAGCCACCACATCGGTCCCAACCCAGTTTGACGATCAGAATACGACGGATATTTTAGGTATTGATATTGAGTATAAAATAGAATTTAAATAAGGATAGGATGAAGCTTACACTTGCTGTGTTTTTGAACATTTTAATTTTTTTAGAAATGGGTCTCGCTCAAAGTGTACATCCAAGCTTTGAATTTAAAAATATCCCCGAAAAAATACTAAACCCCATTACAAAATCCAACCCGACATTGTTTCAAAGCTTACCAACTCCATTTCAGATGGATAAAATCCTTGAAGCTTTTTATGGCACTGGGGAGTTTGAATCCTTAGAAATTTCAAGACAAGGAGACAAGGTCATTGTTATGGCCACTCCCTTAAAGATTATTGCAAACATTGACATTAGCGGTACAAAAAAGCTATCAAAAAATGATGTTCTTGGAGCCTTCGCTATTGCTCAAGGAGATAAGTTCATTTTCCAAAATGTCTATGATGCTGCTGAGAGAATAAAAGAGATTTACGGTAAGAATGGATACTTTAACGCTATAGTTAATATTGACACACAACCCGTTTCAAATAATCGCATTCACCTTCAGATCATTATAGAAGAAAACCTTCCCTGCCTAGTTAAGGACATCGAATTCATTACGACATTTACAGATTTAAATGAGCAAATAAAAAAGAGGACTCGTTATTATCTGAACAAACCTCTAACAGATGAATTGATCATCGACATTGAATCGACGATAAAAGATTTGTTCACGGATCGAAAAATTTTGAGTGCTTCTATCCAAGGTCCGATCTTTCAATACAATGAGGAAAAAACTGAGAGCTACATTAAGTACACTTTAGAAAATGCATATCGCTATATTCTATTTTTTGAAGGCAACGAGTACTTCTCAACTCCAGAACTCACAAGCAAGCTTGAAATTAATGATAAGGTTCAATTTGGCTCAAACCCTGCAGCAGAGCTTGCATCACGCCTTGAGAAAATTTATCAGAGCTATGGCTTTGCACATGTTGTAGTTAAGTACACCGAGAATGTTCACGCAAAATCATTTAGCCGAAGAGCTTACTTTAAAATTGCGGAGGGCCCGAGGACATTCCTACGAAAAGTCAAAGTTCACGGAAAGCTTTCCCGTCCCCCTGAGTACTACGCTGGCCTTTATAAAAAAATCTATGACACCAGAGTTTACCGTCAAGATCGCGTGAAGGTGGCACAAGAAGATCTTGTGATTGCATTACAGGATCAAGGATTTCTAAAAGCGGAGTTTTTGTCTAGCCAAACAACATTCTCCAAAGATAATCGAAGAGCCACCCTTGAAATGTTCATCGACGAAGGCCCTCAAACTTTAGTGAACTCGATTTCTTTTAGTGGTATTAACGCGTTCTCTAGCGCGCAGCTCAAAGACGCCGTTGGCCTTAAGGAACAAACCCCGCTCAATCTGCGCGCAGCAGAAGCCAGCACTCAGCGAATTATCGATTTTTATAGATCGCAAGGTTACTTGGAGATGGAATTAAAATCCTCTCTATCTGAACTTATTAAATATTCTGCAGACAACACTAAAGCTGATCTTTACTATCAGATATACGAGGGTCCTCAAATTCGAGTTGATAAAATAATGGTCGAGGGTAATGAAAAAACAAAGGCCTACGTTATTAAAAACGAACTCGAATTTGACGAAGGCGAAATATTAACTCCACAAAATATCGGGGATTCAGAATACCACCTTCAAAAAACAGGTTTATTCACGCAAGTTGAAATCACTACTCTTGAAAAAGGCACACAAACAGGAAACCGAACCGTTCTTATCCGAGTTTCTGAACGCGATCCCGGCTTGTTTAATCTGGGTGTGGGACTAAATACAGAGTTTGACCTCACGATTCGTGGTTACGCTGGGCTTAGCTACAACAATATTGCAGGCACAGCGCGCGCACTTTCAGGGCGTGTTGAGATTAAGAAAGTTGCGGATTTAGATTTTCTGGATCACACGCTAACCTTAGGTTATCTAGAACCCACTTTGTTTGCAAAAAGAACTCGGGGCCGTATTAATCTTATTCGTACAAGGGAAATCACCTCACGAACCAACCAAATTGAAGTTTTAGAAAGTAATCGTCTTAACCTCTTGCTTGAAAAAGATTTTACTCGCTTTTTAAAAATGACTTGGGTCCTATGGTCTATTTCCACAAACAAAGAGTTTGTCTACCCTACGGATCAAATTTTATCCAAGGTCAATATCGCAACAATCGGGCCTATTATAGAGTATGATAAAAGAGATCATCCTTTTGTGACTCGCAAAGGCCATTACACAAAACTTTCTACAGAATACGGCGATAGAAACCTCGGATCATCGGACACTGTTCATTATATCAGAAACGCGCTCCAGTTTAACACGTATGTGCCAGCTCAATTTGGCGGAATCATCTGGGCAAGCCAAGTGGGTGGGGGTTATCTTAAGAATACGGAAAACAAAGCGAACTCCTTTGTTCCTGAAATAAAAAGTTTTAAGCTTGGTGGCCGAGACACCGTTCGAGGTTTTGAACCCAACGAGATTCCAGGTGACTTTGACAAAAACAATAAACCCGTGTTAGTTAGGGATGATAGTCACTACTATCTTTTAAAAACCGAATTCAGAATTCCGCTCTGGGGACAAATCGAATCGGTTCTCTTCTATGATGGCGGCGCAGTATATGTGCGTGGAAACGAATTTGAAGACCCCTACAGAGATTCAGCAGGCATAGGTTTTCGCTATCAAACGCCCGTAGGACCGCTTTCTGTTGAGTATGGACGAAGATTAGACCGCAGAGACCTTGACGAACCGTCTGGTCGTTTCCATCTTTCATTTGGGACATTCTAGAAGTACAATAGGTGTATGGGAAATAATAATCAGAAAAAGCTTCACAGATCTCCAGAAGGAGAATTAGAGGTTAAAGAAAAAGTAAAAAAACCATCACTATATAAGGTTATCTTATTAAATGATGATTTTACTCCGATGGATTTTGTAGTTTATGTATTAAAGGAGTTTTTTAATAAAACGGATGATGAAGCCCATGATATAATGATTCGTGTACATAAGGAAGGTGCTGGAGTTGCTGGTATTTATTCCTTCGAAGTTGCAGAAATGAAATCTGCACAAGTCAACATACTAGCAAAAGAACACGAGCATCCCTTAAAGTCTGTGATTGAAAAAGAATAGAGCGTCCCCTTAAAGAAAAGGAGTCCTCAATGTTAACGGAAAGAACTCAGAAAGTTATCGAAAGCGCAATTGGAATGGCAGCGACGTGGAATCACGAGTTCGTGACTCTTGAGCATATTCTACTTTCGCTTCTTCAAGATAAAGAGATTGAAGCATTTCTAACGTCTTCAAATGTTGATACAACTGCTTTAGATATTGAAGTGAAATCGTATCTAGATCAACTTGTCCCCAAAGTACAACAACAGCAGGGTAAGAATCTTAGTGTATCTCGCTCTCCAATCCCGCAGCTCACATTAGCTATCCAAAGAGTGTTACAAAGAGCAATTATCCAAGTACAAAGCTCTGGTAAACAAACGGTCCATCCTGAAAGCATTCTTATTGCAATGTTTGATGAAAAAGAATCCTTTGCTGTTCACGTCCTGGAAAAAGCAGGTTTATCGCGCTTTGACGTTATTCAACACGTTTCTCACGGAACTAAAAAGAATCCTTCCGAAGGTATCCAGGTTGAAATCCATGAAGGATTTAACCAACAAGCCAGTGAATCCGCACTTGCAAGATACACTGTCAATTTGAACGAACGTGCGCAAAAAAACCAAATTGAAAACCTTATTGGACGAGATGCCATCATTGATAAAATGATTCAAACCCTCGTTCGTAAAAACAAGAACAATCCACTGCTAGTTGGTGACCCAGGTGTTGGTAAAACAGCCATTGCTGAGGGCCTTGCACTCAAGATTGTTAATGGCGAGGTCCCTGAGTTTTTAAAAGACGCTGTCATTTACTCGCTAGACCTTGGAGCTTTACTAGCAGGTACAAAATTCCGTGGAGAATTTGAAGAAAGATTAAAACAACTTCTCAAGGAATTAGAAAATTCTGAACACGGGATTTTGTTTATTGATGAAATCCATATGATTGTAGGCGCTGGCGGAACAAACGGCGGATCACTGGATGCATCGAATATTCTAAAACCACCTCTAAGCAACGGATCACTTCGCTGCATAGGCTCTACAACATTTAAAGACTTTAGAACTCATTTTGAAAAAGATCGTGCACTTGTTCGAAGATTTCAGAAAATCTCTGTGAACGAGCCAACATTGGATGAAACTCGCAAGATCCTAGAAGGACTTAAAAAGTCTTATGAGAAATTCCATACAGTTTCTTATACTCCTGATTCTATTAAGGCTGCCGTTGATCTTGCTCACCTTCATATTACAGGAAAAGCTCAGCCCGATAAGTCCATCGATGTGATCGATGAGGCTGGAGCAAGAGTGAAACTGAAAAAAGAGAGTAAGACTGTTGAAACCCAAGATATCGAAGACGTTGTTGCTGAAATCTCAGGTGTTCCAGTCCATACAGTGAAGTCTGATGAAAAGGAAAAACTAAAGAGCCTAAGCTCAAACTTGAAACATGTGATCTTCGGTCAGGATGTAGCCGTTGAAACGCTGACTGCTGCAATTAAAGTCGCAAGACTTGGATTGGGTCGTGAAAATAAGCCTATGGGAAGCTTTATGTTTGCTGGTCCGACTGGTGTCGGTAAAACAGAACTAGCAAAACAACTCTCTTTCTGCCTTGGCGTTCACTTCCATCGTTTCGATATGAGTGAATATATGGAGAAACATGCCGTATCTCGTTTGGTCGGCGCACCTCCAGGATATGTGGGGTATGAAGATGGCGGCTTGCTCACTGATGCTGTTACTCAACATCCGCATTCTATTGTTTTAATGGACGAGATTGAAAAGGCCCATCCAGATCTTATTAATATCTTGCTTCAGGTGATGGATAACGGAAAGCTAACAGACACCAACGGAAAAGTTGCAGACTTTAGAAACGTCATCCTTATTCTTACGACAAATGCTGGTGCAAGAGAAATGAGTAAGAACAGAATTGGAATTGCAGAAACCGATGATGGCAACTTCTCCATGGATTCAATTAAGGCCATGTTTAGTCCTGAGTTTATTAACCGTCTTGATGGGATCGTTCAATTTGCCCACCTTCAAGAGGATGTTATCTTTAGAATCGTGGAAAAATTCATTATTGAATACCAAGAGCAACTCAAAAAGAAAAACGTTGATCTTATCGTCGACAGTGGTGTGAAGAAGTTCTTAATGAACAAAGGTTATGACAGAGCTTACGGTGCACGTCCGATGTCACGAGCGGTGCAAGAACACTTAAAAAATCCATTGGTTGATGAAATTTTATTCGGAAAGCTATCCAACGGCGGAACAGTTCGCGCGAAGTTTAAAAAGAATAAAATTGAGTTTGAATTCAGTGACGAACTTGTCACTGTCTAATTAAGAAAAATTTGGCGCCAAATTGGAACTTTTTGGGCGATTTGGCTCCATTTTTCATTCGTATCAGGGCCCATTATCCATTGACAGTATTTCAGTAATCCCCATATTGTTTCTTTAAGGAAAACTAAATCCTTTAGGAGGATCTTAAATGTCTTGGGTCAAACGCATTGGTTTATTTGTTGTTGTTAACATTCTAATTATTACTACCATCTCCATCGTTCTAAATCTTTTAGGCGTAAAACCTTACATTACTGAGCAAGGAATTGATTACAACGCCCTTATGGTCTTCTGTTTGATTTGGGGTATGGGTGGTGCCTTTATATCTCTAGGTCTCTCACGGATTATGGCCAAAATGTTAATGAGAGTGAAGGTCATTGATCCGCGTAGCGCTACTGGAACACAAAAAGAAATCGTAGATATGGTTTATCGTTATTCAAAGGCTGCAGGAATTAGCAAAATGCCTGAAGTTGGTATTTATGATTCCCCTGAAATCAACGCCTTTGCGACAGGTCCGACGAAAAACCGTTCTCTTGTTGCAGTTTCTACTGGGCTATTAAACCGAATGGATCGCGATCAAGTTGAAGGCGTTATTGGCCACGAGGTTGCACATATCGCAAATGGTGACATGGTTACCATGACACTTATTCAAGGTATTATGAACGCCTTTGTCATGTTCTTAGCAAGAGTGATCGCGTTTGCAGTTTCACAGAACGTCAAACAAGAAAATCGCTTTATCGTTCAATTCGTGACAATTATCGTTTTACAGATTCTCCTTAGCATCTTAGGTTCAATTGTTGTTTCTTACTTCTCTCGCGCACGCGAGTTCAGAGCGGATGCAGGTGGAGCAAGACTTGCTGGGCGTGAGAAAATGATCTCAGCACTTAAAGGCCTTCAAGGAACTTTGGGTCGCGTTGATAACGAGCAAGCAGCCTTTGCTACTTTAAAAATCTCTGGCAAAAAAGGCGGCGGTTTAATGGCGTTGCTTTCGACTCACCCACCGCTTGAAGAAAGAATCCGTCGTCTAGAACGCGGAATTTAGGACTAATGTGAAAAAACATTTTGATATGATTATTAGAAACGGCCTTGTGTATTCACAGGGCCGTTTTGTTAATACCGACATTGCCATCACAAATGGCGTAATTGATGCCCTTGGTGACTTCCAAAGCGCAACTCAACCAGCCGATGCCGATAAAATAATCGATGCAAAGGGCCTTCATGTTCTTCCAGGAGTTATCGACACACAGGTCCACTTTAGAGAGCCTGGGCTTGAGCACAAAGAAGACTTAGAGTCTGGAACGCTTTCAGCCCTTGCTGGCGGAGTGACCGCGGTTTTTGAAATGCCCAACACCACTCCATCAACAACAACAAAGGCTGCCCTTGAAGATAAACTCAATCGTGCAAAAAACCGCTGTTATACGGACTATGCTTTTTATGTCGGTGCAGCGTCTGACAATATCCAAGAACTCGCTAAATTAGAAATGCTCAACGGTGTTTGCGGTATAAAAATCTTTATGGGGTCTTCAACAGGATCTTTACTTGTAGAAGATGATTACCATCTAGAAAAAGTTCTCCGCGCAGGAAAAAAGCGTGTTGCAGTTCACTGTGAGGATGAGGCGCGATTAAAGGAACGCAAACATATTGCGGTGGAATCTAAAAACCCTGTCTCACACTACGAGTGGCGCGATGAAGAGACCGCATTAAACGCTACGAGACGCATTTTAAAACTCGCACAGCAAACCTATAGACCCGTTCACGTTTTGCACGTGACCACTTCACAAGAAATGCAATTACTGGCACAGAATAAGGATTTTGCCACTGTGGAAGTGACTCCACAGCACCTTACACTTTTTGGACCTGATTGTTATGAAAAGCTCGGTGCCCTTGCGCAGATGAATCCGCCGATCCGTGAAAAGCATCACCAAGAAGCTCTTTGGAAGGCCTTAAATGATGGAACCGTTGATGTTATCGGAACTGATCACGCTCCCCACACATTGGAAGAAAAACAAAAAGAGTACCCGAACTCTCCTTCTGGAATGCCAGGTGCGCAGACTTTAGTTCCGATAATGCTAAACCATGTGAATAACGGTAAACTAAGCTTAGAAAAACTCGTTGAACTCATTTGTGTAAAACCCGCTCAAATATTTAAAATTAAAGACCGTGGTGCCATCGCACCAGGAATGCAAGCTACATTGACACTTATAGATCTTAAGGAAACGCGTGAAATCACTCATGATTGGCTAAAAAGCAAATGTGGGTGGAGCCCCTACGAAGGAATGACTGTTCGAGGATGGGCAAAAGCTGCAATCCTACGTGGTAAAATTGCTATGATGGAAGATGAAATCATTGATTTTGCCAAGGGTCTCCCATTAGAATTCACCCAATAGGTGAATCATGCTAGAAATACAATTTAGAAGAAAATTTGAAGCCGCACATCGATTTATCGAAGGTGAAAACAGGAGCTCCATATGCCATCAACCTCATGGGCATACTTGGTTTGTGACCGTAACTCTAGCTTCTAAAGAGCCTAAAACTTTGAACTTATCGACAAATACTCTTGTTCCATTTAAAAAAGCCAAGCAAAAGTGGCATGATTGGATTGATAATCATGTTGATCATAGTTTTATGTTCAACGAAAAAGATCATCTCTTGGAGTTTATGTTAAAGGACAACCCAAATGGTCGCCATCTTGTGATGCCTGGTGACCCAACAACTGAAATGGTAGCAATGACTTTCATGTCAAAGTTTAACCAGTTTTTATATGAAGTTGATCCAAACCTTTATTGCACTTCTATTGTTATCGATGAAACACAAACCAATACCGTGCGATTTAACGGCAACCCTCAAGAGCATCTGCCGCAGAGTCAAAATCCTAATGACTTTTGGTGGAATAGAGCTGATCTTAGTATAAATAACTTAAAATAAGGACTTGCCTATGAAGACCTCATTCATCACGTTCGCTGTTTCCGTGTTAGCTTCAGTATCACTTATCCAGTGTGCCACAAGCCCCACGGGCCGCAAGCAAATGACTCTTATGCCAGAATCGCAAATGTCGACCATGGGCGAACAATCCTTTGAAGAACTTAAGAAAAACACTCCCATTGAAAAAGACCCGAAAGTTAACGCTTATATACAGTGTATTGCAAAACCAATCATTCAAGCCGTGGGACCCGTTCAAGGTGTGTCTCAATGGGAAGTCGTTGTTTTCAAAAGTGATGACGTCAATGCCTTCGCTCTTCCAGGTGGAAAAATTGGCTTCTATACTGGAATGCTAAAGGTTGCAAATACACCCGATCAAATTGCTGCCATCATGGGGCATGAAGTAGGTCACGTTTTGGCAAAGCACGGAAACGAGCGCGTAAGCCAAGGACTTGCAACTCAAATTGGTCTTGCTGGCGCGTCGATCGCTTTAAGTAAAGACGGAAAGCTTGATAAGAAATCTCAGCTCATCGTCGCGGGTCTTGGTGTCGGAGCGCAGTTTGGTATTCTTCTTCCGTTTAGCAGAGCCCATGAATCTGAAGCAGACCTTATCGGCCTTGAACTGATGGCAAAAGCTGGCTTTGATCCAAGTGAGTCTGTAAAGCTTTGGCAGAATATGTCTAAAGCTGGCGGTGGAGCTCCTATGGAATGGCTATCAACTCACCCCTCTCACTCTACACGTATCAAAAAGCTTTCTGCTAATATTCCTAAGTATGCCCCCATCTATCAGCGCATCGCCAAACAAAACAAAACTCCAAATTGCAAGTTATAGCAATGAAAGGAGGAGGCTTTGAAAAGCGTAAATCCTCTGACAAACGAAACCATAAAAACATTTGATGAACATAACGATGATCACGTTGAAAAGACTCTGCAAAACTCTGTTCGAGCATTCGAGTCTTGGAAAAAATTAAGCTATAAAGACCGTGCAACTTTATTTAACAAGCTTGCAGTTATTTTAAAATCAAAAGCAGACTCACTTTCAAAAATTATTACGGTTGAAATGGGTAAGCTTTTAACTGAATCAAAAGCTGAAGTCTTAAAATGCGCACAGGTTTGCGAATACTATGCAAATCACTCCGAAGAATTTTTAGAAGATCAGATTATCGACACTGATGCGTCAAAGAGCTTTGTTACATTCCAACCACTTGGAACCATCTTAGCGATCATGCCGTGGAACTTTCCATTCTGGCAGGTCTTTCGCTTTGCCGCGCCAACACTTATGGCAGGCAACGTGGCCATACTCAAACATGCCTCCAATGTTCCACAATGTGCCCTTGCTATTGAAGGCTTGTTTCAAGAAGCTGGATTTCCGAAACATGTTTTTCAGACTGTGCTCATTCCTGGAGAAAGAGCCTCCAAACTTATTGCAGATTCGAGGATTTCTGCAGTCACATTAACGGGCTCAACTGAGGCTGGAAAAGCTGTCGCTGCTGAAGCTGCAGCCCATCTTAAGAAATGTGTCTTAGAACTTGGAGGCAGCGACCCTTATATTATTTTAGAAGATGCTAATATGGAGACTGCTATAAAGGCTTGTGTTAAAAGCCGTTTACTTAATGCAGGTCAAAGTTGCATTTCAGCTAAGCGATTTATTGTGACAGCAAAACACTACGAGAAATTCAAAAGCGAAATGATAAGTCACTTCGAAGCTCAAAAAATGGGAGATCCGCAAAGTAGCGAAACCTCTCTTGCACCTTTAGCTCGAATGGACTTAAGAGATCAGCTGCACAAACAAGTCATGAATGCGGTTAAAGAAGGTGCTACCATTGCCTGTGGCGGTAAGATGCCCGAGATGGAAGGGGCATTTTACGGACCCACGCTCCTTGAGAATGTAACACCTGATCACCAAGCTTTTTATGAAGAGTTTTTTGGGCCCGTTGGGATTTTATTTAAAGTAAAAAATGAAAAGGAAGCCATAGCCCTTGCTAATGCCACAAACTTTGGTTTGGGATCGGCGGTATTTACACACGACATTGAACGCGGAATTCAGATAGCTAAAAATGAACTCGCTTCGGGAAGCGCTTTTATAAATGCATTTGTGAAATCAGATCCGAGACTCCCTTTTGGCGGAATCAAAGAGAGCGGCTATGGCCGAGAGCTTTCACACTTTGGGATTTATGAATTCGTAAACATCAAAACAGTTTACGTGCAGTAGAGGCGTTATCCTCTTCCTTTTGTTTTCGTTTTTCCAGGCTTTGCGTTCACCTCAATGTACTGAACAATAAGTGAAGCCACATCAATCCCAGTTGTTTTCTCAATGCCTTCTAGTCCTGGGGAAGAGTTAACCTCAAGCACCAATGGACCGCGCTTTGATCTTACAATATCAACTCCCGCTACATTAAGGCCCACGGCTTTTGCTGCACGAACGGCAGTGTCGCGTTCACGCTTTGTTAAAACAACTGGCTCAGCAATACCACCTCGGTGCAAGTTGCTTCTAAACTCACCTTCTTTAGCCTTCCTCATCATACTAGCCACAACCTTATCTCCGACGACAAAACATCTAATGTCAGCACCTTTAGACTCTGAGATATACTCCTGAACCAGTAAGTACTCATCCAGTTCGCGGAAAGCCTCAATCACACTTTCTGCCGCCTTACGAGTTTCAGCCAAGATCACTCCTTTACCTTGTGTCCCTTCAAGAAGCTTAATCACTAGTGGCGCACCGCCTACCATGTTCACGAGATCTTGGGTCATCTTTGTGACATGAGAAAACCCAGTAATCGGAAGTCCCACACCTTTCCTCGCTAAGATTTGTGATGCACGCAATTTATCTCTAGAGCGCGAAATGGCAACGCTTTCATTGACGGAGTAGGTTCCACCCATTTCAAATTGCCGAACCACTGCTAAACCATAAAAAGTAATTGAAGCACCAATTCTGGGAATTATGGCATCAAAGTCGTTTAAGATCTGATCCATATAGTGAACAGAGTTCTTCTTAGATGTGATATTCATATAGCATTTTAATGGATCAATCACCAAGGGCTCATGTCCACGGGCTGAAATCGCAGTAACAAGACTTTGCGTAGAATAGAGCCGTGGATTTCTTGACAAGATTCCAATTTTCATAAGTACCTTTTTTCCAAATTTTTATTTTGTTTTCTCGGAAATCAAAAATGACTTTCCTGGATGAACGAGAAATCTTTTTTTAAGGGCCTCTCGACCCAATAACATTCGAAAGCCCATGATATCTCGATTCACTAAGGTCAATTCGATTTCGTAGGGCTCGAACTTTCCAACTTTCAGCAACGTCTTAATGACAGGGCGTTTTGTTAAGTGGCCAGTTGAGCTTCGGACATTTCTTATATCATATAGATCTTCAACAACATGAACTTTTTTAAGTTTGTTGCCTTTATAGGGGTAGATGGTAAAGCTTACTTTCTTTTTTCCCGCTCTTGTGAAAGTAACAATATTTTCTGCATGAAGAGCAGAGGTCGTAGCACCCGTATCCACCTTAACTTGAATGCCTTTTATTTTATAAAGCGGAAAATCAACGGACTCTCTCCATCCTATCTGCTCTCTTTTTAAACGTGGCTCACTCTTCATAGATACTATATTAAATGAGGCTTCAGCGTTTTCACACCAAAAAGAAGCCTCATTTCGTATAGATTTTTAGTCGGCAATTAGCGCCCGGTAGGCATCAACAATACCGCCCGTGATTGATAGGGTCTCAAAGGGAACAGAGATAGTATGATTACTCGGCAAACGCACCGAAAGTCCAGCTCGGCTCCGACTTCTGGTCATCATAAGCTCTTTGACGTCTTTTGCAGAAAGTTCGGGGTGCTCTGACAAGATCAGGGCAGCAACCCCTGCGGCAGAAGGACATGCCATACTTGTTCCGCTAAAGATGGCGTACCTATTATTTGGTATTGTAGAATTTAAATTCACTCCCGGTGCAAAAATATCAACACTGTTTTGACCAAAGTTCGTAAATGTTGCAGTCAAAGTTCTATCGTTATATTGGCTTGAAGCTCCGATATCCATAAAACTCGAAAGCTGGCCGATCACTCTTCCGTCTTCATCATATATATTTCTTGATGGAAAGCGGTCTTCTAAATCTCTGTTAGAAGATTCATTTCCCGCGGCATGAAGAATCAATAAACCTTTCTCTTCGGCATATTTAAACGCTTCGCTCACCTCTTTTTTGTTTGGTGAATAAGATTTTCCAAAGCTCATATTGATGATGTGTGCGCCATTGTCCGCGGCATAGCGAACGGCAAGGGCAATATCTTTGTCGCGCTCATCGCCGTTGGGAACCGCTCTTAGAGCCATAATTTTTACATTATCTGCAATACCTCGGATACCTAGATTATTATGTCTGTTAGCAGCTATAATTCCTGCAACATGGGTTCCGTGATCTGCGCCCACTCCAATGACATCATTATTCCCATAACCGACATCAGAAAAATCCTCTGGGTTATCTTTTACAATTTCAGCTCGGGGATTAAAGGATTCATTATAGTAATAATCTAAATCACTCTGATAATACTCTTGAAGCCTTCGAAGCCTTGCGACGGACGACGTCCCAGACTCGTTAAAGGCTGCAATAATCTCGGTTTTTGCATCAGCTTGGGCTTGGGTTTGAGTCACGGCGAACTTTACGGAGTCTAAGGTCATCTCATCAAAAGGAATAATATAGACTTCTTTAAAGACTTTATAAGCAGCTTCTAATCTACGACTAATGTTTCCATAAAGGTTTAGAGCATACTCCGCATTTGCACGTTCGAAACTGACTTCATTTGAAAGTTTATCTAAATAAACTTTTTCTGACTTAGAAAGTGCCATTCCTTGATCTTCAAGGAACTTTTTTCGAGCTTTCATTTTAACAAGTTCGCGCGTGACCTCTAAAGTTTCCGCATCAATGTGAATTGGTTTTCCGTTATCGTCGTATCCACCCAAATAATTCCAACCATAAATGTCATCAATATAACCATTGCTGTCGTCGTCGATACCATTTGCAGGAATTTCATTCGGATTTATCCAAATTTTTCCCTTTAAGTCCTCATGGTAAATATCGACACCCGAGTCAATGACTGCAACCACAACCTCATTGGCTTGTTTTAAATGAAGCTCATTGTAAGTCTTATCTGCAGCGGTGCCTTCAGCGTTATCGTTTTCTGGATCTTTTGTGAACCAGTTTTCAAGCTCTCTTTCTTGAAAGAAAGATTGCATTGCATAGTCTGAAGAAAATATCTGCACTGGAACGTGATTTTTAGGATGCTCTTTTTCAGAAAGCTCACTGATAGGTTTGTGTGCAGGTTTTGTGCAACCCATTGCACTCACAAGCAGAAGCCCTAATAAAAGTCGCGCCATTGATCCCTCCCCCGAAAATAGTTTTTGGATTCGATGAATATATAAAGCAAACGACGTGCCGAATATTTTGTCACCAGTGATTAGAAAAGAAACGAGCCTAAGGTCTAGGCTCAGGATGTCGAAACGCTTTAAAGATGAACTGTAACCCGCGTACCGTGATCGGTGGAGTTAATATCTAACTTCCAATCATATCTTTTAGAAATGGCAGCCACCCAGGCTAAGCCCAAACCAGTGCCCTTTTGACCCTCAGAGTTTTCGCCAATATTAAAAGGCGTTCCCATTTTGTCCAAAACTTTTTCTGGAATTCCACTGCCCATGTCAGAAACAGTGATACGATTTTCAACGAAGTTTAAAATGACATTGCGATCTTCGGGTGAGTATTTCAGCGCGTTCGTAACTAGGTTTAGAACTAAATGTTCCAAGTCATGGTGGTTTGCAAAAACCGTATGATCACTTGAACCCTCGACACAAATGCGGTCACCTGACATTGTTCGAAGAGATCTATCAATTTGATCTGCAAACTTATCCAGCTTGATAGCATAAATATCGGTTTTTGACTGTGGTGTATTTAGGTTTTCTGAGTACTCAAGATATCTATGAACGAAGTCCGCTAAGCGATCAATATCGTGATGAATCTGCTGGAGCATCTCGGGGTTACCGACGTTTTTTAATTGTGCAACTGAGTTTTTAATTACGCTGAGTGGCGTGTTTACTTCGTGTGCTAAACGCGCCGAGTGGCTGCGATTGATCTCAAAGGCCAGTTGAAGTTGCGTTAAAAGGTTTTGGACCGAGGTAATCAGCGTTGAAAACTCGTCGTTTTTAAATGCAAAGTAATGCTTTGATTTTTTAAAGCTTGTATCCCAAGTCGCAGAATTAAAGTTTGATGGGCTTAACTGATTTGTTATGACGTTAAGATCCTCAGCCAAACGCCTCATTGGAGAAAATAGCCGCGTTGAAAGAACATAGGATAAAACGGCAGAAATTATAACCAAGAGAATAAAGTAAGTGATGTGATTTTTTGTATAGAAAAACGCTGACAGGTTTTGCTCGTTGACAAAAGTTCCGATTTGCAAAGTTCTTTGTACCTCTGGAATTTTTTTTGTATATAACCGAACGAGGTTGCCATCATGTTTTGTAAATTGCCACTCAACCTCATTAGACGGCGTAAACCCCAACCTCTTTGCATTGACGTTCTTATATAAAACTCCACCGCGGTTGTTCTTGATCATCAGAACAAGTCCTAAATGGTATCCGCCTAAGATCTCCTGGATTTGCTCCTCGGCTTCATCAAGTTCTGCGAAATCTCTTGTGATAAGGGTTGAACGCGCTAGTAAACTTGCATAGGACTCAATTTGCCCGTCAATAAGATGCATTCTTTCTGAATTGATAAAGCTTGAGTAAATCAAACTACTCACTATTAACGTTAAAACAAATGTCGCCCAAAGAGTGAGAAAGATTTTATACTTCAATCCAATATCCAACATTGCGCTTAGAAAGTATTTGAACACTTGCTCCGATGGCCTCAAGCTTCTTTCTAAGATTTTTTATTGTCACTTCGACGACATTAGACTCAACATCAGCTTGAATATTCCAAATCATGCTGAGAAGTTGATAACGGTTAAAAACCTTCGTAGGTGTTCTAAGAAGCGCAATTAAAAGTTGGTATTCTTTCTTCGATAATTCCAAGGTCTTTCCGTCGACTTCAATGCTATGATTAAATAAGTTTAAAGTTAAATTGCCGTAGGTTTGTTCAGGCTCACTTGAAGTGCTTCGTAAAACAGCACGCAACCGCGCAGACAATTCTTCAATAGAAAAAGGCTTTGATACATAGTCATCTGCGCCAACATCCAAAACCTTACTTTTTTCAGTCGGTCCCCCGATAGCAGAAAGTACAATGATCTTGCTATTTTTAAATCGTCCTTTGATTGTGGGGACATGATCTGCAGAGTCTGTTCCGCCGATAAGCCTATCAAGAATAATAGCCTGAGGTTGATAATTGGAATCGGTGAGCACTTGATTTAAGCCGTCCATTGTTGAAACTGAGCGTACGTTATAACCTTCATTACTAAACGAGCTGGACAAAAATTTATTTAGTGAAGATTCGTCCTCAACGACCAATAAGTTCATCAATTCTCCTCATACTTAGGCGATCTGCCTGTGATCCTAAGAAATTTATTGGATGTTCAAAACCGAAGCAAGCACCACATTTAGAATAGGTGCAAATACCCCTTAAAATAAATATGGCGCGCAACCCTTCGGTAACGCGCCCCGATAGCCCAAAGCTATTCCTATAAAAATCGGTCTATTTTGTCTGTCTAGCAGCTGGTGCTGTCGCAGCTGGCTTTCCAGCAAGACGGGCTTCGCAATCTGCTTTTTGTTTTTGATCTTTGATTTGTGAGCAGTCTTGAGCCGCTACTGGAGCCTTAGTTGCTTTATGGTTATCTGCGTTTGCAACAACTGCAAAGCCTGCGATAATAGCAAGCGATAATAGAATTTTCATATATTCCTCCTTTAGGAATGATTAACAACGGACGTTGTTAGTCCTAATGGTAGGGTTTTACGCTCAAGACGTAAACGGAATCATCTTAATTTTTTTTTCACTCTTAAAGTGAAAACTTTTTTATTCAAGGCCCGCTTATAATGGCTATAAATAAAAAAAGGAGCTCAAAGCTCCTTTTTTAAAGTTTATCTTTTAAAGTCACCAGCAAACTTTGCCATCAAACATTGTGCCTCAAAGGAGTCGGCATCATAGATGCTATCGACAAACCGTCGACTCTGCTTTCCTTTTAGTATCTTAACTAATCTAGTTCTGAAAAACAAAAAAACTCTTCCCTCTTTACCCTTGTGAAATGAGAACTCACTACTCATCAATACCCCTTATACATTCGGCTTATTAGTAAAGCCTGAAGTAAAAATATAAAATTGATAGTTGGAAAAATTAGAACGTTTGATTTGGCTTGAACTTGCTGCCACACCTCCCTTGATAGAAAGCTTTAGTGACACCTTTATTACATCTAACTTCTTATCGGATTTGAAGCTGATTTTTGAAAACTGGACCCATGAAGATTTCCTGACATTTTCCAAATATCAGATAAGGGGAATAGAATTAAAATATCAGATTAAGGATGGGAATACGATAAACACAACTTATAGTAGCATTAAATAAAAGTTATGGTCATCCGTTACCTGCGGAATTGTTAAACTCAATAAAAGTCTTTATCTTTTTTTGATCTTCTAAAGAGAAAGTCTTTAAAACTTCATTGAACTCTTTCGGATTAATCGCTTTGATTGAGCCAGCAAATCCATAAGGAGCGTCGGACATATCATGGCGAGCGTATAGTAAACATAGTTCCAATAGCTCTTTCACAGATGGAGCCGTTGCCTTTTGCTCAATCAAATAGTTTAACTTGTTGTAAGCAGCGCTAATATCTTTGTTCGAGAGTCTCTCTTTTTGAAGCTGGTTTTTTAACTCTGTTGCCACTTTATTGTTTTGGGCAAATCCTATTGCTGAGAAAAACATAATACAAATTGCTGCAAAGAGTGTGAGTTGTTTTTTCATATTACTTATCTCCTGTATTCGATTCGTCCATAGCCAGTTGGCCAATATTATTATTCGATTTAATGTAAACACCAACCAACCGTCGGCCTCTCCCCGCTAGAGCATCGCCAGTTCTAGCGGTCTCAGAAAAATAATCACTAATAAACCCTTGATCAGTTCTGATCTCAATATGACCGTGTCGATAATTACGGTCACTTCGCGATCTCGTTCGTGGGTCACCTTCATATACTAACACAGAACCAAGGGGTGCATCGTTTGGACTTGTTATTTTTTCTTTATAATCTGTTTCCAGAAGATTGATAAAACCATCTTGCTGTAAATGTGGACCTGCACCCCTAGCACTACCTCCAGGCAAATACCTATCAACCATACCAGATCTTTGGAGAACTGTTTTAACTCCGCGATAGCATATTCCTCTAGAGCTGGATCGAACTCCGTCTTTTACAGTGATCGATCTACGTCTGTGGGTAACTCTGTAACCATTATCAATTGTAGCCATTAAAGCTTTAACTTCGTCTGAGGTTACATAAGCCTGAACTTGCGCATCAATCCCAGTAGCACCAATAGGTATATAAGAACTTGGCTCATTAGCTTTATAGCTTGGGTCTGTGAGCCTTCTAAATATCTCTAGTATACTAATGTCACGGCTATCGTTTGAATCACAGTCAACGCAGACAGAGCCCTCGACATCATTTAAACCTGTTTCCAAAACTTCTTCTTCAATATTATGAAGAGATACTGATTTATTTCTGACGAGATTAGCAAGATTTAACTGCGAGGCCTCACCTATCAAATTGCGATCACTTGACTCTATAACTGAAAATTTATTTACGCCGTTGGTTTCGATACCTCTACCGCGAGCAGCGCTTCTTATACTCTCTAAGACGCGTCCCAAATCAACCTTTTTTGGATCAGTCTCGTAACCAAGAGTTCTATCAGACACACTTAACGAAATTTTACTTTTCTTTGGAAGGACAACAGTTTTTCCATTTTCTAATTGAATGCGATGATCTCTTCTCAGCTCAAGCTGGAGATCGTAAAATTTAACTGTATTTTTCGCTACTTCCGTAGCACTCCACCTTGGAGTTGTCGCATGACTTGACAGTTGACTACTACCCTTTGTCACTGGATATGGGATGTTTAGCGCATTTAGAGCTATCCATACTATTCCAAGCGCAAAAACAACAGTCGCTTTTTGCCAGTTCGATTTTAAAAAGGGTTTGGGCTTCCAATTCTTTATCATAAAGATTAGTAGTGCAATCGCGGTGCCTGAATTACCACGTTTGCTTAACAGTGTTGTGAGATTGTTGCGCTGCTTAGGTGTCAGAATATCCGCAGAATGATAGTGACAATAACAGATAGAATTGAAACTATTTTGGTATGAAATTATTCTTGCTCTTGATTTTAATAAATCTTCTATCTGGCTGTTGGAAAACTGAAGTCGATCCTAATGAAGTCTGGATTTACACATCCATGTACAAAGACACCATTGCCGATATTGAACCCCGTCTTAAACGAGAGTTTCCTAATTTAAAGTTTCACTTTTATCAAGCAGGCTCGGAAGAGATCACCGCCAAGGTCAACGCTGAAATGTTGGCTGGCGGTACCAAAGCGGATATTTTTATTTTTTCTGATCGCTTCTGGTATGAAGAAGCTGCAGAGCTTGGAAAACTTCATGCTTATAAACCAGAAGGCTCGGAGCCAGTTGATCCGCTCTTTTAACATCCCCTCGGATTCTATACCTCCGTTAGTCATCCTTTAATGGTTATGATCTATAACTCTGATGTTTACACCGAAGAAAACGCCCCAAAGACTTTTAAAGAAATGGCAGAGCCGAAGTGGCATAATAAATTTGCAACAGGAAGTCCACTTTCTTCAGGAACAAATTTTACAACAGTTGCTTTTTTACAAAAAGCTTATGGCTGGGATTATTTTAAATCTTTACGTAAAAACAATACTATTAGTGAGGGCGGAAACTCTTCTGTGATTCGAAGAGTGCAGACTAAAGAGCGACCAGTAGGCTGGGTTCTATTAGAAAACATTTTAAGACTAAGCCCTGATTCTAAAATCACAACGGTTTACCCAGAAGACGGCGCTATTGTACAGAGTAACGTATTGGCAATTGCTCAAAAAAAGACTTCAAGAGCCAATACTGAAAAAGTAGCAGACTGGTTCTTCTCAAAAGAAGGTCAAGACGCCATGACGAGGTCTTTTATGTATTCAGTTTTACCTGATGTTGCGCCACCTGCAGGCGCAAAAGACTTCAAAGACGTTTTAAAGTCTGCACCGAAGTGGACACCTGAACTATTAAAAGAGATTATGGAAGCAAGAGAAGAAATAAAAGAAGAGTTTACTCACATCATGTTTCAGTAACTAGGGGCGAAGTGAAAAGGTTAATCTTAGGTTTTTCAGTACTCATATTGCTTTTGATCTGCGTCTATCCCTTCACAACGCTCATATTAAAAGTTCTCTACTCAGGTCCCTCGGAGTCTTTTACATTAAAACACTTTGGAGACGTGCTAACAAGCCAGTCGGCTCTGCGAGCAATTAAAAATACGCTTCTTATTAGCTCCTTAGTCACTTTGCTCAGTTGGTTTTTGGGAGTACCACTTGCGTGGTTACTCACCCGTACAAACTTTCCAAAACCTAAAGCATTTAAGTCGTGGTTATGTTTAGCCTATGCAATTCCCCCTTATATCGGAGCAATTGCTTGGATCTTTTTAGCAAACCCCACCACTGGCTTACTGAACAAACTAGGTTTGAATATCAATGTCTACTCCTTGTGGGGGCTCGTTTGGATTGAAGCAAGCTTTCTTTATACTTTTGTTCTTCTTACCGTTATTGCTTCTCTTGAGAGAATGGATTCATCCTTTGAAGAGGCAGCAAAGCTCTCTGGAGCTGGACCACTTCAAATTTTTAAAGACGTTACACTTCCTTTAATAAAACCTTCCCTCATTGGTAGTGGGCTATTGGTATTTTTAGCGACCGCGGCAAGCTTTGGAGTTCCAGCACTCATTGGAAGTCCCGCTAGAATCTACATGGTCACAACGCAAATCTATACTTATCAAAAGATGGGATCCCTAAGCGGACTTTATAAGGCAGGAGCTCTCTCCATTTATCTTTTAGTTTTTGCTATTTTGGTCCTACTCATTCAGCAGAGGATCTTACGAAAAAGCCAGTTTCAGACTGTTTCTGGGAAAACAGCAAGACCCAGCTTGATTGAGCTTGGTCGCTGGAAAACCCCTGCTGTCATTGCTGTCTGCGCTTTTTTATTTGTAGGTTTCGTACTGCCTCTTTCTGGGATCATCCTCTCAGCATTGAGTAAAGTTCAGGGGGACCTTGCACTTTCTAATCTCACCTTAGAAAACTTTAGACGAACTCTTTTTGATATGAATGAAACAGCAAGAGCGTTTTCAAACTCTCTCATCCTCGGAATAGGCGCCTCGACAGTGGCGTGTATTTTGGGACTGTTTTTATCTTATATCCAAGTTAAGACAAAACTTCGCGGCAGAAACTTACTTGAAATAATTGCGTCGGTTCCCTATGCCACTCCAGGTACTGTTGTGGCGCTTGCGCTGATCCTTGCATTCAGTAATGGGATCTTAGGGTACGGACCAAGTCTCTATAACACCCTCGGAATGCTGGGCTTGGCCTATGTTGTAAAGTATTTAAGCTTTGCCATGAAGACCACAGGCGATGGTTATAGGCAAATTGATGATGTCTTAGATGAAGCGGCTAGGGTTTCTGGAGCAAGTTGGTGGAAGACCATGACAACAATCTGGGCTCCCCTTATGAAGGGCCCAATGGCTGCAAGTTGGTTTTTAATCTTTATGCCCGTAGTGAGTGAACTCACAATGACAATTCTGCTGACAGGCCCTGGTCTTGAGACGATTGGAACACTGATATTCCAACTCCAAGAGTATGCGGACGCCAGCGGTGGTGGCGCTTCTGTGTTAGCAGTTATGGTTGTGTTGCTTGTAATATTTATTAATTGGATTGTTAAGAAAACATCAGACGGAAGGTATAGTTTATGAGTTCGGTGAAGTTTGAAAAGGTTGGCAAACAATACGAAAAAGGCAGCTTTGCCGTAAATGATTTTACCTTAGAAATTCAAGATGGAGAGTTTGTCTCCTTTCTTGGGCCTTCAGGGTGCGGAAAGACAACCACCTTAAGAATGATTGCAGGCTTAGAAAATAATACTCACGGAAAGATTTTTTTAGGAGACGAAATTGTCTCAGACTCTGAAAATAGCGTGTTTATGCCGCCTGAGAAAAGACATGTTGGAATGGTATTTCAATCCTATGCTGTTTGGCCGCATATGAATGTTTTTGACAATATTGCCTACCCGTTAAAAATTCAAAAATGTCCAAAAGATGAAATTCATAAGCGAGTCACAAATATTCTTGAGATTGTAGAGCTGGACGGTCTTGAAAAAAGAATGCCCAACCAACTCAGTGGTGGACAACAGCAAAGAGTGGCCTTAGCCAGAGGCCTTGTCATGGAACCGAAAGTTCTTTTGCTAGATGAACCTCTTTCTAATCTTGATGCTAAATTAAGAGAGAAGATGCGGAAAGATATTCGTGATATTCAAAAGAAGCTAAAGCTCACCGTCGTATACGTCACTCATGATCAGATTGAAGCCAATACCATGAGTGACCGCGTCGTTATCATGAAGGACGGGAAAATCATTCAAGTTGGCTCTCCTGATCAGATCAAATCCAACCCTGCAAACGAATTTGTCAAAGATTTTATGCAATGACGGTTGTAGTGTCTCAATTTAAGACGCGACTTAAATAGTGAGCCTCATTTTTTGTATGTTAATAGCGTTTTAGTTCTTTTTTTATATTAAGATACAGCAATATTTCCGATAAGTTATTATGTCTCAAAATCAATCGTCAAAAAAGTTTTCTAAGAAAAATTCGCTCTTTGTGTTCTTCTTTGCCAGTATGGCTTTTGCGCAGATTGCGCTCTTTCAAAACTGCGGAAAGATGGAGACGCGCTCAACAGCCTCCAGCTCTGAAATTGAAGGTGATGCGACCTACGCATGGCAATTGAGTAACTGGAGTACATGCTTTTATCCGAGCTGCTCAAATCAAACCCGAACTGCAACCTGTATGAAGACCCAAGATAACACGACAACTGTTGAGCCTGACTCTACTTTGTGTGGTCAACAAAATTTACCGACATCAAGGTCGTGCAATGTTGCTCAATGTGGAACTCCAGCAGGAACTTGCCAAAATGATGGAGCACCAAGTTGTATAAACGGAAGACTCGTACAAGAAAGAGTTTGTGCCCCGAGCGGAGCAACATGCTCTGGCGGTTGTCCGAGCGTTGATACAGGCTCTTGTGATGTCGAACCAACACACGGAAATCTTTTCGTAACCCCCATCAGCTCAGGAACAGTAGACGTCACTTTACATCCGCAAAACAGCGTAAGCCTTAACCAAAATACCAGCATTGTATTTGGAGTCCCATTTCCTAAAGGTTTTATCAGTAATTCTGCAAATATCCGTGTACTAAATTCTAATGGCCAAGAGATTCCCTCCTTTGTTGTCACGATCAACAACTGGAGAGACTTCGACAGTCCATCGACAGTAGTTTCCATTCGTTCTGTTCAAATTGGAATAAACATGACTTTTGCCAACAGAAATCCTGTTGCTCTTCGCGTCCAGTGGGGAACCCCAAGAACACAAAATATTACAAGCCCGTTTACGGCTGTTAGCACATGGACGGCTATTTCAAATGGAGTTAATCCAAATGAGTTTCCAAGTTCTGAAAATATTCAGGAACCACGTGTTTATGCCACTCTACCTCCTTCGTGGATGAGCCAATCTTTACTCAAAACTCGCTTTGTATCTTTAAATGAAGTTTCAACCTACAACTGGTTTGATAATGCATTTATAACTCACTCCAATACAGCTGCAAATCAAACGGGACAAGTTTCCGCCTCTGAACCTTGGCTCTATGATAGAGCGCAAACGCTTTATTTTGCGTACTTTAGAAGCGGTAGTGTAGACTGGTTAAGGCGTGCGCATCGCGCGGCTCAATTCTATAAAGGAAAAATTGGTAGTAATGGTTCTTTCACTTTACAAAATGGCGATCTTAAATACGTGTATGGCCAATCAATGCTTTATGATTTAATACTTACTGGAGATACTAGTCTTATTCCTGTTATTCAAAGAACAAGGCAGCCTTCTCAATACTTTACAACAAACTACTCTGCATCCATAGGGTTTTGGACCGAAAGAAATGCGGCATACTCTCTCCTTGCTTCTTTGTCTGCTTTTGAAGCAACTGGAGCCGCAAGCGATGCTACACGAGCACGAGCACTCTTTAATAACTTCTTTTCAATGCAACAAAACCCTATCAATAATTGGACACGAAACGGTTGTACACTTCACACACGCAGTCAACACGATCCTTCAGAAGACATCCCAAACGTCATGTGCTCGCCGTGGATGGGAGCGCTTTTATCGGATGCTGTATGGAGATACTATATTCTCTCTTTAGACAATAATGCTTTAATCTTCTTAGCAGACTACGCAGATTATATTAGAAGATACGCTCTCTATACTCATAGTAACGGGCAAAGACTTCCTTATTATGGAGCCTCAAGCTATGGGACATCCCCTATTGACGGCGATAGAGAGCATACTTGTGATGTTTTAGGTGCCCTTGTCAGAGGATACTGGGCAAATGAGGCGCTAGGGCGGAACTCGAACGCAATCGTGCCTGAAGTAAATAACCTGCTGGCGTCTTGTCGATCTAATATTACTGGGACGTCAAATGTAAGCCCACCAAGAAAGTATAGCTGGTGGTATGGAACGAATTCCGACTTTAGCTGGTTTTTGAGCAACTTGCCCTAAAAGAAGTTTGCATGCATTGAGATTATTCGATAAGGATAATCTCAATGTCTTACATCCTTACCGAGTGCCAAACAAAAGCCTTAGAGTTGCTTGAATCATCAGAGAACGTTTTTCTTACTGGCGTTGCGGGATCAGGAAAGTCCTTTCTATTACAACATTACCTAAAAAATAAAAACTCTAAAACCCACCCCATCGTTGCTAGTACAGGGGCTGCGGCCGTCCTTGTCAAAGGAGTCACTTTTCACAGTTATTTTGGACTGGGCATCTTAGAGGGCGGACCTGAAAAGACGATTGGACGCGCACTAAAAGATGGAAGACTTAAGAAGCGAATCGCCAATGTTGATACAATTGTTATTGATGAAATCAGTATGATTCCAGGAGTTGCTTTAGAAGTTGCAGAAAATATCTGTCGAGAAGTCCGAAAATCGGAAGTTCCATGGGGTGGAATCAGAATTATTGTGGTCGGTGACTTTGGTCAGCTTCCACCCGTGAGCCGCCACAATACCAGTAAGGACTGGGCATTTCAAAATCACACATGGGATAAATCCAATTTTCGGGTTGCTTACCTTAAAACCATTATGCGCACTCAAGATGAGCGCTTTTTAAGAATTTTAAACTTTATTAGAAACGGCAAAATGAATTTCGAGGTGAACGAGTTTTTAAGCTCTAAAGTCAGAGAAACTGAAGAATCTTTTAAAGGCACAATTTTATTTTCTCATCGCTCATCCGTTGAAGACTACAACTTAAAAAAACTTAGCAGTTTGCCTGGTGAATTGCTCACCTTTGAAACAACCTACTCTGGAAGTAAAACATTTCTAGAGGCTATAAAAAAGTCCGCACCCGTCCCTGAAGTTTTACAATTAAAAACTGATGCTCTTGTGATGATCAGAAAAAACGATCCTATGGGCGGTTACGTGAATGGCTCTCTGGGCACAGTGAAGTCCGCAAAAGATGACGAGCTTAAGATTGAACTTCTCAATGGAAATGTAGTTAAGTTTGAGCGCGAAGTGTTTTCTTATATGAATCCAGAGGGAGAGGTTGTCGCCGCCGCTGAAAACTTTCCCGTCAATCTTGCATGGGCCACTACGATTCATAAATCTCAAGGAGTGACACTAGATGCAGCCATGATTGATCTTTCAAGAGTCTTTGAGGCAGGGCAAGCCTACGTTGCTCTCTCACGAGTAAAAAGCTCAGACGGGCTCTATCTCACTAGCTGGAACCCAAGAGCGATCCGCTCCAGCCCCGAAGTCGAATCCTTTCACAACCAAATCCTTAGCCTTAATTAATTGGAAGGACGTCTAAATCCTTTTGGCGGATTTTTCTGACTTCTTCTGGGATAGCTCTTTTAATGCAATCGCCTAGGATTTCAATTAAGTTATTTTTGTAATGCTCTCTTCGGTAAATCAACCCGATTTCTCTTGCAGGAATTGGTCTTTCAAAGGGTACAAGCTTTGTACCAGTGCCTATCACTGAGCTTGCAAGTTTTGGTAACAAAGTATAACCGCCGTAGGATTCAACAAGATTTTTTAAAGTTTCAAGGCTTCCGCTTTCAAACTTAAACCTTCTCTCCCCTTTTTTAAAGTTTTTCGAAGAACAAATATCTAAAACCTGATGGCGCAAGCAGTGCCCTTCTGCCAACAGCCAGATATCCTCACTTCTTAGACTTGAATACTTTAGTTTTTTTAACTGAGCATAGGGATGGTTTTTTTGGCAAAGCACTGAGAAGGGTTCGTAGTACAGTGGCGTTTCAAACATCTTAGGTGTCTTAGTTGGTGTTGCCAAGATACCTACATCAATTTCATCGTCTTCGAGGGCTTCAATGATCTGGTCCGTTTGAAGTTCTAAAATTATCAATTCAAGATCTGGAAAATTTTTTTCTACTATCGGAAGGAGTTTCGGAAGCAAGTACGGCGCAACTGTTGGAATGACTCCAAGAATTAATTCCCCTTTAGCACCCGTTTTTTCTCCTTCTTTAATGATCATTTCAATTTTTTTAACTTCAAATAAAATAATCTGAATTTGCTCAATGAGTTTTTTCCCAACTTCAGTCACTAGTATCGGCTTTTTGGAACGATCAAAAATAACGATTCCAAGATCTTCTTCTAGTTTCTGAATTTGCATGCTTAAGGTTGGCTGCGTTACAAAGCAGGACTCCGCTGCTCGGGCAAAGTGGCCATGTTTATAAACAGCCATCACGTATTCGAGTTGAGTGATAGAAAAATTCACTTTTGTTAACAATTTAAGGTCTCCTTCACGAAATCATCTCAGAATATACCTTATTATATAGCAATAGACAAAATCTATCAATCTTTATAAATTATCGATTTCACTTTGGTGGCTAAATACCGTAAAGTCTATTATATACATAACAACACTTTGTTAAATGCTCCTGTTTGGTACAAAAGCATAACAAAGGAAACCAACATAAAATAAAAGAGGAGAGAATGAGTATGTCTGCAACTATCATTAATAGCCAAGTGCCTGAGTTTAAAGTTCAAGCTTATCACAAAAAGGATTTCGTTACGATTTCAGATAAGGACCTTAAGGGTAAGTGGTCTATTTTCTTTTTCTACCCTGCTGACTTTACATTCGTATGCCCAACTGAATTAGGCGACATGGCTGATAAATATGAAACTTTCCAAAAAATGGGAGTAGAAGTTTACGGTGTAAGCACGGATACCCACTTCACGCACAAGGCGTGGCATGACACTTCTGAAACAATTAAGAGAATTAACTACCCTATGTTAGCTGACCCAACTGGAGCTCTTTCAAGAGCATTTGGTGTCTATATTGAAGAAGAAGGTCTTGCATACCGTGGGACATTCCTAGTGAACCCAGAAGGAAAGATCAAAATCGCAGAGATTCATGACAATGGTATCGGAAGAAACGCTGATGAACTCTTAAGAAAAGTTCAGGCAGCTCAGTTCATCGCTGAAAATCCAAATGAAGTTTGCCCTGCTAAATGGCAACCAGGTGCAAAGACGTTGAAGCCAGGCCTCGATCTCGTCGGAAAAATCTAAGCTTTCCGAATTTTCTGTGAAAACTAATCGCTAAAGAAAAGGCGAACCCGTCCTTAATGGACTGGTTCGCGCTTAAAAAACCAGTCGCGCTGAAAACTGGAGAAACACAAAGAGGAAGTAATGTTAGATACGGCGTTAAAAGAACAATTAAAAACAGTGTTTGATCCACTCGAAAGCACAATCGAGTTGGTCTATACAAAAGCGTCTCATGAAAACCACGCTGAGCTAGAAGAGATGCTAGAGGAAGTTGCATCAACAAGCGCAAAGATCAAAGCCAGACAGTCTGATCAAGCTACAGATGCACCCGAGTTTCATATCGAAAAAGACGGTAAACACACTGGAATTATTTTTAAAGGAATTCCAGGCGGCCATGAGTTCTCCTCTTTGATTCTTGCAATTCTTAATACGGATGGAAAAGGAAAGCTTCCGGACGATGTATTAAAGGCGCGCATCAAAAAATTAAAAGGCCCTATTCATGTTCGAACATTTATGTCTCTAACTTGCGAAAACTGCCCTGATGTTATTCAAGCACTTAACCAAATTGCGCTGATACATGGAAATTTCAAACATGAAATTTTAGACGGTGCATATTTTCAGGACGACATAACAGCACTAGGAATTCAGGGAGTTCCAAGCGTTATCGTTGACGAGAAACTGCTGCACTCTGGGCGCAGCCAGCTGCTTGAGCTCATCGAAAAGCTTGAAAAGCATTATGGTATTGACGAGTCCGTTCAGAGCGAAAACATCAATAAAGATCTTGGCGAGTATCAAGTTGTTGTCGTAGGAGGTGGTCCTGCAGGTGTTTCGGCTGCAATCTATAGCGTGCGCAAAGGGCTAAAGACTGCAATGATTACGGAGAAAATTGGTGGCCAAGTTCAGGAGACCAAAGGAATTGAGAACCTGATATCCGTCATCTACACAGAAGGCCCACAGTTATCCGCGCAGTTGCAAAAACATGTTGAGGAGTATCCGATCGAAGTTCTTGAGAACCGACGCGTGAAAGATATCAAGAAAGGAACTCCACACCACATGGAACTTGAAAGTGGCGAGTTCTTAAAGGCTGAACAAATCATAGTAAGTACTGGTGCAAAGTGGAAACAATTAGGTGTTCCAGGAGAGAAAGAGTATCTCGCTCGAGGTGTGGCTTACTGCCCGCATTGCGATGGGCCGTTTTACAAGGGTAAAAAGGTTGCAGTCATTGGTGGTGGGAACTCTGGTGTTGAGGCCGCAATAGACCTTGCTGGAATTGTTGGCGAAGTTGTTGTGCTTGAATATAACGACTCTCTTAAAGCTGATAAAATTTTAGTCGACAAACTGAATTCGTTATCAAACGTTTCAGTTATTACGAACGCAAAGACACAAGAAATTAAAGGAGACGGTCAAAAAGCCAATGCTCTTGTTTACGAAGACCGATCCTCAGAAAAGATTATTAATTTGCCTTTAGACGGCGTGTTCATTCAGATTGGGCTAGTGCCAAGCAGCCACTTTTTGAAAGATACAGTTGAACTCACTAAGT
>CAYXYF010000024.1:0-34460 GCA_964469265.1 uncultured Bdellovibrionales bacterium
GACGGTTGAACAAGTGAATATGTTGTTTCGAACCTTGCCATTGGATTTAACGTACTATAATCGAAAAATCAAAAAGTACAAAAATTTAAAACAGATCGTACAAAAAAACATTTTTTCTTTAACTTTGAGAGATGAAAAAAATATACAAGTGGAACAATGTGAGTATCTTCCTGAATGGCAAAGAAATCAAAGATGTTAAGGGCGTGTATATCGTTCAGACATCCAAGCCTACAAGCGCTCAGAGAATAGCTGCAGAGAGGCAACTCCAAACGATTAAAAACTAAACAACAAAGTCACCCATTCGTGGGTGACTTTGTTGTTTAAACGGTGTTTAAATTATATCGAGATAGCAAGATACGGCACAACACCCTCCAAACTCACCCTGTCAGTAAGTGGCGTGGCTGAATCCGTTTCAAAGATCAAGTCACCATTAGTGGCGACTGTGATAATCCAATCTCTTGCCACTGTATATTGGCTTCTTACTCTCGTGATACGGTTTGAAAATAACGGTCTGCAACCTACGGGAACAACGCCAGAGAAGGTTAGAGGGTTGGATGATGAAATACCCGTAAGTTGAGCATAACCTACAAGGTGCGCAAAACCGTCATTATCTACCTTGCAGTAACACGTGAATCCTAACCCCGGAATAATAACCACTGGCTTCTTTGGATATTTCCGTTGTATCCACAAATGTATAGTCTCACTCACATCATACAATGAACTACCTGCCGGCAACGTTGCACCAACAACCACCTTCGCCTGTCTGATCTCATAAGTGTCTTCAATCGCACTATTCTGATATACCTTCTGACCAGTTACATCAAACGAAGTAACCAAGCTCCAATACTCCTTATCACTGCCCGTTGCAACTGCATAACTATGCGCTGGCACTTTACACACTTCTCCGCCAATGGACACATATCCTTCAGTTATTGAAGCCGTGCCACTCACGACAGACCGAACACATCCACTCAAGATGAATACTTCATTCAGGTTAACATTAAACGCGGACATGATGCCCTTGAACGCTTCGCGAACGCCAGCATCAACCCAGCGCATGTCATCTAAATTGTAAG
The DNA here is from genome assembly GCA_964469265.1 of uncultured Bdellovibrionales bacterium. Classification (GTDB taxonomy): domain Bacteria; phylum Bdellovibrionota; class Bdellovibrionia; order Bdellovibrionales; family JAEYZS01; genus JAEYZS01. Next base: position 1,077 of record CAYXYF010000024.1, read on the forward strand.
GCATTCCGCCTAACGCAATCGTTTTTAAATTATTCATAATTACACAATATTAATTTGCCAACGCATTCCAAAGCATCGGTACTTGTTTACATAAAATTTTAATTGGTCAATGTTGAAAACCACTCCCGATGGAATGTTCACAACGAAATCGGCATTTTGAACCTCAGATTCATTGTTGATATAAACAGGTGTTGAAATCTCAGACGTGTTGTAGATGTATGTGATCTCGTTTAGTTCTGCCGTGTTAAACAAGTACACCTGATCAACATTAATCGCATCCGTGATATATATGCCTCGGTTCGTGTTATCGAACTTATTATTAAGGATGTGCTCAAGGTTCATAACTTGGCCGTTAAACAGCAAGTTGTACTTCACTTGATCAAAGAAGCTGTAAAATGCTTGAAGAATATCATCAAGAGGCTTCATTGCGGCGCGCAAATAGTATATGATTCCGCCAAGGCGATGCACTGGCGGAAGCAATACGTTTATCAAATAATGTAAATCAATTAGTATCATGACTGATAGATGTAAGTGATTGTTGATGATAATGGGAAACCAATATCGACTTTTAAATAACCAGCATTAGAGATGTAATTATCTACTATTGGCGAATATGGACTCAAACCATAGCTTGCCTCTGCTGAATCAAACACCGGATCAATAACACCTTCAGAATTCTGAATTAAATCAGTTAACTGCGTGATATTAAACACACCATTGAAAGGCAAACCTTTGCAATAATTCGTAATTGCCAGCTCAACGGGTTTGATTGATGGATTGGAAAGCAATTCACCATTCAAATTCATCACCAATGGATTGATGTAAACATGATAATAGATTTTTAAATTATCAGCTGGCCTACTCAACGAGTTGTAAATAATGCCTGCGATTTTAATCTTTTGAACATAACTACTAAATGAAGCCAGTTCTGTTACATCCAACTCCGTAGGCACTCCACCAACCAACTTAGCGACTTTAATAAACACTTGACCATTACTCTCGTTAACTGAAACGAGGTCGATGATCTGCAATGCAGGATCAACAGTAGCGTACTGATATTTATCATTAAGCCAAACCAATGTATCGCCGTACTGAAACTCCAGAACGCGCTTTGCAATCCAATCTTGAGAGCCGACAATAAGTTCTTTCTCGCGCTGATTAATCCAAGCCTTATGCTCATCAAACAGCTTCTCAACCATCCAAATGCTAACCGCCATCACGAATAACATAAGCCGCCAAACTGCCACTTTACTCGCAGAGGTTAAATCAGTCAACAATGTTTGCGCGTTGTCGATGTTTGGCTGTAATTCGTTCAATTGCACCATCATCTCTTTCTCTGAGATCATCGTGTCGTAAATTTGTGTTATTGATCTTGCCATTTTAATTGAATGTTATGTGTTTATTTTCTTGGCTATCCAACCATTCTAAATACTCTTGTGGTGGTGTATCGTCCAAGCCCATCCCCAATCTGATAACTAATAGTCAATAATTGAAGTTCCTGTTTTAATGTTTTTGATTGTACTATTTCTTTGGAATAACTCAGCTGAACTACTTCTATTTTCAGCACCAAAGCTGCCATCATCCTTAGTTCCACAACCATCTAACCACATTTTGCATAATTCTCCATTAATAGCGGATAGCGCAAAATCAGACCTTCTATCTGGATTAATGGATACGGAATTAAATGATACGCAATCAACATTCCATGTCTTAGCATTATTTACGTCGTGAACGTTAGGTCCTTCGTTATTGAAGTATAAACAACCAACTCGCAATCCTATAACTGACTCATGAGCAGTTGACCCGTTATTTATACTTGAAGAATTATTCTTCCCGTTCTCATAGCCTATACAATTCGACTCGACAAAATATGGATTAAAACCGTATCTTTCGTGATAGTTAAATCCGTCAAAAAAATTATCATATGACCGGCACTCAGAAATAAAAAGATTAATATTCCCTTCTGCTTTAATACCATTCCCTGTGGAGTTAAATGAAAAATGACATTTTTCTGCTGTAAAAACACTTTTAGTTGCATTACTTATTGATATAGCGACACCACCTATAAATCTTATGTTTTCGCAATAATTAGTTCCAGCATGTACAACCATTTGACTAACGGAAAAAATGATACTTGTTCTCGCTGGGCTTGATCCGTCATTAGTGTGAATATTCATCAACCCTGTAACTGAATCTTTAAAGTAGCTGTCAGGTGTATTTTGACAATCAATTAAAGAGTTCGCTCTTAGCAAGCTGAACGGATTCCCATAGCTGTCAAATCTGTCTGAGTCTATGCAAGATATAGCATCTGCGGTTATAGGATTAGTCCATACTCCGCCACCTGAATTAGTCCACGTCCTACTACTGCCTAAGTATCCGTAAGCCATATTCGACATTCCCACTGATATGTACTCTCTATCAGTGGAAAAATTGTTATTAATTAAGTCTGTGTAGTTTCCGCTAGCTAGATAGGCTTTATCAAAAGCAGATGACTTCAATTTAGTTAGAGTTTTGTAGGCATTAGACCAATCATCCCCGCTGTTTGTATCCAGACCGTTTACGCTGTCCACATATTTAGCTATAGGTATAGGTTTATTTTTATTTCTAAAAGAATTAACATCATGCGAGACTATTTTCGCAATGCTATCTTTCATTCTAAAAATCTGGAAATTACCCATAGGGTGATCGAATGTAGTTGGTTTTTCTACGTGACCTACTCCGTCAAACGAACTTGTTATTTTTATTTCTACTGGCATAATTTAAAATGTTATATTTATTATTTGATTTGAAAAAGGTGCAAAAGTGATAGTTTGGTCAAGATTTCCGTTAATGTATATTTCCATCACTTCATCTGGCATTACAACCGTTGCCACTCCACCACTAACCGTTGCCGAAATTGGCACTATTGGCACGTCGTATTGATCCGTTGTTATGATGTTTAATGGTTGGCCACTTGGTAGACTACCAACAACAACTCCTGCAACACTAATTTCGCTGTCAGGAACTTCAATCACATTATCAATCAGCGAAATCATTTTAGTTGCCACAACATCACCGTTACTGTTCTTTGCCTCAACAAAAACACTACCATTCAAAATTGTAACAGTACCAGTCGCTACACTAACATCCGGAGCCAAGGCTGCAAAAAACTTCACAATGTCTTCTTTCAAAACATCGCCAACAATGTATTCCCCTGCAGGAACATCTACATCCGTTAAGTTGTTTTTGTTCAAAAACTCAAACAACCCACTTATTGCGCCTGTTTTCTCCAATATGAAGTCAAACACACTTTGCCTTTCGTCTTTATGTATAAGTGCCATTTGTCTCAACGCTTTTAGTTACAGGATTCACTTTTGCGGATACGCTCGTTGCACCATCAGCTGTTAATTGAAGTTTGATGTCTTTTTCTAACTTCGATACCGTCGCCGGTGATAATGGTGAATTGATGTATTTTACAATTGCAACTCCTGTTAATGGTGAATTCTTAATGTGTCCTGGTGCGGACATTAAAATATCTTCAATATGTTGTTCATCACTGAAACCAATATTGAAATCGCCGTTTAAGAATATTGATGATTTTAAGATGTCTTTAGCCATGATTTACGTTTTTGTTTTCATAATCTGCTTTCTGTTTCTCTGCAAGTGGCGAACTCCAAGTTGCAAGTGCGGCTTTTAAAGCAGCACCGCCGTCGTTCACAACTGGAGCCCATGCAGTAAATATATTTTTCAATTTATTAATCTCTTGTTTAATCGCATTGTCAACGGCTGCAGTTACTTCACTTTTCACCAAGCCGCCAAAGTCTGCATTGCGAAACTCAATCTTCTTGCTGGGTGCAAAACGAATGTTCACAATCTCTGAATATATCATTACAGTTACATTCTCTAACTTCCCATCTACTAAGCCGCAAAGCACATAAGAACCTACTTTAGGTTCTACATAAATACCTGAATCTTCATCGTTCATTACGGATTTGATAGTTACATCTTCCAGCTTTGCACCAATGTTCAATTCTACTTCAATTGTCCAAGTAGCTTCATCAAAGGATATAACTTTTCCGATAAGCAAATCAGGTTTGATCATTGCTTTTACGGCTGCTCTTATTGCTTCTGTTATTGTACTCATGCTACTGATCCCAATTTAATTACTTGTTCTACTCCTTGACCAAATGCATAAGTAACTGCATCCACGAAGTAAGAACCATTTTTATCTGATTCTTTTGCACTTATCAATTCTACGATATCACCATGAAATACAAGTGGCATTCCAAATGCAGTGAACTCACCGCGGAACCCGTCGTATCTCAATCGTTCCATTTCTTTGGTTGCGATGGTTGTTAAATCATCTTTTTTAAGGTCAAAGAAATTCAATGTTCGTTCTTCACCGTCTGCATCTCCAATTGTAACTTCAATTTTCTCACCGTTTGAAAGGTTGGATATTGCAGTTACTTTCATATTAACATCATCCTTCGAAGTGTATTCCAATTCTTGAGATTTAACATTGGTATTAACAGCAGCATCAATGATGAATTTATGTTTCTTGTTTTGTTCTGGATCATATTGTTTCCCAACTGTTATTTTGTCGTTGCGAACAAATATTGGAAAACCATAATCACTTTTTAACTGATCAAGTAATTGCGCTCCGGTTAATTTGTTGACCACAAATTTTGGCAAATTCATATCAAAACAATCAACTGGATACGGCAACACTTTGGATAAATAAGATTGAAATGTCTCGTTTTTGGCATTTTCAGTAATCTGAATTTGCTTCAATTTCCACATGAGATCTTCACATTCAATTTCAATTGGAATGGTTGGTTTAACCCGAACAACGTAACCTTTGAAGATTTCAGTAAGTCCGGAACTCTTATAACCAATTTGAATTGATACTTCAGAACCTTTAGGGATGGTATCTTTCAAATTGTTTTTATCAACCTTCAAGGCAGCAGGTAGTAATATGGTCGCTTTTTGCGTCAATTCTTGCCAAGTACTTTCAACCGTTACGCTATTCACGAAGTCGAAAGTCAAGGTTCCAATTTTTATATTACACGTCAATATCTCCATTATACTATTGCATCGGTTGGTGAATCTTGAATGATTAAAGGCAGAGGCCTCGTGGACTTACACGTAAAAGAGTAAGGTTGCACATTGATATGAGGCGTTTTGCTGGTACTATCTGATAAAACAACAATCTGAAAAACTCCTAAAGCGTTCAAAAGTTCATGTTCGATATCGATTGGTTGATTTAGATCTAAAAACTCATAAAGGTGTTCGAATAACTCGATCGGGAATTGCGCTTGATTGTTGCACAACATGCCAAGTACAGATATTTGTCTGTCTCCGTTATTGATCCATTCATCTACAGAAGTATCTCTACCTTGAATTACAGTGGAAACAATGTTCTTTTCTCTACTAGTTTCTACAATGGCAGATTCTAACAACAGATCCTTAATTCCGTTTTGACCTTTCAATAACAAAGGCATAAATAATGGCATACCACCCCAGGAAGATCTACCGTAATCCTTTTTTTCGTAAAGCGTTACATTTTCATAGCCAACTGCTATTTTGGTAGCTTCTTGTAATGCAATTTTATATTCTTCCTTATTACGCGTATTTAACAACGTGTTGACAGCAACACCAAGCACAGGATTGTATCTTACGTTTGATGTTAATATCGCTAATTCAGGCAGTCTAAATTCCATTTTAATACTATTTAAATAATGTTTAAATGGCTACTTCAAAATCACGTACTCCAGCAATAATTGCTTCAGATACTTGCTTCCTGATTTCGCCCATTCCTTCTTTTAAATTTGTGGTGTTGATGTTTAATTCTTTAACTAAATTCTCTATGCGCACATCGATGCGTTTTACTTCTCCAGCTCCGGATGTTCTTTCTTTAGTCTCGCCAGCTGGCTTGGTGTAGCCTTTTGGAGTTCCAAGGTTGGTAGTTGTTGTAACTGGAGCATCAGTGACAACTTCACCAGTAACTTCTTGAGCTGAGTTTTTTGAACCTTTACTTTCTACGCTCTGACCAATTAATTTTTCTGCTTGCGATTCTAACCCGCGGATGTATTCATATTTCTGGTCATTTGTCCACAAGTTCAAAGCTAACGCTGACTTAGATTTCGCCTCTTCAGCTTCTTTTAATAATTCTTTTGCTTTATCCTGCTTGATTTCTGCGGTTATCCGACTACGTATGTTTTTAATCAACATTTTTTGAACGCCATCTAACTCTTTCGCTTTCATTATTTCAAGGTCGTAACCTTCTAATAAATCAGGGTATTTATTGGTGAGTTCTTCAACTAATTTCTTACGCTCCTCTGTTCCTGGATTAGTAGCCTTTAATTGTTTGAATAACAGGTCCAATTCAACTCGTTCATCAACCATGGCTGCGTTAACTCGCTTGGTAACTTCAGCATTAATCTTTTGTGATGCTGTAGATTTATCAAATGCTTTTGAAGCTGCATAAACTCCAGCGGCCAATAATGCTACAGCTCCGATAACTAATCCAATCGGGTTTGCCATTAATGCAGCATTCCATAGCCATTGCGCTGCTGTTATTGTTTTAGTGGCAACACTTGCGCCAACTTTAGCCACAGTTGACATGGTTGTCATTAGTCCGGCTCTTCCTTCAGCAGTTGCTAAAGTCATTACTGCAGACTTGGCCATGTTTGCAATTGGCGTAAAACTCACTAAGGTTTGACCAACTTCTGTTAATGGCCCCAAGTAAGCCGTTAAACCACCAGTGCTTTCAAAGAAGGATATTTTGACATCATCAATGTTAGCTTGCATTCGTGCTAATTTCTCAGCAGTAGATTCCATTACGATATTGGCTTGCGCTTGAGCACCGCCAACTTTACCAATCACTTTTGATAATTCGTCCTGAGCATCTACAGAATCCAATAAGATATTTGCAGCTGCTGCGTTTTCAACTCCGAAAACTTGCGCCATTACGGTTGCATCACCTTGCGCTTTTTTCAATTCACGCAAACGATCGGTAAATGGAATTGCCGTATTGGAAACGACTTTCATGTCTACACCTAAAGCGCGAAGTTTCTCTGCAGCTGCTTTCGGGATCACATCTTCACCAGCCATTTTTCCAAGAACGTTTCGCAAAGCCATACCAGCTTCCGAACCTTCTTTACCACCTTCCGCCAATGCTTGTATCGCTGAATTGGCTTCAATGAAACTTACTTTAGCTTGCTTGGCGGCAACTCCTGAGACTTTTAATGCAGCAGATATCTGTGGAACCTCAGCCGCGCCCTCTTGTGCTGCGTTGGCCATGACATCCATCATCTTGGTCATTTCTGCAGCTGCTACTTTTGGCTTTGTTAAATCAACTCCAAATTGTAAGGCTGCAGTGGTCAAGGCATCAACTGCACCCACGGCATCGTTGCTCATGGTTTTGGAAAGAACTTGAACATTCTTTTCCATCGCATCAAGTGCAACTTGATCTTCTGCAATTGAAGGACCCAAGCGTCCTAAGATAGTTTTGTACGTGTTGAGAGATTGTGCAGCGTTACCACCAAACTCTTTTGCTGATGCACGTGCCTTTTCTCCAAGTTTGTCAAGGTCGGCTCCAGTGGTTCCGGTTAACGCTGATAATTCCTTCAGCGAAGTATTAAAAGTAAGTCCAGGACCGTTTAAATCTTGGAAACCTTGATTAAGAGATTCCAGGTTCTGTTGGAAAGCAGCTAAAGAAACATTCTTTAAGGATTGCTCAATTTTGGATAAAGATTTAGAAGCAGTATCTTGAAACGCTGAAGCGGACTCTGAGTTACCCTCAAAGCCTGCTTTCATTTTCGTCAGAATATCAATGATATTCCCTTTTGCGTTTATGTGAACTTCTTCTTCCATCTTATCTGATCAATGCACTGAGTACTTTTGTGAGTGATTGTTGTAACCTGCTGTCCAAAGCTTCTTCAATGGTCTGCCTTCGTATTTCCTGAAGGAACAGCGCCTCTTGTCCAAGCTTTGTAAATTCTTCCACTGAGAGCTTATAAGGATTGACCTGAAAAGCCTGCCGTATGAAGGCTCCAACCCTACGAACTTCGTGGATCTTATTTGTTGTACTTATGAGATTGGAGCCTAAAGCTTTTCCACCGCTGAGGTGAAGGTTCTAAAGAGCCTCAAAGATGCCAAGTAGGCTGAGAAACGAATTTCATCTGTTCCTTTCAATAACGCTTCGTCTCCGGAAATCCAACATTCTTGCAAGAAGATAGTTCCGCGTGCAATTGGATCATTGGCCGTGTCTGCTTTCTCCAAATCTTCAAAATTGGGTTTCATTAGAATTGCAACAAGTTGCACTGGATCTTTCACTTCAGATACAACGCTATCTGTTTTATTGTTTTCAATCGCGTTCAATCGCGCTAGCTTTTCAGCAAAGGTTTCAACAAACACGGTCAATCTTCTTACCTCACCATCAGCTTTTACACGCTCCAGTTTATCTGCAGGCACATCTTTTAAAATCGCTTCAGTAACTGAAATGTATTCCAATTTACTTTCGTAGGTTTCAAACAAAGTACCCATTTTTAAAGCTGCCGATTTTTGCAATTCAGCATCTGTTTTGATTCGTGCATCACCATCGAGCCAGCAGTCATTCAGTTGGCAAACTCCAATCTTCAATTCATCACTTCCACCAACTTGCGAGGATGATACGATGTCGTTTAATTTTGGATGGCGGACAATACAAAATATTGCAGGTCGCGAAGGATCTGGTGTAATCTTGTGAAGTGATCCGTGTTCTTTTTTCCACTGTTTGATTTTTGCCTCAGTTGGCATTTGATAAGTTGAGTGTGACATGTTTGTTGAGTTTTAAAATGATTAAATACTATGAAACTTGATACCTGCGCAGATTAACTCCAACTTTACTTTTGCTGAAGTAGCTCCCTGTCCAATATCTCTGTTGTTGTTTGTAAACTCGCAGTTTTGAATAACATCAACAACCGTTGGTGAATTAAGTGTTGCTTTGTAGCTAACAATTATTTCGAATGGTGGAATGTTTGTGATATCTCCTAAAGATGCCTGTTGCATTCCTACGGCTTCAAACTGATACACTTCAATCGCTGGATTGTCGTACTCGTTGTTGCCATAACCACGGCCGATTGGTTCATCACCTGCGCCGTAGATGTTTTCCTTTCCGCGCTTCACACCGTACGAAATCGAAGTGATGCCGGTAAGTGTTCTGCCTAGAATGTTCACTGAAATAGATGCCCATGCGTGCTGAACACCATTTATAAAAATTGGTTGTGCCATATTAATTAGTTATTAGGGTTCTTAAAACCGATGTAATTCGTAATCGTTTCAGCAACTCCAGTTGGAACAATAGATACTTGAGTCATTAACTCAGAGGTTGCAAGGACATCTTGTGCAGGATCTATTTGAAATGGTGGAGTTGGTCCTTGTGTATCAGGGCCCGAAATTTCTCCAGCCTGAAACATTGGTTGAAGCGATTTGTTTCCTGCAGCTTCCATAACCGCAATGGTCGTTGGATCTACTTGCCCACTTTGCGTATCAATAAATACGGTTCCATTCACAAATGGCAACATGGCCACCCGAATTAAGCGCGCTACTTTGTTCCAGGTACGGTTCTTTTCAATGGTTGAATAATCATCCGTTGCAGTTGTACAGGTATATGATCCGTTCATGTAGATACCTGGGTAATCTACGAAGTTTACGAAGTACAAGTAGCCATTGTCATCCAATGTCTCCAATTGCGTTGGAGTCTTGTCTTTTACCAAAATACCATTGATACGTGCTTTTAAGAAATCACCAGATAATAGGTTAAAAGCTCCAACCCATCCAATGTTCTCATTCACTTTTGCCAATGAAACAACGCCCAAAGCTCTTCCAATGGAAGTGTGTTTTTGAGCCCAAGCACCTTTAGCATAGAATGCCTCGTTTTGACCAAGCATTACAGATACATGCTTAGACAATAATACCCGAGTGTCTGTAGTTCCATCCATTCCTAGACCTTCCAACACAATGTGAAGCGGTCTATCAACAGCCATACAGTGCTTTGCAAATAAATTTGCTTGCGTAATGGCAGCAGTCATTGCTACTTCATAATCAGCTGGAGCAACACTTGGATTGAATGCACCACTTAATTGCTTGATTTTACCATCTGCAAAGTTCACCAGGTTAATTGCTGATGTTGCCAATGTTGGTGTAAACATCTCAACAAATGTTGCAGTTTGCGCTGTCAACTGAATATAAAGCGTTCCGGTTGGATTGGCTTCAAAAAACTCTTTGATTGGTTGATACACCTGAACTGATCCAGCAATATCATACGCTTCATTTATTCCGAAAATATTGGCTTCAATTGCTGCGCCCAATTTGTAAACGTTGTTGATCACATACGTCTGTCCCAAAGTTGGGGCAGGCGCTTGAATGATCATACCTGAAATAGCATCACCGGCTTTGGCTCTGATACCAATTCCACCGGATTGCTGTATGTTAATTACTTTTCCCATTTTGGAATAGATTTAAAAGTGATTATTATGCTTGTGGTGAATCTGCACCTGCAGTTCCTACTGGCGTGTAATCTTCATCAGATTCGTCAGAACCTTCCTTAGATCCTTCAGCCAATTTCAAAGCTTCAGCAGTTGCCACTTCTTTAGCTTCCTCTGCAGCAAGAAATTTTTCAACTTCAGCAATTAGAACTTTCGTTCCTTGGTTTTTACGTGTTGTAACAACTAAACCTTTTGAAGCTGCGAACTCAACGATGTCAGCAAACTTTCCATCCATCCATTCTTTCGATGTAGATTCAGTTGCTTTGATTGTTTTTTCTACTTTATGAGACTTTTCAAATTCAACACGTGTTAACTCTTCGTGCGTTTGTTTGAACTCTTTGCAGTGGCTAGCTGCGTAATTTTCGTTTGCTTTCAAGAAAACATTACCGTCTGAAGTAACAATGATTGCTTCTTCTTTTGGATAGGATTCGAAAACGGATGCTACTTGTGCAGCATCATATTTGATATTTCCCATTTTTACTGTGATTTAAGTGTGATTTAAGTATTGTTTAATTTTTCATTGTTCGTAACTTTCCTAGATCCTTCTCCAGGAGATTGACTTTACTTAATAATGATTTATTTTGCTTTAGTAATTCCGAGTTCTGAGAGAGAATCATATCCATTTGAAGCTTCATGCTAGATATGATTTCGTCTCTTTGTTTTAATTGAGCTACAAAATCTTCAGCAAGTTTTCGCCAAATTTCAATTGCTTTTTCAGTGTTGTCTAGTTCGCTTGCTTTGGTTTCTGCTACTGCTTTTTTTCGACCAAAAACAAACGCAACTGATGATGATACGATTGCGATTAAAGGACCAATCACATACAACAGCCATAATTCTAATTGACTCATACTTTCTCCATTTTTTGAATGGCATTCACAATTGCTTGTGCAATCCTGTCTTGGACTTTTGAGTCCATTAACATTTTACATTCTTTTTCATTAGAGTGAAACATGGTTTCAAAAAGCATTGAAGCGTATGCCTTGGAACTGATAATGGTAAAATTCTCTTCTCTGTCTGGGTCACCATCTCGGCTGTCCATTCTACCTCTTAATTCAGGAAACAAGGCTTTGTACTCATTAAAGAGTATTGTTGCCAGTGGATCACTTTCGTTTTGCCCGGGCGATGTAAACACTTCATATCCGTGTGCGGTTGGTGATGCTGCTGCATTGCTGTGAATTGAGATTAAAACGCCTGGCTTATTACTTGAACTAATAGCTCTTTTAGCTCTCGTTACTCTCGTTGTCAATGAAACATCCTCCCATTCTGAAGGTGTAACTGTGTAAACAAATGAAATGCCTAATGCTTTCAGTTTTGCTCCAACCTTACCAGCAATCTCACGATTACCAACACCTTCATAATAAACGGAACCGTCTGACCAAATCGGGGATCTTTTCCCGGGAGTTACATACTTTTTAGTTGCAGGATTGATTCCTCCATGCCCTGCGTCTATGATATATATTCTCTTACTCATGATCTTCTTATTAACGGTTCCGTTTTCTTCACTCAACTATGAAATACTATGCTGCTACACTGTAGATTGCACCAATTGCTTTGTTTCTCAATGGAGCTGAAAGCGCTCTTTGTTGGAAACCAAACATATCACCGCGTAATTCAGGATCTTTCTCTTTCGAGAACATGTCCGCTGTACCTTGACACTTCATAACTTCGCGGTTATGCCATACTACTGATGCTACTGCATCTGTTGCTGGAGCAGCTGCTGCATTCCATGCTACTTTAGCACCTGTCGTTTTGTTGTATCTTGGTAAATCCAAATCGGCAACGATGTAGATTTTGAATCCGTAGATCATACCTTTGTCCATCATTTTGTTATACAGAATTAAATCTGCATTGTCCAAATCCTCTTCGTGGGTAGATGATAAAGCAATGATTCTTCCATCCTGTGGGATTCGTGCTTGGTCAAATCTTCGTTTCATTTTACGCAAATCAGCAAATGTTAAGCGCTTGCGACCAGTTCCATCATCTGTTCCTGACGTTGTTAACTTAGGTGTGAAAGTCGTGTCTGTTGCTGGAGCAATGTTGAACAATGCACGTTGAAAAAACCACATACGTAAAGAGTTGATGTGTCCTGCTAAAAGTGATTTTCTTTTGTCGTAGCTCAACTCAGCAGTTTCAATGTTCTTGATCAAACTGTTCTCAGTGTCCAAAGTGTCTAACTCCAAAGCGATTGGAACATCCGTTCTTTGCGTGTAGGTAATAGGTCCTGCGCTATTAACAAAAACAACTGGGTCAATACCTGCCTCGGCTAAATTGATTTTGTCGTTGTCAACAAATGGAGATAAATCCACAAACTCGGACATCAATCCATCATCGGCATAAAAACCTTCCATTAAGTCTGGAAGCCAGACTTCTTTGTTCAATCCTACCATTGCAACGCCCGATGCGTTGTTAGCGATAGAAAGAATCGCTACTACTGTTGCACCTCCACCAAGAGTTGCAGCCGTGACTCCGAATGGCGTTATAACTGCCAAAGCGAAAAGCATAACGGTTAATAAACCGTAACTTAATTTTGAAATATTTTTCATTTTAAAATAGATTTTGATTTGTGAATTAATCTAATTTGATACCTGCGGCTTCACAAAGTCCTTTGTATCTTTCAGGGTCTGTTGCCTTCATGGCCAACAATCCTTTCGTGTCTTTTTTACGCCAATCTGCGTGTGTCCACTTGTCACTTCCATCAGCTTCCGTGGTGCTGGTTACTTTTTGTTTGTCAGTTAAAGAAGCTTTGCCCGGTACTTTGGCTAACATACGCTCAGTCAAATCGTAATTTGATTTTGCATCTGCCAAATAAGCTTCTTTCTCAGAGCCTAAGATTTTACCTGATGCAATTGCGTCCGTGATCAACTTTTCTGCTTTTGCAGTTTGTTCGCTGACTCTCTTGGCTTCCATATCTGCCATTTTTTGATTAGATGCAGCAATTGCCGCATTAATCTCTTGGTCTGTTGCCTCAGGCGTCAATCCAAGAATCGTTAATGATTCTGCGCTAATTTTCATTTCTACTTGATTTTTGGGTGTAATTTTTGGTTTATTTTTAGGAGTTAATTCCGCGGTCGGTTCTTCTTCCTCCTCATCTTCTTGATCGTATTGTGCAAAAAGTTGAGCGGTTAGTTTTAAATCTTGGTATGCTGCCATTTCGGGCATTTCTGCATCTATAGGGTCAATCACTTCATCGATTAAACGCGCTTCAAGTGCTTCGTCGGCAGTGAACCAATTGTCGCCGTTCATCCATTCTTTAAGGTCAGCGGCTTTCTTACCAGTGCGCGCTCCTAGACGTTTGATAAAATCAGTTTCCATTGCTCGTAATACCTTAGCAATGCTTTCAAAAGACTTGGCATTTCCTCTTTGTGTGCCTGATGGTGCGTGAATCATAATGAAGGCGTTGGATGCCATTTTCACAGTTGCACCGGCAGTCATAATGATAGACATCATTGAAGCTGCCAAACCATCAATGATGATGGTGGTTTCAGTTTTGGAAGATGCAATTAGGTTAAAGATTAGATTACCATCGATGACAGATCCTCCAGGTGAATGAACATGAATCGTTACAGGTTCTTTTTTAGCAAGCAATGCTTTTAATGAGCTCACGATGTAAGGGCCATCACCATCCCAGATTGTTCCGTATAACTTAACCTCTTGACCGTCTATTTCTGCATACATACTGTTTGACTTTTGGAAATACTTTAGACTGCAAATCTCTATGCTTTTCTCGGTTGAAACAAATTGCAATACCGTGGCAGTTACACTACAATACTTTGAAAGTCATTTATTTATACTGGCACGGATTAACTTCTTGCACACGCTAATAAAGCGTGCGACCTTTGATTTATGAAGAATGTCGAAAAGAAAGAAATTGCACGTGGATTGTTTATCAAATCGCTCTTTAATCGCAAGGAAATAGCCAAGCATGTCGATGTAACTGAAAAGACATTACGCGGCTGGATTGAAGATGGTGAATGGGAAACCATGAAAGATGCGATGCAGATTACTCGGCCTCGTTTGTTGCAAGATGCATATGCACAGTTAAATGCTATCAACCGACGTATTGAGAATGATTTAAATAACATTCCAACCAAGGAGTTGAGCGATGCTAAAGGCGTTATCAGAAAGGAAATTGAAACATTCTCCTTTCAACCGATCCATAAATACATTGAAGTGTTTGAAGAGTTCCTGGAATACGTTTCAAAAAATCAACCTGACAAAATCTACGACTTTGCGATGCTTTCTCAAAGCTTTATTAACCAGTTGAAAAAATCTAGGTAATGGCAAAAGCACATATTCAAAAGGATAATGAAGCCATTAAACGGTATGATGAAGTTATTAAACTGATTCAATCCCGTAAATCGTTCGTTAATCCACTGGAAACGGATGAGGAGAAAAAAGCGCGTATCAAAGTTCTGAAGCGTGATTTTAAGAAAATGGTGAAATATTACTTTCCTGAATATGCAGAAAGTGAAACACCGCATTTCCATGTAAGGCATGCAAATCGAATGCTGAAGAATAAGAAGATTCGAATTTGGACCATGTGGCCTCGTGGACATGCAAAGTCTGTTGTCAACAATTTGTTAGTTCCTTTTTGGCTATGGATGAACGATGAAACAAGATTTTTTGTAGTGATTGGTGAAAACCAAGATAAAGCAGAAATGTTACTTGATGACTTGCGAGCTGAGTTTGAAGCAAACGAAATGATCATTAACGATTTTGGAGTTCAAAAGACTTCAGGAGATTGGAGAAATGGTTCATTTGTTACTAAAAATGGATTCATCGGCAAAGCATTAGGAATGGGACAATCTCCACGTGGTATTCGTGTGAAGAATAAAAGACCTGACTTAATCGGTGGAGATGACTGGGAAAACGAACAAACCGTTAAAAATCCAAAACGACAACGTAGTATTGCTAGGTGGTTCTTAGGTTCTGTATTAGGAACTATGGATGTTGGCAATAGAAGAGTTGTAATATCTCAAAACAAGTTTGCCGATCAGATGATTTTTGATTTAGTGACGGCTGAAAATGAGAGTTGGATTATAGATAAAGTCATTGCTTTCAATCCTGCAACATTTGAATCGGTTGCATGGCCAGAAAAATATGACCGCCAACACTGGATTGATGTGGTGGATGAAATGACTATGGTGATTGCCTTAGCTGAATACTGTCATCAACCTTTTGTGGAAGGTGCAGAGTTTAAGGAAGAAATGTTTCAATGGGCCAAGTTGCCGGCACTCTCCAAAATGGATGCAATTATTGGTATTTGGGATGTTGCTTATTCAACCTCGGCAACTGCCGATTTTAACGCAGTGCGTTTGTGGGGAATTTACGAACGCAACAAATACTTGATTGACTGCTTTGTAAAAAGAGCTAAAATGATTGATGCTATTCGATGGATTGCTGAAGTACAAAAGTCGTGTAAGGTTACGCTGCTGTTTATGTACGAAGCGCAATTTTGGAATGATGAACTAGAACGCAACATTGCTGTAGTTGAAAGCGAAGTTGGTTTTTCATTAAACCTGATTAAAATGGAACGTGCAACGGAAAACAAGTACAATCGGATGATTTCTACTTTACTGCCACAATACACCAGTGGCCGAGTGTATCATAACATCAAACTGCGAGCGCACAACGATACGCAGGAAGGCATCAAGCAAACCAAAGGAATTGAGCCGGGTTACACCAGTAAAGATGATGCACCCGATGCAGATCAATACGCTTTCAAGTACCTGGACAAAACGCACTCGCATAAAAAAACAACGAGTAGAATTCACAAACGCGAATCACGTAATTATTAAACATGGATATATTAACAACCGCTGACCTGTTGGCTTTAATTGAACAGGATGTATTGGATGATATCACCGGTGGTGATACAACCTTAATTGATACTGCAGAACTTGATGCGCTTGGAGAAGTAACTGGGTACTTGGCCATCCGATATGACGCTACCAAATGTTTGGATAGAACGTTACTTCTACCAGACACTACAACTGTTCCACCATTACACAATGGGTATAAGGGAATTGCATCTGTACTTGGTAGGCTGGCAGATATAACGCTGTATAACTTACATACTCGCGTAATGCCAGACAACATTCCAAAACTTCGTGAAAAACGATACAGCAATGCAATTACTTGGCTTGAGAAGTTAGCAGATGGTTTCATCGCTCCTGAGCTTCCAATTAAAACAGCATCACCAACCACGCCATTGAGATATGGTAATAGTTCTAAACCTGATAATCCTTATTATTAATGGCACAGTATAAATCAACAGGCATCGGCTTTAAAAGTCAGGGTGTCATTAAACCAACCGAACGCCAAAATAGATTGGCTTCTCGTCAATTTATTGCTTCTCAACAACAGCGAGGTAGACAAATTATAAACGACTGGTTAAAAGCATTGCAAGCGGCTGAAAATCCCGAAAAGCCAAACCGTGAACTTTTATATAAGTTATACCACAACATTTTCTCAGATGCTGATTTAAGTGCTGAATGGGAAACAAGACGTAAGCTCCGAGTAATGGGTGCAGGCTTTATGTTGTATGATGTGGCTAAGAAACCAATTGACGAAGCAGCGCAATTGTTGACTTCTAAATGGTTTGTTGACACTATGAGTCACGCATTTGACTCTAAAATGTGGGGACACTCATTGATTGAAGTGAAGTCTTTAACTGCTGAAGGACTGATTGGTGGTGTTGATCTAATCAATAGACGACACATTATTCCTGAAAAAGGATTGCACATTGAGAAAATTGGAGATGAGAAAGGTATTTTATACCGCGAAGATCTTGCGTACAATCAATGGCTTTTTGAATTTGGCGAAGATCGTGATTTGGGATTGATGGCGAAGGCAGCACCTTATGTTTTATTCCTTCGATTTGCATTAGCGGCTTGGAGTGAATATGCTGAGAAATTCGTGATGCCTGTTCGAGTTGGTAAAACAAATACGAAAGATGTTGAATCACTGAACAGATTAGATTCGATGATGTTGGATATGGCCACGGCTTCTTATGCTATTTTGGATAAGGAAGAAGAATTTCAATTCATTGAGACATCTAAGTCTGATGGATCCAATGTGTTTGACAAACTAATTGCAACGTGCGCGGCTAAACTTTCCAAGTTAATCAATGGAGCTGTTATTGGTGAGGGAACTGGAGGTGGTTCTAACGCAAAGGAACAAGTTGGCCAAGACATTCAAGATTTGGTAACCAATGCAGATATGACATGGTTTGAAGGAATCATGAATCAAACAATCTTACCACAGTTGACTATGATGGGTTATCCATTTGCTGAACTTTCGTTCAAGTTTAACCGTGTGGATGACTTACAGGCTGAATGGAAAATTGCAGATGGTTTATTGCGTTATTACGAAATACCTGAGGAGGAGATAACCGATAAATTTGGATGGACGGTTAAAAAGAGAGAACAGCCACTTGGTTTAGGAATGAATCCAAGTGCTACTTCAACTGGTGAGAGTTTTTTTTGAGAAGCCCTGAGCAATTCGGGGCGAAACTTTCTGAACATTATACGGGATATCTCGGGTCGATAACTGCTGAAGAAAGTGAGCCTGTTTTTTCAGAGAAAGAAATCAATCAGATTTTAAAGGATTTCTTTGATGGTTCTGAAGCAGTATCGGAAGAATTATTTAAAGGAACCTATTCACACCTCACTAAAGGTGTTGATACTGGCTATGGTTCAATCACCAATCCAAACGATGCTGTAATGGTGCAACAGTTGAAAACCAACATTGCAGTTTTCGCAGCATTCAAAGCCAATCATTATGGTACAACCATGCGAACATTATTGGTGGATGAAAAAGGAACAAAGCGCACTTATGGAGAATTTAGAAAGGAAGCCATAAAGATTGACCCAAAATATAACCAGCAATGGTTAGCAGCTGAGTATAACATGGCCACGCGTCAAGCTAGATCTGCTGACCAGTGGCAACGATTTAAACGAGATCAAGATGTATATCCAAATTTGGAGTACATGCCTTCGCGTTCTCCAAACCAACGAGACAGCCACACGAAGTGGTATGGAATAGTACTGCCTATCGATGATCCGTTTTGGGATACGGCAATGCCGCCTTCTCAAGGTTGGGGTTGTAAGTGTTGGGTAAGACAATCCAATGCGCCAGCAACTTCTAAGGAGCCCGAAGCTCCATTGTCATTGCCCGGCATTGAAGGAAACGCAGGTAAAGCCGGGCGTGTGTTTTCGGCATCACACCCATTCATTACTGCAGTATCAAAAGCGGATAAACCTGCAGTTAAAAAAGCTTTCCAAGAATACAAAGCTAACCTGAGCGATATCATTGAAATGAAGGTTGGTAAAAACAACGCGGTGATTATAAAAACGAATGCATCAAGTGGTGATTTATTGGAAAATGTAAATTTTGCGCAAGCCGTTGTGAAGAAATACAGAAAGAACATGATCATTAATTCACATGCAGAAAACAAGAAGAACCCTGAATTTACTTACAATAAGGTTATTGGTGACATGACGAAATTCGAAGGAAGTGATCCTGTAAAATATGTAAAGAACACCTTTGGAAAATTACAACCAAAGGCACAACTGGGTGGTTTGAAAGAATGTTTCTTAGCCTTGGATTTTGACGGGAAAATGAATGCTAAAAATTACTATGATACAATTCGACTAATTAATGGTAGAATGGTTAGTAATCCGAAAGTAAAATTTATCATTGCTAAAAATGGTGATAAAATGGCTATGCTGACCGATAAAATGGACTTTTATAAAAAAATTGCTTTAATCAAAAAGGAGCTACTTTAAAAAGTAACTCCTTTTCTTGGTGCCGAGCTTGGCGAACCGCGCTCGTCTTTTAAATATCGTTTAAACAGTGTTTAATACTACAAATATATAACATTATGTCTGATTTCCAAAAATCTATTCAAAAAACTACTGAAGCAATTAACTACTTCAAAAACAAAGTACCTACTATTATGGGTGTTGAAGCCGTGAACCATTTTAAAGATTCTTTCCAAAATCAAGGATATACAGATAAGAACCTTGAAAAATGGGAAGAAGTGAAACGTAGAGAGACTGGAAGATGGAAAGGTTTTCAATATGGAAGTACAGTTGCAAGACCAGGACAAAAACGCAGGAAAGAAGGTTCACAAACCAATTACTCACCTGCAGCAGAACAACGCGCTATCTTGAGCGGTAATACGCTGGAATTAATGAACAGCATTGACTGGGAAAAAACTGCAGATGGTATTCGGGTATACTCTAATTCTATTTATGCTAAAATACACAATCAGGGTGGAAATATGAAGGTGTTCGGTAAAACCTCCAGTGTGATGCCCAAACGTCAATTCATGGGGAAATCAGAAGTACTATCTAAGAAATTAAGAGAAATAATTTTACGTGATTTAAAAAACATATTCAAATGAAAATATACGATGAATTGGATTCAGCAATGGAAATATTGTTTGGATCTACAACGGCAAAAACGGTAGAGCCATACAATGACCAATACCGGAACACAGAAACGGATCATGCAAAAGCATATCCTGCAGTATATTTTGAAATGCTAGAGCCTATCAACTGGACTCAAGGTGGTAATCAATTTCAGCAAGCAAAGATGCAGGCGCGTTTACACGTTGTTGTGTATGATCTCACCACTACCAAAACAAAGCTGAACGCTTTTTCTCAGGAAGTATTTCTTAAAGCGCACCAAGTGGTTCTGGCTGATGCCGATGGTAACCAATTAACGAGTGAGTGGGTTCGAATTCGTTCATCTTTGCAAAAACGTTACAAGAATTTGAAAGTGATGCAAATAGATTTTGAATTTGAGGGATTTGATTACTCCACATTGCCAACGAATTTGTCAGGACCTGTGAGCTTCAATGTCATTATTCCGCAGCCATAGATTTAAACAAATCCAATTGAACAACTGGCTGAAGGTACTGGATGCGATCAAAAACGATGTCTTCAATGGTTTTTTCGGAAAGAAAGAATTGATCTGCAAGCTTTGCTAATTTAACATCTTCCGTGTACAGCCGTACTTCTTTGTATTTTTTAGCAGATAGTAGGTCGTAGGCTTTTTTAATCGCAGTATTTCTGGCGGTTAAGCGTTCTCGTCGTTTTTCGTTTCGGGTCAAATGCTGCATGTGGTAAAGATATAGATAAAATCTATTGATTTGAAATAAAAAAAAGGGAGTCTCTATAGAAAACTCCCTTTTGGTGATTTTATTATGCCTTTGAATTGACAAAGTGGTTTTTAGATTGTTTTCTCAACCTCTTCCGCTATTTGTTTAAGGTTGATATCTATTCCTTTCTCTTTTGCAATTTGTTGAATTATCTGTAGTTGCATGCTTTGCATAACTCTAGTTCGCTTTGTGTATTTAAGCATTTGTTGCATCCACATAAAGCAATAGATGACAACCACTAAACTAATTACGATTACTACGTGTACTATTTCCATATATATTGGTATTAATTGATTACTTATTTTGCGTGAATTTAATTAATTATTCCACTCCTGAGCGTTCAAATAGCTTTCAGGATACTTTTTATTAATACCTGACATTCTCAAACGTTGATCATACCATTGAATGTACTTGATGGCTTTGGCTTTTTCGGTGTCAGGCATTTTACTCCAAATCTTTTCTGCAGTAGCTTTTTTAGAAACTTTGTTTGCGTACAGGTTGTAAAAGTTTTCGAAACTCAAATCTTCCTGTACTAAACTGATGGATACATTTGGAAACTTTGATTCAATCCATTTCTCCAACAATGAAAATTTACTTGGAAACCGGGCAAACATAAACTCAAACTGCGCAGGTTGAAAAGTGCCGGGCGTGAGTTCGTACTTCAGCAGGAACCCGGCATCATCATATTCCAATAATGCGCTTGCTTCGCTCTTGGGAAAGGTCATTAAAAACTTAGACATTGTATGTTGATTTTTTGAATTATTTCGTACATCACTACTTTTTCAAACGGACCTTCCGTTGGTAGTTGCGTTAAGACCTCATTTAAGGTAATAACTTGTATTTTGGATAGCTTTACATTATACTTATCCTTCTGGTGGAAAGCACGCTCAACGAGTTGGTTGGTGATGCCTTGCAGGATGAAAGAACCTGCCTGACATTCGTATTTCGTCAGCCAATTAATTTTATCAGCTCCAGATAAAAGAGTTCTGCAAAGTATCTGCAGTTCTTCGAGTGTTAGTTTTAATTTCATATTCCTTTCAAAAATGATTTGTAAA
Organism: uncultured Bdellovibrionales bacterium; assembly: GCA_964469265.1. Taxonomy (GTDB): domain Bacteria; phylum Bdellovibrionota; class Bdellovibrionia; order Bdellovibrionales; family JAEYZS01; genus JAEYZS01. Next base: position 22,808 of record CAYXYF010000024.1, read on the forward strand.
CGTTTTCGGCTTGCGTTACCAGTAGAGGAAGTTCCAATGAGTTGTATTCCTTTAATGGTTTGTTGAGATATCCATACTTGATCACCCAGCCATAAATGCGAACCATATCCGCTTTGTTGTCTTTTTGATATCCCATCTTTCGGAACAAAGCAATTATTTTCCTGCGCTGCAGTTGCATTTTTTCCTCTTCAGGAGGTACTTTTAACTTACTTGCCGGGAAGCGCTTGTTAAGCCACGTGATAAATTCTCGGTACTCGTGATCGGTAAGTTCTGACAAACCCGTTTTCTTATCTGCAGTAAAGGTTCCGATCAATTCACAACGATCAAAATTAAAACCTTGTTTTTTTAGTTTTGATTCGATTGCGAAGTATGATTTGAAGTTTGACATGATGCTTATTTTACGTGGATATCAATATTCATTTTCTTTGTTCTTGTGTTGAGAATGTAGCTTAATGCTATAATTTCATAACAAATAGTAGATTCGTCAATCCACAAATAACTTCCTTCTGGCGGGACGATCGAACTTAGGAATGTATAAAGTAGTTCATTTCCTTTAAAAACTTGGATTGTATTCATGATTTATTGAATTAATTGCTAACTGTGATAACATTTATTGGCACGATTGAAATGCTCTGTAGGAATATATCCGCATCATCGAATAAAAAACCACTAATTCTGATGCTGTAGTCACGTTCTAAAAAACAATTGTAAGTGATGGGGAGCGGTATACGTAAACCCATTTCTATAGCTGCTTTTCGAATTCCATCTGCCGTGTCGAAATTTTTAGTAACAATGTAATCGCCAGTTGCAGCAGACATCTTAATAAGTGCGGTTGTTTTTCCCATATTCCTTGGGACAATGAGTGTGTTCATGATTTACATGTGTTTTAATTAATATTCTTTACCGTGCTTGTATTCCCGAGTCTCATTATATCTCATTTTCAAAGCAATGTGGCTGTCAATGTCGATTTTCATAGCAGAACATAAGTCTAAGACTCTGATTATGATGTCTGCCATTTCATCTTCGAAAGTAGATTTAACTGAAGCTTCAAACACTAGTTTGAAATCTTCGTTGTTTAAGTGACTCACATAGAATGCAGAAGGCGCTTTTGAGAACAATTGCTTTCGGTCTGCCTCTAAAGCTTCAGAGACTTCTGAATGTATTAAGCACAGCGTTCTTGGTATGTCGATACCATCACGGTGAAATCCCTTTCTTTCCGCGTTATCGTGTATTTGTTGAGCTAATCTGTTTAGCATAATTTAAGTGGGTTTTAAATGTTGTTTAAACATTGATTAATTGACTAAAGCCGTCGTTTAGCTTTGTGTTATGTGCAAGGCTACACCCTGACAGCATCAATCCTTCTTTCGCTAAGTTGTTTAAGCAAATTGATGAGTGTTCTTAGTTCACTATCTTGAAAATAATATGTATCACCTTTGCCGTTTTCAACCTTATAGTAATTTGATACGGTCTGAAAACCTAAAACCATTTCGTGTTCTGGACATCCTGACTGAACACAATCATCTGAACACTTATATTTTTCTTTTAAAATTACTGTTGCCATTTTGCTTTCAAATTAAATTTAGTGACACGCAAACCGTTATCTAAAATCGTTAGTGGATATATGTGTTTTAACAACATACACGCTGAATCGAAGAACACCTTCCACTCCACAACCAATATTGCCATAACCTTCTTGGTCGTGTAGGCTGAATATATTCAAATTGCGAGGTGTGCATCTTGGATGTTCTTCGTTAGCGCCATCAATCTTTGCGGATAAACCCCTTAGATAAGCATGTATGTCATCTGTGTCAAGAGCTAGGCAATCAATATCGCTTAAGGCTTTAAAAATCGCATGGTCTAGCTTGTTTTTACAACTGTATGTTTGAGTTATTTTAATGAAGTATTTCATGGTTTTTAGATTAAATTAGATGGTAACATCAGGTTAATAAATTCATTGAAAACTGGAATATCCAAGCGCCGGGCTTGTTTAATCTCTTCCAGTGCGCCTTTGCTTTGATATGCATCATAAAGTAAAACCACCCCATCAGCTTCAGGTAATCGCGCCAAGCACATGTCCATTGCTTTTTGCCAATCACAATTGGGGTCGTTAACGATTTTGAGTGGGTTTAAAACGTTGAAACCTGCTTTGATAAGGTTCGCTTCCATGGAGTTGAACTTTTGCTCTACTTGCGCGTAATCCAAGCCAGTTACTTTGCCAGCGATGTATATTGTTTTTTTAGACATTTTAGTTGGGGAAATTAGAGTTTAAAATAAATTGACTTGGAAGCTTCTCTATCTTGTGAATACTAATCGTTACAGGGACACCCTCATAATCAAGCTTACGAAACTCTTCTATCGTACTTTTTTTTGCAACCTCCTCTTTGGGCGCTATGCACAAACCTCTCTTGTAAACAGGTTTATATCCTGCTCCAGCTTCTATTTTTACTGTTATTTTATATACGTTCTCTTTCATGCTATTTCAATTTGAAGTGAATATCCTAAGTCCATTAATTGAGACTTGTACTTGTTTTCAATGTCTTTGTCGTAATCGACAAACATTGTTTTGTGCCTTGATTTTAACCTGATCTCGGGTGCGGTTTTGCGAAGCATCCTGTGCAGGTAATATCTTTTATTGTTTTTTTTTGCGGTCATAGTGAGGAATTTAACCACTCCTGTGCGAGCACAAGAGTGGTGATTTATTAATGAATCAGTCTTTGCCATAAGGATCGTTGTAGTTTTTGAAATATTCGTTCAGAACGAATACCAACCATAGCAGTAAGTCGAGAGAAACAAATGCAATTACCGGCAACCATATCGGTGCGGTGATAATCCACCAACTCCAATCTTTTCCGATTGACTCTGGAGTTAGTTTGATCATCACCAAGACCAAGAAAGCTAAGATGAATTGAAAAACAAGCACTTTCCAGAGGTTGGTTTTCTTTTTTTTCGGGTTGTATGTTGGATTAGGCATCTACTTCAGTGTTATTGTATGGAAATACGTCTACTATATCTGACTGAACTACGGATGTAATTGTAAAGCCAACCATCAATGCTGATAAGCTGTCTTGCAATCTCTCGTAAGCTTCTTTTGCAGAATGCGCTGTAATCAAGAAGTTTTGCGTCACGTTTTTAGGTTTGTCAGAATCTTCTGTCGCACCTTCGTATGTGATTTTACATTTGTACCAGGTGTCGGCATCGTCGTAGTGAAAAATGTCGTGAAAATCTGCCTTTGTAATTACATTAACACTGAACTCACCACGTATGAGCGACCCTAATTCTTCATAAACACGTGCTTCTGCGTCTGTGAAGCTCATCGCTGCTATCAGATAAGGTTCTGTGACTCTTTTGAAGCAACCGTTCTCAAGTTGCTTGGTATATTTTACTTTTACTGTGAACCAATTATTCATAATTGTTGAGTTTAGAATATTTATTTTTTAATTAATTGTGCTGACACCACTTCTGTAGTGATTTTTTGTTTAGCTAAAAAAGCCGCATTGGCTCTTGACTTTGCTTTGAGAATTACTTCAAATTTTCTCATCGGTTTACCGTCATAACTCATGGACATTTTGACGGTGTAGTTGCGCATCGATTGTTTTGCGATGCGAAAACCTACACCGCCAGCGCGTTCGGTTTTGAGTTCTTTCAGTTCATCTGCCTTAGAAAACTTTGATTTGACATAGCTTATTAAACCCATTGATTATTAAATTGAAGTGAAATTGATAATGATGTTTTCCCATTTGCCTTGGTCATTCTTTTTTTGAAAGTCGTACTGGTAAGACCTCAAACCAACTGAGTAAGATTCTTGAATCAAATTCAAGCCTTCAACCCAGCGTTCATCTGTATATTTGTCCTTGTGCTGAAGCAAGTCCATCACTTTAGAATACTCCAAATCACCTTTGTCATTCTTTTGAATGAAGCCGATCAGGATCTCATAGGTTTTGATGTCACGCTTTTTGATTGTGGATTTTAAGAAGTCACCAATTAGTTCAGTACCTTTTTCACCTCTTTCATCCCAGTCCGGCATTGTTGCTCTCAATCTTCGAACTCTAAATTGACCGTTTGAATGTGGCAATGAAAAACCACCTTTTGAGTTGGATCTAATACCACCGTACTCGTTTAGCTTTTCTTCGTGGAAGTTAAATGCTGCTTCTAATCTTGCTTTAAAATCAATTAAGATTCCTGAAATTTCGCAAGCTTCAGCAATTTGCATTTGCACCATTACATCTCGCGCTTTCTCGTATTCTTGGCGCTCTTTTGTACGGCGTTGTTGTTCTTTTTTTTCGTCAGCAGCTAATTCTAACATTAACTCTTTTCGTTCCTCGGGTGTGAGGCTTTTGATTCTACTTTCCATTTATATATGTATTAATTGTTTACTTATTGGGCAGGGTATAAACCATTCCTGGTGTATGGTATGGAACTTTCCATTTTCCTGACATTTGTTGTTTCTTAACTTCCTTTTGAACAGATATGTCATTTCGAAGTGAAACCATTTCCCAAAACTTAGGGTGATGTATGTTTGTCTGCAACCAATTGGTTATCTCATCATACCGCTCTTGTAGTTCCTGGTGTTTGATTGTAGCTTCCTTGATCATTATTTCAAGGATTTAATGAATGACTGATAACCAGTAGCGGTTAATAAGTGTCGAGCTGCTCTTCTTACAAATTGCTCGTAACCGATTTTATTGATGTTTCTGGATGAACCGTTTAAATACGCTGAATCCCAAAGCATCCATTCGCTTTTCCACCAACTCCAGAATTTCTTATCGGAAGCTTGGATTGTAACTTGGTTTTCGTCAAAATCTTGGTATAGATCTGTAAGGAAATCAATTCCCGTTTCATAAACCAAGGTGTTGTGTTCTAGCTCCGATAACTCGCATTTACTCTGTATGGTAATGCGTTGCATCAAGTTCTTTGTTCTCATCTTTTGGATGTGCGTTATCCGCGGTTGCTTTATTTTCATAGCGTTTAAATTATTTCGTTCCAATATTCTGCACTCTTTGATTCTACAATGGTAAAATCTTCTGATCCTCCATATCTTGATTTTATGATTGCTTTGAAGCCTTCTATTCTTATTTTAACATCTGAGTTGTACTCAACATAAACAGCCAGTGAACCAAGTGGCTTCTTACCGTCTGCGTGGGAGATCCAAATGAAAGTTTTGTTTGGATATCGTTTGATGAGTGCATTGTATTCTTTTCTAACTATGCCGGTGAACTGCAGGGAATCGATGATGATGATGTTTGGGGATTTTTGTCGAGATAATCGCTCTTCCAAATGCTTCATGTCTTCACTCAAAACCTGTAACCTTCTCTTTTCAATCTTAGAAAACTCATGTCTGCCCATTGCCATCTGAAAGGTGTATCGCGCGCCCTCCTCAATGGTGTTGTATGCTACTTTACCAAATTTGGTGAGGTACTTTGCTAGTTGAATTGTAAATGCTGTTTTACCGTGCCCGGAAGAACCATAAACAATCCACGAACCTGACATTTCCACTACTTCTCCTATTGAATCAGCCCACTCACCTTCAAACTTCATTGTTTTGAATTTCATTCGTTGGAGTTGGTCAATTGATATTGCTCGCTTTAACTCCATTATGCTGTTTGTTTTGCGTTCATCAATCTGTATTTCTCAATGGATCTGCGCACACGTCTCGAATCACCTTCGCTTTCATTAAAGATTTCAATGATTGAGTCTTCATCGGTTACGCCATTCATTGAGCAGATTTTTGTAACATCAACCAGCGAGTCATCAGCAAGCGTTATGAAACGTCTTGCAATTCTTGAGTACAATTCACGGTACCCAACTTTGTCTCGAAGCACACCTCTTAGAATTCGTTTTTGAAGTGCTGGTGTTCCCGAAAGTACAAATGCACAGTTATCTAGGTCATTATAGAAGTCCATAAACAAGTCAAGTGAAGGATCTTTCAGTTTGTCTGCTTGGTCGATAACAATCATTGGATTGTGTAAACTTCTAACGTGGTCCACGAAATATTCAATCACTTCACCAACGGTTCCTTCCGTATGCAAACCTGCAGCTCTTAACAAAGCTTGAACATATGTTTTTTTGGTCCAATAGTTTTTGCACTCAACATAAATTACATCTTCGTGCATTTTTTCGTAGCGTTTGTAAGTGTGAGATTTAGATCTACCTTCTTTCATCGCTATTCCGATAGCCATTGAGCCTGCTTGCGTGCTTTCTAGCAATTGTGTAAGTGCTGTGAATTTCTTCGTGTCAGCGTGCACCCAGTTCAAGTCAATTTTTAAAGCAGCTTGTACTTTTCTCCACATTTCTTCTTTAATCATAATCCACTTTCCGTTGATGATGTGGTTGATTGTTGCAGATGAAACGCCTGCTTTGATTGCAATTTTGTTTTGAGATAGCTTCAAAGCCATAGCGGCTACTTCGTTTGAAATCTGTTGTTTTTGAATTTTTTCCATAGTTATAATTATAAATTGCTGTATACTGATTCTTCTACTTTTGATCGCACTTCTTTAGGTAGTGTGGAACCTTGTTTGATCATCCAGTCTTGATCTTCGATTAGTTGTTCTGGAGTGATACCTGTTCTTTGTCGTAAAGCATCCAATTCTCCTTGAACTTCTTCAAATTCAGTTATTCTGACTTGGTAATCTTCAGACCAAAGTTCTTTATCACCATCTTGCATGAGAACTGGTATCTCTTGGTGTTTTCTTTTCGGTTGTGCGTGTGCAACAATCGTTTTATCACCATTTGTTGCTACTTCAATTAATTGGATAGAAACGTCTAACTGTTCCGGATCATAGCGAACCAAGAACCTTTTGCCAATGTTGTATTTTCTAAATTCGAGGTCAATCTTATCGTGCGCATCATACACTTCGAAAATGTATTCTTTTTTCGCAATGCGCAGGTGCAGTCCATCACTCTTGTAGGTAATTGGTTTCGTTTCAACCACCCAGAACATGTCAATCATTTCTAAGTAATCTACTGATTCAGCTATTGGAGCAGGCATTGCATATACTTCAGTTCTTGTTTTACCTTTAAACAATGGATGTTCTGCAGTATTCCACATTTTTACTGCCAATTCCCAAGCCTTGATTGTATCTTCTTTGGTAAGCAATAGGTGTTTGTTTTCCAAAATGAAATCAACGTTTGGAACGTTGTCTAAATTTCTTGATTTGATGGATTGCTTATCTGAGAACCAAAACGTGGATATCACTTGCTGTTGCAGTCTGTTAAATAGACCTTCAGCAGGATTGGCTTTCGATGAAGCCATGTACGTGCCAGATTTGGTTTTTCGTCGTGGAGCTGTAGGATGATGAACTCCTTTTTCACGTGCTACTAATCCAGTGTATAGTTCTTGCATGCGTGCAGACTTATGGCCTGATTGATTGTCGTATGTTAATTTGAATGGTCTACTTTGTGCAAAGTTCATTGCAGATCTAAGCGCGGTGAAGTGATCAATGTGGTTTTCGGTCTCAGATAGTGAGTAACCAATAATCATTTCGGAGAAGACATCGAAAACAGGGTTGATTTTCAATTGTGCAGCATTTCCTGATACGTTATCTTGGTAGTGAACCCAGTCGAGTTTTGTTCCATCAATTGCCCAATATACATTTGGAAACCATTGAGATTTTTCTCTGGACAATTTATGTCCAAATTCATTTGAAAAGATATCCTTACCGTGGCGCGCCAATGTCCAAATTCTTTTAACCTCTGGTTGATCCAAGTACATTCCAATTGCTTGTTCTGAAAGTGTTGGCCAACCTTTAGATTCATTCACTCGGTGATACATTGCGTGCAATATTGAAATCAATGGTTTGTTTGGAAGGCAGTAGGTAGCTAATAAGTAATCTGCAACGTCTCCGACAATTTTTCTGCGGTTAATGTTGTTAGTACTGCCATGAATCAAACTAATGCAACCTTCTTGTTTGTATCTTTTATAAGCACGCTCAAGCGATCTACAGTTACCAGGAATGGAATGGGTGTAATCTTTAGAAGGTAGTAAATTGATCGCGTTAGAAATAGTTTCCCACAGGCGCGCTTTATTGCCAGTTATTTTTCGGTAGTTCGTTGCTTTAGCAATTACAATTGAGTCAACAGCATTTAAAATGATTGCGTTGGTACAGTACTCTAGTTGTTTTTCTTTCGAAAGTGGTTTACCGTTTTCTTTTCTGTAGGATATAAAGAAATTAGCAGATAATAAATCGGGTTTTAAGTAGCTTTCAAATATATCTTTTGCCGCAGCTTCTTTTGCAGGTCCTGCGAGATCTTCGGTTCGTTGTTTAATATCAGAACGCATGGTTGCGAATTCAACTAAAGCAGTTCTACCGTTGCCTCCGCGACGAATTAGATTAAGGGAGCCACGCTTTACATGAGATTGATATGTATAGAGTGGCATACCCAATTCATTGATCAAGAAGCTAGATTCTACACATAGAATATTATTATAGTATTCGTACATCGTAATCGTTTTAATAATGGCAATTGCCATTTGTTTTTTATTTGTTCCTGCAGGGGAATCGAACCCCTGTTGAACCGTTCAGGAATATTCACTACATTTGAGGCTCTTAAACTTAAAATTGTAGTGAAATGGATAATATTGAATTAGCGCACAAGCGCATCAAGCTAGAAAGTAATATGGTGGATATACTTCGCTTCAAGGTAGAGGCACTAGAGAATTTGCTAAAGAACCACATTCCAAATTTTGAAGAACAATATGATCGTGCTTTTGTTCTTGCTGAACACAAGGTAAAGAAGAGTCAAGAAGAGATTCGCGACCGCCAAAGCGATTAATTGATTCGTTTATTGAGTTCTGATAGTTATTTAGCTCTTCTTCGCGTATTGCTAATTCGTTTTGGTAATTTATTGATTTCATAATTTTGATTTTTTTAGTTTAAAATTTCATCCAGCATGTTTAGCTGTTTGATGGTTTTGCATTTCGTGTTGTCGGTTCCTTCGAGGATATCAACTGTTACTTTCATTATTTGATGATCGACCGTAACGTCTAGTACTCCTTTTTTCCAACATTCATAGTTGAGGTCTGAATCGTCATCTGGAAGCCAGTCGCTGTGAAAGTCTAGCTTGAAACCCATATTTTTGAGTTTCAGAGGCAGGTTTTTAGTATATTCCATAGTTTACTTAATGTTTTCTAAAGCCTTATTTACCTCTATGCAAAGGCTTGCATATTCTTTTCGAATGGTATCGGCAGTAATGTTGTTTCGATCGCCGCGAAGACATTGGCGGATGTAGTATTTCGTAAAGCCGTGTTTCTCTTCAAGTTTGTTCAGAACAATTAAGTTCCAAGACTCCCGTTTTTTCGGATTTGTTTTTTTTGTACTTTCGTGCATTGCTTATTGTGTTTCGTTGTTCGGAGCAAATATAGAAACTATTTTTACTAATAAACAAGTAATGGAAACTAATTTTACCAATATAAAAGAAAGAATATTGTATTACACTGATTTTAAAGGCTTTTCAAAGGAAAGATTTTTTTCCGATTTGGGAGTTACTTATGGAAATTTCAAAGGTTCTGCCAAAGAAAAAGCATTAAGTTCTGACGTTTTAGCAAAGATAGTTACTAAGTATCCCGAAATAAACACGCACTGGCTCCTCACCGGCAAAGGCGAAATGTTATTAAAAGAACCCATAACGGCTCCAACTGTAGATCAGGTTCCTGATGCTGGGAACGCGCAGGCAGTTGAGTTGTTAGAGAAAGAGGTGGCCACTTTGAAAGAAGCACTAAAAGAAGCCTATAAAGAGAATGGCAGGCTGGAGTTGTATTTAGAACAAGCAAAAGAAGCAATAGTGGCTTTAAAAAAGAGTGATTCAGGTATTGGTGTGCCAGAATTGAAGAATAAGTGATGATTAAAAATAATAAGATATGATAACTCCAAAAATGAAAGACGATGTTTTAAAACATCTTGTTGCTGCAGAGGTTGCGGTTATGCACCACAACATTGATGCGAATCCAATTTTAAACGACACAGGGATAAGCTTGAGTGATTTTAACGGTATCCTTATGGCTTTTAACGATTCTGGTATGATTGCATATAACGGGTTGAGTAGGAGGCATTATTTTAGTGTTCTGGTGAATGAAAGTGCGCACGACAAGCTTTATAAAGGTGGGTACCAACTGGAAGAACTTGTGCTTGAGCATGAACTAAATAAGCTACATAATGAAATTGAAGAACTTAACAATAAGTTTGGCAAGGAAAACCTATTAAAAGTAACCGGTATTGCCTCTAATATTACTACATTACTTAGTTTCTTTCTTAAGAAATGATTCAGGAAGAGCGTAATTCCCTTTAGTGTAGGGACTATTCAATAAAAACCGAACTAAATCTTCTAGAGAGAATGTTGTTTCATTGTCCAGGGCAAATGGTTCGTGAATAATGTTGAGATTTACAGCTACATCATCGTCAGTAAGTATCTTTACATTGACGTAATGCTCACTTTTTATGCTTGGCTGTTCATTTGAAGCGTCCAAATATTTCAAAAACATTGTTAATTCCACTTTCACTTTATACGCTTCTTTGAATCCGCTGGTTGTATCTTGTCCTTTCATATCAACAAACTATTTTAAAATTAATAAACCTGTTAACACTCCATTTATCAATAGAGATATATTTCGTTGCCGTTTAACGCGTTTAATCTGATGATCCTTTACGGTCAATAAGGTGTCCTTGGAGTTAATGATGTATCGCTGACCTGCGATTACACTGTCTTTTTTACGATCCATCTTTACATACTGGAATATGGTTGTATCCTGCTTGGTGATTACAATATCCTGCAGTTGTATGATGTTTACTGTGTCTTTTTGCGCTTTTGCCGTTGCTAACTGTCCTTTAATGTCTTTCAGTTGCCTTCCGATGTGATGAATTACTTGTCTATCTACTGCAATTTGATTCATTAAGCCAAGAATATCTTTTTCTTTATTCTCAATTCGCGTTTCAATCACCTTTACAGGTGCAACTGGATATATTTGTTTAGGTTCTTTGCGAAATACAAGTAATAAAATACAGATCAATATTAATGCAAAGGAAATTAGGTTTGCTAGTGTTAATTTAAGTGCCATTTAAACAGTGTTTTACTCAAAGGTAAAGCAAAAACTTATTAAACAACAAATTTAATTGCTCGTAACCGTTGGTATTACTACTATTTCATACTTTTAAGACCGTATTATCCCCCTGTCTAAAGTGTGCTTTCATTCAATTATGAGGCTTTTTTTAGTATTGTCTATATCTCAATACATAGTTGCGTTAATGGAATTTGCACCACCAACTGCACCACCAACTGCACAACCAACTGTTCTTACGCACAAAACCACCAACCTTAAAAAAAGACTGTTTAAGGGATGATTAAATACGGGTTTTTGGTTATTTTATTGAGAAGAATGATAGATTTAGAGCCGTTTTAAGGGTGTTTAGGTAGTAGAGTGGTAGTGAATGTTATTTGTGGTAGTTGTAAGGGGAGTGAAGTGGTAGTAAAGTGATAGCAAACGGTAAATTTTGTACGATTCGTTTGGGTTGGTTATTGAGTGGTAAAAGGTCTGAAAGTGTTGGGGTTTGGGGTTTTTTTGGCTTTTTTTGGATTGTTTGTTATTGTATTGGTTGTTTTAGGGGGGGTACTTACTGAGATAACAGACAATAACCTAACGAAAATTGTAATTGACCATACACAA